>NZ_JBVJLC010000014.1:0-198966 GCF_055584925.1 Streptomyces sp. NPDC087906
GGGGGCCGGGGCCGCAGGAGGGGGGTGTCCGGACGTAAAGCGTAGGAGTTCTAGCGATCGAGCAGTCCGGACACCCCCCTCCGGAGGCCCCGGACCCCGGCACCAGCCGGACGGGCCGCAACCCAGACCCGCCAACCGAACCGCGCCGGACGGCGACACCGCAACCAAGACCCGGCAACACCGAAGGAGTCGTACATGAGCACACCCTTTCCGTTCACCGCCGTCGTGGGGATGGACGATCTGCGGCTCGCGCTGCTGCTCAACGCGGTGAGTCCCGCCGTGGGCGGTGTGCTGGTGCGTGGCGAGAAGGGCACCGCCAAGTCCACCGCCGTACGGGCGCTTTCGGCGCTGCTGCCTGAGGTCTCCGTCGTGCCGGGGTGCCGGTTCAGTTGTGATCCCGCGGCGCCCGATCCCGCGTGCCCCGACGGGCCGCACGCGGTGGTGGACGGGGTGGGCAGGGCCGCCCGGGTGGTCGAGTTGCCCGTGGGTGCCTCCGAGGACCGGCTCGTGGGGGCGCTGGACATCGAGCGGGCCCTCTCCGAGGGGGTGAAGGCGTTCGAGCCCGGTCTGCTGGCCGACGCGCACCGCGGGGTGCTGTACGTGGACGAAGTCAACCTGCTGCACGACCACTTGGTCGATCTGCTGCTGGACGCGGCCGCCATGGGCGCCTCGTACGTGGAGCGCGAAGGCGTGTCCGTACGGCATGCGGCGCGTTTTTTGCTGGTCGGGACGATGAACCCCGAAGAGGGCGAGCTGCGGCCGCAGTTGCTCGACCGGTTCGGGCTGACGGTGGAGGTCTCGGCCTCCCGTGATCCGGAGCTGCGGGTCGAGGTCGTGCGGCGGCGGCTCGCCTACGACGACGATCCGGCCGGGTTCGGTGCCACGTGGGCGGCCGAGGAGGACGCGCTGCGCGAGCGGATCGTGACCGCGCGCGCCCTGCTGCCCGAAGTGCGGCTCGGGGACGCCGCGTTGCTGCAGATCGCCGCCACGTGCGCCGCGTTCGAGGTGGACGGGATGCGGGCGGACATCGTGATGGCGCGGACGGCGACCGCGCTGGCGGCCTGGGCCGGGCGTACGGATGTGCTCGCCGAGGACGTCCGGCAGGCGGCGCTGCTCGCGCTGCCGCACCGGCGGCGGCGTAATCCCTTTGACGCGCCGGGACTTGACGAGGACAAGCTCGACGAGACGCTGGAGGAGTTCAAGGGCGACGACGACCCGGATCCAGGACCGGACGGGCCTGGTGGCGGTGTTCCGCCGCAGGATGGGCCGGAGGAGGGGGGCGAAGCTCCCTCGGAAGCCGAAAAAGAGGGGCAGGCGGCGGCCCCCGGTGGTGGCGGGGAGCAGGCGCCCGTCGGTGCCGCCGAGCCGTTCCGTACCAAGATGCTGAGCGTGCCGGGGCTCGGTGAGGGCGCCGCGGGGCGCCGGTCCCGGGCCCGTACCGAGCACGGCAGGACGACGGGGTCACGCCGGCCGCAGGGTGCGCTGACCAAGCTGCATCTGGCGGCGACGGTGCAGGCCGCGGCGCCGCATCAGCTCGCGCGTGGCCGCAGCGGTCCGGGACTTGTGGTGCGCAGGGACGATCTGCGGCAGGCGACCAGGGAGGGCCGCGAGGGGAACCTCGTGCTGTTCGTGGTCGACGCGTCGGGTTCGATGGCGGCGCGGCGGCGGGTGAGCGCCGTGAAGGGCGCTGTGCTCTCGCTGCTGCTCGACGCCTACCAGCGGCGCGACAAGGTGGGTCTGGTGACCTTCCGCGGTACGGAGGCGACGGTGGCGCTGCCGCCCACGTCGTCGGTGGACGCGGCAGCGGCGCGGCTCGAGTCGCTGCCGACGGGTGGGCGTACCCCGCTCGCCGCCGGGCTGCTGAGCGCCCATGACGTGCTGCGGGTGGAGCGGATGCGGGATCCCGCGCGCCGGCCGCTGCTGGTCGTCGTGACGGACGGCAGGGCGACGGGCGGTCCCGATCCGGTGGCGCTCGGCGGGCGTGCGGCGCGGCTGCACGCGGCGGAGGGTACGGCTTCGGTGGTCGTGGACTGCGAGTCGGGGCCGGTACGGCTGGGGCTCGCCGGGCAGTTGGCCGCCGATCTGGGCGGCACCGCCGTCACGCTCGACGAGCTGCGCGCCGACAGCATCGCGGGGCTTGTCAGGGACGTACAGCAGGGGAGGGCCGCTTAAATGCCGCAGGGAAAGCCGGAGTCGGTGCCGGACGACGGTCTGACGACGCGTCAGCGCCGCAACCGTCCGCTGGTGCTGGTTCATACGGGCACGGGCAAGGGCAAGTCGACCGCCGCTTTCGGGCTCGCGCTGCGGGCCTGGACGCAGGGCTGGCCGGTCGGGGTCTTCCAGTTCGTGAAGTCGGCGAAGTGGAAGGTCGGCGAGGAGCAGGCGCTGAAGGTGCTGGGGGCGAGCGGCGAGGGCGGCACGGTCGCCTGGCACAAGATGGGCGAGGGCTGGTCGTGGGTGCAGCGCGACAGCCAGTTGTCCAACGAGGAGGCGGCGCGGGAGGGTTGGGAGCAGGTCAAGCGCGATCTGGCGGCCGAGACCCACAAGCTGTACGTGCTGGACGAGTTCGCGTATCCGCTGCACTGGGGGTGGGTCGACACCGCCGAGGTGATCGAGGTGCTGCGGGACCGTCCCGGTACCCAGCATGTGGTGATCACCGGCCGCAACGCCCCGCAGGAGCTGCTGGACTTCGCCGATCTGGTCACGGAGATGACGAAGGTCAAGCACCCGATGGACGCGGGTCAGAAGGGCCAGCGGGGCATCGAGTGGTGATCCCCCGGCTGGTGATCGCGGCGCCGTCGTCGGGGAGCGGCAAGACGACGGTGGCGACCGGGCTGATGGCGGCGTTCTCGGAGCGCGGTCTGGCCGTTTCGCCGCACAAGGTCGGGCCCGACTACATCGACCCCGGCTATCACACGCTGGCCGTCTCGGGCGCTGCGGGCGGCAGGCCGGGCCGCAACCTCGACTCCTTCATGTGCGGTACGGGGCTGATCGGGCCGCTGTTCGCGCACGGCGCCCAGGGGTGCGACCTCGCGGTCGTCGAGGGCGTCATGGGGCTGTACGACGGCGCTTCGGACCAGGGCGAGCTGGCCTCGACGGCGCAGGTGTCGAAGCTGCTGCGGGCGCCGGTGGTGCTGGTCGTGGACGCGTCGTCGCAGTCGCGTTCCGTCGCGGCGCTGGTGCACGGCTTCGCCTCGTGGGACCCGGAGGTGCGGATCGGCGGGGTGATCCTCAACAAGGTCGCCTCCGACCGGCACGAGCGGCTGCTGCGCGACGCGCTGGACGGTTCCGGGGTGCCGGTGCTGGGCGTGCTGCGCCGGACGGACCAGGTCGGTACGCCGTCGCGGCATCTGGGGCTCGTACCGGTCGCGGAGCGGCACGCGGACGCGCTGGCGGCGACCCGGGCGCTGGCCGACCGGGTGCGGGCGGGATGCGATCTGGACGCGCTGCTGGCGCTGGCCCGCAGCGCTCCCCCGCTGGACACGGCGGTGTGGTCGCCGGAGATGGCGCCGGTGGGCGGGCCCAGGCCCGTGGTGGCCGTCGCCGGCGGGGCCGCGTTCACGTTCTCGTACGCCGAGCACACGGAGCTGCTGACGGCGGCGGGCGCCGATGTCGTCCCGTTCGACCCGCTCCATGACGAGGCGCTGCCCGAGGGGACGCGCGGGCTGGTGATCGGCGGCGGGTTCCCCGAGGTGTACGCGCCCGAGCTGTCCGCGAACGAGCCGCTGCGCAAGGCCGTCGCCGAACTGGCGTACAGCGGCGCGCCGGTGGCCGCCGAGTGTGCCGGGCTGCTGTATCTGGCGCGGTCCCTGGACGGCAGGCCGATGTGCGGGGTGCTGGCGGCCGACGGGCGGATGTCGGGGCGGCTGACGCTCGGCTACCGGGAGGCGGTCGCGGTCGGTGACAGCGCGCTGGCCGTGGCGGGGACGCGCGTACGCGGGCACGAGTTCCACCGTACGGTGCTGGATCCGGGGGCCGGTGACGCGCCCGCGTGGGGTGTGGTGCGCCCGGAGCGGCGGGTCGAGGGGTTCGTCACGGGCGGGGTGCACGCCAGCTATCTGCATACGCACTGGGCGGCGACGCCGGAGATGGCGCGGCGGTTCGTCGCCGGATGCGCGCGGTGAGACCGTCAGCCGGCGAGCCCGACGACCAGCCAGATGAAGCCCACGCCGAGGACGGTGCAGAGCAGCGTGGAGCGGGCGGGGTGCTCGTGGTGGGCCTCGGGCAGGATCTCGGCGGCAGCGAGGTAGAGCAGCGCGCCGCCGAAGAAGCCGAGGTAGCTGCCGAGCGCCTCCTCGGGGAGCGTGAACAGCAGTGTGGAGGCCGCGCCGACCACCGGCGCCACGGCGTCGGCGACGAGCATCGTGAGGGCTTTGCGGCGGTCGTTCCCGTACAGGCTGGTGATCGTGTACGTGTTGAAGCCGTCCGCGAAGTCATGGGCGATCACGGCGAGCGCGACGGCCGTGCCGATCGCGCCGTTGACCTGGAAGGCAGCGCCGAGCGCGACGCCGTCCATCAGGCTGTGGCCCACCATCGCGGCGGCGGCGGTCAGGCCGAACTGCGGCACGCGGGGCGCGGGGGCGTGCGGGTCGCGGCCGTCGTCCTGCGGATCGGCGCCGTGGGAGGTCTGCCGGACGGCGAGCAGCCGTTCCACCAGATGGGCGATGAGGAAGCCGCCGACGAACAGCAGCAGCGCCTGGGGCACGCCGAAGACGTCGCCGCCCGCCGCCCGTACCGCTTCGGGCAGCAGATCGAGGCCGACGACGCCGAGCATCAGTCCACCGGCCAGCCCCAGCACGAGGTGGCGGCGGTCGGTGACGCGTTGCGCCGTCCAGCCGCCGAACAGCGTCATGAGGAACGCGCCGAGCGCGACGAACACCGCCATGAGCCCCTGCATAGTCGATCAGGGGTGTGCTCCGCACGTCCGGGAAGTCCCCGGAGTCCGAAAAGGGGCCGCTCGTGACCAACGTCACCGGCCGGGCGGCGCTGGTGGTCGGGGTCGGCGCGCGGCGCGGCGCCGCCGCCGACGAGGTGCTGGGCCTGGTCCTGGACACGCTGCGGGACGCGGGGCTTTCCGTGCTGGACGTGGTGGAGCTGGCGACCGTCGAGGCCAAGGCGGGCGAGCCGGGTGTCGTCGGGGCCGCCGTGCGGCTGGGGGCGCCGCTGCGGGCGTATCCGGCGGAGCTGCTGGCGTCGGTGCGGGTGCCGGGCGCCTCGGAGGCGGCGCTGGCCGCCGTCGGCACCGCGTCGGTCGCCGAGGCGGCGGCGCTGGCCGGTGGCGGCGAACTGATCGTGACGAAGCGCAGATCGAATCCCAACGGCCGCTCTCCTGCGGCCACTTGCGCGGTGGTTCGCCGACCGCTGAACGAGCTGGGCGCCCTGCCCGTGGACAGGATGTGAGCAGGGACGGTAAACAGCACGGAACCGGGGAGTCCACACTCCCCGACCGCAACATGATCATGGTGCCGCCCGCATGTGCCGGTGGCATTTCGGAGGGAGCACAGTGACCCGCGTCCACCCCCACAGCGTCGCGATCAGCAGGCCCGTCGAGCGGGCGGCCATATCCGGCGAACAGCGCGGCAGCCATGCACACACCCACTGACGCCCCCGATCTGCGCCACCACGGTGACGCGGAGGTGCGCGACTGCAAGCAAGGACTGGTCGATCTCGCCGTCAATGTCCGCAGCGGCACTCCCCCGGACTGGCTGCGTGAGCGCATCGCCTTGTCGCTGACGGGCCTCGCCGCCTACCCCGACGGGCGGGCGGCGCGGGCCGCCGTCGCTGCCCGGCACGGACTGCCGCCGGAGCGGGTGCTGCTGACGGCGGGCGCCGCCGAGGCGTTCGTGCTGCTCGCCCGCGCGCTGCCGTGCCGCCGCCCGGTCGTGGTGCATCCGCAGTTCACCGAACCCGAGTCGGCCCTGCTGGACGCGGGTCACGAGGTGCGCCGGGTGCTGCTCGACGCACGGGACGGCTTCCGGCTCGACCCGGCCGCCGTGCCGGACGACGCGGACCTGGTGGTGATCGGGAATCCGACCAACCCGACGTCCGTGCTGCACCCGGCGGCTACCGTCGTCCAACTCGCCCGGCCAGGGCGGACGTTGGTGGTGGACGAGGCGTTCATGGACGCGGTGCCCGGCGAACCGGAGGCGCTGGCGGCGCGTACGGACGTGCCGGGTCTCGTGGTGGTGCGCAGCCTCACGAAGACCTGGGGTCTCGCCGGGCTGCGGGTCGGTTACGTACTCGCCGACCCGGCGACGGTCGCGGCCCTGGAGCGGGCCCAGCCGCTGTGGCCGGTCTCGACACCGGCCCTGGCGGCCGCCGAGGCGTGCATGACGCCGACTGCGCTGGCGGAGGCGGAGCAGGCGGCGCGGCTGATCGGCGTGGAGCGCGCCCATCTGCTCGCGGGGCTCGCGGAGTTCGACGAGGTACGGGCCGTCGAGGCGGCGGAGGGTCCTTTCGTACTCGTACGGATGGAGCGGGCGGATTCGGTACGGGCCCGGCTGCGCACGCTGGGCTTCGCGGCGCGCAGGGGCGACACGTTCCCCGGGCTCGGCCGGAACTGGCTGCGGCTCGCGGTACGGGACAGACCCACGACGAACCGTTTCCTCCAGGCCCTGGACCAGGCGCTGACGGCCGTCGGCCCGTAGGCCGCGGCGCACCGTTCCCGCAGGGGGCGCACCGCTCGCGGTGCGCCCCCTTCCCCCTTCTCAACCACCCGGCCCCCCGGCCGGTGGTCGTCAGCGCCTGGCGCGGGCCCGTGCCAGGGCGAGGGCGGTGCCGCCCGCAGCGAGCAGGACGGCGGCGCCGCCCGCCAGGTACGGCGTCTTGGAACTGCCGCCCGTCTCGGCCAGGTTCTCCGGTGCGGCGGCGCTCTGCGGCTCCAGCTCGGGCTGCGCCTCCTCGGCCTTCGCCGGCTCGGGCGCGGCCTTGGTCGGCTCGTCCGGTGTCCGACAGGTCGCCTCGGCGATGGTGAGGGAGCCCTGGACGTCGGCGACGTTCAACTTGAGGGGATTGACCGACACATGGAGCGCGAGGGCGGTCGCCGCCGCCGTACGGGACGTGGTCTCCGTCTTCGACAGGTCGAGCGTCACGTCGCCGACTCCCGGTACGGAGACGCGCGTCGGGCCGCCGGCGGAGACCGTGACCCGCTTGCCGAGCACGGTCACGTCGCCGAGCAGATTCGATTCGGCGGTGGGCTTCTCGCCGACGGCGCAGACCGCCTTGGAGGTGACCTGCTGGACCTCGATGAGGGAGAGCAGCGGCAGCCCCGGCACATGCACCCTGGCGCGGGCGAGGTTGGCGTACCCCTCGGCCTTGTGCTCGTCGACGGTGGCCTTGGACGTGGCCACGTCGGCCCGCAGCACACTGAAGGGTTTGCCCTTGTCGACTCCGTCCAACTCGACGCTGAGCGCGGTCTTGTCGGCGCTCGCCGGGGCCTTCACCTCGTTGAGGGACGCGTTCAGCGGCACGTCGACGGTCTTGTTGAGCAGGGACACGTCGAGGCTCGTCCTGAGCACGGACGCGCTCGCACTGCCGTCGCCCTCCACGCCGGTGGCCTGGGCGGGCGCGGCGAGGAGCACGGGGCCTGCCGTCAGCGCCACGGCGGCGGCGACAGCGGCGCAGCGGCGTGCGGGCAGGCTGAAGGTGTTGCTGTTCAAGATGGTGGAACCCCCACAAGAGATTTGGCGTCGCCGACCGGCCGACACGGGGACACGAGGCGGCGGCGACCGAGACATCCGGATTCTTTACGCACGAAGAGTGAACTGGCAGTCACCTGACGTCAGTTCACTCCAAAGTGGGGTTTCCGTGCTTTCATTCGATTCTTGTGGCACGTGAGTTCACTCACGTCACCCCTCAGGGACGGCTACGAGGGGGCGTCAGCGCACCACATGTCCGTCGAGGACGATCCGGCGCGGCGCAGCCAGTACCCGTACGTCGGCGCGCGGGTCCTCGTCGTACACCACCAGATCGGCCGGAGCGCCCTCTTCGAGGACGGGGCGGCCCAGCCAGCGCCTGGCCCCCCAGGCGGTCGCCGAGAGGGCGTCCAGCGCCGGGATACCGGCCTTCACCAACTCCGCCACCTCGGCGGCGACCAGACCGTGGGCGAGCGAGCCGCCGGCGTCGGTGCCGACGAAGACGGGGACGCCCGCGTCGTACGCCGAGCGCACCGTGTCGTACCGGCGCTCGTGGAGCCGGTTCATGTGCGCGGCCCAGCGCGGGTACTTGGCCGCTCCGGACGCCGCCAACTGCGGGAAGGTGGCGATGTTGACCAGGGTCGGCACGATCGCGACGCCGTGCTCGGCGAAGAGCGGGATTGTGTCCTCGGTGAGGCCCGTGGCGTGCTCGACGCAGTCGATGCCGGCCTCCACCAGATCGCGCAGCGCGACCTCGGCGAAGCAGTGCGCGGTGACCCGGGCGCCGAGCCGGTGCGCCTCGGCGATGGCCGCGTCGACGGCCTCGCGCGGCCAGCAGGCGGTCAGGTCGCCGGCGTCCCGGTCGATCCAGTCGCCGACGAGCTTGACCCACCCGTCGCCGCGTGCCGCCTCCTGGGCGACATAGCCGACGAGGTCGTCGGGCTCGATCTCGTGGGCGAAGTTGCGGATGTAGCGGCGGGTGCGGGCGATGTGCCGGCCCGCCCTGATGATCTTCGGCAGGTCGGCGCGGCCGTCGGTCCACCGGGTGTCGGCGGGCGAGCCGGCGTCGCGCAGCAGCAGCGCGCCCGCTTCGCGGTCCTCGACGGCCTGCTTCTCGGTGGTCGCCGCGTCCACGGCGCCCGCGTGGTCGAGTCCGACATGGCAGTGCGCGTCGACCAGGCCGGGCAGCACCCAGCCGGTGACGGTACGGACGTCGCGGGCGGCGGCCGGCCTGCTGTGCGTGATCCGGCCGCCCACCACCCACAGTTCGTCGCCGGTCTCCTCGGGGCCGAGGAGCACCCGCCCCTTCACGTGCAGCACCGTGTGATCACTCATGAGCAGCACTGTACGAGCCCGTGGGTACCCTCGATCAAGGAGTTCCGGACACCGGTCCGGACGTCGTGCCCCCTGTTCGCCCTCATGTTCCGTTCGCCCTCATGTTCCGTTCGCCTTCACGTCCTGAAGAGAGTCCATCGCCGTGACGCACCCGCTGCTCGACCTGCCCCCGCTGACCGCCGCGCACTTCGCCGCCATCGAGCGGCGGGTCGCCGCGCTGCTCGCCACCGAGCACGACGTGGTGATCACCCAGGGCGAGGCGCTGCTGCCGCTCGAAGGGTGCGTACGGGGCGGCGCGCGGCCGGGGTCGACGGCGCTGAACGTGGTCACAGGACCCTACGGGCAGACCTTCGGCAACTGGCTGCGGGACTGCGGCGCCACGGTCGTGGACCTGACGGTGCCGTTCGACGAGGCGGTCACCCCCGCGCAGGTCGAGCGGGCGCTGGCGGCCCGTCCCGAGACCGACTTCGTCTCGCTGGTGCACGCGGAGGCGGCGACGGGCAACACCAACCCGGTCGCCGAGATCGGCGAGGTCGTACGGGCGCACGGCGCGCTGTTCATGCTGGACGCCGTGGCGTCGGTCGCGGCCGAGCCGCTGCTGCCCGACGCGTGGGGCGTGGACCTGTGCGTGATCGGCGCGCAGAAGGCGATGGGCGGCCCGGCCGGGGTGTCGGCGGTCTCGGTCAGTGACCGCGCCTGGGAGCGGCTGGCCGCCAATCCGCAAGCGCCGCGCCGCTCGTACCTGTCGCTGCTGGACTGGAAGGAGCGGTGGATCGACACCGGCCGCAAGGCCCTGCCGCACGCCCCGGCGCAGTTGGAGATGCTGGCGCTCGAAGCGAGCCTGGAGCGGATCGAGGCGGCCGGGCTCGAAGCGGTGACCGCCCGGCACGCGCGCGCGGCGGCCGCGACCCGCGCGGGCACGCTGGCGCTGGGCGGCGGCCTCGCCCCGTACGTACGCGATCCGGCGGCGGCGGCGCCGGTGGCCACGACGCTGCGTACCCCTGCGGGGGTGGACGCGGCCGGGCTGGTGGCGAAGGTCCTGGCGGCCGATCCCGCGCTGCCGGTCGTCGCGGGCGGCGGCGCGCTGGCCGGGGAGATGATCCGGGTCAACCACTACGGTCCTGACGCCACCCGGGAGACCGTGCTGTCCTGTCTCGACGCGCTGGGCGCCGCGCTCGCCGAGGCAGGACAGCACGGTGTGGACAGGAAAGCCGCAGCGGATGCGGTCGGCGATATGTGGCGGTAGCATCCGGCAATTGAAGAACACGTTGAAGTGCGAATACGGGAAGGTGCTTTACCCTGTACAGCTTCCCGTATTCTCCTGCCCGCTTTTCATTCCCTTAAACGCTAAAGTTTCAACAGGATGATCAGCGGGTTTCGGACATGTCTCGCGGGTGTTACCCATATGTGACCGAGTCCACAGGTGGCACGGTTCTGACCAGGCATGTCCGACTAAATCACCCCAAGCCGCCGCCACTGGACCCAGGGGTGGTACCCCGTGCGATAACACAAGGACGGCATCCGCCCAACCCCTGGCGACGATGCATCTTTTGAATTAGCTAGGTAAATTAAATCTGCATGACCCCCGCACAAGCAGACCTTGCAGGTGCCAGCAGCGAATTCGCCCATTCCTTCGGGATCGACACCCCACGAGTGGAGGACGGAGCCGCGCTCTGGCGCATCGCCCGCGACTCCGAGGTCCTCGACCTCAACTCCTCGTACAGCTACTTGCTGTGGTGTCGTGACTTCGCCACCACGTCCGTCGTCGCCCGCGACGACGGCGGAGACCCCGTCGCCTTCGTCACCGGATACGTCCGGCCCGAACGGCCCAAGATCCTCGTCATCTGGCAGGTCGCCGTGGACGGCGCCCACCGGGGCAAGGGGCTCGCGGGGACCCTGCTCGACGAGCTCACGGCCCGGGTCGCCAGGGAGCTGGGAATCACTTCGATCGAGACGACCGTGACCCCCGACAACACCCCTTCGGACCGGATGTTCACGGCCTACGCGGCGCGCCACGACGCGATCCTGGACCGGGAGGTGCTCTTCCACGGCGGGATGTTCCCCGACGAGGGACACCAGCCCGAGGTGCTCTACCGCATCGGTCCTCTCTCGTTCTGAGCCGCGGCCCGGTCACGCCGTGACCCTGTGTGACCAAGGACCGCACCGAGCCATGTCCCGCGCCCGCCCCACCACCGCCGGGCGCGTTCGCTCCGACTTCCCTCACTCTCCGTTCACCCCATCGGCAGGAGACTCCTGTGACCATCACCCCGCCCGCCCTGAGCGTCTTCGAGACCCTGGAATCCGAGGTACGCAGCTACTGCCGCGGCTGGCCCGCCGTGTTCGACCGCGCGCAGGGCAGCCGCCTCACCGACGAGGACGGTCATAGCTACCTCGACTTCTTCGCCGGCGCCGGATCACTCAACTACGGCCACAACAACCCGGTACTCAAACGGGCGCTCATCGACTACATCGAAAGGGACGGCATCACGCACGGCCTCGACATGGCGACGACCGCCAAACGGGCCTTTCTGGAGTCGTTCCAGAACGTGGTGCTGCGCCCGCGCGACCTGCCGTACAAGGTCATGTTCCCCGGCCCGACCGGCACCAACGCGGTCGAGTCGGCGCTGAAGCTGGCCCGCAAGGTCAAGGGCCGCGAGTCGATCGTCTCGTTCACCAACGCCTTCCACGGCATGTCGCTGGGCTCGCTGGCCGTCACCGGCAACGCGTTCAAGCGGGCGGGGGCCGGTATCCCGCTGGTGCACGGCACGCCGATGCCGTTCGACCACTACCTGGACGACCGGACGCCCGACTTCCTCTGGTTCGAGCGGCTGCTGGAGGACCAGGGCTCCGGGCTGAACAAGCCGGCCGCCGTGATCGTCGAGACGGTCCAGGGCGAGGGCGGCATCAATGTCGCGCGCCCCGAATGGCTGCGTGAGCTGGCCGCCCTGTGCCACCGCCAGGACATGCTGCTGATCGTCGACGACATCCAGATGGGCTGCGGCCGAACCGGTGCTTTCTTCTCCTTCGAGGAGGCGGGCATCACACCGGACATCGTGACGCTTTCGAAGTCCATCAGCGGGTACGGGCTTCCTATGTCGCTCTGCCTGTTCAACCCGGAGCTGGACATCTGGGAGCCGGGCGAGCACAACGGCACGTTCCGCGGCAACAACCCGGCCTTCGTCACGGCGGCCGCCGCGCTCAACACCTACTGGGCCGACGGGCAGATGGAGAAGCAGACCATCGCCCGCGGTGAGCAGGTCGAGCAGGCGCTGGCCGCGATCTGCGCCGAGAATGCCGAGGAGACCGTCGAGTTCCGGGGCCGCGGCCTGGTCTGGGGCCTGGAGTTCGCCGACAAGAGCCGGGCGTCCGCCGTCTGCGCCCGCGCCTTCAAGCTCGGCCTGCTGCTGGAGACCTCAGGACCGCAGAGCGAGGTGGTGAAGCTGCTTCCGCCGCTCACCGTCACGCCCGACGAGCTGGACGAGGGCCTGCGGACGCTGGAGCGCGCCGTACGCGAAACGGCGTAAGCGCGCCTGCCGCCCGGCCCGGCCAGGGATTCACAGAAGAGAAAGGCACGAACACACCGTGATCGTCCGATCGTTCAAGGATGTCGAGAACACCGACCGGCACATCGTGGCCGCTTCGGGGACCTGGGAGAGCAAGCGCATCGTGCTTGCCAAGGAGAAGGTCGGCTTCTCGCTCCACGAGACCGTCATGTACGCGGGCACCGAGACGTCCATGTGGTACGCCAACCACATCGAGGCGGTCCTGTGCGTGGAGGGCGAGGCCGAGGTCACCGACGACGAGACGGGCGAGGTCCACTGGATCACGCCCGGCACGATGTACCTGCTGAACGGGCACGAGCGCCACACCGTCCGGCCGAAGACCGACTTCCGCTCCATCTGCGTGTTCAACCCGCCGGTGACCGGGCGGGAGGAGCACGACGAGAACGGCGTCTACCCGCTGATCACCGAGGAGGGCTGACCATATGACCACCGCACCCGTACGTACCGACCTCTACCCCACCCGTGGCGCCACCGAGCTGACCACGCCCCGCCAGGACCCCGTCGTCTGGGGCGCCCCCGGCGCACCGGGACCGATCGAGGCCGCCGAACTGGGGTCGTTCGAGCGCGACGGCTTCCTCAGCATCGAGCAGCTCATCGGCGCCGACGAGGTCGCGCTGTACCGCACCGAGCTGGAGCGGCTCATCAACGACCCGAAGGTACGGGCCGACGAGCGCTCGATCGTGGAGCCCAAGACGCAGAACGTGCGGTCCGTCTTCGAGGTCCACCGCCTCAGCGAGATCTTCGCCGGGCTCGTACGCGACGAGCGGGTCGTCGGCAGGGCCCGGCAGATCCTCGGCTCGGACGTGTACGTCCACCAGTCGCGGGTCAACGTCAAGCCGGGCTTCGGCGCCTCCGGGTTCTACTGGCACTCGGACTTCGAGACCTGGCACGCCGAGGACGGCCTGCCGAACATGCGGGCCGTGTCGGTCTCGATCGCGCTGACCGAGAACTTCGACACCAACGGCGGTCTGATGATCATGCCGGGGTCGCACAAGTCGTTCCTGGGCTGCGCGGGCGAGACGCCGAAGGACAACTACAAGCAGTCGCTGCAGATGCAGGACGCCGGCACGCCGTCGCACGAGGCGCTGACGAGCATGGCCGACGCGCACGGCATCAAGCTCTTCACCGGCAAGGAGGGCTCGGCCACCTGGTTCGACTGCAACTGCATGCACGGCTCGGGTGACAACATCACGCCGTACGCGCGCAGCAACGTCTTCATCGTGTTCAACAGCGTGGAGAACACGGCGCAGGAGCCGTTCGCGGCGCCGGTGCCGCGGCCGGACTTCATCGGGGCGCGGGACTTCACGCCGGTGCGCTGAGGTAGCGGGAGCCATCTCCACCCGAAGGCGCGGGACCTGTCATGACGACGGGTCCCGCGCCTTTGTGTGTGCGGTTGTGTGTGCGGTCGGGCTTCGGGGTGTCAGCGGGCCAGGCGGTCAGGCGGTCAGGCGGTCAGCGCCGGGTAGTCCGTGAAGCCCTTCTCGTCGCCGCCGAAGAAGGAGGCCGAGTCGGCGGCGTTGTACGGACCGCCGGCCTTCAGCCGCGCGGGCAGGTCGGGGTTGGCGAGGAACAGCACGCCGTACGAGATGAGGTCGGCGACGCCGTCCTCGATCAGCACCAGCTCGTCCGGGCTGGTGGGGCTCTCGGTCTTGGCGTTGAGGACGAGCGTTCCGGAGTACGCCTTGCGCAGCGTGAGCGTCAGATCGCGGGTGTTCTCGACGAGGTGCACATAGCCGAGGCCGAGCGGCTCCAGCTCCCGCACCAGCGCGATGTACGTCTCGTCGGGGTCGGGCTCGGTGATGTCGTTGAGGGGGTTGCCGGGCGACAGCCGGATCCCGGTGCGCTCCGCGCCGATCTCGGCGGCGACCGCGCGGGCGACCTCGACGGCGAACCGGATGCGGCCCTCGACGGAGCCGCCCCACTCGTCGGTGCGGTGGTTGCTGCCGGGCGCGAGGAACTGGTGGATCAGATAGCCGTTGGCGCCGTGCAGCTCGATCCCGTCGAAGCCGGCCTCGATCGCGTTGCGGGCGGCGGAGACGAAGTCGGCGATCGTTCCCCGTATCTCGTCCGCCGTCAGCTCGTGCGGCGTGACGAGGTCCTTGGGGCCGTCGTGCAGATAGACCTTGCCCTGGGCGGCGACGGCGGAGGCGCTGACCGGGATCAGACCGTCCGGCAGCAGGTCGGGGTGGCCGATCCGGCCGGCGTGCATGATCTGCGCGAAGATCGTGCCGCCCTTGGCGTGTACGGCGTCGGTGACCTTGCGCCAGCCCGCAATCTGCTCCTCGCTGTGCAGCCCGGGGGTGTCCGGGTAGCCCTGGCCGATCACGGAGGGCTGGATCCCCTCGGTGATGATCAGACCGGCGGACGCGCGCTGTGCGTAGTACTCAGCGACGGCATCGGTCGGCACATGGCTCGGGCCGTAGGAGCGGCTGCGGGTCATGGGGGCCATGGCGATGCGGTTGGCAAGCTGCCTGCCCGAGAGGTCGATCGGGTCGAAGGCGGTGGTCATAGAAGCTCTCCCTGAGGGCGCACATATATATGGTCGGCCAAGTAATCAACCGCGTGCCACCCTAACGCATTCCTTGGGCGGCCAAGTTTGGGCGGCCAAGTTACGCTCGTGCCATGACATCCGACGACCCCGCCTGTACGGATACGCCGCTCCTCCCCGCCACCGCGAGCGGCGGCCCGGTGAGCGACGCGCTGTCCCGGGTGGCCCGGCTGCACCGCGCCACCGCCGGCAAACTGCTGCGCTGCACGGGCCTCTACCCGGGCCAGGAACTGCTGATGAAGCTGTTGTGGGAGGCGGGGCCCGTCCGCCAGTCCGAGCTGATCAGGCGGATGGACCTGGACCCTTCGACGGTCACGAAGATGCTGCAACGGCTCGAACAGACCGGTCATGTGCGGCGCCACCCCGACCCCGTCGACCGGCGCGCCGTCCTGGTCGAGGCGACGGAGGACGGCTGCGCGCTGCGCCCGGGGGTCGAGGCGGCCTGGTCGCGTCTTGAGGAGCGGACCCTGGCGGGACTCGACGAGACCGAGCGCGGTGAACTGGGCAGACTGCTGGCGAAGCTGGAGGTCAATCTCTGCACCGCGGCGCAGGACTGCCCGCCGGATCAGCCCGCGAGGACGTCCAGCGCCCTGTCGACGTCGGCGGCCGAGTTGTAAAGGTGGAAGGACACGCGCAGTTTGCCCGCGCGTACCGAGACATCGATCCCCGCGGCGCGCAGCTCCGGCTCCCGGTGGCCGAGATCCGGGACGGCCACGACCACCGAGTCGCTGTCGACGGGCGGCAGGCCGAGCCGGCCGAGACCTGCCCGGAAGCGGTCGGCCAGCGCGGTGCCGTGCGCGTGCAGCGCCGCGATCCCGGCCCGCTCCAGCAGCGCCAGGGACTGCTCGGCGCCGTGGTAGGCGAGGAAGGCCATCGGCTCGTCGAACCGACGTGCCGAGTGGGCCAGTTCGCCGACGGGACCGTACGTGCTCACCCACGGGTCCTCGCCCGCGACCCACCCGGCGTGCACCGGCCGCAGCTCCCGCTGCGCCTCTTCGGTCACTGTCAGGAACGCGGTGCCGTGCGGGCAGAGCAGGAACTTGTAGCCGGCGGTGACGGTGTAGTCGAACGTCCCGGCGTTCAGCGGCAGCCAGCCCGCCGACTGGGTGGTGTCCACCAGGGTCCGCGCACCGTGCGCCGCCGCCGCTTCCCGTACGGCCGTAAGGTCGGCGGTCCTGCCGTCGGCCGACTGGACGGCGGAGAAGGCCACGAGAGCGGTGTCGGGCCGGATCGACTGGGCCAGCTTCTCCAGCGGCACATACCGCGTGCGCAGCTCGTCGCGGACGGCGAACGGGTTGACGAGCGAGCTGAAGTCGCCTTCGGGAATGAGGACTTCGGCGCCGGGCGGCAGCGAGGCCGCGATCACCGCGCTGTGCACGGCGACCGAGCTGCCGACGGCGACGCGCGCTTCGGGCACGCCCACGAGCCGCCCGAAGGACGCCCGCGCCGCGTCCACCGCGTCGAACCCGGTGTCACCCCCGGTCGCCCGCCCGGCCGCCTTGTCCGCCACCAGTGCCTGAATGGCCGCGACGGCCCTGCGCGGCAGCAGGCCCGTCTTGGAGGTGTTGAGATAGGTCAGCTCCGGCGCGAACTCGTCGCCACACAGGGTGTCCATGTCGAGATCCATGACTCCACCCTGCGATCATGCCCGCCGCGTAGTCAATCTCGCATCCCTTATGCGTGCGCGCCGGCCTCCCACGCCTGCTCCAGGGCCTGGGTGAACAGCTCGGCGGGCTGGCCGCCGGAGACGCCGTACTTGCGGTCGAGCACGAAGAACGGCACGCCGTTCGCCCCGAGTTCGGCGGCCTCACGCTCGTCGGCCCGCACCTCGTCGGCGTACGCGTCGGGATCGGCGAGCACCTTGCGCGCCTCGTCGGCGTCGAGCCCGGCCTCGACCGCGATCTCCACGAGGGTGTCGTGCGCGTAGACGGACCGCTCCTCGGCGAAGTTGGTCCGGAAGGCCAGGCTGAGGAACTCGTCCTGCTTGCCACGCGCCTTGGCGAGCTGCACCAGCCGGTGAATGTCGAAGGTGTTGCCCGCGTCGCGCCCGTCGATCCGGTAACCGAGCCCCTCGGAGCGCGCGTTGGACGCCACGTTCTCCTCCATGGCCCGCGCCTCTTCCTTGCTGCGGCCGAACTTCTTCGCGATCAGATCGACCACGAGCCCACCGTCGCTCTCGGCCTTCGGATCAAGCTCGAAGGCCCGGTGCACGACCTCCACGTCATCCCGATGAGCGAAGGCCGCCAACCCCTTCTCGAAGCGCGCCTTGCCGATGTAGCACCAAGGGCAGGCGATGTCGCTCCAGATCTCGACGCGCATGTTTCCGCTTCTCTCCACTCCCGGGAACCCGCACGGTCACGCTTGGCACAAGACCGACCACCGCACGCAGCGAAGACCCCCTCCGCCGCTACGAGAACACCCGGCGGGCACGGACTCATTCCCCGTCCGGGCGCCGGGGCCCCAGCCCAGAGGATGCTCATGCCTCCGCGCGCTCTTGCGTGGGTGCGCGGCAGAGGTAGTCTCATGCACGTCGATGCAATTCGCTGAGCGGAGGAAATCGCAATGGCCCTGAAGTTCTTAGGGATTTGGCCCAACACCCCTGACGACGGCTCGCCCACCATCTGGCTCGACGACACGACCGGAGACCTGATCATCCAGTCATGGAAAGCCGATGTGGAGACCATCCGGCAGGCGCAGGAGGTTGGCTCGGTGCCCGGCCACTCCACCGACGTTCCGGACCACGAGTCCGTGATCCGGCTGCCCGTCGACATGCTCCAGTTCATCCCCCGTCCGGACAGTAGGGTCAACGGTGACAACAGCGGTACGTGAAGTGCTCGCGAAGGCGCAGCACTCAGCGATGCACCTTGAGATGCGGGACAGCTACATGCGGGACGACCCGGAGTTCATCCGCTGGCAGCAGGGGCACCGGTACGACCCTGCCCGTCGCGAGTCCTGGTGGCGCTCATGGCTGGACGTCGTCGCCGAGACAGTCGCTCGTGGCGTGGTCATGCGTCGTCTGCGCGTCGTCTCCGAGCCCCTGAGTGACTACGTCAGGTACGAGTACGACGGGACGTTCTCGAACGTCGCAGCGGGCGAGGAAGTGCGTTGGCTGTCGCGGTCCCGCACACACGGTCTTTTGCTTCCCGCCCTGGACGGCTGGGTGGTGGACGAGGAGACCGTGATCCTGCACCATTTCAGCGGCGAAGGTCAGTGGACCGGTGCCCGGATGGAGGTCCGCGACGACCCGGCGTTGGCAGCGCAGTACGCGAGGGCGTACGAGGCAGCGTGGGAGCGTGCCATCCCGCACGCGGAGTACCGGCCGGTCTGACGCACACGCACGATGGCCCTTTCTCCGTCCTCCAGTGCCCAGCAGGCGCGGCAGGCCCTGGCAAACCGTCTTGCCGAGCTGTGCCGCGACGCCGGCCTGTCCGGGCGCGACCTCGCCGAGCGCTGCGCATGGCACCCTTCCAAGTCGTCTCGGATCATGAACGCCCGGACGCCCCCGTCCGCCGACGACATTCGGGAGTGGTGCCGAGCGTGCGGAGCGGAGGACCAGACCGAAGACCTGATCGCTTCGCTGCGGACGGCCGAGGGCATGTGGGTCGGCTGGCGACGCATGGAGCGGGCCGGACTCAAGCTGGCTCAGGAGGCCCGCCTACCGCTGTACCGGCGGACCCGGCGTTTCCGGTCGTACTCGTCCTGGCTCGTACCGGGCATGATCCAAACCCGGCCGTACACCACGGCGGCGCTCCAAGCGATCCAGCGACGGCGCGCGCTGGTGGACGATGTGTCCGACGCTGTGGCCGTCCGCATGGAGCGGCAGCAGGTCCTGTACGAAGGTGATCGACGGTTCGCCTTCCTCGTCGAGGAGTCGGTGCTGCTCTCCGGCATCGGCGGCTCCGAGACCATGGCCGGACAGCTTGGCCACCTGATTTCGGTGGCCTCGCTTCCCAACGTGAGTTTGGGAGTCGTACCCATGAGGCCCGACCGCGAGCGTTGGCCGGCTGAAGGGTTCTGGATCTATGACGCCGCGCAGGTCAACGTCGAGTTGGTCTCCGGTTACCTCACCATCACGCAGCCCGGCGAAATAGCCATGTACGCCGACACCTTCGAAGAGCTGGCGCAAGCGGCCGTCTACGGCTCACAGGCGCGCACGCTGATCACGTCAGCCATGAATGCCCTCACGTGATCCGCGTGCAACCCCGTGCAATCGGGTGGGAATTGGGGTTATGCACTGCCTAACGTGGTCTGCGGCACCGAAGAGCGGCCCGCCGAGACTTCGCCCCCCATGGCGCGGCGGGGCCACGGTTCCGCGACCCCACACCAAGGAGCGTCTTATGCCCAAGCACGGCGGCGGTACCGGTAGCGGTCAAGGTGGCAGTCAGCAGGACGACGGCAACAGCGGCCGCGGGCATGGCGGTGGCGGGACGGACACGGGCAGCGGGGGTGGTTCGTCCGACGGCTCCGGGCCCGCGAAGAAGTAGCGGCGGATGACCGCGCACGAAGAGGAGGCGGGCCCCGCGCGGCTCGCCTCCGCGCTCGTCGGGTCGGGCGCTCTGCGATCCGACTGGTTGCCGGCCTACCGAGCAGTGCCCCGGGACATGTTCGTACCCGACCGCATCTGGCCCGGCATCGCTGACGGCACCCGCCAGAACCCCCTGGTGGACCGCACCGCGGACCCGGACGCCTGGCTCACCGCGGTGTACTCCGACATCCCGCTGACCACGAGGTGGGACGACGGAAGCCACCGCGGTGACGGCCTGGGGAAGGTGCCGTCCAGCTCCAACTCCCAGCCGCGCATGGTGTTCTCGATGCTGGCGGATCTCGACGTGCACGACGGCCATCGCGTCCTGGAGATCGGCACCGGGACCGGGTGGAACTCCGGTCTTCTCGCGCACCGGCTCGGCGCCGCCAACGTCGTGTCCGTCGAGTTCGACCCCGCCGTCGCGAAGGCGGCCGCCGAGAACCTGCGGCGCGCCGGGCCGGCTCCGCTGGTGGTCGTCGGGGACGGGCGGGTCGGGTACGCCGGTGGCGCCCCGTACGACCGGGTGGTGGCCACCTGCTCCGTCGGGGCGGTGCCTCGGGCGTGGGTCGAACAGACCCGGCCGGGCGGCCTCGTCGTGGCCCCTTGGGGGACCTTGTACGGCGGCGAGGCCATCGTCCGGCTGACCGTCGGTGACGGCGGCGGAACGGCGAGCGGACGATTCACCCGGTCCAGCGCCTTCATGCGCCTGCGGCAGCAGCGGCCTGAGCTGCCCGGCCATGGCACCTACCTCAAGGGGCAGGCATGGCCGGCGGACGGCACCACGCGCACCACCCGCCTGTCACCCGCCGATGTCGGCGACTGGGTGGTGCAGTTCGCCGTCGGGCTCCAGATGCCCGGGGCGTTCTGGAGCGTGGAACGCTATGACGACGGCACCTACACCCTGTGGACGTACAGCACCGACGGCCTGTCGTGGGCGTCAGCCGACTTCGAACCGGGCGCCGGCTCGTTCGCCGTGGTGCAGTCCGGCCCCCGCAGCCTCTGGGACGAGACGGAAGCCGCCCACCGCTGGTGGGAGGCGCAGGACCGGCCCGGCTTCGAGCGGTTCGGGCTCACGGTCGACGCTCACGCCGAGCGGGCGTGGCTCGACTCCCCGGACCACCCCGTCCCGAGACCGTGGTGACCGTGCGGCACTGAGCACCCGCACGGTCACCACGCAAGCTCGGAACGAGCCTCAGTGCTCCGGGCGGTCGTCCACGCGGCGCGGCAGGCCCAGTTCGTTCTCGTCGCGCAGCTCGGGCGGGAGCAGCGCCGGCGGGGTCGACTGGTACGAGACCGGGCGCAGCCAGCGCTCGATCGCCGTCGCGCCGACCGAGGTCGAGGTGGACGTCGTCGCCGGGTAGGGGCCGCCGTGCTGCTGGGCGGGGGCGACGGCGACCCCGGTCGGCCAGCCGTTGACCAGGACGCGGCCGGCCAACGGGGTCAGCTCGGCGAGCAGTTCGCCCGCGCCCGCCTCGGTGCCCGCACCTTCGGCCTCGCTCAGTTGGAGCGTCGCCGTGAGATTGCCGGGGAGCCGGTCCAGTACGGCGGTGATCTCGTCGGTCGAGGTGTAGCGGGCGACGACGGCGACCGGGCCGAAGCACTCCTCCAGCAGCAGGTCGTGCTCGCCGGGCTCGGTGAGCAGTTCGGCGGGGAGGGTGAGGAAGCCCGCGCTGACGGTGTGTTCGCCGCCGGCGCCCGGGGTGATCGGGGCGTCGACGCCGGGCAGTTCGGCCCGCTCGCTGACGCCCGCGACGAAGGCGTCGCGCATCCGGTGGTCGAGCATCACACCCGGCTCGGTCTCGCTGACCGCCTTCGTGAGCGATTCGAGCAGCCGGTCCCCCGCCTCGCCCGCCGGGGCCAGGACGAAGCCGGGCTTGGTGCAGAACTGCCCCTCGCCCAGGGTCATCGAGCCGGCGAGTCCCGCGCCGATCTGCTCGGCGCGCTCGGCCGCCGCCGAAGCGGTGATCACGACGGGGTTGAGGGAACCCAGCTCGCCGTGGAAGGGGATGGGCTCGGGGCGGGCCGCCGCCGCGTCGAACAGCGCCCGGCCGCCGCGTACGGAACCGGTGAAGCCGGCGGCGCCGACCAGCGGGTGCTTGACCAGCTCCACGCCCGCGTCGAAGCCGTGCACGAGGATCACGATGTCCGCGGGCAGGCCGACCTGGACCGCCGCCCTGCGCAGCACGGAGGCGCAGATCTCGGAGGTCGCCGGGTGGTCGGGGTGCGCCTTGACGACGACGGGGCAGCCGGCGGCCAGCGCGCTCGCCGTGTCACCGCCCGGGACGGAGAAGGCGAACGGGAAGTTGCTCGCCGCGTAGACGGCGACGACCCCGAGCGGCACCTTCCAGCGGCGCAGGTCCGGCCAGGGCGGGGTGCGGGTCGCGTCGGCGTGGTCGATCCGGATGTCCAGGAAGGCGCCCTCGTCGACCACCTCGGCGAAGGCCCGCAACTGCGCGCTGGTACGGGCCAGTTCACCGGTGAGCCGGACGGGTCCGAGCGCGGTCTCTGCGTCGGCCGCCTCGATGGCGTGCTCGCTCGTCGCGTCGAGCAGATCGGCCGCCGTACGCAGCAGCGCGGCCCGGACGGTGCGGTCGGCGAGCGCCGGCCTGGCGGCGTACGCTCTGCGCACCGCGCGGTCGACCTCCTCGGAGGTCGCCTCGTCGGCGACCTGTTCCCGTGGCTTCCCCGTTCGGGGGTCGACACTCCAGACTGGTGATGCTGCCACCGCGGCTTCCTTCCTGGCTTTCGGACCTCTGCCATCCAGCAGGTTTTGTTCGGTATTCTGAACAAGATTCCTGATGGTGAATCTGTGAGAACTCTATTTCCGGCCGTTCTGCGGGGTCAAGGGCGGCCAAGGGTGGTCAAGAAGGAGCGAACGACGATGTCGGCTGTGGAATCCGGTGGGGCACAAGTCAAGTCCGCGGTACGGACGGTCGAGTTGCTCGAATACTTCGCCGGCAGCCCCGGTATGCACTCGCTCGCCGCCGTCCAGGAAGCCGTCGGATATCCCAAATCCAGCCTCTACATGCTGCTGCGCACCCTGGTCGAGCTGGGCTGGGTGGAGACGGACGCGACAGGCACACGCTACGGCATCGGGGTGCGCGCGCTGCTGGTCGGTACCTCGTACATCGACGGCGACGAGGTCGTCGCGGCGGCCCGGCCCACCCTGGACCGGCTCTCGGACGACACGACGGAGACGATCCACCTGGCGCGGCTCGACGGCACGAATGTCGTCTATCTCGCGACCCGCCAGTCACAGCATTATCTGCGCCCATTCACCCGGGTCGGCCGCCGGCTGCCGGCCCATTCCACCTCGCTGGGAAAGGCGCTGCTCGCCACCCACAGCGACGAGCAGGTGCGCAAAATGCTGCCGGAGACACTGGCCGGGCTCACCGAGCACACGATCACCGACCGGGAGAAGCTGATCGAGGAGCTGCGTACGGTACGGGAGCAGGGGTATGCGGTCGACCGCGAGGAGAACACCCTGGGCCTGCGCTGCTTCGGCATCGCGATCCCCTACCGGACGCCCGCGCGCGACGCGATCAGTTGTTCCGTACCGGTGGCGCGGCTCACCCCCGGGCACGAGCAGATGATCAAGGACACCTTGTTCGACGCCCGCGACCGGCTCACGCTTGCCACCCGGAGGCTCTGATGGACGTCACACTGCGCGAGGTCGAGGCGGCGGACCTGCCGCTGTTCTTCACCATGACGCAGGACCCCGAGGCCAACCGGATGGCCGCCTTCACCCCGGCCGACCCCTCGGACCGCGAGCGCTTCGACGCGCACTGGGCCAAGATCCTCGCCTCGGCCGACGTGCTGCGCACCGTGCTGGCCGACGGCGAGGCGGTGGGCAACGCGGCGGTGTACGGGCCGCCCGGTGAGCGCGAGGTGACGTACTGGATCGACAAGGCGCACTGGGGCCGGGGCATCGCCAGCGCCGCCCTGCGCCAACTGCTCGAACTCGTCCCCGAGCGGCCGCTGTTCGGCAGGACGGCCGCCGACAACGCGGGCTCGCTGCGGGTCATGCGCAAGTGCGGCTTCGAAGTCACCGGCAGCAACCGCGACTTCGCCATGGGGCGCGGCGAGGAGACCGAGGAGCTGATCCTCACCCTCGAAGGGTGAGCGCGGGCCCCGGAGAGGTGAGCGCGGGCCCCCGGCAAGGTGAGCCCAGGACCCGGAAGGGTGAGCGCGGGCAACTCTCCCCCGCCCTTCACTAGTTGACGCCGTGTCGCGGTCCGCTGTGCGAGTTCCGGCGGATCGCGTTCAACTTCTTGACGTGTCGGCAACAACGCCGCAATCATCTGCTCACCCAGAGAGCGCTCTCTCGGGATTTGGCGACCACTAGGAGACGCCATGCAGAGCAGTTCCCCCCTCTCGATGACCAACGGCAGAAGATCCCTGATCCTGGCTGTGGTCGTCGCTGTCCTCGCGAGCCTGGCTCTCGCCCTGAACGGAAACACCCCCGCCAAGGCGGCGGGCACCCTGCTCTCGCAGGGCAAGACGGCGACGTCGTCGTCCGTCGAGAACGCCGGCACCCCCGCGTCCGCCGCGGTCGACGGCAACGCAGGCACCCGCTGGTCCAGCGCCGCCGCCGATCCGCAGTGGATCCAGGTGGACCTCGGCGCCACCTCGTCCATCTCCCAGGTCACGCTCAACTGGGAGGCCGCGTACGCCAAGGCGTTCCAGATCCAGACGTCGACCGACGGCACCAACTGGACGAGCATCTACTCGACCACCACGGCCACGGGCGGCAACCAGACGCTCAACGTGACCGGTTCGGGCCGCTACGTGCGGCTGACGGGCACGCAGCGCGCCACCGCTTACGGCTACTCCCTCTGGGAGTTCCAGGTCTACGGCGGCACGGGCTCCAGCGGCGCCGGATGCAGCACGACCAACGCGGCGCTGAACAAGCCCGCCACCGCCTCGTCGACCGAGAACGCCGGTACGCCGGCCACGGCGGCCGTCGACGGCAACGCGGGCACCCGCTGGTCCAGCGCGCCCGGCGACCCGCAGTGGCTGCGGGTCGACCTCGGCTCCAGCCAGTCCGTCTGCGGGGTCCAGTTGAGCTGGGAGGCGGCGTACGCCAAGGCGTACCAGATCCAGTCCTCCACCGACGGCACCAACTGGACGACGCTGCACAGCACCACCACGGGTGCGGGCGCCACCGAGCTGATCACGCTCACCGGCACCGGCCGCTACCTGCGGGTGTACACCACGGCACGGGCCACCCAGTACGGCGTCTCCCTCTGGGAGTTCCAGGTCTTCACCACGGGCGGCACCGACCCGGGCGGCCCGACGGATCCGCCTCCCGGTGACTCCAAGCTGCTCTCGTACAACAAGCCGGCCACCGCCTCGACGTACCAGGACGCCAACAGTTGCGTCGGCTGCACCCCGGCCAAGGCGTTCGACCACGACCCGGCCACCCGCTGGGCCACCAGTGACAGCAACGGCTGGGTCGACCCCGGCTGGATCAGTGTCGACCTGGGCGCCACCGCGCACATCACGCAGGTCGTGCTCCAGTGGGACCCGGCGTACGCGACGGCCTACCAGATCCAGACGTCGGCCGACGGCACCAACTGGACCAGCATCTACTCCACGACGACCGGCAAGGGCTTCAAGGAGACGCTGAACGTCAACGGCAACGGCCGCTACGTGCGCATGTACGGCACCGCGCGCAGCAACGGCTACGGCTACTCGCTGTGGGACTTCGACGTGTTCGGCACGGGCGGCAACCCGACCGCGCCGCCCGCCGCGCCGCCGGCCCCCAACAACCCGCCGCGGCTGGTCTGGAGCGACGAGTTCAACGGCGCCGCCGGCACCAAGCCCGACACGGGCAAGTGGACGCAGGACACCGGCCGCGGCCAGAACGGCGAGCTGGAGGTCTACACCAACGGTGACAACACCACCATGGACGGCGCCGGCAACCTCGTCATCGAGGCCAGGAAGGAGGCCGACGGCACGTACACCTCGGGCCGTATCAACACCTCGGACCACTTCAACTTCGCCTACGGGCACGTCGAGGCGCGGATCAAGGTGAGCGGCACGCAGGGTCTGTGGCCCGCGTTCTGGATGCTCGGCTCCAACTTCAAGTCCGGCACTCCGTGGCCGAACTCGGGTGAGATCGACATCATGGAGCACGTCGGCAAGGTCGCCGACTCGGTGTACTCGACGCTGCACGCGCCGGCCTACAACGGCGGCAACGGCTACGGCTCTCCGTACACCGTGGCGGGCAGCGACTTCGCCTCCGCCTTCCACACGTACGCGGTCGACTGGGACGCCACGCACATGACGTTCTCCGTCGACGGCAAGGCCTTCTTCACCGCCGACAAGGCGACGGTGGAGGCCACCAGGGGGCCGTGGGTCTACGACCACCCGTTCTACATCATCCTCAACAACGCGGTGGGCGGCGACTGGCCCGGTGCTCCGGACGCCTCGACCGTCTTCCCGCAGAAGATGCTGATCGACTACGTGCGGGTCTCGCAGTAACGAAAGACGCTCCACCAGCTCAGTGACGAACGGGTTTCGGCGTGGTGACGCGCCGTCAACTAGTGAAGGCGCCCGCACATGGCCTCCTGTCATGTGCGGGCGCCACCGTCCGAAGCACTGTCTTCGCTGACGAGAGAGGCACACCCCCCATGCCCTACCTGAGGTCGCGGCTCGCGGCCCTCATAGGTTTCCTGATGGTGGCGGCCCTGATCGGGGCTCCCCAACTCGCTTCGGCCGCCGGCCCCGTCCTGCTCTCGCAGGGCAAGGCGGCGACGGCCTCCTCCACCGAGAACGGCGCGTTCCCCGCGTCGGCGGCCGTCGACGGCGACCCCGGCACCCGCTGGTCGAGCGCCGCTGCCGACCCGCAGTGGCTCCGCGTCGACCTCGGCTCCAGCCAGTCCATCAGCAAGGTCGTACTCAACTGGGAGACCGCGTCGGCGAAGGCCTTCCAGCTCCAGACCTCGGCCGACGGCACCAACTGGACCACCATCTACACGACTTCGGCCGGCCCCGGCGGCAACCAGACGCTCACCGTCTCGGGCACCGGACGCTACGTACGGGTCTACGGCACCCAGCGGTCCACCGCGTACGGCTACTCCCTCTGGGAGTTCCAGGTGTACGGCGGCGGCTCGGGGCCGAGCGACGTGTGCGGTACGACGACGGCGGCGCTCGGCAAGCCGGCCACCGCCTCGTCCGTGCAGGACGCGAGCTTCAGCGCGGGCGCGGCCTTCGACGGCAACGCGGCGACGCGCTGGTCCAGCGCCCCCGCCGATCCGCAGTGGCTCCAGGTCGACCTGGGCGCCGCCACCGAGATCTGCGGTGCGCAGCTCACCTGGGAGGCCGCGTACGCGAAGGCGTACCAGCTCCAGACGTCCAACGACGGCACCAACTGGACCACCGTCTACTCGACCACCACCGGGGCGGGTTCCGCCGAGAACGCGAGCTTCACCGCCACCGCCCGGTACGTACGGATGTACGGCACGGCGCGCGCGACCCAGTACGGCTACTCGCTCTGGGAGTTCACCGTGCTGACTCCCGGCGGCACGGCTCCGCCGTCCGGCGGCAACGGCGACTGCCCGTGGGTGGGCTCCAACGCCCCGGTGGCGACGCGGGTTTCGCAGGTGCTCGCCGAGATGACGCAGGCGCAGAAGATCTCGCTGCTGCACGGCAACGGCAACGCGTCCCCGTACATCGGCAATCTGTCCGGCATCCCTTCGCTCTGCATCCCCGACGTGGGCTTCCAGGACGGGCCGAGCGGGGTCGGTGACGGGATGGGCGGGGTGACCCAACTGCCGTCGGCCGTCGCTTCGGCCGCGACCTGGGACACCGGCCTTGAGCAGCAGTACGGGGCCGTCGCCGGCAACGAGTTCGCCGGCAAGGGCGCGGGGGTGGCGCTCGGCCCGACCCTGAACATCGTGCGCGACCCGCGCTGGGGCCGGGCCTTCGAGACGTTCAGCGAGGACCCGTACCTCACCGCGGCGATGGCGACGTCCAACGTGCAGGGCCTGCAGAGCCAGGGGGTGATGGCGCAGCCCAAGCATGTGGCGGTCTACAACCAGGAGACCAACCGCAACGGCCCCGCCGACAACGCGATCGTCTCCACACGGACGCTCCAGGAGATCTATCTGCCGGGCTTCCAGTCGGTGGTGAGCAAGGGCGCGGCGGCTTCCGTGATGTGCGGATACGCCACGGTCAACGGTGACTTCGACTGCGACAGCGGCTATCTGCTGAACACCGCGCTGTACCAGCAGGCGGGCTTCGGCGGGTTCGTCACCAGCGACTGGGGCGGCGCCCACTCGACGGTGAAGGCCGCCAACAACGGCATGACGGTCGAGATGCCCGGCGGGTACTTCTACGCCGACTTCCTGGCGCAGGCGCTGGCCGGCGGCCAGGTCAGCCAGGCGACGCTGAACACCATGGTGGGCCGGGTGCTCACGCAGATGTTCGCGTTCGGTCTCTTCGACAAGCCGCACACCGGCTCGCCGACGGCCACGGTCACCACGGACGCGCACAAGGCCACCGCCCGGCAGGTCGCCGAGCAGGGCAGTGTGCTGCTGAAGAACAGCGGGATCCTGCCGCTGTCGACGGCGACGACGAAGTCCATCGCCATTCTCGGCGCCGACGGCGGCGCGGGGGTGCAGAGCGTGGGCGGCGGCAGTGCCACCGCCACCAGCTCGGGCACGGTCTCGCCGCTGGACGGGATCAAGAACCGCGCGGGGTCGGGGGTGAGCGTCCAGTTCAACGACGCCACCGACATCGGCGCGGCGGTGGCGCTCGCGAAGAGTTCCAACGTCGCAATCGTCTTCGCCAGTTACGGCGAGAACGAGGGCACCGACCTCGCCAACATCGATCTGCCGGGCCAGCAGAACTCGCTGATCACGCAGGTCGCCGCGGCCAACCCGAACACCATCGTGGTCCTGCACACCGGTTCTGCGGTGACCATGCCGTGGCTCGGTTCGGTCAAGGGCGTGGTGGAGAACTGGTACGCCGGCCAGGAGGTCGGCAACGCGCTGGCCAGGCTGCTGTTCGGGGACGCCAACTTCTCCGGCAAGCTGCCTGTCACCTTTCCGAAGAGCCTCGCGGACGTGCCGGCGCACACCACGGCCCAGTGGCCGGGCAACGGCACCAACGTGCAGTACTCGGAGGGACTTGACGTCGGCTACCGCTGGTACGACGACAAGAACATCGAGCCGCTCTTCCCGTTCGGCTACGGCCTGTCGTACACGTCGTTCGCCTTCTCCGGGCTCCAGGTCGGCGCCCCCGACGGCAGCGGCAACGCGACGGTGACGGCGACCGTCACCAACAACGGCACCCGGGCCGGGGCCGAGGTGGCCCAGTTGTATGTGGGCGCCCCCGCTTCGACGGGCGAACCGGCCAAGCAGCTCAAGGGGTTCCAGCGGATCGACCTCCAGCCGGGGGCGAGCCAGCAGGTCCGCTTCACGCTCACCGCGCACGACCTGGCGTACTGGTCGGACTCGGCGAACAACTGGACCACGGCCGCGGGTGCTTACAAGATCTCGGTCGGTGACTCGTCCAGGAACCTCCCGCTGACCGGCACGCTCAACGTCAGTGCCCCGCTCACCGCGAAGACCGTCACGGGTCAGGCGAGCGCGGCGGGCAAGGCCGTCACCATCAGCAACCCGCACGGCATGAGCAGCACCGCAGGCACGGCGGTACGGCTGCCGGTCACCGCGAAGTCCACGTCAACGGCGGCCTCGGTCGCCTTCACCGCGACCGGTCTGCCGGCCGGTCTCACCATCAGTCCGGCGGGTGTGATCTCCGGGACCGCGACCTCACCGGGGACGCGGACGGTCACCGTCACAGCCACCGACAGCGGCACGGGCGCCACCGACAGAGCGAGCTTCGTATGGACAGTGAGCTGAGAGGAAGTCAGATGCCCAGCAGAAGAAGCGTTCTCGGATGGGCGGCCGCGCTCGCGGCCGCCCCTGCCCTGGACCTCGCCATGAGCAGCACGGCGTCGGCGGCGGGACCGCTGCCGATCACCATCGTCAACAGCACCGGGTCGTACGCCAATTCGGCGGTCTGGATCTATGTCGTCGGCACCAACACCTCGGGCCAGCAGTGCTACGTACGGGCCGACGGCGTGCAGGTGCCGGTCTCGCCGGGGCTCAACGGGCCCGACGGGTACGCCGATCTGGCGATCCCGTTCAGCGGGTCGGGCAACGCCCTGGTCAATCTGCCGTACATGTCGGGGCGGATCTACTTCTCGCTCGGCGCGAAGCTGAAGTTCCGGGTGGTCACTGACGGCAACGGCAACTCGGCGCTGCAGTACCCGGCGGCCTGGGTCACCACCGACCCGAGCTACCAAGTGCTGCACGACTGCATGGAGTTCACGTACAACAGCACCGGCATGTACTGCAACATCACCTTCGTGGACATGTTCAGCGTCCCGATGGCGATCCGGCTGGTCGGCAACTCCGACCAGACCACCGGCACGATCAAGCCGGGCGGCCGTGACGCGATCTTCTCGGCGATCAGGGCGCTGCCCGACTTCGCCCGGCTGGTCAGCGCCAACGGGCTGCGGGTGCTGGCCCCCGGCCACGGCATCGAGGGCGGTCTCTTCTCGTCCACGTACTACGACCCGTACATCACCCAGGTCTGGGACACCTACGCGAGCCGCGATCTGAACGTCAAGATCAACGCCACCACGTACACCGGCCGGGTCTCCGGCGGGGTGCTGCGCTTCAACAACGGCGTCGCGCCCATCCCGAAGCCCAGCACGCTGGACGTCTTCTACTGCAACGGCGCGCTCAGCGCGCCCAACGACGGTCTGACGGGACCGGTGGCCGCGCAGCTCGGGGCGGCGTTCAACCGCTCCACCCTGCGCGACAACCCCAACCAGCCCGTCACCGATCCGGCGCAGTACTACCGGCAGCCGATCAGCAACCACTTCTCGCGCGTACTGCACGAGAACAGCGTCAACGGCAAGGCGTACGGGTTCCCGTTCGACGACGTCGGCGACCAGGCGTCGTACATCCAGGACAACGCGCCGCGGTCGATGACCCTGACGCTGACGCCGTTCGGCGCGGGCGGTCCCACCGATCCGCCGCCCGCGGCGACGCTGCTGTCGGCGGGCCGGCCGGCCACCGCGTCCTCCGCGGAGAGCGCCGCGTTCGCGGCGTCGGCCGCGGTGGACGGCAACGCCGGCACCCGCTGGTCGAGCGGGTTCGCGGACCCGCAGTGGCTCCAGGTGGACCTGGGGTCGGTGCACTCGGTGAGCCGGGTACGGCTCAACTGGGAGGCCGCGTACGGCAAGGCGTACCAGATCCAGACCTCCACCAACGGCTCGACGTGGACGTCGGTCTACAGCACGACCGGCGGTGACGGCGGCACGGACGATCTGACGTTCACCGCCACCGACGCCCGTTACGTCCGCTTCTACGGGACGCAGCGGGCCACTCCGTACGGCTATTCCCTCTGGGAGTTGGAGGTGTACGGCCGGTAGACCCGGCCCGACATGAGACCTGCCCGCGCCCCGAAGTAGGTCAACCGCCCGATGCCGGGCCCCGGTCCTCAGATGCCACTGTGCGCGTCTGACGATCAGAACCGGCGGCAGGAGCGGGTGGGGCGTGGTGTGGAGCGGCGGGGGCGTACTGAAGGACCGCAATGCCGGGCTGTATCTGGCCGGGGTGGTCGTGTCAGGCTTCGGTACGTCCTCGCTCTGGCTCGCCGCCGGTATCTGGGTCAAGTCCCTTACCGGCTCGGACAGTCTGGCGGCGCTGACGGTCTTCGCGATGTGGGCGCCGACGCTGGTCGGCCCGCTGCTGGGCACCGTCGCCGACCGGATGCGCGGAAAGCCACTGCTGATCTGCTGCGATCTCGCGCTCGCGGTCCTGCTGGCGGCGCTGTGCGCCGTCGACTCGGCGGGCCGCGTGTGGATCGTCTTCGGTGTGCTGTTCGTGTACGGATCCTGCGGGGTCGTCCAGGACGCCGCCGAGGCGGCCCTGGTGGCGACGGCGGTCGACGCGCGGCTGCTCGGGGACTTCAACGGGCTGCGGATGACGGCCAACGAGGGCATGAAGCTCGTCGCGCCGCTGGCGGGCGCGGGGCTCTACGCCCGGTTCGGCGGCCCGGCCGTCGCCCTGCTCGACGCGGTGACCTTCGTCCTGGCCGCCGGGGTCTTCGCGCTGATGCGGGTCCGGCAGGAGAAGCCGGCCCGGCAGCCGCCCGGTGCCTGGCTGACCGGCACGGCGGAGGGCGTACGGCGGCTGCGGGACACCCCCGCCGTGCGGCCGCTGGTGTTGGCCGCCGCGCTGACCTTGCTGCTCGCCGGGTTCAACGGCGCGATGAGCTTCGCCGTCGTGGACAAGGGCCTGGGCCAGGAGCCCGCGTTCCTGGGGGTGTTGTCGGCCGTGCAGGGCGCGGGTTCCGTCACGACCGGGCTGGTGGCGGGGCCGCTGCTGCGGCGGCTGCCGGAGCGGGTGTTCGGCGCCGCGGGGATCGCGCTCTTCGCCGTGGGCCTCGCGCTGCGGGCGGTGCCGTACGACGCGGCAGTGCTGGCGGGGTCGTTGGCCGTGGGGCTCGGTCTGCCGACGGTGCTGATCGCGGCGATGACGGCCTTGCAGCGCGAGGTCCCCGCGGACGTGCTCGGCCGTACCGCCGCGACCGCGGGCACGGTGATGTTCGCGCCGAACGCGGTGGCGCTGGCGCTCGGCGCCGGGCTGCTCCCCTTCGTCCCGTTCACCGCCGTTCTGCCGGCGGCCTGCGCGGGCGGGCTGCTGACGGCGCTGCTCCTGCTCAACGCAGGGCGGAGAGCGCGGCCTTGACCGACTTCAGATCGGCGTCCGACGCCAACCCCGCGTGGTACAGGCGCAGTTCGTCCGCGCCGAGGTCCGCGGCGCGCGCCGCGTCGTCGGCGAGGGTGCCGGGGCTGCCGCCCATGCCGCTGACGACGGTGAAGTTGGCCGCGAGCACGGTCGACGGGGTGGCGTGGCCGGCGAACGGGGTCAGCATCGCCTCGGCGGCGCCGCCCGTGCAGGGCAGCACGACCCCGTCGGCGACGCCCAGGATGTGCGCCGGGTCGACGCCCGCGTTGGCACCGGTGTGATGCGCGGCCGGGTCGGCGTGCAGCAGCACCTGGAAGCCGGGGGGCGCGGCGGCGCGTACGGCGGCGACCGCCTGCTCCTGGAGGTCCCGGGCCACCTGGCCGCGCCAGGTGAGGGTGACGGCTGCCAACTCGGCGCCGACCAGCTTCTCGACGCCTGCCCTGCCGCTCGTTCCGCCGGGCGCCCCGCCGGGTGTGGCGTCCCCGGCCCAGACAGGTTCGAGCGCGCTCCGTACAGCGGCGGCGAGCCGGTCGGGGTCGGTGTCGAGATCCGCGTATCCGGCGCGGCAACTGGCGCAGAAGCAGAGCGACATCAGGTACTGCGCGGCCTCGCCGAGGCCGACACCGGCGATCTTGTCGTGGGCGTGCAGATGCGCCAGCCCGTACCAGCCGCAGGACTCCAGCTCGGTGCCGCGCGCGCCGGGCCGTACCGCCGCCTCGGCCGCGAGATCCACCAGGTAGCGGACGACTGCGGGCTGGGCGATACAGGGCGCCCAGGGGTAGCGGTCGCCGAACGCGTTGACGACGGACGTGGCCGGACGGTCGGCGCCGAGGCGGGAGTTGTGGGCGAGCACCACCCACGTGTGCACGTCGAGTCCGGCGGCGGAGAGGGCAGCGGCCGCCTCGCCGTACGCGTCGCCGGGTGCCCAGCTCCCCGCCGGGTACGGGCGCACCTCGCGGCCCGCCCAGCGGGCCTCGTCGGCGGGGTAGAGGACGGCGGCGTGTTCGGCGGTGACGACGCGGTGGCGCGGATGGCGCGGGGTGAGCGCGCGGGTGGAGTGGTAGGCGGCGGCCAGGGTGACCTGCTGGACGCCGAGTTCGGCGATCCTGGCTGCCGCTGCCGGGTCGCCGACGATGTCCCAGGGGTAGCCGAACGCGGCGGCCCTCACGCGCCGTCCTCCGCGTCGTCTCGCACGCTCTCCTCCAGCAGCGCCCGGCCGCGTTCGACGAGCGTCGAGAGCGACTTGACGTGGTCGGGCAGCGGTTCGCTCAGCGGCGGCCGTACCTCACCCACGTCGAGTCCGCCGAGCCGCACGCCCGCCTTCACGAGCGAAACGGCGTAGCCCCGGCCCTGGTTGCGCAGTTCGACCAGCGGTACGTAGAAGCCGTCGAGCAGCCGGTTGACGGTCGTGTCGTCGCCGGTGGCGAGCGCCCGGTAGAAGGCGAGGGCGATGTCGGGGGCGAAGGCGAAGACGGCGGAGGAGTAGAGCGTCACGCCGATGCCCCGGTAGGCGAGGCCGGTGAGTTCGGCGGTGGGCAGGCCGTTGAAGTACAGGAAGTCGCGCCCCGGCTCCGCCGTGCGTACGGCGCTGAGGATGCGCTGCATCAGGTCGAGGTCGCCGACGCCGTCCTTCAGGCCGATGATGCCGTCGACGCGGGAGAGCGCGACGACGGTCTCCGGGGTGAAGACAGCGTTGTCGCGCTGGTAGACGATCGTCTCCAGGGAGGTCGCGGCGGCGAGCGCGGCGTAGTGGCGCAGCAGGCCCTCCTGGTCGGCGACGACCAGATACGGCGGCATGGCGAGCAGTCCGTCGGCGCCGGCCTGCTCGGCGAGCTTCGCGTACTCGATCGCGAGCGCCGTGCCGTATCCGGCGCCGGCCACGACGGGCACCCGCCCCGCCGTCTCCTCGACGGCGGCCGCGACGCACGCGCCGAACTCGCCGGGGGTGAGAGCGTGGAACTCGCCGGTGCCGCAGCACGCGAAGACGGCCGCGGCGCCCGCTTCGACGCCTTGTCTCACATGCGCGCGGAAGACGTCGAGGTCGAGGCCGCCGTCCGGTCCGTACGCGGTGACGGGGAAGAACAGCGGCCCGTCGACCCGGGTGAGTCGAGCGGCGAGCGGGGCTGTGGTCACGGAAGCTCCCTGGGCCGTGCGCCGAGCCCGAAGGCTCGTGCACGGTTCTGATCGATGTCCATATCTCTGAACGCGACCACGCTAGGGCAGCCGCGCGGGGCTGGTCAAGACAGGATCGGCCAACCCCCGGACGGATTCGCACCCCGCGCGCGACACTTGACGCTGCCCACCACCCCTCCCTAGCGTGTCCATGCATGTGAATTACGTTTACGGATCTGAGCGCGAATCCGCGCAGCCGAGGAGCCGCCCCCCATGCCAGCACCGCGTACCGTCCTGCTCACCGGCGCAGCCGGCGGCCTCGGCACCCTGATGCGGGGCCTGCTGCCCGCGTACGGCTACGAACTCCGCCTCTTCGACGCCACCCCCATAGAGGGCGAGCCGGACGCCGTGACGGCCGATCTCGCGGACAAGCAGGCGCTGCGGGAGGCCGTCGAAGGGGTCGACGCGGTCATCCATCTCGCCGGCATCTCGCTGGAGGCGTCGTTCGACAAGATCCTGCGGTCCAACATCGAGGGCACGTACAACCTGTACGAGGCGGCGCGCGCGGCGGGCGTCCCGCGCGTGGTGAACGCGTCGAGCAACCACGCGGTCGGCTTCACGCCCCGCCCGCAGGGCGACGATCCGCTGATCCCCGTCGACACGCCGCGCCGCCCGGACACGTACTACGGCCTGTCCAAGTGCTTCGGCGAGGATCTGGCCCAGCTCTACTGGGACCTGCACGGCCTGGAGAGCGTGTCCGTGCGGATCGGCTCCTGCTTCCTGGAGCCGACGACCGTGCGCATGCTCTCCGTCTGGATGAGTCCGGGCGACGGGGCCCGGCTCTTCCACGCCGCGCTGACGGCCGAGCAGGTCGGCCACACGGTCGTCTACGGCTCCTCGGCCAACACCCGGCTGTGGTGGGACCTGTCGACGGCGCGGGCGCTCGGGTACGAGCCGCAGGACGACTCGGAGCAGTACGCGGACAAGCTCATCGCCGAACAGGGCGAGCTGGACCCGGACAACCCCGACCACGCGCATCTCGGCGGCCACTTCACCACTCATCCGCCGCAATGGCCGTACTGACGTTCGGATTACCGGGCGCCGAAAGTAAGGGAACGGCAAAGCGGGGTCGTTCGTTACGTCTGGCATGACAGCTATGACCCCCGGCTCGAACATCCCGCTTCCCACCGCACATGTGGCGGTGGATGTCGCCGGGCCCGTGCGGCTCGACGTCTCGGGCCTGCTGCTCACCGCCGACGGCAAGGTGCGCTCGGACGACGACTTCATCTTCTTCAACCAGCCGGCCGGCCCTGGCGTGACGTACCGCTCGGGCGGCGGCTCGGCGCCGGACGCGATCGTGGTCGACACGGGCGCGGTCCCCGCCGGTATCGAGAAGATCGTCATCACCGCGAGCCCGGACGCCGCAGGCCAGAGCTTCCAGGGCATCGAGCCCACCGCCACCGTCCGCGACAGCGGCGACGGAACCGTGTTCGCCACGTTCACCCCGCCGCAGCTCGGCGCCGAGACGGCGCTGGTGATCGTGGAGATCTATCTGCGCAACGGCGCCTGGAAGGTCCGCGCCGTCGGCCAGGGGTACGCGAACGGGCTGGCCGGTATCGCCACGGACTTCGGCGTATCGGTGGAGGAGCCGGCCGCGCAGGCCGCCCAGGCCGCGCCGGCCCCGGCGGCCCCGCCGCAGGCGCCCGTGACGCCCCAGGCCCCGGCGGCCCCGCAGGCACCGGCCGCGCCGCAGGCTCCCGTGGCACCGCCCGCTCCCCCGGCCGCGCCGCCGGGCGGCGGGAAGATCAATCTGGACAAGGGCCGGGTCAGCCTCCGGAAGAACGAGACCGTGTCGCTGGTCAAGGGCGGCAAGCCGCTGCTCGCGCAGGTCAAGATGGGGCTCGGCTGGGAGCCCGCCTTCCGCGGCAAGGACATCGACCTGGACGCGTCGGTCATCGCGTACGGCCCGAACCGCAACCACCTGGACAGTTGCTACTTCGGCAAGCTCTCCATCCTCAACGGAGCGGTCAAGCACTCCGGGGACAACCTCACGGGCGAGGGCGCGGGTGACGACGAGGTGATCGTGGTCGACCTCGGCCGGCTCCCCACCGAGGCGACGGGCCTGGTGTTCACCGTCAACTCGTTCACGGGCCAGAAGTTCAACGAGGTGGCGAAGGCGTACTGCCGGCTGATCGACGCGGCGACGGACCAGGAACTGGTGCGCTTCGACCTGACGGGCGCCGAGCCGCAGACCGGCGTGATCATGGCCAAGTTCGTCCGGCAGTTCTCCGGCGAGTGGGAGATGACGGCCATCGGCGAGTTCGTGAAGTCCCGCACGGTCCGCGGCATGGTCAAACCGGCGGCGAAGCTGCTCTGACGCGGTCGGGTCCGGCCCTGCGGAAACGCACCACGGGCCGCCGCGGTCGCGCGTGACGCATGACCCGCGGCGGCCCGTGGGCCGCTGTCTTCAGAGCTTGGTGAGCTTGGAGAAGGGACTCAGGATCCTCCCCTGACGCCCGGAGAAATCGATGAGCACGGCATGTTCGCCCTCGACTCCGATGACTCTCCCCAACCCGAACTGATCGTGGGAGACACGGTCTCCGACATCGAACTTCTCGGGCGGGGGAGAGGCCGGGGCCTGGCGGTTGAAGGGACTGGACGGCAGGTGGCGCCGGGATCCGGCTGACTTTGTCATTACTTGGAGTATGCGCCCAAGGAGCCCCGCCGCGCCATGCCCGGCGGCTGACCGGCCTCCGGATCACCCGTTCCAGGGCCCTGCTCGCGGGGCGGAAAGTGCCGCCGAAGGGGGTGGCGGAGCGTACCGTGCCCCGACCTGAACCGAAAGGGTTCCGAGCCTTGACGAAACTGTCCGCCACCGGCCGCAGCGTCCTTGTCAGCGGCGCCTCCCGCGGCCTCGGCCGCGCCCTCGCGCGCGCCTTCGCCGCCAACGGCGACCGGGTCGCCGTCCACTACGGCAGCCGCGAGTCGGACGCCCGGCTGACCCTGGAGTCACTCACCGGTACGGGGCACGCACTGGTCGGCGGCGACATCTCGGACCCGGCGGAGGCGGCCCGGGTGGCCGACGAGGCGGCGGCGGCCGTGGGCCCGGTCGACGTGCTCGTCAACAACGCGGCGGTCAACGACCCCCATCCGCCGGCCACCACCCCGTACGAGGAGTGGGCCGCGCACTGGCAGCGCCACCTGTCCGTCAACCTCCTGGGCACGGCCCTGCTCAGCCACCGGGTGGCCCACGGCCTGATCGAGCGGAAGGCCGGCGGCCGGATCGTCAACATCGGCTCACGCGGCGCGTTCCGCGGCGAACCGGACTACCCGGCGTACGGCGCGACAAAGGCGGCCGTCCACGCCCTGGGCCAGTCCCTGGCCGTCGCCCTGGGCCCGTACGGCATCGGGGTGGCCTCGGTGGCGCCGGGCTTCATCGAAACGGAACGAGTGGCCCACCGCCTGACCGGCCCGGAGGGCGAAACGATCCGCACCCAGAGCCCCTTCGGCCGAGTGGCCACGCCCGAGGAAATCGCCGACGCGGTGCTCTGGCTGGCCTCCCCGGCGGCGGAGTGGTCGTCGGGAACGGTGCTCGACCTGAACGGAGCGTCGCATCTGAGGATGTGACCGCGAATCAGGAGCGTGTACGGGGGCGGGTGGCCGCGGTGGCCGCACCGAGGCCACGTGGCTCACCGTGCGTGAACCGGACGGTATCCGCAGGCGCCAGAACCCGGCCGCCTGACGCCCGACGGCCCCAGCGCCCGCCGAACCACGGCCGGGAGGCCGGGCGGAGCCGCAGCAGGGGCAGACGGCCCCGGTAGAGGGCAACCTGGGCGTCAGGGGCCGGACACGGGCCCGGGGCACAACTCCGGGCGTCAGCCGCACGCGCGTGAGCGGGCCTTGAAACGCGGCCCGACGGCGCACACCCGAGCCGGGTCGAGCGGCCCGCCAACCACGGCCAGGAGGCCAGGCGAGCCGTCGCCCGAGCGCCCGCCTGCCCGGCGGGTCAGGGCCCGCAGCCGGGGGCAGACCGCGCGCAAGACGGCCGCCAGGGCGTCGGGCGCCCGCGCCGAGGCCGCGTCAGACGGCCATACGCCCGCGCCTTGGTACGGAGACCTCCGCCGGCCGGGGGGATGCCGCGCCGGGCCGCCGGGCTCACCGTGCCTGGCAGAGAGCCCACCGAACCTCATAGTGCGCGGCGACGACTGAGCCCCACCGCCTGTGCCCGGGACGCGAACCGCACCCGCGTGAGCGGGCCTTGAAACGCGGGCCGACGGCGCAGACCCGCGCCGGGCCCGAGCGGCCCGCCAACCGCGGCCGGGAAGCCAGGCGGCCCGCCGGAGCACCCGTCTGCCCGGCGGGTCAGCCCGAACAGATCCCGAGCAGGGCCCGCAGGGCACCGCGATCCGGGGGCGCGCCGTATCGGGCCGAGTGCCCCGCAAACCCTGGCCGGGGCCCAGCCCGGCCGGGGGGCCCGGCAGCTCGCCGTACCGGGCCACGTACACCGCAACCGTGGCCGGTACCCCGCCCCTGGCCGGGTGGCCCGGGGCGTCAGCCGCGCGCGTGCGGAACTCGCAACGCCGCCCGGCGGCCCTGTGTCCGCGCCGGCCGAGTCGCCCGCTGACCGTGCCCGGCCGGCTGCCCCGGCGCGGGCCGACCGCCCCCGGGCAACCCCCCGGCGCCCCGCGTCAGCCGGTCGCTCGCGAGCGGGCCTTGAAGGCCGCCTTGCGGGCTTCCTTGGCCACCGTGCGGTCGCTGTGCAGGCGGCCCATCGCCTCCAGGACGTCCGGGGTCGCCGGGTGGTCGACGCGCCAGGCTTCCTCGAAGAAGTTCTTGTTCTGGCCGACCAGGCCCTCGACGAGTTCCCGCAGCTCGTCCGGTTCGCCCTCCGCGTCCAGTTGGGCCGCGATCGTGTCGATCGCCAGCCAGAAGATCATCGTCTCGGACGGCATCGGGACGTCGCCCGATCCCAGCTCCGCGAGCCAGACCCGGGCCAGGCCGCCCAGCTCGCCGTCGTCCAGTACGGCGCGCACGGCGGGTTCCGCCTCCGCGCCGACCAGGGTCAGCGCCTGCTGGCAGTTGAGGCGGCGCAGCGGGGCGGCCGGGTCGGTGCCGCGCGCGGCGGCGAGCAGTTCGGCCGCCGCCTCCGCCGGGGCGTGCCCCGCCAGCCACTGCTCGGCCTCGGCACGCGCCGCCGCCTCGGGGAAGTGGGCGATGCCGTCGAGCAGCGCGCGGGCGTCGCCGTCCGCGAGGTCGCCGACGGCGGGGGCCGCCACACCGGCTTCGAGCATCCGGGACCTGATGCCGTAGACGCCGAGCGGGGTCAGCGTGACCATGCCGTAGCGGGTCACGTCGTCCGCGTCGACGGGCAGACCGGGCTCGGCGCCCGACAGGTCGCCGCCCGCGGCGTCTTCGGGGTCTTCGGGGTCTTCGGCCATCAGCGCCTCGTCGACCGGTACGTAACTGACGAGCCCGACCGGCTCCAGCAGCCTGAACTGCTCGTCGAGCCGCATCATGGCCTGCGAGACCTGTTCGAGTACGTCGTCGGTGGGCTCCCCCATGTCCTCGGGGACGATCATCGAAGCGGCGAGAACGGGCAGCGGCACCGCGCCCTCGCCCTCCTCCGCCGCGGTGAGCAGGTAGAGGTTGCCGAGGACGCCTTCCAGGAACTCGGCCTCCACCTCCGGGTCCCAGTCGAGCGCCTCGAAGTCGATCTCGCCGTCGTCGCCGATGGCCACGGCCAGGTCCTCGAAGACCGGCGCCGTCGCGTCGGCGAACACCACGTCAAGAGTGTCCAGCCAGAGGGACAGCACGTCCCCCGGCGAGCCGGCCGTCACCAGCGCGAGCTGCGGGCCCGCGGTGACCGCCGCCGACCCGTCGTCGTCCAGTCCGCTGTCGGTGTCGGCGCCGTCGCCTTCCGCCACGGCGACGAGATCCGTGTCGATGGCGACCCGCCACGCCTCACTCGCGTACGACTCGCCGTCCCCCTCCGACAACTCGTCGCCCAGGCCGAGCTGTTCGGCCGCCGCCGGCAGTTGTTCGTCGACCAGCTCACCACCGGCCCCTACCCGGGTCCCTGGCCCCGCCCAGCGGGCGAGCCGCACCGCCCTGGCGAGCAGCGGCGCGGCGAGCGCCTGCCGCGCCAGCTCCGCTTCCGAGGGCAGCCGCACCGGCGGCAGGGTGGGGCGGTCTTCGGACATCTGTGGGGTCTCTCCTCGCTGTGTACGGGCCGGGGTCGCGGCGCGCGCCTCCGGCGAGCCCCAGCGTAGACGTATGTGACCCCGCGCCACTCGATTCATGTGCCCGACGAGCTCCGTACATCTCGGCAGTCTTGACAAGTTCCCCGCCCACGAAAGAGATTGACGCGCGTAGAACCTCTCGCACCTCACCCTCGGAGTTCTGTGATGCCTGCTTCCGTACCGAGATCGGCCGCCGTGCCGACCCTTGTCGCCCTCGCCCTCGCCGCGGGGCTGATCGTCGCCGCCGGCCCCGCGTCCGCCTCCGCCGGCACGTCCGCCGCAGCGGCGGGTGTACGGATCCACGGCATCCAGGGCAACACCCGGATATCCCCGCTGGTCGGCACCCCTGTCACGAACGTCCCCGGCATCGTCACCGGCGTGCGCGCCTACGGCAGCTCGAAGGGCTTCTGGCTGCAGGACCCGAAGCCGGACAACGACCCCGCCACCAGCGAAGGCGTGTTCGTCTACACCAGCTCCAACCCGACGGTCGCCGTGGGCGATTCGGTCACGGTCAACGCGACGGTCAGCGAGTTCGTGCCCGGCGGCGCAGCGGCCGGCGGCCAGTCGGTCACCGAGCTGACCGCGCCGAAGGTGACCGTGGTCTCCTCCGGCAACAAGGTGCCGGCGCCGGTCCAGATCAAGGCCAAGTCGGTGCCCGCCGCGTACGCCCCCGCGGGTACGCCCGACACCGGCAACAGCATCAACGGACTGCGCCTCAAGCCCCGCGACTACGCGCTCGACTACTACGAGTCGCTGGAGAGCATGAACGTCAGCGTCGGCACCTCGCGCGTGGTCGGCGCGACCGACGCGTACGACGAGCTGTGGATCACGGTCAAGCCGCAGGAGAACAACGCCAAGCGCGGCGGCACGGTCTACGGTTCGTACGACTCGCAGAACACCGGGCGGCTGCAGATCCAGCAGACGGCCCTCTCGACCAACAGCCCGTTCCCCACCGCGAATGTGGGTGACTCGCTGCAGGGCACCACCGAAGGCCCCCTGGACTTCAACCAGTTCGGCGGTTACACGCTGGTCGCCCGTACGCTCGGCACCGTCGTCGACAAGGGCCTGAAGCGCGAGACGACCCGGGCGCAGAAGGACGGCGAGCTGGCCGTCGCCACGTACAACGTCGAGAACCTCGCAGCCGACGACCCGCAGGCGAAGTTCGACTCGCTGGCCGCCGCCGTGGTGAAGAACCTCTCCTCGCCCGACATCCTGTCCCTGGAGGAGATCCAGGACAACAACGGTGCCACGGACGACGGTACGGTCTCCGCCACCGAGACGGTCAAGAAGTTCACCGAGGCGATCGTCGCCGCCGGCGGCCCCGCCTACGAGTGGCGCTCGGTCGACCCGGAGAACGACAAGGACGGCGGCGAGCCCGGCGGCAACATCCGCAACGGCTTCCTCTTCAACCCGGCGCGGGTCTCCTTCGTCGACAGCGGCACGGCCGACGCGACGACGGCGACCGCGGTCGTCACCCAGGGCGGCAAGGCAGGACTGACCCTCTCCCCCGGCCGTATCGACCCGGCCAACCCGGCCTGGCAGGCCAGCCGCAAGCCGCTCGTGGGCGAGTTCACCTTCCGCGGCCAGAACGTCTTCCTCGTCAGCAACCACTTCACCTCGAAGGGCGGCGACGAGAGCCTGACCTCGCAGCACCAGCCGGTGCCGCGCTCCTCCGAGCCGCAGCGGCTCCTGCAGGCGCAGGCGGTCAACTCCTTCGTCAAGGACCTGCACAAGGCGGACAAGAACGCCCAGGTGCTGGTGCTCGGCGACCTGAACGACTTCCAGTTCTCGAACACCGTGAAGGCGCTCACCAAGGGCGGGCTGCTGACGTCGGCGATCGACTCACTGCCGCCGCAGGAGCGTTACACGTACGTCTACCAGGGCAACAGCCAGGCGCTCGACCAGATCCTGACCAGCCCCGCCGTCGAGGACTACACCTACGACAGCGTGCACATCAACGCGGAATTCGCCCAGCAGGACTCGGACCACGACCCGCAGGTGCTGCGCTTCCGCCCCTGACGGACCGCCAGCGCGACACCCAGCCGGCGAAGCCCTCTTCGTCGGCCGGGTGTGCGCAGGCGGGCGCCGCGCCCACGTCGCTGATCTGCCAGATCCGGCCACGCTCGGGTCCGCTGACGACCAGATGCCAGTAGAGCCCGCAGCCTGCGGTGCCCAGCACCACACTGCCGTGGTTGCTGACGTCGTCGATGAGCGGCTCTATCTCCTCGTACGGCCGGGGATCGTCCTCCCACACCCAGGGCGCGGTGAGCGGGAAGGGCCTGCTCAGCACGCGCTGCGTCTGGTCGCAGCCCCAGTCGGCGGGCAGCGCCGCGAGCGGTATGAGCCCGTCGACATCGGCGGGCCCGCGCGCGCAGCCGTCGCATATCTCGGCGACCAGCGTGCGGTACGGCTCGGGCAGGAGCACCGCATGCTCCTGCTCGAAGGCGGCGACGGCCTGGGCGCCCAGCGGCGGCCTGCGGTGCTCGGGCGCGAAGGCGGCCCGCAGCGCTTCGAGTTCGCAGGGGTCGGCGTGTTCGGTGTTCATACGCTCCATGCTCCTCATTGGACCAGTCCCCACTGACAGTCCCCACTGACGGCCGGCGCGGGCCCCGTGGTCCATGAACAGCCGTACGGTACTGCGCGGCCGGCCGGGTGCGCGGGCGATACCGGCACAGTCGGCCGGATTGCGCGCATGACCGACCTTTCAGCGTTGCTTCACTCTTGTGGCAAGTGAATCTAAGTAGACCTTCACGGTGGGTGGGCGGACACTGCCCGCATGACGACTCCGCCGACTTCGCTGTCGACCCCGCCGACGACCCCGCTGACAACTCCGCGCCCGTTCGGCCGCGCCCTGTGCGCGATGGTCACCCCGTTCACCGCCGCCGGCGAACTCGACCTGGCGGGCGCCCGCAAGCTCGCGGGCCGTCTGGTGGCCGAGGGCTGCGACGGGCTCGTCCTGAACGGCACCACCGGCGAGTCCCCCACCACCACCGACGCGGAGAAGACCGCGCTGGTGCGCGCGGTGTGCGAGGAGGTCGGCGACCGCGCCCATGTCGTCGCCGGCGTCGGCAGCGCGGACACCCGGCACACGCTCGCGCTCGCCCGGGAGGCCGAACAGGCGGGCGCCGACGGCCTGTTGGTCGTCACCCCGTACTACAGCAGGCCGCCGCAGGCCGATGTCGAGGCGCACTTCCTGCGGATCGCGGACGCGGCGAACGTCCCCCTGATGCTGTACGACATCCCGGCCCGCACCGGCACCCGGATCGAACCCGCCACCATGGTCGGCCTCGCCCGGCATCCGCGCGTCGTCGCCGTCAAGGACTGCGCGTACGACCTGCTCGCCAGCTCCTCGGTGATCGCCCGCACCTCGCTCGCGTACTACGCGGGCAGCGAGGAGCTGAACCTGCCGCTGTACGCGGTCGGCGGCGCCGGTTTCGTCAGCACCGTCGCGAACGTCGCGCCCCGCCAACTGCGGGCCGTCATCGACGCGTACGACGCGGGGGCGCACGCCGAGTCCGTACGGCTCAACCAGCTCACCCTGCCGCTCGTGGAGCTGATGACGGCGGCAGGGCTGCCGGGCACGGTCACGGCGAAGGCGCTGCTCGACGGGCTCGGGCTGCCGGCGGGTCCGGTGCGCGAACCACTGCGGCCCGCCGGCCGGGAGACGGCCGACGGACTGCTGCTGGCGTACGGGGAGTTGCTGCACGCGACCCGCCGCCCCTGAGGGGCGGCCACCCCTGAGGGGCGGGGGCCGCCCGTGCTCAGTTGTGGCTGTGGAGCACGTCGTTGAGACCGCCCCAGACCGCGTTGTTCGGCCGCGCCTCGACCGCGCCGGAGACCGAGTTGCGGCGGAAGAGGATGTTGCTCGCGCCGGACAGTTCCCGCGCCTTGACGATCTGGCCGTCCGGCAGCGTCACGCGCGTACCGGCCGTGACGTACAGCCCCGCCTCGACGACGCACTCGTCACCGAGCGCGATGCCGATGCCCGCCTCGGCCCCGATGAGGCAGCGCTCGCCGATGACGATGCGCTCGGTGCCGCCGCCGGACAGGGTGCCCATGGTGGAGGCGCCGCCGCCGATGTCCGAGCCGTCACCGATGACGACGCCCGCCGAGATCCGGCCCTCGACCATCGACGTGCCGAGCGTGCCGGCGTTGAAGTTGACGAAGCCCTCGTGCATCACGGTCGTACCGGCGGCGAGATGCGCGCCGAGCCGCACCCGGTCGGCGTCGGCGATCCGGACGCCCTTGGGGGCGACGTAGTCGGTCATACGCGGGAACTTGTCGACCGAGGTCACCTGCAGATGCAGCCCCTCGGCGCGGGCGTTGAGCCGTACGGTCTCCAGCGTGTCGACGGCGACCGGGCCGAGGGACGTCCAGGCGACGTTGGCGAGCAGGCCGAACTGCCCGTCCAGGTTCTGCCCGTGCGGCTTGACCAGCCGGTGGCTGAGCAGGTGCAGCCGCAGATACACGTCGTGCGCGTCGAGCGGCTTGTCGTCGAGCGAGGAGATGACCGTACGGACGGCGACGACCTCGACCCCGCGCCGCGCGTCGGGCCCGGTCGCCTTGGCTGCGCCGTCCCCGAGCAGCTCGACGGCGCGCTCGGCGGACAGCCGCTCGGTGCCTGCGGGTCCGGGCTCGGCGGACAGCTCGGGGGCGGGGTACCAGGTGTCGAGTACGGTGCCGTCGGCGGCGACGGTGGCGAGTCCGGCGGCGACGGCGCCGGTGGTACGAGGAGTCGTGTCGGTCATACCCGAAACCTAACGGCTGCGCGCACCACCGGGCGAACCGGTCTCATGGCCTGATCAGGGGCGCTGGTCCTTGTGGTCGACCAGGGCTTGCCGGATCACCGCGTCCGACTGGACGACCTGCCCTGTGTGGAACGGGTCGGGCACGGCGGAGGGGTCGTTGCGCACCGTGTTGGGAATCTCCTTGAGTGCGACGAGCCGAAGGCCCGAGTAGGCGTAGGTGGTGGCGTCGAAGAGGAGGTCGGCGCGGATCGACCTGCGGTCCGGATCCGTTGTCGCCAGGTAGACGGCGACGGCATTCCGTCCTGCCGCGTCGACCGTACGCTCCGCTTTCAGGCCCGGCACGGCCGTCATGGCTCGGTAGAGCCGGGACAGTCCACGCGGATCCGTGGGGTAGGTGGCGGCCAGTTGGCTGAGCGACTGGAAATCGGCCTCTGCCTGCGGCTCGTTGCGAGCCTTGGGGTTCCGCTCGGCGTAGAAGACGCCGACCTGACGTATTGCCTCCCGACGATCGGCCGACAGAGAGCCGAGGAACTGGTACATCCGGAGCGGCGACGGGTTACCCATCGTCACGTCGTTGTCCAGTTGGACATCCCGGTACATGCGCCACTGCTCACGCTTCTGCGGCTTCTCCAGGACGCCCTCGTACCGAGCGACCTCGACGGTCTGCGTGTAGACCCACTGCCCGTTCCTCGGATGCGGCGCGGGCGCTTTCGCCGCGGCGTCCGCCGCGCGGTCCAGTACGGTCGCGGCGGCGATCCCGCCGGCCGGATCGGCGGGCGCTGCCGCGCTGCGGTCGGCGGCCCCCCACCCGCTGTCGTCGGCGACCCGCACCCCCACCACGGCGGCGAGCGCGACGGCGGTGGCCGCGCCGATCACGGCGAACCGCCAGTCGTGGCGCAGCGAGTGGCCGCGCCGCCCCCTGCTCGCTGTCTCCAGCAGCCGCCGGCGCCCGGGGACGAGCCGCGAACGGTCCGCCTCCGGCGCTCCGGCCCGGAATTCTCGTACGGCGGTCAGATCATCCATGGCGGATCGCCTCCACGGCGTCACTCAAGGGCAGGGGGTTTTCGCCGAGCGCCGAACGGACCTTGCGGCGGGCCCGGTTGAGCCGGGATCTGACGGTGCCGAGCGGTATGGAGAGCGCGTCGGCGATCTCCTGGTAGCTGAGGTCCGCCCAGGCGATCAGCAGCAGTACGTGCCGGTCGCCGGGCGACAGTTCGGCCAGCGCGCCGGCGAGCGACGCCTGCGCCGACTGCGCGGTGACCCGGCTGTCGGCGCTGTCGGACCACGACTCGGCGACGGGGTCGACCCCGGTACGGGCCAGCGCCCGCAGCGCGCGCACCTCACCGCGCCGGTGCTTGCCGATGAGGTGGGCGGCGATCCCGTACAGCCACGGCCGGGCGCTGCGCCGGACCGTGTCGTAACGCTGCCGGGCCCGGAAGGCGGCGAGGAACGTCTCGGCGGTCAGATCGTCGGCGTGGCTGTCGCCGAGGCGGCGCATCGCGTACCGGTGGATGTCGGCGGCGTACCGGTCGTAGATGAACCCGAACAGCTCGGGCTGCTGGACGGACCGGCTGATGATCGCCGCGTCGTCGTCGGGTGGTCCGGTCACGGTGCCTCCGGGGTCGCTGCGGGGTGGAGCCTTCACCCGCTGTTCCCCGATGGGGGGAAGTGGGTTCACGCGACCGCGATCAGCGCCCCCGGCGTCAGCCCAGCCGGTTGCCCGCGCCCCGGCCGTCCGCGTGGTCGACGTCGTCCTCGGCGCGCGGCAGGGCCCGGTGCCCCTCGGAGTGGTGGTTGACCCAGCCGCAGACCCCGCAGCTATACCGGCCGTCGAGCCCGGCGATGAGCGTGCCGCACTGCCGGCACTCGGCGTGGGTGATCTCAAGGTCGACGGGGTCGACGGGGTCGACGGATTCCGGGGATGGCATGCTCACGGCCCAAACCTACCGCCGGAGGCACGGCCGCCCTACGGAATCAACCGCCCCAACATCTCGCGCGCGTAGTCCTCGTCGTAGGCGCTGTCGGTGAGCAGCACCTGGAGACAGATGCCGTCGAGCAGCGCGACCAGCGCCCGCGCGGTCGCCGGGTCGGTGCGCCGGGCGAGGATCTCGGAGACCCCGTCGGTCCACTCGGCGGCGACGGGCCGCAGCGCGGGGTTGCGGAGGGCGGCGAGATACAGCTCGTACTCCAACTCCACGCCGGTACGGTCCCGTCCCAGCCAGCGCCCGATCAGCGCGGCCAGCTCCGCGGCGAGATCGCCGTCGGGCCCGGCGAGGGCGTCACTCCCCCGTATCTCGGCGGCCAGCCCTTCGTTGGCCTGGCGCAGCGCGGCGACGAGCAGTTCGTCGAGGGAGGCGAAGTGGTACGTGGTGGACCCGAGCGGCACATCGGCCTCGGCGGCGACGGACCGATGGCTGAGCCCGCCGATCCCGCTGCGCCCGACCACCCGGATCGCGGCGTCGATGATCCGCTGCCGCCGCTCGGGGTCGTGGCGCCGGGTCATGAGTGGGACCCGCCGAGGTTGAGCACGACGACGCCGACGATCACGAGCACGATCCCCGCGATCTTCACGAGGCTGGTCGACTCGTTGAGGAAGACCATCCCGATGAGCGCGATCACCGCGGTCCCTGACCCGGCCCAGATCGCGTAGGCGGTGCCGACGGACAGCGTCTTGAGCGTCTGCGCGAGCAGCGTGAACGCCAGCACGTACCCGACGAGCGTGATCAACGAGGGCCAGAGCCGGGTGAACCCGTCGCTGTACTTCATGGCGGTCGTCCCGGCCACCTCGGCGGCGATGGCGGCGGCGAGCAGTCCGTATCCCATGTGTACGAGTGTACGCATCGCTATGTACACCCGTACACACCACTCTCCCGACGACCCGAGGCCAGAACCTGACCTACTTGCCGCCTATCGTCGCGGCTTGCCGACCGACCGACACCGGCGAAAGGACCGCGACCGCGATGCCCGACCAGCCCAGCGCCGCACCGACCGGCTACACCACCGTGGCGCCCTGGGTCGTCACCGACGACACGGGAGCCTTCCTCGACTTCGTCAGCCAGGCGTTCGGAGGTGAAGAACTCGGCCGCGTACGGACCGAGGACGGCCTGATCGGCCACGCCGAGATCCGCGTGGGCGACACGGTCGTCCTGGCCTTCGACCGCCACCCGAACTGGCCCCCCACCCCGAGCCTGCTGAGGGTGTTCGTACCCGACGCGGACAAGGCATTCACCCAAGCCACGACCGCGGGCGCCCAGGTGATCACCCCCCTGGCCGACGACGCCTTCGGCCAACGCGGAGGACGCATCAAGGACCCGTTCGGCACCATCTGGTGGGTCGTCAGCCACGTCGAAACCGTCCCCGAAAACGAAATGTGGAAACGCCTCCAGGCCCCCGAATACGCGGAGAGGATGCGCATCGCCCAAGAAACACTCGACGCCGAACTAAGCGGCGAACAAGAAGGCCAAAGCAGCGCCCCGATCAGGCCACAGCAGTCAGCCGACCAGTACACGTAGGGATCAGATTTTCCAGACCCCGTCGATGCGGGCCACGTCTCTGAAACTCCCGTCCATGACCCGCCGCGTAACTTCTTCCCACTCGCGGGTGGTACCACTTACTAACCGCCGCGAATTTCAAGCTTGAAGCCAAGGCTTCCCGCACATAGGGGAGAGAAATTTACGACTGCGGAACAGTTGCACTTCTACAACACCGTTGTGCCGGTTGATCCCACCAGTTGCAATGATCAGCGGCCAGACCCATTGTGGTATCGGTCTGCCGCGATCGTGCGCGTCGACACTCATGCGCGCCAGTCTGCCCGGCAAGAGGAGCGCCACCACCCGTAGGTCGTTTCACATGGCCAGCCTGACAAGCTCTGGCCGCAGGTGGGGCGCCCCCGTCCATGACCTCGCGAAGCTTCCTGCTGAACCATGAATGATCTCTGTACACATCGCCCCCCCACACACGCAACTTCCTCGATCGGGCCGGGCTTAGTCGCCCCCACGGCTTCCGGCACCGGACCATCAACGCCCCGAGCACCGCCCTCGACGGCCCGAAGCGGCCATGCGGCCTGGGGCGAAGGCGACGAACCCCAGCCCGCGCCGTCCCCATCCGCTGACGTTGCCGTCAACTACTGCTGCCACCCCGCGCGGAAGCCCCGTCAGGACACACCTGACGGGGCTTCACTTTGCTGGCGCTACATGACCGGGACGGCGTGTGGGCAGCGGAAATCCTAGCTCAGGGAGTTGAGAGCCTCGCTCACTTCCTCCTCCCGATAGCCGCTCCGCAGGAACAGTTCCTCAGGCCCCAGTGACACACGCACAGCCTCGAGTATCCGGCGCCACTTCGCCAAATCTTCGGAAGCGGCCTCAATTTCGATCACTGACGACGCGTGCGCCGACCCCTCGCCGCTTCCGGAAGCCTGGCGGAACCGGACACCAACCGTGGTCTCCCCGATTTCTCCACGGGCCCCACGGAGGATGCGCAGCAGGTCGTTTGCATCCGCGCGCGTGCATTCCTGGGACTCAATGACGTGGTCTGCAACGTTAGGCAATTCCTTGGCCACTTGGAAGACCACTCCAAACCGCTCCAGACTCACCTCCAGAAGCACACCGGGATCGTTGCCACTGGAATTCGTGGAATCACTCGAGTTCATCGTCGAAGTACTGCTTTCCGTTCTTGGGTGTGAACACCGTACCTCCGGTTGTGCTCGGGTCCTCAATGACAACCGACTCCTTTCCCGGGTCCCAGTAACCCACACGTCCTCGCCTGAGGTACCTGACCTGCACATTGGGAACCGTGCCTGTTATCACCCCGTCCACATACTCGGCCGTGGCCTTGGGGTCGACCCCTCGCACATAGTGTGATCCGTCACCGGCCGCCGCCCGCTGCGCCGCATGGTTGGCGATATTCACCGATTCCGGTTCGCATAGTGTCGAATTGTGAACGAGGACCGGCGTGGCCCCCGCCAGCACGTAGTACGTGTGTAGGTCATCGACAGTCAGGTTGTACGTGCGGGCGTGCCTGGTGAAGGCGCGGTTGGCGGTGACGATGACCGTGGTGCCGGCATCGCTGAGCAGGGTCATGCCCGGTTCGAGGTCGGCGGCTTCCACCCATTGACGGGCGGACGGTGACCAGAAGGGGTGTTCGTAGGTCGCCGTGAGCTTTTCGATGCCGCTCTCGGTGGCGATCGACAGGGTGTTGAAGTGCTTGTCGTCCTCGGTGACGATCAGGTTGGTGACCTTGCGGGGTCCTGCCTCGCCTGTATCGGGGTCTTCGGCCTCGACTGCGTCTCCGACTTTGACGTCTTCGATGTCTTTGGTCGATCCGTCGGCCATGAGTACGTCGGTCCCTGCCAGGAAGCACTGGGTGCATCCCTTTGATGAACCACGCTCCGGGCCCCGGCCCCTGACGCGGCCCACGCCCTGCCCCACTCCGAATTGCGCTGCGGAACTGGCGTATTCCGCAAAGAGTCGGACCCATCCTTTACATGGACTGGTTGCGAAGCACGCACCAAGTGACGCTTCAGCGACAGTGACACGATTACCCGTGTTATTCGTGTCCGTATAGCACGAGAGATCATTCAGGTAACAGAGACTTCTGATCTCGCCGTAGAAATAGTCGATGTACTCCTCGGCTTTTTTCTGAGTCGCCTTGAGTTGCACACCGGGATACACGTTGATGTAACCGTCGTGGTTGTAGTCCTCTGCAGTCGCCCCCTCGTTCTCCCACGAGCCAAGGCCGTAACTGTCGGTCCCTCCACTGCTGGCTGTACCAGCATCGTCGTCCGGCGTCGGGTCCTTGTATCCGCCGCCGGATCGATTTGCCGCCGCCGCCTCTCCCGTGGGATCACTCGCTGTTACGGGAGTGTTGTTTGCGTAGCTGTAGCCGTTGAGTGACTGATGCTGATCCAGGCTGAGGACAGAGTCAACGCTGATGAACTGGCCGGTTGCCGGGTCGTATTCGCGCGCACCGATGTGGGTCAGGCCAGTGGTGGTGTCGGCAGGCTTGCCGAGGAATGCCTTGTCGTCCGGCCAGGTAATCGGCGCGGTTCCTCTGGGGGCACCGAAGGGGCTGGTGTACCTCTTGGTGATGGCGTATGTGCCTGATTCGAGGGCGAGGCTGGATGTGTTGTGGTGGTCGGCTGCCAGGAAGGTGAGTTTGGAACCGGTGGTGCCTGCCGTGGCGGTGCGCATTGCGTATGTCTGGCCGGCGGCGCTGTAGTAGCGCGTGCCGGTCAGGGTTTTTGTGGTGCCCTTGATGGTGAGGCGGACCTCGGTATCGCCGAGGTAGAGGACGCTGTCGCCGTCGCCGCTGGTGTTGCGGCTGATCAGGAGTTCGCCCGCGGCGTTGTACAGGTAGCTGGTGCCGGTGGCTGCCTTGGTACCGGTTGCCGGTTCGGTGGCGGAGACGAGTTGGCCTTCGCTGTCCCAGGCCAGGGTCTGCTGCGCCTGCGTTCCCGGACGGCTGGTGGTGTTGCCTGTCTTGTCGTAGACGTACGTGCCGGGTCTGGCACCGCTTGTCTTTGCGAGTGGGTGGGGTTGGTTGTCGGCTGTGCCGTAGGTGTAGTTGGTGGTGCTGTCACCTGCGGTTGCGTGCTGGGTTTCGGAGGTGCGCTGGCCGGAGTTGTTGTAGTCGTATGACGTCCAGTACGGAGCGGCGCCGTCGATGTTTCCCGTCGTGCGGCCTGCGGTGGCGCAGTCGGCGGTCTTCGGGGTCCATGCCTGGGTGAGGCGGCGGTTGCCGTCGTAGGCGAAGCACTGGTTGTCGGCCTTGGTCGCGCCGCCCTGCGTCGCTTTGTCGAAGATCGAGGTGACGTTGCCTGCCTCGTCCTGGGCGAAGTTGAGATCCTGCGGCATGAAGCTGTGGACGTCGTCGGTGACGTAGGAGCGTGTGAGACGCCGAGTGCCGGGTTCGTACTCGTAGGTGAGATACGCCTTGTCGGCATCGGTGGCCCGTGAGGTGCCGAGGGTGAGCTGCTTCAGGTCACCTTGGGGGGAGTAGGCGGCCCCCAGGAGGTAGTCGCCGGCACCGGTCGCGGTGAGCTGTTGCCCGAGTGCGTTGTAGGTGTTGGTGGTTGTCTCGCTCGGGAGCCCTCCGGCTGCGGGGCTCGTGTTGTGCCATATGGTGCCGTCCGGACGGTACTGGGTGGAGAACTTCAGCGTCTGCGGTACTCCCGCGGTCACCATGGGATCGCCCGCGGGGAGGGTGAGCTGGCTGTCCTGGGCGCGGTAATCGGGGTCGTACTTGGTGACCTTGGTGGTATATGCCTTGCTGCTGGCAGTGCCTACACCGTTCTCGTACCGCACTGATGTGTCGGGCTGTCCTTTGGCGAGGGTGTCGAAGGTCCAAGCGGCCAGTTTGGTGGCGTCGCTCTTCGTTCCGTCCCAGAGTCCGATCCGGCGGCCGAGGAGGTCGTATTCGGAGATCAGGGTCTTCCCTCGCGCGTCGGTGGAGCTGACGGCTTGGTCCAAGGCGTTGTAGACGGTGGAGGTCTTGCCCTTGTCCGGGTCCTGCGACGTGGCCTGGCGGCCGAAAAGGTCGTAGGTGTAGGTCCAGGCCGAGTTGTCAGGGCCCGTGACGCTCTTCTGCTTGCCGGCCGGCGTGTAAGTGAAGTCGGTGGCGGTGAATGCGCTGCCGACGGGTTGCGGGTCGGCGTATTCACGGCGCTGTGTGGTCTGTCCCAGCGCGTTGGTGACTTCGGCGACTGCCTGGCCGCCTCGGGGGGCGGAATTGGTAACGGTGTCCCCGGTGTAGGCGGTGTCGGTCGTCCAGCGGACGACGTTGTAGTTCTTCGTCACCGCCCGGACAGCGCGGCCCGCGCTGTCGTACGTGGTGTCCGTCTGTGTCGGCGCCTGGCCCGCGTCGGTGTCCTGCAGGTCGCCTGACGGTATCGAGGTCTCGTCCCAGATGTCGCTCTGGGCGGAGACCGCCAGGCCGCGGTTGTCGTACAACGTCTGCGCGATCAGGCGGCCGCCGACGGAGGACGGTGCCTGGACCTGGCGAGGCCGCAGAAGCGAATCGTAGATTTCGTAGGTGGTGTTGTAGCCGCCCGAGCCGTTACTCCGGAGAACACTGGTCGAGATCCAGGGCAGTTCCGCGTCGGTTCCGCTGTAGCCGAAGACGTACAGCGGAGGGTTGTTGAGGAGCTTCGGGGCGCTGGGAGGCCAGATCTTCATGACTCTGCCGAGGCTGTCGTACTCGCTGTCGGTCACTTTCCCGTTAGGGTCGGTGACCTTCGTTGTGGCCCCCGTGGCGGGGTCCAGCAGCGTAGTCACCTTGTGGCTCTTGACGTTGGTGACGACCGTGCTCGTCGTGGGCCCAGCGTCCGATGGTGTGTAGAGCGTGGTGCTCGTGGTCGTGTCGTTGGTGTCTTTGACTGTGAACGGACGGCCCAGCGTGTCGTAGGTGGTCGTTACTGTCTTCTGCCAGACAGGCTGGTTGTCCGTTCCGTAAGAGGCGGCTCTGCCGATCCAGTTCGCTTCGCCCTTGGTGGGCTGGTGGCCGGCGGACCACGTGAGGGTGTCGTAGGCGGTAGCCACGTCGGATATGACGTCGCCGGGCTGGTTCGAGTCCGCGGGCAGGTCGAGTGCTGCCTCGGCCGTGGCGCACGGCTTGGCCACGGTGCGGGTTCGGGCAGTCAGGCTGTTGATGCCAAGGGTGTCGTTGCGGGCATACCACGTACGGGTGCAGGTCTCGTCGCCGGAGATGGCATCGTCGCCTCTGTCCTCGACTGTGTCCGGCATGCCGTAGTCGTCGTAGGCGGTGACGGTTGTGCGTACCCGGTCGCGCGGAGTGCCGCTGGTGGTGATGTTGGTGCGGGCATGGCTGGCGGCTGTACGTACGTAGTACGCCTCGGTGTCGGCGTAGGACTTGTGCTGGGTCGCCGTGTTCTTCGACCAGGGGTCGTTGATCTGGCCGTCGACCTCTTGCCCGTCGTTGTAGGTGACCGACTCGCGGGTGAAGCCCGCGTATTGGTCGGAGTCGGTGATCGTGGCCGCCTTGACACCGGTCACCGTCGCGGTACGACGTTTGACGGGATCCAGCTTCTTGCCTTCTGCGTCAAGGACTCGGTCACCGTTCATACCACGCAGGTAGACGGTGACTGTCTTCGTCCGGGGTCCGCCGGCGGTGCCGGTGAGGTGGGTGACCTTCTCAAACCCGCGCCAGATGGACCAGGTGCGTTCCTTCTCCTGGGTCATCGGATCGTCGTTGTAATGCCAGGCGCCGCCGCTCGCGTCGTACAGGTAGGTGTTCTGGACGGCCTCTGATCCACCGTGGGGGTCGGTGGTGGAGACGGCGCTCACGGGGTACTTCTGGAACCAGTCGAGCTGCGGATCCGCTGCCCCGTTGGGTGACCAGTACACCGGATAGCAAGTCGTGGTGTTCTCGTCGACCTTGGGCCTCGGGCGGCCCGCAATACAGTCGGCTTCGGCGTAGGTCACGATGGTCTGCGCGCCCGACTCCGAAGTGACGGCTTTCAGCCGGGGCTTATTGAGGGGGAGGATGTCGTCCTGTGCGCCGTCGACCCGGTTCGGGTGGAATTCGTGTATGAAGGTGACCGGGTTTAGGGACAGGTCGGCGCCGCGTTTGCCGGTGTGCCGGATCTCGTCCAGCCACAGGGACTGGTCGGCGGAGTCGCCGGTGTCGCCGGGGTCGAGGTACTGCTGCTTGAGTTCCCACGCGTCCACCGGTGTGAAGCCGGGAGTGGCGGCTGCCGCGTCCCAGACGTAGGTGGTGATGGCAGTCATGCGCTTGCGGGTGAAGAACGAGGGGCTGGTGTTGCCGGTGCACTTGGCATCGTCTTTGCATACGGCGTCGAACGGCACGTCGGGCCAGTTGTCGCGGGTGTCCTCGGTCAGCGAGTCACAGCCGGTGCCGGTGGCGTTGCACCGCTCCGCGTAGGAGAAGACGACCTTGTCCGAGGCTGTCGGTGTACCTGAGAACAGGACAGCCTTGCGTTGCCCGTAGCGGATCTCCTTCAGATAGCCGCCACGGGTGTAGCCGGTGCCGGTGTTGTCGTCGCCAAGCTTGTCGTAGTTGTTGGTTTCCGCCGCGTACCAGTACGTCATCGCGTTGCCGTGGAGGTCTTCGACATAGTCGAGATTCCACCGCCATGCCTGCGTCTTCCCCCTTGTGGCGAAGCTGGTCCCGGAGTCGTAGCCGGGCTCCTCATCATCGTCCCCGAACACCGGCACGGTCCATACCGAATTGGTCCGGTCGGTCGCGGTCGCACCCTCCAGCTTGTCCAGGCCGAACACGTATTTGGTGCCCTCGCCGGTGGTGACAGTCCAGTACTCCCCGTCATCGTCGCCGTTGTCCGCGCCGGTGGACTGCTTGACCGTGGAGGCGTCGTCGTCCTTCAAATGCCAGACGCCCTTGGTGTCGTCCTTGACCAGCTCGGTGGCTTTGCCATTCAGGACAAGCGACGCGTTGTCGTACTTCCAGCACAGGTCGTACTTCTTGTCCTGCCCGTCGTCCTCGCACGAGCCGTACTTGCGCTCGACGTACGACGATGTGAGGTCAAAGCCCTCGCCGATCGCAGTGCCCTGGTTGTTGGTTGAGGCAGTTCGGCCGTCCACACTGCCTGAGTTGTAGGAGATACTCAGATCGGGCTGAGGGCCCGCCGCTGCTGGGGGCGTACGAAGAGGGTAGGACCAGGTGAAAGACCCGGACGAACCACCGGCCTCCCACGTTGCGGATGCGGCCAGCGGAGTGGCCTTGAAATCGCCGGTGCTCGACTGTGTCCCGGCCTCAAGTGCCAGCATCATCCGCTGTCCCGTTGGGACAGCGGTCATGGTTGCGCGTTTGGCCGTGCCGAAGGTCAGCCGAGTCTGCAGGCGCTGCTCTTTGCGGCTGTTGGTGAACTCAAGAGGCACCCGCTTGCGGCACGCAGGGTTGGTCGGGTCGTCGAACGCGCAGTCGGGGAGACGCAGGAGTTGAAGACGCCCGGCCCAGTCCCCTCCGTAGGCGGACGCGAATGCGGCGTATTCCAGGGATAGTTGAGCGTCTCCGCCCGCCGCGGGGCCGGTGACATCAAGTACCACACCCTTGACCCCGAGAGCCTGTGTGGCGGTCTGGTCCAGAACCTCGACAGTCACGGCCTTCGCAGACTTGTCAGGTTTCGTTCTTGGCTTCACGCCTACCTGAGCGCGGGAGAGCGTGACCGGGAGGGAACCGGGACTCGCTGTAGCCGAGCCTGTCGCGGCGGTGGGAAGAGTGAGAGTCGCTGTGCCGGCAGTCGGCCAACTCACCTTTCTCGATTGATCGTTCTCTGCCCGAAGACTCGCGGCTCGATAGTCCTTGGCGGCCTTGTTCATCTGGGTGGAAGCCGCTTTGTCCACCGTCGCTCTGAACGGGTGGACTGTGGCCGATCGCGGCGCGGGGAGGTCTGGCTTGCCCAACGGTCCAGGAGCAGCGGCTTCGGCCAGTGCGACCGAGGTGAGCAGCCCTGGTAGGAGGGCGAACCCGGCCACGGCGGCGATACGCCTGGACCAACGCCGTCCAGTCCGCGCGCGATGGTGAAAGGGTGTCGAGACCGATCTGGGCTGGAACATATACCGCTCTCCATGTCCGGGCCCTGAAAGGGCCGCGCAAACAACTGCCGCAGGGCAAGGCTGATAGGGGCGTCTGCTGAGGGAGTGAGGCCTCCTGCACCAGGGGCCCTTGGGCCGGGCGACAGGTATCTGCCGCCCGGCCCCGGTCAGGTCAGGTCACCGGCGGGGAAGTATCTTCAGACGCAGCCAGCACTTGGCTGCTGATCTGCTCGCCAGTCATGGCACCTGTCCAGATGCGCAATTGCTGAATCCCGCCGGGCAGATAGTGACCGGTGGCTCCGCCTGTCGTGCCACGTCCGGCGGCAAGTTCGCCGGTGCCTTGCTGATCGGCGTCGAATCCCGGATTCGCGAAGCTGTCGGCTTCGGACGCCCCCACATAGAGGTGCAGTTGGCCCAGGCCCTCCTGGGACTGTGCCGGATCGGCCGGGTCGCTCCAGTTCCACGACTGCTGAGCATCGAACACACCCGTCACGTCGACCCAGACGTCCGTCTCGGCGAGATCCGCTGCGGGGGTGATGGTCGTGCGGCGAGTGACCGCGCCGGACTGGTCAGTTGCGGTACGCGCGAATTGCCACTGGTAGACGCCGTCCGCGGGCTTGATCACGTTCAGTGCCCACGACGACTCCCTGCCGCTGCGCTGTCCCGCGATCTGAGCCGTGTAGCCCACCGGCTTGAGGTCCAGCGACAGGGCCGACAACTCCACCCGGGCCGAGACGGTGAAGGAGCCGGACTCGTCTACCACTGGCCCCTGCATCGAGGCGTAGCCGGACGTGCCGTCCAAGACCAGACCATTGTCCTCGCCATCGACGACTGCCCCGGTGGCCGAGAGGGTCATGGCCGCGTGCGGGTAGGCGGTGGACTCACCGATCACCTTCCCTGTCGCCGCTGTGGCATCCCACGAGGCCACGAGTTCGTTGGTCGGCAGGCCGCTCTCTTCCAGTCGCGTCTCCTGCTGAATTTCTTCCGGCGTCAGGGCGCGTTGCCAGACAGCGGCTTCGTCGATACGGCCCCGGAAGAAATGCCCAGCTCCCCCTCTGATGACGGAACGCCCGAACTGCAGGCCGCCGGAGGCTGTCCAGGGCTGATAGGTGGCGCTCTGGGATGCGGCCGAGGCGGCGAGATTGACCGGGCTGCCCTGCGGCCGGCCGTCGACATAGAGCTGGATGGTGTCGTTGGCGGGGCTGGCGTCGCCGTGTGTGTCGAACACTCCCGCCAGATGGGTCCACACGTTGAGCGTCGGCGCAGTCTTCACGGCGTTGGATGCCAGGAATATGGGTTTCTCGGAGTCGGTGGCCGTACGGCTGAACACCCACCCGTTGCTTGAGGTCGAGTAGTACAGAGCGAATGCCTGGGCCTGGGTACCGGGTGCGGTCAGCACCATGTGGCTGGACGCCGTATCCGTCATGTCCACCCAGGCAGAGACGGTGAACGAGTCCTTCGTGTTGACCGCGGCCGCCGAAGTAGCCGCGTAGGCCTGCTGGTTGGCGGGACTCGAACTGTCCATCCACAGGGACTGATCCAACTCGCCCCGCCGGGCCATCGTCGACCACCCCGCGCCTGCGGTGAACAGGGTCGCGTCGTGGCGGGTCCCGTCGCTCGCCGAGTCCTTGGCCAGCATCACCCCCGAACCGGGTGCACCGTCATCGAAGTGCCATCGCCCCACCGCACCCTCGGCCGGTGCCACCTTGAACACGAACTCCGCCGGCGGCCCCCACCGTTCGCGGACGTCCCTGGCCTCCACCGACAGCACTTGCGTACCGGTCAGGGGCGGCACCACGTCGGTTACGGTGACCGTGGTGCCGGTCACCTTCCGGGTCTGCTCCGCTGTCGAGGTCAGCAGCCGCCACCGGTATCCGATGACATCGCTGTCCGCTGCGTTCGGAGTGAACGTGAACGACCCCGCCACACCCGGCCCGCCGTTGCCCTCACACGTCTCCGTCGTACACGCGGTGTACGGGGCACCTGCTGCGATCTGCGGGGCCCGGGGCGCCGTCGAGTCGATCTTGAAGTAACACCACGGAGAGAACACCGACGCCAGTTCGCCCGACGCACCGCCGTAGGACCAGTGAGATTCGGTGCGCGCCCGATAGCGGTACTCCGTACCGTCGGTACGGTTCGTGGTCCGCATCTCCTCCAAGGTGCCGTCCGGATGCCACCCGCTTTGCGGCCGGTTGTCGCTCCAGATCTCCTCCCAGCTCCCGTCGGCAAGTTTGCGTTCCGCCCGGAGACCCGCCCGCAATGACCCCTTCTCCTCACCGGATCCCGGCTGCACCTTGGTCTGCACCCGCGCCTGCACCATCGGGTCCAGCCGTGTAACGATCAGCGGATCAGCCGCATTGCTGCGGCAGTACGCTGTTGTGCCGTCCCCCGGGATCAGCCCCACGTTCGTCGGAACCCCGGGCTTGGCCACGTAGGTCACCTGCAGTTCGGCGTTGTCGTCGAAACGCTTCCAGGCCCGCGGGTCTCCTTCGTCCTTCGCCCACAGCATCAATGTCAGCCGGGAGATCTTCCCGTCGGCGAAAGCGCGCACTGTCGGCGTCAGGTTCTCGTTCGACTGCGCCGGGTCGTCGTTGAACTCAATCCACGAGTCCGGCTGCTCCGGGTTGCACTCGGTGCCCCGCCCCGCGGACACCAACCGGTCGCCCATGTGGTCGATGACCGACGGTCCCGGCCACCTCGTGCCCGCGGAAATGTTGTTGGTCCGGGCCAGATTGAGCCACTTCGCGTCACAGTTGAACGACCATGTCTCATGCGCACGAAACGTCGCATCCAAGACCTGCTTGCCGTTCAGCTTCGTCGGGGCAAACTCGAACAGCATGCGGTTCGCGTAATTCTCACCGCAGTAATACCCGTCCGCGCTGCCGCAACGGCCCACACCGTACTCACCCTTGAACTGCCAGAACCTGTCGCCGTCCGACGACAGGACCGTCCTCTCCGACTCGCCTAGGCCCACGGGCGGGTCGATGTAGACGGGGTAGACAGTTTTCGGTCCACGCAGGAGGTCCAGGTCCGGGCTGACGGTTACGGCCCCTGACGTGACGCGTACCGGGAGCGGTGTGCTCGCGTCACCCTCACCCGGCAGCGCGGGGTCGTCTCCCGCACCGGCAGCCGGAATGTCCCCCGTGGCGGGCAGCAGAGGCGTCGTCAGGGAACCGCGGGACTGTGGCTGCGGTCCCGTATCGCCGGCCGAGTCCCACATCTGACCCGCGGGACCGGTGAAGACCGCGTTGCCGTCCTCGTCGACCGCCTGCAACCCCCCGCCCGGTCCGGCCATCACTTCCAGGCCCTTGCCCGAAGCGGCAAAGGTGATCTGCTCCAGCTCCGAACTCGCCGCCGCCTCGGCAGTCTTGACCGCCAGGACTTGCCGATAGCCCTCAGCCGTCGCCGTTAGTTGGAGATCCACTCCGGGCAGCACCTCCCGGTAGGTAGCCGTCGCTCCGTCGAGTACCGGCTCCGGCAGGGCACCCGGCCAGTCCAGAGCGAAAGAACGGTCGTGGACCCCCAGCCGGATCATGCCCTGATCACCGCCGCCCGAGAACGACAGATCCACGACGGCCGCCTTCGGACCGACACTGCCGTCAGCACGACGCTCCAGTACGGGGTCGACCGCCGTCCACGACCCGTCGGCCCGGCGTACTCGCTGGGGAGTAGTGGACTGCGTCAGCGTGAACGTCCCGTCCGGGTTCGCCAGCGTCTGCGAGTACTCGGTGCGTTCACTGATGTCCTCGACCGGCTCACCGGACTTCGCGGCCCGCGCCGAGGCCGTCAGGACATCCGCGGCGGCATGAACCTCCGCGCTTGCCGGCGTGGCCGGCAGTGCCAGCACGGAAACCCCCGCGAGCACCGCCGATGCCGCGACGGCGGAAATGGCTCCTCGCACACGTCTTTGGACCTTACGGCCACCGCGACGCCCCACCGACTCGCCCAAAATCCCCACCCCAGGCTCACAGAAAACACACAGACCGGGCTGACCTTAAAGCCTCGGCAATATGAACCGTCAAGAGCGTCCCCATCACTGGGGTGGACTTATCCAGGGAAAACAGGAAGGAGAAGACATAAAAAAATCTTGAGGCGTGAAAACACCGAAACAGGACATCGATATTCAGCTAACAAAAGGTTAACGAAAAGCGAATCGCGCTCTTCAGTCAAGGCTCTCGACAGAGCAAAAAGGCGCGGCGCGCCCCGGGTGGGGTGCGTCGCGCCTTTTGTGTCGCCGGGCCGGGGGTGTCAGACGTTGAAGCCCAGGGCTCGGAGTTGTTCGCGGCCGTCGTCCGTGATTTTGTCCGGGCCCCACGGGGGCATCCAGACCCAGTTGATCTTGAGTTCGCTGACGATGCCCTCGGTCGCCGTCTGGGCCTGTTCCTCGATCACGTCCGTCAGCGGGCAGGCCGCCGACGTCAGTGTCATGTCCAGGGTGGCGATGTTGGAGTCGTCGATGTGGATGCCGTAGATCAGGCCCAGGTTGACGACGTCGATGCCCAGTTCCGGGTCGACCACGTCGTACAGCGCCTCGCGGACCTCGTCCTCCGAGGCCGGCTTCATGGTCAGGGTCTCGTTCTCGCTCATGCGGTCTCCTTGTGCGCGGTGTCGCCCAGTGCCTGGGCCGTCGCGTCCTTCCACGCCATCCAGCTCAGCAGGGCGCACTTGACGCGTGCGGGGTACTTCGAGACGCCGGAGAACGCCACCGCGTCCTCCAGCAGCTCCTCCATCGCGTCGTCCGGCTCCAACTGTCCCTTGGACTGCATCAGCTCCAGGAAGGCGCCCTGGATCTTCTGCGCCTCCGCCAGGTCCTTGCCGACCAGCAGGTCGTTCAGTACGGACGCGCTGGCCTGGCTGATCGAGCAGCCCTGGCCCTCGTACGAGACGTCCTCGATCAGCGACCCGGCGTACCGCACGCGCAGCGTGATCTCGTCACCACAGGTGGGGTTGACGTGGTGCACCTCGGCGTCGCCGTCCCGCAGACCGCGCCCGTGGGGGTGCTTGTAGTGGTCCAGGATGACGTCCTGGTACATCGAATCCAGCTTCACGTGTCAGTCCTTTGTCCGACCCTTTGTCTGACGAGGTCTCTCATCCGAAGAAATTACGGACATGTTCCAGACCGTCGACCAGCGCGTCCACCTCGCTCTGTGTCGAGTACAGATAGAACGACGCTCGCGTGGTCGCGGGAATTCCGTACCGCAGGCAGACCGGCCGCGCGCAGTGGTGGCCGACCCGGACCGCGATGCCCTGTTCGTCCAGGACCTGGCCCACGTCGTGCGGGTGGATGTCACCCAGCGTGAACGAGACCGTGGCGCCCCGGTCCTCGGCCGTCGTCGGGCCGATGATCCGCAGGCCCGGGATGTCCCGCAGCCGCTCCAGCGCGTACTCGGTGATCGCGTGCTCGTGCGCCGCGATCTTGTCCATGCCGATCGCCGAGAGGTAGTCCACCGCGGCGCCGAGGCCGACGGCCTGGGCGATCGGGGGTGTACCCGCCTCGAACTTGTGCGGCGCCGGGGCGTACGTGGACGAGCTCATCGTCACGGTCTCGATCATCTCGCCGCCGCCGAGGAACGGCGGCAGGTCGTCCAGCAGCTCCTGGCGGCCCCACAGCACGCCGATGCCGGTGGGCCCAGTCATCTTGTGCCCGGTGAACGCCACGAAGTCGGCCTGGAGCGCCTGCACGTCCAGCACCTGGTGCGGCGCGGCCTGCGAGGCGTCGATGCAGACCAGCGCGCCGACCTGCTGCGCGCGGCGGACGATCGCCTCGACCGGGTTCTGGGTGCCCAGGATGTTGGAGACCAGGACGAAGGAGACGATCTTCGTCTTCTCCGTGATGATCTGATCGATGTTCGACAGGTCGAGCCGGCCGTCGTCGGTGATGCCGAACCACTTCAGCTTCGCGCCCGTGCGCTGCGCGAGGAGCTGCCACGGCACGATGTTGGAGTGGTGCTCCATCTCCGTGATGACGATCTCGGTCGAGTCGTCCACCCGGTACGGCTCGTCGGCCCAGCCCAGCATGTTGGCGACCAGGTTCAGCGACTCCGAGGCGTTCTTGGTGAAGATCACCTCGTCGCGGCTGGGCGCGTTGATGAAGGCCGCGACCTTGTCGCGGGCGCCCTCGTAGAGCGCCGTGGCCTCTTCGGCCAGGGTGTACACACCGCGGTGGACGTTCGCGTTGTGCTGCTCGTAGTAGGTGTTCAGGGCGTCGAGCACCTGGCGCGGCTTCTGCGAGGTGGCCGCCGAGTCCAGGTAGACGAGCTTCTTGTCGCCGTGGATCACCCGGTCGAGGATCGGGAAGTCCTTGCGGATCGCCTCGTCGAGCAGGCGGTCCCGCACTGAGAGCAGATCCGGAAGTTGTGTCACGCGCTGACGCCTCCCTTCGCGTACGCCTCGTAGCCCTCGTTCTCCAGCTTGTCGGCCAGCTCGGCGCCGCCGGACTCGGCGATGCGGCCCTGCGCGAAGACATGGACGAAGTCGGGCTTGATGTAGCGCAGGATCCGCGTGTAGTGCGTGATCAGCAGGGTGCCGACCTCGCCGCTCTCGCGGACCCGGTTGACGCCCTCGGAGACGACACGCAGCGCGTCCACGTCGAGGCCCGAGTCGGTCTCGTCGAGGATCGCGATCTTCGGCTTGAGCAGTTCGAGCTGAAGGATCTCGTGGCGCTTCTTCTCGCCGCCGGAGAAGCCCTCGTTCAGGTTGCGCTCGGCGAAGGACGGGTCCATCTGGAGGCGCTCCATGGTCTCCCTGACCTCCTTCACCCACGTCCGCAGCTTGGGGGCCTCGCCGCGTACGACGGTGGCCGAGGTGCGCAGGAAGTTGGAGACCGAGACGCCGGGGACCTCGACGGGGTACTGCATCGCGAGGAAAAGACCCGCGCGCGCCCGCTCGTCCACGGTCATCGCCAGGACGTCCTCGCCGTCCAGCGTCACGACACCACCGGTGATCGTGTACTTGGGGTGGCCGGCGAGGGAGTACGCGAGGGTCGACTTGCCCGAGCCGTTGGGGCCCATGATGGCGTGGGTCTCGCCCTGCTTGACGGTCAGGTCGACGCCCTTGAGGATCTCGCGGGGGCCGTTCTCCGTGTCGACGGTGACGTGCAGGTCGTTAATTTCAAGGGTTGCCATGGGTGACTCAGGACTCCTGGGTGACGGAGACGAGCACATCGTCCCCTTGGATCTGTACGGGGTATACGGGGACGGGGCGCGTCGCGGGGAGGCTCGACGGCTTTCCGGTGCGCAGGTCGAAGCTGGAGCCGTGCAGCCAGCACTCGATCATGCAGTCCTCCACCTCGCCCTCCGAGAGCGACACGTTCGCGTGCGAGCAGATGTCGTTGATCGCGAACACCTCGCCCTCGGTACGGACGATCGAGACGGGCGTGCCGTCGAGTTCCACCCTGGTCGGGGTGGACTCCACCAGCTCGCTCAGACCGCAGACACGGACGAAGGCCATCAGACGGTGGCCTCCAGCTCCTTCTCGATCGACGCGAGCAGCCGCTCCTCGACGTCGGGAAGGCCGATGTGCTGGACCAGCTCGGCGAAGAAGCCGCGCACGACCAGGCGGCGCGCCTCGGTCTCGGGGATGCCTCGCGCCATCAGGTAGAAGAGCTGCTCGTCGTCGAACCGGCCGGTCGCCGACGCGTGTCCGGCGCCGGCGATCTCACCGGTCTCGATCTCCAGGTTCGGCACGGAGTCGACCCGCGCGCCGTCCGTGAGGACGAGGTTGCGGTTCATCTCGTACGTGTCGGTGCCCTCGGCCGAGGCCCGGATGAGGACGTCACCGATCCACACGGCGTGCGCGTCGGCGCCCTGGAGCGCGCCCTTGTAGGCCACGTTCGACTTGCAGTGCGGGGCGTTGTGATCGACGAACAGCCGGTGTTCCTGGTGCTGGCCCTTGTCGGTGAAGTACAGGCCGAACAGCTCGGCCTCGCCGCCGGGTCCCGCGTACTGGACGCGCGGGTGGAGCCGCACCAGATCGCCGCCGAAGGTGACGATGATCGACTTGAACGAGGCGTCCCTGCCGACCAGCGCGTTGTGCTGGGCGACGTGGACGGCCTTGTCGTCCCAGTCCTGGACGGAGACGACGGTCAGCTTGGCGCCGTCGCCCAGCAGGTAGTCGACGTTGGCGGCGAGCGTCGCTTCGCCGGTGTGGTCGATGACCACGACCGCCTCGGCGAAGGCGCCGACCTCCACGATCAGGTGGCCGTACGCGACACCGCCCGCGCCGTGCACGGCGACCCTGACCGGCTCGGTCAGCACGGTCTCCTTCGGTACGGAGACGACGGACGCCTTCTCGAACGAGGAGAACGCCTGCGCCGCGACCCGGTCCGCCGGGGTGCCGGCCTTGCCTGCGCGCGGGTCGTCGCGGCCCACGGTCTCCACGACGACGCCTTCGGGGGCCGTCACCTCGACCGTGAGGGCCGAGCCTGTCGCGTCCGCCGTGCCGTCGTGCAGCCCGCGCAGCCGCTCCAGCGGCGTGAACCGCCACTCCTCCTCGCGGCCGTGCGGGACGGGGAAGTCCGCCACGTCGTAGGAGGGGGGCGCGCTGGTGCGCGTGGCGACGGTCGACTCGGCGGCCACCGCGATCGAACCGGCAGTGGTGGAACCCGCCGGAATGTTCTGAGCCTCAGCCATGGCTGTCGTCGTGCTCTCTCTCTGCCTCTGGGGAACTGCGTCCGGGGAAACGAAATCGGTGGGCGCCGCCACCATGGCGGCGGCGGCGCCGCTGCGGCCGGCCGAGGTCAGCCGACCGAGCCTTCCATCTGCAGCTCGATCAGCCGGTTGAGCTCCAGGGCGTACTCCATGGGCAGCTCCTTGGCGATCGGCTCGACGAAGCCGCGCACGATCATCGCCATCGCCTCGAACTCCGTCATGCCCCGGCTCATCAGGTAGAAGAGCTGGTCCTCGGAGACCTTGGAGACGGTCGCCTCGTGGCCCATCGACACGTCGTCCTCGCGCACGTCCACGTACGGGTACGTGTCGGAGCGGGAGATCGTGTCGACCAGCAGCGCGTCGCAGAGCACGTTGGACTTGGAGCCCGCAGCGCCCTCGCCGATCTCGATCAGACCGCGGTAGGACGTACGGCCGCCACCGCGCGCCACCGACTTGGAGACGATGTTCGACGAGGTGTTCGGGGCCATGTGGACCATCTTGGCGCCGGCGTCCTGGTGCTGGCCCTCGCCCGCGAAGGCGATGGACAGCGTCTCACCCTTGGCGTGCTCGCCCATCAGGTAGACGGCCGGGTACTTCATGGTGACCTTGGAGCCGATGTTGCCGTCGACCCACTCCATGGTCGCGCCCTCGTACGCCACGGCGCGCTTGGTGACCAGGTTGTAGACGTTGTTCGACCAGTTCTGGATGGTCGTGTAGCGGCAGCGGCCGCCCTTCTTGACGATGATCTCGACCACGGCGCTGTGCAGCGAGTCCGAGGAGTAGATCGGGGCGGTGCAGCCTTCGACGTAGTGGACGTAGGCGTCCTCGTCGACGATGATCAGCGTCCGCTCGAACTGGCCCATGTTCTCCGTGTTGATACGGAAGTAGGCCTGGAGCGGGATGTCGACGTGCACACCCTTCGGCACGTAGATGAAGGAGCCGCCGGACCACACGGCCGAGTTCAGCGACGCGAACTTGTTGTCGCCGACCGGGATGACCGTGCCGAAGTACTCCTCGAACAGCTCCGGGTTCTCGCGCAGCGCCGTGTCGGTGTCCTTGAAGATGACGCCCTGCTCCTCCAGGTCCTCGCGGATCTGGTGGTAGACGACCTCGGACTCGTACTGGGCGGCGACGCCGGCCACGAGGCGCTGCTTCTCCGCCTCGGGGATGCCGAGCTTGTCGTACGTGTTCTTGATGTCCTCCGGCAGGTCCTCCCAGGACTCGGCCTGCTTCTCGGTGGACCGCACGAAGTACTTGATGTTGTCGAAGTGGATGCCCGACAGGTCGGAGCCCCAGTTCGGCATGGGCTTCTTGCCGAAGAGCTTGAGGCCCTTCAGCCGCAGCTTCAGCATCCACTCCGGCTCGTTCTTCTTCTCCGAGATGTCGCGGACGACAGCTTCGGAGAGTCCGCGCTTGGCGGCGGCGCCGGCGGCGTCGGAGTCGGCCCAGCCGAATTCGTACGTACCCAGACCGTCGAGCTCAGGATGGGCGGTCTCTGTGGGGAGCGTCATGCGGGGTTCCTCCCGGCTGTGCTTTCAGATGCGTGATCGGTGGTCTGTGGGGTGGAGCGGGGAATGAAGGTCGTGCAGACCCCGTCGCCGTGGGCGATGGTGGCCAGTCGCTGCACATGCGTACCGAGAAGCTCGGAAAAGAATTCCGTCTCGGCCTCGCAGAGCTGCGGGAACTTCTCGGCGACATGGGCCACCGGGCAGTGGTGCTGGCAGAGCTGCTCGCCCTGGCTGTTCGGCGCGGAGCGCGCCGCCGCAGCGTATCCGTCGGTGCTCAGCGCCTTGGCGAGCGCCTCGGTACGCCGGTCGGGCTCGGCGGCCTCGACCGCCGCGCGGTACGCCTCGGCCTGGCCGGCGATCCGGGCGCGGGCGAAGGCGGCGACGGCCGCCTCGCCCCGTTCCCCGCCGCCGGCCGCCTGCGCGATCCAGTGCAGCGCCTCGGCTGCCAGCTTGTCGTACGACTGGTCGAAGGCGTCCCTGCCGCAGTCGGTCAGAGCGAACGCCTTGGCCGGCCTGCCGCGGCCGCGTGAGCCGTAGACGCGCTGTTCGCGCGGTTCCACGACGTTGTCGGCCGCGAGTGCGTCGAGATGACGGCGGACGGCCGCCTGGGTGAGCCCGAGGCGCCCCGCCAGATCGGAGACGGTGGACGGGCCGTGGTCCAGGATGGAGCGCGCGACCCGGTTGCGAGTGGAGTGCTCACCGGTCGCGAGTTCCTCCTGGGGAGCCTCGCCAACGTATTTCACAACGCCATTGTTGCGTAATTCCCTCGGCCCTGACAACCGCGACCCGGCCGGGCGTGAGGTGCGCTGTATCACTTAGGGTTACCTAATTCGCACCCGTACTGCCCGGTGGGAGCGGCTTTCGGCCCCGCCTGGGTACGCCGTCCGGGAGGCTGCCTAGACTTCCCGGCATGCGCAGCGTCAACCCGGGTGGCTCACTGCCCGACAGCGGTTCAGCCGCGGGCCGGGCCTCCGGAGACCCCGTCGTGGAGATTCGCGGACTGGTCAAACGGTACGGCGACAAGACGGCGGTGAACGGCCTGGACCTGGTGGTACGGGCCGGTACGGTCACCGCTGTGCTCGGCCCGAACGGGGCCGGCAAGACGACCACGGTCGAAACCTGCGAGGGCTACCGCAGACCTGACGCGGGGACCGTACGGGTGCTGGGCCTCGACCCGGTGACCCAAGCGGCGGCGCTCCGGCCGCGGATCGGCGTGATGCTCCAGTCCGGCGGCGTGTACTCGGGAGCGCGCGCCGAGGAAATGCTCCGCCATATGGCGAGACTGCACGCCCACCCGCTGGACGTGGACGCCCTCATCGAGCGGCTGGGCCTCGAAAGCTGCGGCCGTACGACGTACCGCAGGCTCTCCGGCGGCCAGCAGCAGCGGCTCGCGCTGGCGCTCGCCGTCGTCGGCCGCCCCGAGCTGGTCTTCCTGGACGAGCCGACGGCGGGGCTCGACCCGCAGGCCCGCCGCGCCACCTGGGAGCTGGTGCGCGAGCTGCGGGCCGACGGCGTCGGTGCCGTACTGACCACGCACTTCATGGACGAGGCCGAGCAGCTCGCCGACGACGTCGTGATCATCGACGCGGGCCGGGCCGTCGCCCAGGGCAGCCCCGAGGCGCTGTGCCGCGGCGGCGCCGAGAACACCCTGCGCTTCACCGGGCGCCCCGGGCTCGACCTCGGCTCGCTGCTGAAGGCGCTGCCCGACGGCTCGGCAGCCGCCGAACTCGGCGCCGGCGTCTACCGGATCAGCGGCACGATCGATCCGCAGCTCCTGGCCACGGTCACCTCCTGGTGCGCGCAGCACGGGGTGATGGCCGCCGGGATCTCCGTCGAGCGGCACACGCTGGAGGACGTCTTCCTCGAACTGACCGGCAAGGAGCTGCGCTGATGAGCACCGGTACGACGACAGCGGGCGGTACGGGTACGGGCGGTACGGGTACGTACGCCCCCGCGCCCGGCGCCGCCCCGCTCGGCCGGATGATCGGCGCGCAGACGCTGTTCGAGACGAAGCTGCTGCTGCGCAACGGCGAGCAACTGCTGCTGACCGTGATCATCCCCTCGCTGCTGCTGGTCCTCTTCTCGACGGTCGACATCATCGACACCGGTGCGGGCAAGTCCGTCGACTTCCTGGCGCCCGGCATCCTCGCGCTGGCGGTGCTGTCCACGGCGTTCACCGGGCAGGCCATCGCCACCGGTTTCGAGCGCCGTTACGGGGTGCTGAAGCGGCTCGCCGTATCGCCGCTCCCCCGGTGGGGCCTGATGACGGCGAAGACGCTCGCCGTCCTGGTCACCGAGGTGCTCCAGGTGGCGCTGCTGACGGTCATCGCGCTGCTGCTCGGCTGGTCGCCGCACGGCAATCCGCTCGCCGTCCTGCTGCTGCTCGTCCTCGGCACCGCCACGTTCTCCGGGCTCGGTCTGCTGATGGCGGGCACGCTGCGGGCCGAGGCGACGCTGGCGGCGGCGAACCTGGTCTTCCTGCTGCTCCTGGTGGGCGGCGGGGTGATCGTGCCGCTGGACAAGTTCCCCGGAGGGGCGCGGGCGGTGCTGGACCTGCTGCCGATCTCGGCGCTCTCCGACGGGCTGCGGGACGTGCTCCAGCACGGGGCGGCGATGCCGTGGGGCGACCTCGGGATCCTCGCCGTGTGGGCCGCCGTCGGACTCGGCGCGGCTGCCGCGTTCTTCCGCTGGGAGTGAGGGCGTACAGCCGGCCGGGAGCGGGCGGGTGGCGGCGGACCGGGGACCCCTCGTGAAAAGCTGCACAAGCTCGCGCCTACGATAGTTCGCGTGTTGACCCCCCTCGCCTATATCGCCCAGCGGTGGACGCCTTCGCCCCGTACGCTCCAGCGCGCCGCGCTCGCCGCCGTACTGATGTCGGTGGCGATCATCGTCACCGGCGGCGCCGTCCGGCTGACCAGCTCGGGGCTCGGCTGCGACACCTGGCCCAAGTGCACGGACAACAGCCTCGTCGCCACGCCCGAGCAGGGGATCCACGGCGCGATCGAGTTCAGCAACCGCATGCTGACGTACGTCCTGTCGGCGGCCGTCGGCTGGGCGATCATCGCAGCGCGGGCGGCCAAGCCCCGGCGGCGCCCGCTCACCCGGCTCGCCTGGTCGCAGTTCTGGCTGGTGATGAGCAACGCCGTACTCGGCGGCGTCACCGTCCTGGCAGGACTCAACCCGTGGACCGTTGCGGGCCATCTCCTCGCCGCCCTCGGCCTGTTGACCGTCGCCACGCTGACCTGGCTGCGCACCCGCGAGGGCGACGGCACACCGCGGCCGCGCGTGCCGCGCCCGCTGTTCCGGCTCTGCACGGCGCTGCTGGTCGCCACCGCGCTGCTGATGGCGGCGGGCACCGTCGTGACGGGTACGGGCCCGCACGCGGGCGACAGCAGCGATGTGCCGCGGATGCCGTTCGACTGGGTGGCCACCGTCCATCTGCACGAGGTGCTGGCGTTCGTGGTCGTCGCGCTCGCCGTCGCGATGTGGGTGGGGCTGCGGGCAGCCGACGCCCCGCTCGACACCCGCAGGATCGCCCGCAACCTGGTGCTGGTGCTGCTCGCCCAGGGGGTCGTCGGGTACGTGCAGTACCTGACCGATCTTCCCGAAGTCCTGGTCGGCGTCCATATGTTCGGCCTGGCCCTGGTGTGGATCGGCACGCTGCGGATGCGGATGTGTCTGCGCGAGCGCCCGGTCACGACGGCCGAGATCCCCGCGCAGGCGGACGCCGCGCTGTCACCCGCCGTCTGAAGAACCGCCGCCCGGCTGCCCTGCTCCCGGCTGCCCTGCTCCCGGCTGCCCGCTCACCGCGGTCGCGTGTCCTGCGTCCGGCAGCCGGTACACCCGGCGGGCGTTGCCGGACGCGATCATCTCCGCGACGCGCTGCGCGTCACCGATCGCCCACGCGCCGTCGGCGACCCAGCCGCCCAGCACCCGGGCGAGGGCTTCCCTGAACACCCGGGCCCCGACCACGTGCAGTTCGGGCAGCCCGCGCGCGCCGCTGGAGAACAGCAGCTTCCCGAACGGCGCGAGTTCCAGGGTCTCCGCGAGCACGGCGGCGGCGCCCGCTCCGGTGTGCGCGAGTACGGGGCCCAGATCCGCGTACACATGCGGGAAGACGCCGGTGAGCTGCGCCGCCTGACGGTGGTGCGGATACGCGCCGAGCAGCACCAGATCGGTGCCGAGGCCCTCCGTCGCCGCGGCGAAGTCCCGTAGCAGGACCGGCTCGCAGGAGCCGACGCGCAGTTGCAGCGGCAGTCCTGACGCGACGGCCGTCCACAGCAGATGCCGCAGCAGTACGGGGTCGGTGACCGCGTCGCCCGCCGAGCGCGCGGCGAGCCAGCGCCCTGCCGCACCTCTGACCTCGCCGGGGCCCGGCGGCTGCGGGGCCAGGGCGCCGCCGTGGCCGAGCCCGGTGACGGAGATGAAGGCGACGGCCGAGGCTGCGGCCGCGTGCACGGCCTCGGCGAGGTTGGCGAGCAGCGCTTCCACGGACCCCGAGGTGTCGGCGATCTGCTGGGCGAGCGGTTCGAGCCGGACGATCTCCCGGGCATCGGCGCCGCCCGCCGCGGCCATCTCGGCGGGCCCGGTCAGATCACCGGGCAGCCCGGTGTCCACGAGATAGGTGGAGATCCCGGTCCCGCGCAGCAGCAGCCTGCCCGCCTCTGCGGCGCCCAGCTCGCGGCGGCGGGCCAGATAGCGAGCCGGCGCGCAGTGCGGCTCCAGGCCGAGCAGCGGCGGGCACCAGCGCCGTACCGCGAACCCGGTCTGGGTGTCGAAGAAGGTGGTGCCGGCGGCCGGGGCGCCCGCCGTCCTGCCGAGCTGGGCCTCGAAGGTGCCGAGGCCCAGTTCCGTACGGAGCACACCGTGGCAGTACTGGTCCACCATGGACGCTGTTTCGATCATCGGGTTTCCCGTCGTGGACCGCTTGTACAGTCCTAACGGGACGAGCCGCGTTCCGGTGGCGCCCCGGGCGCCGCTTCCGTCGCTTTGACCGCTTCAGTCGCCTCGGTGTGCGCCGGGGCGTCAGTGGCCGAGCTGGATGCCGGCCATCCGCTTCCACTCGTACGGGCCCGTGCTGACCTTCGCGGCCAGCTCGCCGTCGAACGATTCGTGGAGCGTCAGCTCGGCGCTCTCGGCCGCGCTCAGCGCGAGGGCGTGGGTGGGGGCGACCAGATCGCCCCAGCCGCCGTCCTCGCCGACGAGCACGATGCGGGTGCCCTCCTGGCCGAGGTACGCGAGGTGCCCTTCGGCGCCGCCGTGTTTCGCCGCGAAGGCCCTGATCTCCTTGGCGAGCCTGGCCGCCTTGCGGGCGTCCCGCGCCTCGCGCCTGGCCAGGGCCTTGTCCGCCTGGGTCTTGCCCGACTCGTTCGCCTGGCCCGGCTCGTCCGCCCGGTCCGGCTTGCCCGCCTGGTCGCCCTGCTCAGTCTCAGCCATGCCGACGATGCTACCGGGCGGTAGAACGGGTTATCGGAGGAAGGGGTCCACGGCTACGGCGACGAAGAGGATCGAGACGTAGGTGATGGACCAGTGGAACAGCCGCATCTCCTTGAGCTTGGCGCCCACCTCGCCCGCCTTGGCACGCGAGTTCAGCCCGTGCGCCTCCCACAGCCAGTAGCCGCCCGCGACCAGCGCGACCGCGGTGTAGAACCAGCCGGTGTAGCCCAGCGGGGTCAGCAGCAGCGAGACGGCGACCATCACCCAGCTATAGGCGACGATCTGCCGGGCGACCACCCGATTGGACGCGACGACCGGCAGCATCGGGACGCCCACGCGCGCGTAGTCGTCCTTCACCTTCATCGACAGCGGCCAGTAGTGCGGCGGCGTCCAGAAGAACATCACGAGGAAGAGGATGACCGGGGCCCAGGACACCGAGTTGGTGACGGCGGACCAGCCGATCAGCACGGGCATGCAGCCCGCGATCCCGCCCCACACGATGTTCTGCGAGGTACGCCGCTTGAGGATCATCGTGTAGACGACGACGTAGAACAGCAGGGCGCCCAACGACAGCGCCGCCGACAGCCAGTTGACCAGAAGTCCGAACCACAGCGTCGAGAAGACCGCGAGGCCGAGGCCGAAGGCCAGGCACTCGCGCGGCGAGACCATGCCGGTGACCAGCGGACGCTGCGACGTACGGTCCATCAGGGCGTCGATGTCGCGGTCGATGTACATGTTCAGCGCGTTGGCGCCGCCGGCGGAGAGATACCCGCCGACACAGGTGACGAGCACCAGCCAGAGATCCGGGACGTCCTGCGAGGCGAGGAACATCACCGGAACGGTGGTGATGAGCAACAGCTCGATGATCCGTGGCTTGGTCAGTGCCACAAATGCCTTGGCGCGGGCTCCGAACGGCCGATGGCCCCTCGGGCTCGGAGTCAAGGCGGCGACCCCTGCGGGTCGGGACTCGACGGCCGTCACGCATACCCCTGACAGAGAAATCTCAGCAAGCTCCGGACGTGAAGGCCCGGTAAAGGCTCGCGCTTACCACGCCACTCTAGACGTTGCCCACAGGTCGTTCTTCGCGGGGGTGCGCTCGTGTTGGGGGCGCCGAAACCCGCCGCCGGGAGGCGAAGAGTGCCCTGGCGCGGCACCCTGGCAGTGTCCCTTGTTCACCGACGGGCAGTCGAAAGGCCGGGCGGCACCGCGAGGGTAGGCTCAACAGCGAACCGGTGCGCCCTCAGACACCGGGATTCGACATGTGGAGAGGAGCCCTGACTCAGGGTGAGCACCAAGCCGACCACCACAGACCTCGAGTGGACCGATCTGGACCGTCGGGCAGTCGACACCGTCCGCGTCCTGGCCATGGATGCCGTACAGAAGGTCGGCAACGGCCATCCCGGTACGGCCATGAGCCTGGCGCCTGCCGCCTATGTGCTGTTCCAGAGGCTTCTGCGGCACGACCCCGCCGACGCCCAGTGGACCGGCCGCGACCGATTCGTCCTGTCGGCCGGTCACTCTTCTCTGACCCTCTACATCCAGCTCTACCTGGCCGGCTACGGCCTGGAGCTGGACGACCTCGAGTCGTTCCGCACCTGGGGCTCGAAGACCCCCGGCCACCCGGAGTACGGGCACACCGTCGGCGTCGAGACCACCACGGGCCCGCTCGGCCAGGGTGTCGCGAACGCCGTGGGCATGGCGATGGCCTCGCGCTACGAGCGCGGTCTCTACGACCCGGAAGCGGCGCCCGGCACCTCGCCGTTCGACCACACCATCTGGGCCATCGCCGGTGACGGCTGCCTCCAGGAGGGTGTGTCCGGTGAGGCGTCCTCGCTCGCGGGCCACCAGAAGCTCGGCAATCTGGTCCTGCTGTGGGACGACAACCACATCTCCATCGAGGGCGACACGGAGACCGCGGTCTCCGAGGACACCCTCAAGCGCTACGAGGCGTACGGCTGGCACGTCCAGCGCGTCGAGCAGCAGGAGAACGGCGACCTCGACCCGGTCGGCCTGTACAACGCGCTGAAGGCAGCGCAGGCGGAGACCGAGCGCCCCTCCTTCATCGCGGCGCGCTCGATCATCGCCTGGCCCGCCCCGCACGCGCAGAACACCGGCGCCGCGCACGGCGCGGCGCTCGGCGACGACGAGGTCGCCGCCACGAAGAAGGTCCTCGGCTTCGACCCGGAGAAGACCTTCGACGTATCCGCCGATGTGCTCGCGCACACCCGCGAGGCGCTGGACCGCGGCCGTGAGGTGCGCGGCGAGTGGGAGAAGTCGTTCGCCGCGTGGCGCACCGCCAACCCGGAGCGCGCCGCCACGTTCGACCGGATCAGGGCGGGCGAGCTGCCGGAGGGCTGGGAGAGCCATCTGCCGGCCTTCGAGACCGGCAAGTCCGTTGCCACCCGCGCCGCTTCGGGCAAGGTCCTGGAAGCGCTCGGCGGTGTCATCCCCGAGCTGTGGGGCGGTTCGGCCGACCTCGCGGGCTCGAACAACACCACGTTCGACAAGACGTCGTCGTTCCTCCCGGCGGACAACCCGCTGCCGGGCGCCGACCCGTACGGCCGCACGGTGCACTACGGCATCCGTGAGCACGCCATGGGCTCGACGATGAACGGCATCTCGCTGCACGGCAACACCCGTATCTACGGCGGCACCTTCCTGGTGTTCTCCGACTACATGCGCGCGCCGGTCAGGCTGGCGGCGCTGATGCAGGTGCCCGTCACGTACGTGTGGACGCACGACTCGATCGGTCTCGGCGAGGACGGCCCGACGCACCAGCCGGTCGAGCACCTCGCGGTGCTGCGCGCGATCCCCGGGCTGAACATCGTCCGGCCCGCGGACGCCAACGAGACGGCGATCGCCTGGCGCGAGATCCTGAAGCGGCACGCGAAGCGCTCGCCGCACGGTCTGGCGCTGACCCGCCAGGGCGTTCCGACGTACGCGGCCAACGAGGGCGCGGCCAAGGGCGGTTACGTCCTGTTCGACGCCGAGGGCGCGGACGGGCAGCCGGCGGAGCCGCAGGTGCTGCTGATCGCCACGGGCTCCGAGGTGCAGCTCGCCGTCGAGGCGCGCGAGCAGCTCCAGGCCGCGGGTGTCCCGGCGCGTGTCGTGTCGATGCCGTCGGTCGAATGGTTCGACGAGCAGGACCAGGGGTACCGGGATTCGGTGCTGCCGCCGTCCGTGAAGGCGCGGGTGGCGGTCGAGGCCGGGATCGGGCTCACCTGGCACCGGTTCGTGGGAGAGGCGGGACGCATCGTCTCGCTGGAGCACTTCGGTGCTTCGGCCGACGGCAAGGTGCTCTTCCGCGAGTTCGGATTCACCGCCGAAGCCGTGGTCTCGGCGGCCCGGGAATCTCTTGAAGCCTCAGCGCGCTGACGCCGGTATACGACAGTAGGAGATGCAACTCTCATGACAGACGCACTCAAGCGCCTCTCCGACGAAGGCGTCGCGATCTGGCTCGACGACCTTTCACGCAAGCGGATCACGTCCGGCAATCTGGCCGAACTGATCGACCAGCAGCATGTGGTGGGCGTGACCACGAACCCCTCGATCTTCCAGAAGGCGATCTCGCAGGGCGACGGGTACGACACCCAGCTCACGGACCTGGCCACGCGCCGGGTCACCGTCGAGGAAGCCGTCCGGATGATCACGACGGCGGACGTGCGCGACGCGGCCGACATCCTGCGTCCGACCTTCGACGCGACGGGCGGCCAGGACGGCCGGGTCTCCATCGAGGTGGACCCGCGGCTCGCGCACAACACCCGGGCGACCGTCGCCGAGGCCAAGCAGCTCGCCTGGCTGGTGGACCGCCCGAACACGCTCATCAAGATCCCGGCGACCGAGGCGGGCCTGCCGGCGATCACGGAGACCATCGGCAGGGGCATCAGCGTCAACGTCACGCTGATCTTCTCGCTGGAGCGCTACCGCAAGGTCATGGACGCGTACCTGTCGGGTCTGGAGAAGGCGAAGGCCGCGGGGCTCGACCTCTCCAAGATCCACTCGGTGGCGTCCTTCTTCGTGTCCCGGGTGGACACCGAGATCGACAAGCGGCTCGACGCGCTGGGCACGGACGAGGCGAAGGCCGCGCGCGGCAAGGTCGCCCTCGCCAACGCCCGGCTCGCCTACGAGGCGTACGAGGAGGTCTTCAGCTCCGAGCGCTGGGCGGCCCTCGACCGGGCGCAGGCCAACAAGCAGCGTCCGCTGTGGGCCTCGACGGGCGTGAAGGACAAGGCGTACAAGGACACGCTGTACGTCGACGACCTGGTCGCCCCGAACACGGTCAACACCATGCCGGAGGCGACGCTCGACGCCACCGCCGACCACGGCTCGATCACCGGTGACACGGTGCGCGGCACGTACGACCAGGCGCGAGCCGACATCGAGGCCGTCGAGAAGCTGGGGATCTCGTACGACGAGGTCGTCCAGTTGCTGGAGGACGAGGGCGTCGAGAAGTTCGAGGCGTCCTGGACCGATCTGCTCAAGTCGACCGAGGCGGAGCTCAAGCGCCTCGCCCCTTCGGAGGGCTGAACCCTTGACCGCAACCCACGGAGCGAATCCGCTCCGTGACGCTCAGGACCGACGGCTCCCGCGTATCGCGGGGCCTTCGGGCCTGGTCATCTTCGGCGTCACGGGCGATTTGTCCCGCAAAAAGCTGATGCCCGCCATCTATGACCTGGCCAACCGCGGCCTGCTGCCGCCGGGCTTCTCGCTCATCGGCTTCGCGCGCCGCGAGTGGCAGGACGAGGACTTCGCGCAGGAGGTCCATGACGCCGTCAAGGAGCACGCGCGCACGCCGTTCCGCGAGGAGGTCTGGCAGCAGCTCATCCAGGGGATGCGCTTCGTCCAGGGCGACTTCGACGACGACGACGCGTTCGAGAACCTGAAGGCGACGATCGAGGACCTGGACAAGAAGCAGGGCACCGGAGGCAACTTCGCCTTCTACCTGTCCGTGCCGCCGAAGTTCTTCCCGAAGGTCGTCCAGCAGCTCAAGAAGCACGGGCTCGCGGACCAGAAGGAAGGCTCCTGGCGCCGCGCGGTCATCGAGAAGCCGTTCGGCCACGACCTGGTGTCCGCCAAGGAGCTGAACAAGGTCGTCCACGAGGTCTTCCCGTCCAACGAGGTCTTCAGGATCGACCACTACCTGGGCAAGGAGACCGTCCAGAACATCCTGGCGCTGCGGTTCGCCAACACCCTCTTCGAGCCGATCTGGAACCGGTCGTACGTGGACCATGTCCAGATCACCATGGCCGAGGACATCGGCATCGGCGGCCGGGCCGGCTACTACGACGGCATCGGCGCCGCCCGCGACGTCATCCAGAACCACCTGCTCCAGTTGCTCGCGCTGACCGCCATGGAGGAGCCCGCCTCCTTCGACGCGGACGCGCTCGCCGCTGAGAAGACCAAGGTCCTGGGCGCCGTAAGGCTGCCGCAGGACCTGGGCGCCGACACGGTGCGCGGGCAGTACGCCGCCGGCTGGCAGGGCGGCGAGCGCGCCGTCGGCTATCTGCAGGAGGACGGGATCGACCCCAAGTCGAAGACCGACACCTACGCGGCGATCAAGGTCGGGATCGACAACCGCCGCTGGGCGGGCGTTCCCTTCTACCTCCGCACCGGCAAGCGCCTCGGCCGCCGCGTCACCGAGATCGCGGTCGTCTTCCAGCGCGCGCCGCACTCCCCCTTCGACCACACGGCCACCGAGGAGCTGGGGCAGAACGCCCTGGTGATCCGGGTCCAGCCGGACGAGGGCGTGACGATGCGGTTCGGCTCCAAGGTGCCCGGTACCTCGATGGAGGTGCGGGACGTGTCGATGGACTTCGCCTACGGCGAGTCCTTCACCGAGTCGAGCCCCGAGGCGTACGAGCGGCTCATCCTCGATGTGCTGCTCGGCGACTCGAACCTCTTCCCGCGCACGGAAGAGGTGGAGCTGTCCTGGACGATCCTCGACCCGGTCGAGCAGTTCTGGGACAAGCACGGCAAGCCCGCGCAGTACGAGTCCGGGACCTGGGGTCCTGTCGAGGCGGACGAAATGCTCGCACGAGACGGACGGAGCTGGCGTCGGCCATGAAGATCGACCTTACGGACACCACGTCCAGCAAGATCAACAAGGCGCTGGTACAGGGCCGCCGCTCGGTGGGCGCGCCCGCCGTCGGCATGGTCCTCACCCTGGTCATCGTCACCGACGAGGAGAACGCGTACGACGCGCTCAAGGCGGCGAGTGACGCCTCCAGGGAGCACCCGTCGCGGATCCTGGTCGTCGTCAAGCGCCCCTCGCGCTCGCCGCGCGACCGGGCCAACGCGCGCCTCGACGCCGAGGTGCGGGTCGGCGCCGACGCCGGGACCGGCGAGACGGTCGTGCTGCGGCTGTACGGCGAGGTCATCGACCACGCCCAGTCGGTGGTGCTGCCGCTGCTGCTGCCCGACGCGCCCGTCGTCGTCTGGTGGCCGGTCAACTCGCCGGCCGACCCGGCGAAGGACCCGCTGGGCAAGCTGGCCCAGCGCCGCGTGACGGACACGTACGCCGCCCAGCACCCCGTGCAGGAGCTGGCCGCCCGGCAGGCGGTGTACACCCCGGGCGACACGGACCTGGCCTGGAGCCGGATCACCCCGTGGCGCTCGATGCTCGCCGCGGCGCTCGACCAGGTCGACTGCGAGGTCACCTCGGTCGAGGTGGAGGGCGAGGAGTTCAACCCGAGCTGCGAGCTGCTCGGCATGTGGCTCGCCGACCGGCTGCATGTGGCGGTCAAGCGCTCCGTCTCCAGCGGCCCAGGACTCACCGCCGTCCGGATGGAGACGACCTGCGGTCCGATCGTGCTCGACCGGGCCGACGGCTCGCTGGCGACGCTCTCCATCCAGGGCCAGCCGGACCGCGCGGTGGCGCTCAAGCGCCGGGAGACCTCGGAGCTGATCGCCGAGGAGCTGCGCAGGCTCGACCCCGACGAGACGTACGCGTCGGCGCTGAAGCTCGGCGTCGAGCGGCTCGACGAGGGCTCGGCGTCCGCCGGCGGTGACAAGGCGGCCCCGGCCGCAGCGGCGAAGAAGGCACCGGCCAAGAAGGCGGCGTCGAAGTGAGCGTGCCCCAACTGGTCGTGCACCGCGACAAGGAACTGATGGCGCAGGCCACGGCGGCCCGGCTGATCACGAAGATCGTGGACGCCCAGGCCTCCCGTGGCCACGCCTCGATCGTCCTCACGGGCGGCCGCAACGGCAACGGCCTGCTGGCCGCCCTGTCCGAAGCGCCCGCCAGGGACGCGGTCGACTGGTCGCGGCTCGACCTGTGGTGGGGCGACGAGCGCTTCCTGCCGGACGGCGATCCGGAGCGCAACGTGACGCAGGCCCGCGCGGCGCTGCTCGACTCGGTTCCGCTGGACCCCGCGCGGGTGCACGCGATGGCCGCTTCGGACGGCCCGTACGGCAGCGACGTGGAGGCGGCGGCAGCGGCGTACGCGACCGAACTCGCCGCGGCCGCACGGCCCGAGGACCACGCGCAGGTGCCGAGCTTCGACGTCCTGATGCTGGGCGTCGGACCCGACACGCATGTGGCCTCGCTCTTCCCGGAGCTGCCGGGCGTACGGGAGACGGAGCGCACGGTCGTCGCCGTCCAGGGCGCACCCAAACCGCCCCCGCTGCGCATCTCGCTCACTCTCCCGGCGATCCGGGCGGCCCACGAGGTGTGGCTGCTCGCGGCGGGCGAGGACAAGGCGGAGGCGGCGGAGATCGCCCTCTCCGGCGCGGGCGAGATCCAGGCCCCGGCGGCGGGCGCGTACGGCCGCGGCCGCACCCTGTGGCTGCTGGACGAGGCGGCGGCGTCCAAACTGCCGCGCGACCTGTACCCGGCGGCGTCGGCCTGACACACCGTCAACTCGCAGGCCCCACGGCCCGGTTCGCCACCACGGCGGACCGGGCCGCGGTGCGTGTCAGGCGGGGTCGCGGTCCAGGAACGGGGTCAGGAGGGGCGGTACCGCCTCTTCGGCGAAGGCCAGTCCTTCGCTCTGGGCCGCGTCGCGTATGTGGTAGGCGCCTTCGCCCGCCGCTGTGGTCGCCGTCAGGGTGAGCAGGCCCGCGCGGCGTTGGAAGGCGGTCTGGCGGATCGTCCAGCCGATGACGCCCGCGCGTTGGAGGGCGACCGTGGAGCGGCGCAGGGTGCCGGAGCGGGCGACCAGATAGCCGCCGCTGATGCCGTGGCCGAGGTTTCCGGCCGCGTCGAGGGCCAGCAGCACCGCCGTGGGCACGGCGACCACGGCCACGCCGGCGGCGACCGGCAGCAGGACGTCCGTGACGGTCAGGCCGAGGAGCGTGAGGATCAGGACCGGCGCCAGGGCGGCGGCGAGCGCGCGGCGCAGCCGGCGGCCTCGGGCGGCCGGCGGGTGCGGGGTGAGTGGGGCGCCCTGGGTGGGCGACACCGGCTCCCGCAGCACTTGCGCCGCCAGTTCCTGGGCCACCGCGCGGGGCGCCGCCGGGAGCAGGTTCTTGTGGTCGACGTGCTTGTCCTCGTCGTCATGGGCGAGCCCGGTGGCGACCGCGTCGAGCCGGGCGGCGCCGAGCAGCCGTACGCCGAAGGGCTCGACCAGTTCCACCCCGCGCAGCCGCCGCTCCTCGATGGAGACGGAGCGCGCCGTGAACAGCCCGCGCCTGACCCGGAGCGTGCCGCCGGGTTCGCGCTCGATGCGGTAGTTCCACCACATCTCGACCCACAGGCCGAGCGTCCCGACGACGCCCGCGAGCCCGGCCGCGCCCACCAGCAGCACGATGGCCCAGCCGAGCGGGGCGTCGGCGAGCCGGTGCGCTATCCAGTCGACGACCTGCCGCTGGGCCCCGAACCAGTCGCTGATCTGCAGCAGTCCGCCGGCCGCCGCGCCGCCGAGCACGGGGGCGAGGAACGACATCGGCGCGTACCGGATCCAGCGCGGGTCGAGCGCGGCGAGTACGCCCTCGCGGTGTGCGCCGGGCGCGCCCGGGGCGCGGTCGAGCAGTTCCCTGCGCAGCCGTTCGCCCTCCTGGCGGGTGACCAGGTCGAGTTCCAGCGTGGACTCGCCGGAGTGCTCCCCCGTCCCTATCCGCACCTTCACCAGGCCGAGGACGCGCAGCAGCGGGTTGGCGGTCAGATCGACGCTGCGGATCCGCTCGCGCGCCAGCGAGCGGCGCTTCACCAGCAGCAGTCCGGTGTGGAGTTCGGCGCGTTCGGCGCCGATACGGTAGCGGGTGCGGCGCCAGCGTATGTAGTCGGCGCCGGTGCCGCAGACGATGAAGACGAGCGTCGCCGCCAGCACCCAGGCGACGGCGCGGACGGGCCCGAGGCCGTTGGATATCCCGAGCGCGGTCGGCACACCGGCGCCGAGCGCGATGCCCGCCATGACGGCCGCGGTGACGAGCAGGGTGCCGGGCGCGAGCCGCCGCCAGGGGGCCGCGGACTCCTGCGTCACAGACTCCTGAGCGGCGGGCTCCGGTACGACCTGCTCCTGCGCGGCGGACCACTCCCCCGCCTCGCTCATGTGGCGTCCCCGGGCGTGGCCTGGGTGATGTGGGTGAGCTGCTGAGCGAGCGACGACGCCGTCTCGTGGTCGAGCCCGGCGATATGCACCGCGCCCTTGGACGAGGCGGTGGTGACGATGACCGTGGAGAGCCGGAACAACTGCTCCAGCGGGCCGCGCACGGTGTCCACCGTCTGGATCCTGGACATCGGCGCGATCCGCCACTCCTGCCAGAACACCCCGGTGCGGACGTAGACCGCCTCGTCCGTCACCTCCCACCGGTGCACCCGGAAGCGCCAGAGCGGTACGACGGCGGCGCAGCCCGCGCCGAGCACGGCGAGGACGGCGGCGGGGACCAGCAGCCAGGTCCTGGCGGGGGTGATGAGCACCGCCAGGACCACGAGGAGCGCGACAGGGACGGCGGTCCGCAGCAGCCACTGCGCGCGCCACCAGCCGACGGCCCGCGGCGCCGGTGTGTTCTTCGGCGCCCGCAGCCGCAGCCCCTCCGCCACCGCCCCAGATCTCATCCGGTCAGCGACCGCGCAGGGTGCGGTACGTGGCGACGAGCGCCGCCGTGGAGCTGTCGAGCCCTTCGGCCGGCTTGTCCCCGGTGAGGACCGGCTCGATCTCCTTGGCGAGCACCTTGCCGAGTTCCACACCCCACTGGTCGAACGAGTCGATGTTCCACACGGCGCCCTGGACGAACACCTTGTGCTCGTACAGCGCGATCAACTGGCCCAGCACGGAGGGGGTCAGGGTGTCGGCGAGGATCGTGGTCGTCGGGTGGTTGCCGCGGAACGTCTTGTGCGGCACCAGTTCCTCGGGCACGCCCTCGGCCCGTACCTCTTCGGGGGTCTTGCCGAAGGCCAACGCCTGTGTCTGGGCGAAGAAGTTGGCCATCAGCAGGTCGTGCTGGGCGACGAGACCGCTGCGCAGGTCGTCGACCGGCCGGGCGAAGCCGATGAAGTCGGCGGGGATGATCTTCGTGCCCTGGTGGATCAACTGGTAGTACGCGTGCTGCCCGTTGGTGCCTGGCGTGCCCCAGACGACCGGCCCTGTCTGCCAGTCGACGGGGTTGCCGTCGCGGTCGACCGACTTGCCGTTGGACTCCATGTCCAACTGCTGGAGGTACGCGGTGAACTTCGACAGGTAGTGGCTGTACGGCAGCACGGCATGCGACTGCGCGTCGAAGAACGAGCCGTACCAGACGCCCAACAGGCCCAGCAGCAAAGGCGCGTTGGCCTCGGGCGGCGCGGTGCGGAAGTGCTCGTCGACGAGATGGAAGCCGTCCAGCATCTCGCGGAAGCGGTCCGGGCCGATCGCGATCATCAGGGAGAGGCCGATGGCGGAGTCGTACGAGTAGCGGCCGCCGACCCAGTCCCAGAACTCGAACATGTTGGCCGTGTCGATGCCGAAGTCGGAGACCTTCACACCGTTGGTGGACAGCGCCACGAAGTGCTTGGCGACGGCGTCCTGATCGGCCGTCAGTTCCGTCAGCAGCCAGTTGCGCGCCGAGGTGGCGTTGGTGATGGTCTCGACGGTGGTGAAGGTCTTGGAGGCGATGACGAACAGCGTCTCGGCCGCGTTCAGGTCCCGCACGGCCTCGTGCAGGTCCGCGCCGTCCACGTTGGAGACGAACCGTACGGTGATGTCGCGGTCGGTGAAGGACTTCAGCGCCTCGTAGGCCATCGCGGGTCCGAGGTCGGAGCCGCCGATGCCGATGTTCACGACGTTCTTGATGGGCAGGCCCGTGTGGCCGCGCCACTCGCCGGACCTGATCCGGTCGGCGAAGGAGGCCATCTTGTCGAGCACGGCGTGCACGGCGGGGATCACGTTCTCCCCGTCCACCTCCACGACGGCGTCGCGCGGGGCGCGCAGCGCGGTGTGCAGCACCGCGCGGTCCTCGGTGGTGTTGATCTTGTCGCCGCGGAACATCGCGTCCCGCAGCTCGGTGACCTTGGTGGCGGCGGCCAGCTCGCGCAGCAGCGCCAGGGTCTCGTCGGTCACCAGGTGCTTGGAGTAGTCCAGATGGAGATCACCCACCTGGAGCGTGTAACCGGTGCCGCGCGCCGGGTCGCCGGCGAACAGCTCCCGCAGATGCGTGTCGGCCAACTGCTCACGGTGCTTGCCCAGAGCGCTCCACTCGGGCAGCCGGTTGAGCCTGGTACGGCTTTCTGCGTTCATCTCGGACATCAGCCCACTTCTTCTCGTACCTGCGTGCGTGCCCTGCTGCCCCTCCAACCTAATTGATCAGAGGTCGCCGCGAGGGGTCGGCCCGGCCCGCGCCGAGGCGGCGGCTCCGGTACGAAGAAGGCGCAGGCCCGGTACGCAGAACCGGCCGGGCGCTTGGTGTCGCGACCGGCCGGGGAAGGGAAGCTCAGATCTCGCCGCGCAGCTTGGCGAGGGCCTCGGCGAGGATCGCCTCGCCGTCGGCGTCGCTGCGCCGCTCGCGCACATAGGCGAGGTGGGTCTTGTACGGTTCGGTGCGCGGCGGGTCCGGCGGGTTGTCCCGGTCCTGACCTGCCGGGAAGCCGCAGCGCGGGCAGTCCCACGTCTCCGGGACCTGTGCGTCACTGGCGAAGCTCGGCACCGTCTCATGCCCGTTGGAGCACCAGAAGGAGATGCGCAGACGGGGCGCGGACTCGCCACGCTCGGCCTCACCCATCGGCCCCGCTCCGACCCGGCTTCCCCGGATCGCGTTGCCACTTGCCACGGTCGTAACTCCCTGCGTGATGGTGCCGCAAAGCATCTGTAGGCAGCTCCGCTGCCGGGCGCCCCAGTCTACGTAAGGCCCAACGCGCGTCCGGTGAAGGGAGTTACCCCCTCCGCCGGGCGCGGAACCTCATGATAGGCCGCGCCCCGCGGCGACGTACCGTACGCGAAGTCAGCTATCGAGCTTGATCAGCAGACCAAGCGCGACAATGCTCGCGAACCACAGCAGACCCACAACTACGGTGATGCGGTCGAGGTTACGCTCGGCAACCGAGGAACCACCGACGGACGACTGCATTCCGCCACCGAACATGTCGGAGAGGCCGCCGCCCTTTCCCTTGTGCATCAGCACCAGCAGCATGAGCAGCAGGCTGAAGACGATCAGGGCGATCTGGAACCCCATAACCACGGCTGAACCAACCTTCTCGGACTGACAGGACTGAAAATGGACTGCGGGGACCAAGTGGCACGCCACTTAATCCCCGCAAGGGTACGACGGATCCGCTCTAGCGCATACTCACTGGTCGCGGAAGCGCACGATCTTGACGAACTCCTCGGCGTCGAGCGCCGCGCCGCCCACGAGGGCGCCGTCCACATCGGGCTGCTTCATGATCGCGGCGACATTGCCGGACTTGACCGAGCCGCCGTACTGGATGCGGACCTTGTCGGCCAGCTCCTGCGAGTACAGCTCGGCGAGCCTGCCGCGGATCGCCCCGCAGACCTCCTGCGCGTCCTCGGGGGTGGCGACCTCGCCGGTGCCGATGGCCCACACCGGCTCGTAGGCGATCACGACCGTCTCGGCCTGCTCGGCCGTGACGTCCTTGAGGCCGCCGTCGAGCTGCGCGAGCGTGTACGCGACCTGGTCGCCGGCCTTGCGGATGTCCAGGCCCTCGCCGACGCAGAGGATCGGGGTCAGCCCGTGCTTGTAGGCCGCCTTCACCTTGGCGTTGCAGACCTCGTCCGACTCGGCGTGGTACTGCCGTCGCTCGGAGTGACCGACGGCCACGTAGGTGCACTTGAGCTTGGCCAGCATCGGGCCCGAGATCTCGCCGGTGTAGGCGCCCGAGTCGTGCGCCGAGATGTCCTGGGCGCCGTACTTGATCTTGAGCTTGTCCCCGTCGACCAGCGTCTGCACGGAGCGCAGATCGGTGAAGGGCGCCAGGACGGCGACCTCGACGGCTTCGTAGTCCTTGTCGGCGAGGCCGAACGACAGCTTCTGGACATGGGCGATGGCCTCAAGGTGGTTGAGGTTCATCTTCCAGTTGCCGGCCATCAGCGGGGTGCGGCCGGCGTTCTTCTCTGCTGAATCAGCGGAAGCGGTCATGGAACGGTCAGTCCTCCAGTGCGGCGAGGCCGGGCAGCGTCTTGCCTTCGAGGTATTCGAGGCTGGCACCGCCGCCGGTCGAAATATGGCCGAATGCGTTCTCGTCGAAGCCCAGGATGCGTACGGCGGCGGCGGAGTCGCCACCGCCGACCACCGTGAAGGCGGACGAGTCGATGAGCGCCTGGGCGACCGCGCGGGTCCCCTCGGCGTAGTCGGGGTGCTCGAAGACGCCCATGGGGCCGTTCCAGAACACCGTCTGCGCGTCGGCGAGCTTCGACGCGTACAGCGCGCAGGTCTCCGGGCCGTTGTCCAGGCCCATCTTGCCCTCGGGCATGGCGTCGGCCCGTACCGTCTCGGGGTGGGTCGGTGCCTTGGCCTTCAGGTCGGGGAACTCGGGCGCCACGAGGAAGTCGACGGGGAGCACGAACTCCACACCGCGCTCCTCGGCGCGCTTGAGATAGCCCTGGACGGCCGGGATCTGGTCCTCCTGGAGGAGCGAGGAGCCGACCTCGTGGCCCTGCGCCTTCAGGAAGGTGAAGGCCATGCCGCCGCCGATGAGGATGCGGTCGGCCTTCTCCAGCAGGTGGTCGATGACACCGAGCTTGTCGGAGACCTTGGCACCGCCGAGAACGACGGCGTAGGGCCGCTTGACGTCCTCGGTGAGCTTCTTCAGGACACCGACCTCGGTGGCGATGAGCCCGCCGGCGGCGTGCGGCAGCCGGGCCGGCAGGTCGAAGACCGAGGCGTGCTTGCGGTGCACGGCGCCGAAGCCGTCGCCCACGTACACATCGGCCAGTTCGGCGAGCTGGTCGGCGAAGGCGCCGCGCTCGGCGTCGTCCTTCGCGGTCTCGCCGGGGTTGAAGCGGAGGTTCTCGATGACGGCGACCTGGCCGTCGGCGAGTCCGGCGACGACGGCCTTGGCGGATTCGCCGACCGTGTCGGTCGCGAACGCCACGTCCTTGCCGAGGAGTTCGCCGAGGCGCGTGGCCGCGGGGGCGAGCGAGAAGGCGGGGTCGGGCGCGCCCTTGGGGCGGCCGAGGTGGGAGGCGACGATCACGCGCGCGCCGGCCTCGGCGAGGCGGGCGACCGTCGGCTGCACGGCGCGGATCCGGCCGTCGTCGGTGATGGTGTCGCCGTCGAGCGGCACGTTGAGGTCGGCGCGGACGAAAACGCGCTTACCGGTGACCCCTTCGGTCAGAAGTTCGTCAATCGTCTTCATCTGTTGCTGGGCTCCTTGGGGTGAACTGCCGGGCGGGTTCTACACAGGCGACAGGGCCCGAACGGCGCGGTTCGCGCCGACCGAGCCCTGTCGCTCATATCTGGTGCCGCGAGGGGCACCGATGCCTACCGGCCGGTGGTCAGAGCCGGGCGCCGACGAAGACCGTGAGGTCGACGAGACGGTTGGAGTAGCCCCACTCGTTGTCGTACCAGCCGAGGACCTTGACGCTCTTGCCCTGGACCATGGTCAGGGAGGAGTCGAAGGTGCAGGAGGCCGGCCAGTTGACGATGTCCGAGGAGACGATCGGGTCCTCGGTGTAGTCCAGGTACGCCTTCAGCTCACCCTCGGAGGCCTTCTTGAACGCGGCGTTGACCTCTTCCTTGGTCACCACCCGCTCCGTCTCGACGACCAGGTCGGTGATGGAGCCCGTGGGGACCGGGACGCGCATCGCCATGCCGTTGAGCTTGCCCGCCAGCTCCGGGATGACCAGGCCGAGGGCCTTCGCTGCGCCGGTGCTCGCCGGGATGATGTTCTCGGCGGCGGCGCGCGCCCTGCGCAGGTCCTTGTGCGGGAAGTCCTGCAGACGCTGGTCGCTGGTGTAGGCGTGGACCGTGGTCATCAGGCCCGACACGATGCCGAAGTTCTCCAGGAGAACCTTGGCCATCGGCGCGACGCAGTTCGTCGTGCACGAGGCGTTGGAGATGATGTTGTGCTTCGCGGCGTCGTACTTGTCTTCGTTGACGCCGAGCACGATCGTGATGTCCTCGTCGGTGGCCGGAGCCGAGATGAGGACCTTCTTCGCGCCGCCCGTGATGTGCTTCTGGGCGTCGGCCTTCTTGGTGAAGATGCCGGTCGACTCGATGACGATGTCGACGCCGAGGTCGCCCCACGGGATGTCGGCGGGGTCGCGCTCGGAGAGCACCTTGATGGTCTTGCCGTCGACCGTGATCGTGTCGGCGGTGTGCGTCACCTCTGCCTTGAGGCGGCCCAGGATGGTGTCGTACTTCAGCAAGTGGGCTGTGGTCGCGGTGTCACCCAGGTCGTTGACAGCCACGATCTCGATGTCCGCACCCTGCTCCAGCAGCGCGCGGAAGTAATTACGCCCGATGCGGCCGAAGCCGTTGATGCCTACGCGGATCGTCACGAACCGATCTCCTCGTTGGTACGCCGGTTTTCGACGCCGGCGAGCTGTATGGGATGTCCCCGACCGCTTACGACCCTACCCCGCCGGGCCTCGCTGAGTGACATCGGCCGCCCTCTGAGCTGGTAATGACCCGTACCCGCGAGTAGCGGGTACGGGTCATGGGTGCCAACCGGCCTTGCCGGTACCGCAATCGGTGCCCGGGGTCAGTGCCGCAGCGAGCGCAGCGCCTTGCCGAGCAGCGTGGCGCGCTCCTTGGCGCCGGGTACGTGCTCAAGGCCGAAGCCGAGCAGCACGGTGTCCCGGGTGGTGACCGCCGCGTACGACGTGTAGAGCGCCTGGGTGCGCGCCCAGTCGCCCGCCACGGCCGGGCTGCCCTCGGGGGCGCCCGGGGTGCTCCAGGCGCCCAGCGACGTCTCGAAGCCCTCGGCCTGCTGTTCGGCGCCGGCCACGGCGAGCCGCGCGTCGTCGGCGAAGACGCCGCGCCCGCCGCTGCCGGGGTCGGTGATGTAGCTGACCGAGACCTCCACGCTGCGTCCTGCGTAGGCGCTCAGGTCGAAGGCGACCTGCCGCCAGCCGTCGGAGCTGCCGGTGAAGCTGTTCCACGCGCCGCTGGTGCCGGTGGCCGCGCAGCCGTCGGCGCCGAGCGTGAGGTAGCGGCCGAGGAACGGGTGGCCGTTGATGAAGAACCCGGCGCCGCACTCGGCCGGTACCTCGGTGCTGGTGGCGCCGCCCGCCTCGGGGAGCGTGGTCCAGTCGTCGGCGCCGGTGGTGCGGGCTTCGAGCACGGCGTGGTCGTAGCCCGGCTCGGTGTCCCAGTTGAGCGCGAGGCGCAGCTCCGGCCGGTCGGCGGCGGTGACGGAGCCGAGGTCGACGGTGCGGGTGAGCCTGCGCCAGTCGTTGTCCTCGTGGGTGGCGGAGGCCATCCAGTCGCCCGCGTAGGGCGCGTACGGGTTGGTGATGCCGGCGTACGAGCCGCCCTGCGCGCTCTTGAACTGCGGGTAGTCCTCGGGCGCGAGGGTGTCGGAGGTGACGGTGTAGGCGCCCGCCGTGTTGAGCGGGTTGCCGGGGGCCGCGGTGAGCGGTGTGTCGGCGCCGGCGAGCGCGCCCGCTCCGGTGAAGCCGGTCGCGCCGGGGGCCGAGTCGCGGCCGTAGGCGCCGAGGTAGTACTGGCTGAAGTCGTCGGTGTCGGCGCGGCCGACCCGCGCGTCGCCGCCGGCCAGTTCACCGGCCTCGATCAGTTTGCCGCCCTCGTTGATGAAGTCGCGCAGCGCGAGCTGGGTGGGTCCGGTGGGCTCGACGGCGCCCGTGTAGTGGACGGCGGTGGCGAAGTGCGCCAGCACGCCCAGCGGGTGCGGGGCGCCCTGGGTGGCGACGTCCCAGACGACGGCGGTGCGGCCGTTGGCCTTCAGCGCGTCGACGTACGCCTTGGTCTGCGTCGCGGGGGCGCCTTCCTCGGCGATCACGATCGTGTCGGCCTTGGCGCGTGCGACGACGGTGTAGCGGAAGTGGTCGCTGGCGGTGGACTTCCCGCGCGCGGTCCTTCCGGTGAACCAGACATCGACCGTGTCGCCCGGGTCGGCGCCCTTGACTTCGGCGCGGTACTGGTCGAAGCGGATGTTGTCCTCGCCGCCGTAGGTCTCGCCGCCCTGCCACGCCTTGAGGGAGGCCCGGTGCGTACGGCCGCCGTTGACGCGGTAGTTGAGCTGCTTGTCCTTGACCGACTTGCGGACGGTGACGGCGACCTGCTGGTCGGCGCCGCGCGCGTACGACGTGGTGAAGGGGTCGAGGGTGAAGTCGGCGGCGCTCAGGCCGACCGCCGACGCGGGCACGTCGGGGTGGGCGGCCGTCTCGGCGACGGAGAGCGCGAAGGGCAGGTTCTTGGCGAACTCGCCCTGGATCAGCTTCTCGTCGTCGGGGAAGTTGAAGCCGGACTGGCAGTCCTGGGGCAGCCACTGGTCGGCCGGGTCGATGGCCGAAGCGGTCTGGCAGGTCGTCATCTCCGGGGTGAACATCAGCGTCCCGTTGACGTTGGCCGCGTGGCCGTCGGCCTCTCCGTTGGTGGTGTACAGCTCGGAGGAGACCTGCGGGTAGTAGCCGGGGATCGCGGAGTTGTCGGGCGTGCCGGCGAGCGCGGAGTACAGCACGTCGTCGGGGGTCGGGGTCGCGACCTGCCAGCCGACTCCGTACAGCAGCAGCTCGGAGGCCGAGTGGTAGTTGATGCTGTACTCGAAGCCGACGCGCTTCTCCAGCGCGTCGATCGCCCGGGTCTCGGGCTCGGAGGCCGGCGCGGCGCCCCGGTACGTCTCGCTGGTGGGCCTGGGCGAGGAACCCTCGTCGTCGTAGCCCCACTTGTAGGGGAAGTTGCGGTTGAGGTCGATGCCGTCGCCCGCGGTGATCGCGCCGTCCTTGTCGACGTCGCGCAGGTTCTTGCGCCAGAGCCGGTCGCCGTCGGGGCTGAACGTGTAGTCGTAGCCGTCCGGGTTGGCCGACAGGACGAACCACAGCTCGGTGGAGTCGACGATCTTGGTGATCCGCCGGTCCTTGCCGTAGTTGTCCAGGTAGTGGTGCATCAGCCGGCGGTTGGTCTCGGGAGTGATCCACTCCCTGGCGTGCTGGTTGGACATGTAGAGCACGGACGGCTTGGCGCCGTCCCTGCCGGTGCGCGCGCCCTTGGTGAGCTTGAGGGCGAGGATGTCCTGGCCGCGCAGGGTCTTGCCGATGGAGACGACCTTGGCGATGCCCGGGTGGGACTGGCCCGCCTGGACGATCTCCTCCTGGAGGTTGCCCTTGCCGCTGTACGGGCGGAAGACGCCGTCGCCGGCCGCCTCGGCGCGCGCGGCGGCCTTCGCGGTGACGCGCCGCTCGGCGAGGTCGATGCCCTGTTTCGCCAGCGCGCCCGCCTGGGCGTCGGTGAGGAACAGCTCGACCTCGGCGGTTCCCTCGGCGGGCGCTCGTTCGGTCAGCTCCTGGCTGTCCTGACCCGCCGCCAGGAGCAGCGGTATCTGCTCCTTGGTGACCTGGGCCTCGAAGACCTTCACGCTGTCGCCGGCCTTGTCGGCCTTCTCGGCCTTGTCGTGGCCTGCTCCCTGCTGCGCCTGCGCCTGCGCCTGCGCGACGGGCGCCGCCGCGATGCCGCCCAGCAGCAGTGCGCCCGCCGCGAGGATCGATCCCGCTCTGCGTCTGCGTCTCATGTGGCCCCCTTGCCGTGGTGTGCCACACGCGTGGCAGACGACAGAGTCACGACGCTCCATGGCCATGTCAAGGGCGCGTCAACGCCGGGCAAAATAGCTGCCGCCGACACCTATTCGGTACCGGCGGCAGTCAGGAGCAAGGAAGGTGACGGAGCGTCAGCCGACGAGGCCGTCGGCCATCTCCTCGCTGAGCGTGGATTCCGTCCCCGGGATGCCGAGGTCCTGCGCCCGCTTGTCGGCCATGGCCAGCAGTCTGCGGATGCGGCCGGCGACCGCGTCCTTGGTGAGCGGCGGGTCGGCGAGCGCGCCCAGCTCCTCCAGCGAGGCCTGCTTGTGCTCCATCCGGAGCCGGCCTGCCGCCGCCAGGTGCTCGGGCACCTCCTCGCCGAGGATCTCCAGCGCGCGGCCCACCCGGGCACCCGCGGCGACGGCCGCGCGGGCCGAGCGGCGCAGATTCGCGTCGTCGAAGTTGGCGAGGCGGTTGGCCGTGGCGCGCACCTCGCGCCGCATCCGCCGCTCCTCCCAGGCCAGCACCGACTCATGGGCGCCGAGCCGGGTCAGCAGCGCGCCGATCGCGTCCCCGTCCCGTACGACCACGCGGTCGACGCCGCGCACCTCACGGGCCTTGGCGGCGATCTGCAGCCTGCGTGCGGCGCCGACCAGCGCGAGGGCCGCCTCGGGACCCGGGCAGGTCACTTCGAGGGAGGACGAGCGGCCCGGCTCGGTGAGCGAGCCGTGCGCGAGGAAGGCGCCCCGCCAGGCGGCCTCGGCGTCGCAGGTGGCGCCGGAGACGACCTGCGGGGGCAGCCCCCGGATCGGCCGCCCTCTGCCGTCGACCAGACCGGTCTGCCGGGCGAGCTGGTCACCGCCGGTGATCACCCGTACGACGTAGCGGCTGCCGCGCCGCAGTCCGCCCGGCGCCATCACCACCAGCTCGGAGTTGTGCCCGAAGATCTCCAGAATGTCCTTGCGCAGCCGGCGTGCCGCGATGCTGGTGTCCAGCTCCGCCTCGATCACGATGCGGCCGCTCACCAGGTGCAGCCCGCCCGCGAAGCGGAGAATCGCCGAGACCTCGGCCTTCCTGCAGCACGTCCGGGTGACGGGGAGGCGGGCGATCTCGTCCTTCACCGCTGGCGTCATCGCCATGGGCCGATCCTTCCATGCATCCGAAAAATACGGTCGTACGCGGCTGCCAACAGCTCCGGATCATGCTTCGGAAGGCCGTCGGGCGCAGCCACCGCCGCCAGCTCGACCGTCGCGCCGAACCGTTTTGCGGCATCGGAGAGCGAGTCCCGGTCGGGCACGGCGGCCTCGTCGGCCAACACCACGTCCAAGGCGAGTTTAGGGGCGTGTCGCCCCAAAACCTCCAAATGACGTTGCGGTGAGAAGCCATCGGTTTCACCGGGTTGTGGTGCGAGATTCAACGAAAGGACCCGCCGGGCCCTGGTCTCGACGAGCGCGTCGAGGAGCTGCGGCACCAGCAGATGCGGAATCACGGACGAGAACCAGGACCCGGGACCGAGCACCACCCAGTCCGCGTCCAGCACGGCCGAGACGGCCTCCGGCACCGCAGGCGGGTCGTGCGGCACGAGGTGGACGGACTGCACCTCGCCCCGGGTGAGGGCGACCGTGGCCTGGCCGCGGACCGTGTCCACCTCGTCCGGCCGGGCCGGGTCATGGCCGCGTACCAGCGCTTGCAGCTCCAGCGGCACCGCCGACATGGGCAGCACCCTGCCGTGCGCGCCGAGGAGCTTGCCGACGAGGTCGAGCGCCGCCACATGGTCGCCGAGCTGCTCCCACAGGGCGACGATCAGCAGATTGCCGACCGCGTGCTCATGCAGATCGCCCTTGGACTGGAAGCGGTGCTGGATGACCCGGGCCCAGGTCTGGCCCCATTCGTCGTCACCGCAGAGCGCGGCGAGCGCCTTGCGCAGATCGCCGGGCGGCAGCACCCCCAGCTCCTCGCGCAGCCGTCCGCTGGAGCCCCCGTCGTCGGCGACGGTGACGACGGCCGTCAGATCGCCGGTGATCCGGCGCAGCGCGGCGAGCGAGGCGGAGAGGCCCATGCCGCCGCCGAGCGCGACGACCTTGGGCTGCGCGCCGCGTTCCCGCGAGGAGAGTGCGGGGGTGCCGGTGCGCAGCCGCCGCATACGGAACGTACGTCCGGTCACTCGCGCCCCATGTCCCTGTGGACGACGACGGTCTCGATGCCTTCGGTGGCCAGCCGCGCGGCGAGTTTCTCCGACATGGCGACCGATCTGTGCTTGCCGCCGGTACAGCCCACCGCGACCGTCACATAGCGCTTGCCCTCGCGGCGGTACCCGGCGGCGATGAGCTGGAGCAGTTCCGTGTAGCGGTCGAGGAACTCCTTGGCGCCCGGCTGGTTGAAGACGTAGTTGGACACCTCCTCGTTGAGCCCGGTGAACGGGCGCAGCTCGGGGACCCAGTGCGGATTGGGCAGGAAGCGGCAGTCCACGACGAGGTCGGCGTCGACCGGCAGGCCGTACTTGTAGCCGAACGACATGACCGTCGCCCGCAGCTCCGGCTTCTCGTCGCCCGCGAATCCGGCGTCCAGCTTGGCGCGCAGCTCGTGGACGTTGAGGCTGGAGGTGTCGATCACCAGGTCGGCGTCGCCGCGCAGCTCGCGCAGCAGGTCGCGCTCGGCGTCGATGCCGTCCACGATCCGGCCGTCGCCCTGGAGCGGATGCGGGCGGCGCACCGACTCGAAGCGGCGTACCAGCGTCTCGTCGGAGGACTCCAGGAAGACGATCCGCCGGGTGACGCCCTTGGCGTCGAGATCGGCCAGCGACTCGCGGAGGTTGTCGAAGAACCTGCGCCCCCGTACGTCCACCACGACGGCGATCCTGGCCACGTTGCCCTGCGAGCGGGCGCCCAGCTCCACCATGGTGGGGATCAGCGCGGGCGGCAGGTTGTCCACGACGAACCAGCCGAGGTCCTCCAGGCACTTGGCCGCCGTGCTGCGCCCGGCCCCGGACATGCCGGAGATGATCACCAGCTCGGGGATGGCCGGTTCCGCCACGTCCCCGGTCTCCTTGCCGCTGCCCGTACTCACGTGCTCCGCTCCGTCCCGGTCGTGCTCAGTCATCCGCACTGCCCTCGTTGTCTTCCATGATCTCTCCTGTTGCCGTGTTGACGGCGGGTGCGGGCGGCGCCGCCTTGGCGAGCGCCACGACCACGGCCTCGGCCGTCTTCCGGCCGAACCCGGGAACCTCACAGATCTGCTCGATTGTCGCCTGCCGCAGCTTCTTCACCGAGCCGAAATGCTTGATGAGTGCCTGTTTCCGCGCCTCTCCAAGACCCGGTACGTCGTCCAGCGGGCTGGTCCTGATCCGTTTGGCCCTTTTCGCCCGCTGGTAGGTGATCGCGAAGCGGTGCGCCTCGTCCCGTACCCGCTGGAGCAGATACAGGCCCTCGCTGGACCGGGGCAGCACCACCGGGTCGTTGTCGTCGGGCAGCCAGACCTCTTCGAGGCGCTTGGCGAGGCCGCAGACGGCCACATCGTCGATGCCCAGCTCGTCCAGGGCCCGCTTGGCCGCTGCCACCTGCGGCTGGCCGCCGTCCACCACGAGGAGCTGGGGCGGGTAGGCGAAGCGCTTGGGTCGGCCGTCGTCCTCGACGAGCGAGGCGGCGGCAGGCGCGTCGGGGGCGGCTTCGGGATCGGCGGGGGGCTGCTCCTGCTGCTCGGGCCACTCCCCCGTCTGCTCCCGCTCGTGCAGATAGCGCCGGAACCGGCGGCTGATCACCTCGTGCATGGACCGGACGTCGTCCTGGCCCTCGAAGGTCTTGATCTGGAACCGGCGGTACTCGCTCTTGCGGGCCAGGCCGTCCTCGAAGACCACCATGGAGGCGACCACGTCGTCCCCCTGGAGATGCGAGATGTCGAAGCACTCGATCCGCAGCGGCGCGCTGTCCAGGTCGAGGGCCTCGGCGATCTCCTCAAGGGCGCGCGAGCGGGTGGTCAGATCGCTGGCGCGCTTCGTCTTGTGCAGCACGAGCGCCTGCTGGGCGTTGCGCGCGACCGTCGCCATCAGGTCCTTCTTGTCGCCGCGCTGCGGGATCCGCAGGGACACCTGGGCGCCGCGCCGCTCGCTCAGCCACTCCGTGACGGCCTCGGCCTCCTCGGGGAGGGCAGGGACCAGCACCTCCTTGGGCACGGCGTCGCCGCGCTCCTCGCCGTACAACTGCTGGAGCGCGTGCTCCACGAGGCCCGCCGTCTCGACCGCCTCGACCTTGTCGGTGACCCAGCCGCGCTGGCCGCGCACCCGGCCGCCCCTGACGTGGAAGATCTGGACGGCCGCCTCCAGCTCGTCCTCGGCGACGGCGATCAGATCGGCGTCGGTGGCGTCGGCGAGCACCACGGCGCTCTTCTCCATCGCCCGGCGCAGCGCCCCTATGTCGTCGCGGAGCCGGCCCGCCCGCTCGTACTCCATCTCCTCGGCGGCCGCCGCCATCTGCTTCTCCAGGCGGCGGATGTAGGCGCCGGTCCTGCCGGCCATGAAGTCGCAGAACTCCTCGGCCAGTTCGCGGTGCTCCTCGGGGGTCACCCGGCCCACGCAGGGCGCCGAGCACTTGCCGATGTAGCCGAGCAGGCAGGGCCTGCCCGTACGCGCCGCGTTCTTGAACACCCCCGCGGAGCAGGTGCGCACGGGGAAGACCCGGAGCATCAGATCGACCGTCTCGCGGATGGCCCACGCATGGCCGTACGGGCCGAAGTAGCGCACGCCCTTCTTCTTGGCGCCGCGCATCACCTGGACCCGGGGGAACTCCTCGTTGAGGGTGACGGCGAGATACGGATAGCTCTTGTCGTCCCGGTACTTGACGTTGAACCGGGGGTCGAACTCCTTGATCCAACTGTATTCGAGCTGAAGAGCCTCGACCTCCGTGGACACGACCGTCCACTCCACGGACGCGGCGGTCGTGACCATCGTGCGCGTACGGGGGTGGAGATTCGTCAGATCCTGGAAGTAGCTGGACAGCCGGGGCCGCAGGCTCTTCGCCTTGCCGACGTAGATCACCCGGCGGTGTTCGTCGCGGAATTTGTAGACCCCCGGCGAGTCGGGGATCTGTCCCGGCTTGGGGCGGTAGCTGGAGGGGTCGGCCATGACATCCACCCTACTTGCGGGCACGGACACTGTGACGCGCGTTGCTTGTCGGGCGCAGGTCAACACGCTTCAATGCGGGGTGACACCGTGCGGTGAACGGATGCGCTGGAGGGGTCTGCGTGGGGCATACCGCGGCCGATCTGGAACAGGTGCTGCAGACAGGTCCGTTCCACCTGGCGCTGCGCGCCGCGCTCGCGGTGCGCGGGCTGCCGCTCGAACGGGTCCAGCACCATCTGGCGCACCGCGGCATCAAGGTCGGTGTGACCAGCCTGAGTTACTGGCAGCAGGGCGCGCGGCGACCGCAGCGGCCCGAGTCGCTGCGGGCCGTCGGGGCACTGGAGGCGGTCCTCGACCTGCCGGTGAACTCCCTGCTGCGGCTGCTGGAGGCGGCGACGGCCCCCGGCGGCGTGCGGGCCGCGGCCCGCGACACCGCGGGCGCCGTCGAGCGGCTGCTGGCGGGGCTGGGCGCCCCTGGCGACGGCGGGCTGCACACCGTGGGGCACCACGAACGGGTGCGGATCGGCGGGCGCCGCGAGCTGCTCGGCCGCGACTCCCAGCAGGTCGTACGGGCGCACACGGACGGTGTCGACCGGTACCTGGCCGTGCACAGGGGCGCCCCGGGGTGCGACCCCGCGCGCGTGCGGGCGCGTGCGTACGAGAACTGCCGTACGGGCCGGGTCGGCCGCGACGCGCGCACCGGGGTGGTCGTCGCCGAGCTGCTGTTCGACGCGCCGCTGGCGGCGGGCGAGACGTACCTGTTCGGCTACGGCTTCGACGACGGTACGGGCGGGCCGTGCGCCGAGTACGTACGCGGCTTCGCCTACGCGGGCTCCCAGTACGTCCTCCAGGTGCGCTTCGACCGGGCGGCGGTGCCCGTGCGCTGCCGGCGCTTCGCCCAGGCCCCGGCGGGCGCGCCGCGCGCGGGGCGCAGCGAGCTGACGCCGGGGGCGGTGAGCCGTTCGGTCCATCTGGTGGAGCAGGGGGTCAGACCGGGGGTGCTGGGGATCGAGTGGGAGTGGGAGTGAGCGTCAGCTCTGCGAGGTCTGCGGGGCGGGTGCCGCTTTCGGTCCTGCGACGAGATTGCCGCCCTCGTGCGTGAGGGGGACCTCGGGCAGCGGTACGGTCGCGGGTCCGTGCACCGCCTCGCCCGTGGTCAGGTCGAAGCGGCTGCCGTGGCAGGGGCAGTCACCGATGGTGCCCTCGACCTTGTAGAGCAGGCAGCCCGCGTGGGTGCACTGCGCGCTGAACGCCTTGTACTCGCCCGTGGCCGAGCAGCTCACGACCACCCGCTGGTCCTTGTAGAGCTTCGCACCGCCGACCGGCACTGCGGAGGCGGCGCCGAGGGGTTCGGGCGCGGTCGGGGTGGGTGTCTCGGCGTGCCCCAGCTTGGACTTGGTGGAGCAGGCGGCCGCGCCGAGCCCGGCCGCACCGGCGAGGACGGCGCCCTTCAGCACGGAACGGCGCGGGGCGGTCAGGCCGGACATGGTGTCTCCACTGGTCAGGGGGGTGGGTACAGATGCGACGATACCGGGGCCGGTCCGGCCGCCGGGACGGGGGCCTGGGCATGGTCGCGGCGGGGCGGGTGGTCGCGGCGGCGCGGGTGGTCACGGCGGCGCGGGTGGTCACGGCGGCGTGGGCGGGTCACGGCGGTGCGGGCGGTCGTAGGTGGCCCGGAAGCCTTGTGGCGGAGCCACTGAGGCGTATCGCCGAGGCGGCGGCCCAGGTGGTCGCGGCGGTACGGGTGGTCGCGGCGGTACGGGTGGTCGCGGCGGTACGGGTGGTCGCAAGGCGACCGGGAGCCGCGTGGCGGAGCTACTGAGCTTGTCGCCGACGCGGTGGGCACGGGTGCCTGGGGTCGCGGCAGCGCACCGCGTGCCGGGAGGGCGCTAGATTCGGCTCTGTGATCGTCGTCGCCGGAGAGTCCCTGATCGACCTGGTGCCCCAGGGGCGCGCTGACGGTGTGCTCGCGCCGCTGCTGCCACGGCGCGGCGGCGGCCCGTACAACACCGCCGTCGCCCTCGGCCGACTCGGGGCGCGTACCGGCTTCTGCTCCCGGGTCTCGACGGACGCCTTCGGCGAGACGCTGCTCGAAGGGCTGCGCGCGGCCGGGGTCGACGTGTCGCTCGTCCAGCGTGGCCCCGAGCCGACGACGCTGGCCGTGGCGACGCTCGGCGCGGACGGGTCCGCCGGTTTCGCCTTCTACGCGCAGGGCAGTGCGGACCGCCTGTTCACCCTGCCGCCCGCGCTGCCGCCGACGGTGCGGGCGCTGGCCCTCGGCACGTGCTCGCTGGTACTGGAGCCGGGCGCGAGCGCGTACGAGGCACTGCTGCGCCGGGAGGCGGGGCGCGGGGTCTTCACCCTGCTCGACCCGAACATCCGCGCGGGCCTGATCCCGGACGCGGCGGCCTACCGCGCGCGGTTCGCCGGCTGGCTGCCTTCGGTGTCGCTGCTGAAGGTCTCCGAGGAGGACGCCGACTGGCTCGAAGGCTCCCCCGGGACATGGTCGGCGCTCGGCCCGGCAGCCGTCGTCCTGACCAGGGGCGGCGACGGGCTGACCGTACGGACGGCGGACGGTACGGAAGTCTCGGCGCCCGCCGTACGGGTCGACGTGGCGGACACGATCGGGGCAGGCGACACGATCAACGCGGCCCTCCTGCACGGCCTCGCGACGAGGAACGCCCTGACACCGCGCGCGGCAGCGACGCTAGAGCCGGACGGCTGGCACGAGGTACTGACCTTCGCGGCGCGCGCGGCGGCACTGACCTGCTCCCGCACGGGGGCGGACCCGCCGTACGCGGCGGAGCTGGCCTAGACCGCGAGGTGGGCGGTCGGCGGTTGTCCGACGCGGCTCAGGCGAGGAACGCGGTCAGCGCGGCGCTGAAGGCCGTCGGGGCTTCCGTCCAGGGCAGGTGTCCGGCGCCTCGTAGCGTCGTACGCCTCACGTCCGGGAGTGCCGCCGCCAGGGAGTCGACCGCCGTGCGTGGGCGGATGTCCTGTTCGCCGTCCACGATCAGGACCGGGATGTGCAACGCGGCGCAGCGCTTCCGCAGTTCGGCCGTCGCGAGGCTGCGGCTGACTTCGGCGTTGATCGTGCGGTTGCAGGTGTAGTTGACGCCGAACCACGGTGTGGCCATCGCCTCGGCGTGTGCCAACGCCCGCTCGGGGTCGGTGAAGTCCGCCGACCATTGGAGGACCGCCAGCTCCCGGTCCTCGGGCTCGGTGCGGTCGTCGCCGCGCTCGCGCAACTCCTCCCAGCGCGCCCGGTGTTCGCCGAGGCGCCGGCCGAACGCGGCGTGGTACGGCGGGCGCCAGGTGGACTCGTCGTCGATGCCGGTGCCGGAGACGTACACCAGCCGGCTGACGCGCTCGGGGTGGGCCAGCGCGTACCGCAGGGCCAGGTGGGCGCCCCAGGAGTGGCCGAGCAGCGCCGGGCGGTCGAACCCGAAGTGGGCCCGTACGGCGTCGAGATCGGCGACCGAGCGGGCGATGCCGTAAGGCCCCGAGCGCTGGGAGCGGCCGCAGCCGCGCTGGTCCCAGCGGATCACCTCGCGGCCGGGCAGCAGCGCCGCCACGTCCGCGAGGGTGTCCCAGATGCCGGGGCCGCCGTGGCAGAGGACGACGGGCGCACCGCCCGTACCGCCGTCCCCCGCCCGCGCGGCCCAGAGCCGTACGCCGTCGTCCGCCCGTACCGTCCCGATCGCCGCCGCCCCCAGCTCCTACTTGGCCTTGGCCGTCCGCTTGGCCGGGGCCTTCTTCGCGGTCGCCGTCTTCGCTGCCGTCGTCTTCGCGGTCGCCGTCGACTTGGCGGCTGCCGTCGTCTTCGGCTTGGCCGCCACCGTCTTCCGCGCCGGGGCCTTCTTCTTCGCCGGCGTCGCGTCGCTGATCCGCTCCGCGTCGAGGATGTCCCGCAGGAACTTGCCCGTGTGGCTCGTCGGGACGCCCGCCACCTGCTCGGGAGTGCCCTCCGCGATGACGAGACCGCCGCCGTTGCCGCCCTCGGGGCCCATGTCGATCACCCAGTCCGCCGTCTTGACGACGTCCAGGTTGTGCTCGATGACAATGACCGTGTTGCCCTTGTCGACCAGCCCCGACAGCACCGTGATCAGCTTGCTGATGTCCTCGAAGTGCAGCCCGGTGGTCGGCTCGTCCAGGACGTAGACCGTGCTGCCCGTGGAGCGCTTCTGCAGCTCGCTCGACAGCTTCACCCGCTGCGCCTCGCCGCCCGAGAGGGTCGGCGCGGACTGGCCGAGCCTGACGTAGCCGAGGCCGACCTCGTTGAGCGTCTTGAGATGGCGCGAGATCGTCGGGACCGCCTCGAAGAAGTCCAGCGCCTCCTCGATCGGCATGTCCAGGACCTCGGCGATGGACTTGCCCTTGTAGTGGACCTCCAGGGTCTCGCGGTTGTACCGCGCGCCGTGGCAGACCTCGCACGGGACGTACACGTCCGGGAGGAAGTTCATCTCGATCTTGATCGTGCCGTCACCGGAGCAGTTCTCGCAGCGGCCGCCCTTGACGTTGAAGGAGAAGCGCCCGGGGAGATAGCCCCTGACCTTGGCCTCCATCGTCTCCGCGAAGAGCCGGCGGACATGGTCGAAGACGCCGGTGTACGTCGCCGGGTTGGAGCGCGGCGTACGGCCGATGGGCGACTGGTCGACATGGACGACCTTGTCGACCAGGTCGTCACCCGCGACCCGGGTGTGCCGGCCGGGCACCGACTTCGCGCCGTTCAGCTCGCGGGCCAGATGCGTGTACAGGATGTCGTTGACCAGGGTCGACTTGCCCGACCCCGAGACGCCTGTGACCGCGGTGAAGACGCCGAGCGGGAACGACACGTCGATGTCCTGGAGGTTGTTCTCCCGGGCGCCGTGGACGGTGAGCTGCCGCTCGCCGTCGACCGGCCGGCGGATCTCCGGGGTCGGGATGACCCGCTTCCCCGCCAGATACTGCCCGGTCAGCGACTCCTTGTTGGCGAGGAGTCCCTTCAGGGAGCCGGAGTGCACGACCTTCCCGCCGTGCTCACCGGCGCCGGGGCCGATGTCCACGACCCAGTCGGCCACCTTGATGGTGTCCTCGTCGTGCTCCACGACGATCAGGGTGTTGCCCATGTCGCGCAGCCGGACCAGGGTCTCGATCAGCCGGTGGTTGTCGCGCTGGTGCAGGCCGATGGACGGCTCGTCCAGCACGTAGAGCACGCCGACCAGGCCGGAGCCGATCTGCGTGGCGAGCCGGATGCGCTGGGCCTCGCCGCCGGAGAGGGTGCCGGCCGCGCGGTTGAGCGAGAGGTAGTCCAGGCCGACGTCGACCAGGAACCTGAGCCGTTCGTTGACCTCCTTGAGCACCCGCTCGGCGATCTGCTTGTCGCGTGCGTTCAGCTTGAGCTTGCCGAGGAAGTCTGCGCAGTCGCTGATGGACAGCGCGGAGACCTCGGCGATGGACTTGTCCATGACCGTCACGGCCAGCACGAGCGGCTTGAGCCGGGTGCCGTGGCAGGTCGGGCAGGGCACCTCGCGCATGTAGCCCTCGAAGCGCTCCCTGCTGGTGTCGCTCTCGGCCTCCGAATGGCGCCGCTTGACGAACGAGACGGCGCCTTCGAAGGCGGGGGTGGTGTAGGCGCGCTCGCGGCCGTACCTGTTGCGGTAGCGGACCTCGACCTGGGTCTTGTGCCCGTACAGCAGCGCCTTCTTGGCGCGCTGGGGCAGCGCCGCCCACGGCACGTCCGTACGGAAGTTGAGGGCCTTGGCGAGGCCGCCGATCATCCGGCCGAAGTACTCCTTGGTGTGGCCGTGCGACCACGGGTGGATCGCGCCCTCGTCCAGCGACTTGTCCTCGTCGGGGACGATCAGCTCGGGGTCGACCTCCATGCGCGTACCGATACCGGTGCACTCGGGGCAGGCGCCGAAGGGGGAGTTGAAGGAGAAGGAGCGCGGCTCCAGCTCCTCGAACGAGAGGTCGTCGTACGGGCAGTACAGATGCTCGGAGTACATCCGCTCGCGCTCGGGGTCGTCCTCGGGGAGGTCGACGAAGTCGAGCACGACCATGCCGCCGGACAGGCCGAGCGCGGTCTCCACCGAGTCGGTGAGCCGCCGCTTGGCACTGTCCTTGACGGTGAGGCGGTCGATGACCACCTCGATGGTGTGCTTCTCCTGCTTCTTGAGCACGGGCGGCTCGCTGAGCTGGATCGTCTGCCCGTCGACCCTGGCCCTGCTGTAGCCCTTGGTCTGCAGATCGGCGAAGAGGTCGACGAACTCGCCCTTGCGCTCGCGCACGAGCGGGGACAGGACCTGGAAGCGGCTGCCCTCGGGCAGTTCGAGCACCTTGTCCACGATGGCCTGCGGCGACTGGCGGGCGATCGGCCGGCCGCACTCGGGGCAGTGCGGCTTGCCGATACGGGCGAACAGCAGCCGGAGGTAGTCGTAGACCTCGGTGATGGTGCCGACCGTCGAGCGCGGGTTGCGCGAGGTCGACTTCTGGTCGATCGAGACGGCAGGCGACAGCCCCTCGATGAAGTCGACGTCCGGCTTGTCCATCTGACCGAGGAACTGCCGGGCGTAGGAGGACAGCGACTCCACGTAACGGCGCTGCCCCTCGGCGAAGATCGTGTCGAACGCGAGGGAGGACTTGCCCGACCCGGAGAGCCCGGTGAAGACGATGAGGGAGTCACGGGGGAGGTCGAGCGAGACGTTCTTGAGATTGTGTTCGCGAGCGCCACGGACGATGAGACGGTCGGCCACGCCGGTCCGCACCTTTCTGGAGAGAAGCAGGGGCGGAGCCCCCTTCCCAGACTACGGGGGGTCGCCAGAGCGATGGATTGCCAAGCTGTGGATTGCGGCACAGGGACCGCCGGGCTGGTGTGCGCCCCGGTCCAGGATGCCTGTCACGAGCCTATAGCACGCGCATTCGATTTACGGCCGGTCTCTGCCTCCTTCACCCGATCGAGTGGTGCCATGGCTCTCCGCTATCGTCGGCGCCATGACTGATCACGTGCGCGACCTGGCGTCGGTACACGAGGCGACCGAACGGCTGCTGACCGCTGCCGCCGGACTGGACAACGCGGCGCTCGCCGCTCCGTCACGGCTGCCGGGCTGGAGCCGCGGTCATCTGCTGGCCCACATCGCACGCAATGCGGACGCCCTGGTCAATGTTCTGGAGGGGCGTCCTATGTACAAGGATGCCAAAGCGCGTCAAGCCGATATCGACCGCGACGCGCCCCGGCCGCTCGAAGCGCAGCTCAGCGACGTACGGGAGAGCGCGGCGCGGTTCGAGCGGGCGGCGAGCGCCCCGGCGGACTGGGGCCGCACGATCACCATGCGCAACGGCGTCACGGACACGGCGGCCCGGGTGCCGTTCCGCCGCTGGGCCGAGGTCGAGCTGCACCACGTCGACCTGGACGTCGGCCGCACGCTCGACGACCTGTCGGACGAGTTCACCGGCCGGGAGATCGACTTCCTCGCCGAGCGCTTCGCGGGGAACGCGGACGTCCCGCCGCTCGCCCTGACCACCCCCGACGGCCGGACCCGGCACACCGGCAGCACGGACGGCACCCCGCTCGCCGTCTCGGGCCCGGCGGGGCACCTGATGGGGTGGCTGGCGGGCCGCGCCGACACCGCCAGGCTCAGCTCGCCGGACGGCCCGCTGCCTGTCCTGCCCCCGCTATAGGCTGAGCCGTATGACGTACAGCGGAGTGGTGACGGTGGGCGGCCCTGCGGATGTGCACGAGCTGCCCGAGCTGATGATCTCCAAGGCCGCTGTCGGCCCGATGAACAACAACACGTACCTGCTGCGCTGCCGGGCCACCGGTCAGCAACTGCTGATCGACGCGGCCAACGACGCGGCGACGCTGCTGACGCTGATCGGTGACGACGGCATCGTCTCCGTCGTCACCACCCACCAGCACGGCGACCACTGGCAGGCCCTGTCCGCAACGGTCGCCGCCACCGGCGCCCGCACGTACGCGGGCCGCGCCGACGCCCCGGGCATCCCGGTGCCGACCGACGTGCTGGTGGACGACCTCGACACGATCAGCTTCGGCGAGATCACCCTCACCGCCCGCCACCTGGTCGGCCACACCCCGGGCTCGATCGCCCTGATCTACGACGACCCGCACGGCCACGCGCACGTCTTCACCGGCGACTGCCTCTTCCCGGGCGGCGTGGGCAACACCCACCAGGACCCGAAGGCGTTCGCGAGCCTGCTGCACGACGTGGAGACGAGGATCTTCGGCGAACTGTCCGACGAGACCTGGGTCTACCCGGGCCACGGCAACGACACCACCCTCGGCGACGAACGCCCCCACCTCGCGCAATGGCGCGCCCGCGGCTGGTAGTTCAGCGCGGGTGACGGGTGCGCATGCGGTTCCCGACTTCGCCTTCGTCCGTCTCCCACCAGGGGCGTACCCGGTCCTGGGGCTGTGCCGGCAGGGCTGTGGCCGGGGTCGGTTCGGGGGTCGGTGCGGGGGTCAGTTCGTGGTCCAGGTGGGCGTCCAGTTCCGCCGTTCTCGCCCGTTCCGCTTGCCACCACTGGATGAATACCGCGATCAGGAACGGCAGGGCGACCAGTTCGGCGAGCGTGAGCATCAGGCCGCCGCCGAGCATCTGGTCCTGTGCGACGCTGGGGCCCCAGGTGCGGGGGTGGGCCGTGTACCAGTGGCCCGCCACCAGCGTGCCGCTGGTCATCACGACGATGCCTGGCACGGAGTCGAAGAGGCCGTCGAAGAAGACCAGGCCCGCTCTGACCGGATGCGTGCACCAACGGGGCAGCAGTTCTTGGCGGGTGAGCATCGGCAGGACGAACAGGCAGCCGGTGAGCAGCAGTTGGGCGTGCATCAGGTGCCGGACGAGACCGTTGGCGAGCGAGGCCGTGAAGTACGGCGTGAAGTAGATGGCCAGCTCGGACGCGAGCACCAGGACCGTACTGACCAGGGGGAAGGTCAGCAGCCGCACCGGGCGGGAGGTCAGCGCCGCGTGCAGGGGGCCGTCCGGGGACGCGAGGCCGAGGGGGTCGCCGAGGGCCAGGCCGAGGGGGGCGAGCAGGTCGAGGAGGATGTTCTGGACGGCGGCCGGCCAGAACAGCACCCGGTCGTAGACGGCGAGCGAGGACATCGTCGCGATCACGATCATGCCGAGGCCGAGGACGAAGAAGGCGGCGGTACGCAGGATCGGCCAGCCCTGGCCCTGGCGGGTGCGGCGGACCACTCCCGCGGTGTACAGACCGCCGAGGACGCCGACGGCGGCCAGTGCCACCGGGTCGGTCCGCCACGACGACAGCCCCCGGGCGAGCGTCAGTTCCGGCAGCACAAACGCACCTTCTTATCCGTATCCCGCCTCCGCCGTCCGTTTTCTCCGCTCACGGTAGACGGCGGGTGCCGGCCGCCGGAAACCGGGTCGCCCGGCGGCGGGCCGCGTCCTTACGATCGGCCGTATGCCGACGCCTGTCACACCGCCCAAGCCCCGCCCCGGCGACCGGGTCGCGGTGCTCTCGCCGTCGTCCGGACTGCCGGGGCTGCTGCCGCTCCCGTACGAGCTGGGGCTGAGCCGGCTGGTGGCGGAGTTCGGTCTGGTGCCGGTGGAGTATCCGTCGACGCGGACGATGGGCGCGACGGCGCGGCAGCGGGCCGACGACCTGCACGCGGCGTTCGCCGATCCGACGGTGAGGGCCGTGATCGCGAGCATCGGCGGGGACGACCAGATCACCGTGCTGCCGCTGCTGGACCGGGAGTTGATCCGGGCGCACCCGAAGCCGTTCTTCGGCTACAGCGACAACACGAATCTCCTGGCGTACCTGTGGAACACGGGGATCGTCGGCTACCACGGCACGAGTGTGATGTGCGAGCTGGGCCGGCCGGGGGCGATGGATCCGCTCACCGCCGAATCGCTGCGGGCCGCGCTGTTCACCTCGGGCCCGTACGAGCTGCGGCCCGCCGAGCGGTTCCGCGACACGGACCGCGACTGGGCCGATCCGGCGACCTTCGAGACCGAGCCGGAGACCCGGCCGGGCACGGGCTGGCGCTGGCACGGCCCCGAGCGGGTCGTCGAGGGCCGGAGCTGGGGCGGCAACCTGGAGATCTTGTCCTGGCTGCTGATGGCCGACCGGGAGATCGGCCCCGCCGCCGCGTACGACGGGGGTGTGCTGCTGCTGGAGACCTCGGAGGAGCTGCCGGCCGCCGAGGAGGTCTTCCGGATCCTGCGCGCCATGGGTGAGCGGGAGCTGCTGCGGCGCTTCCCCGCGCTGCTGATGGCCCGCCCCAAGACCTGGTCCCTGGAGCGCCGCAACAGCCCCGAGGAGGCCGCGCGCTACGCGCGTGAGCAGCGGGAGGCGGTCCTGCGGGCCCTCGCGGTGTACGCGTCGGACACGGTGGCCGTCTTCGACGTGGACTTCGGGCACACCGACCCGCAGCTCGTCGTTCCGTACGGCGGGGTGGTGCGGGTGGACGGGCTCGCGCGGCGGGTGACCGTCACGTACTGAGCCCGTCCACGGGGAGGGCCGGGCGGCACCGACGCCGCCCGGCCGCGGCTCACGCCTCTATCCGGTCCTTCTCGGCGGCCTCGGCGGCCTCGCGCTCCGCCTGCTTCTTGTTGGCCATCAGGCTGGTGATCGTGGTAATGATCAGCACACCGCAGATGACCGCGAGCGAGACCGGGATGGAGATCACCGGGACATGGACGCCCGTCTCGTGCAGCGCGTGCAGCACGAGCTTGACGCCGATGAAGCCGAGGATCACCGACAGCCCGTAGCTGAGGTGGACCAGCTTCTTGAGCAGCCCGCCGATCAGGAAGTAGAGCTGGCGCAGCCCCATCAGCGCGAACGCGTTCGCGGTGAAGACGATGTACGGGTCCTGGGTCAGACCGAAGATCGCCGGGATGGAGTCGAGCGCGAACAGCACGTCCGTCGTACCGATGGCGAGCATGACCACCATCAGCGGGGTCAGGACCCGCTTGCCGTTCTTCCGGATGAAGAGCTTCGTGCCCTCGTACCTGTCGGAGACGCCGAAGCGGCGCTCGATGTTCTTGAGGAGGCGGTTCTCCTCGAACTCCTCTTCCTCGTCGTCGGAGCGCGCCTCCTGGATGAGCTTCCAGGCGGTGTAGATCAGGAACGCGCCGAAGATGAAGAACACCCACGAGAAGCTGGCGATGATCGCCGCGCCCGCCGCGATGAAGATGGCCCGCAGCACCAGGGCGATCAGCACCCCGATGAGCAGCACCCGCTGCTGCAACTGCGAGGGCACCGCGAACTTCGCCATGATCAGCACGAAGACGAAGAGGTTGTCGACGCTCAGCGATTTCTCCGTGATGAATCCGGCGAAGAACTCTCCTGAGGCCTGGCCCGTCCCCCAGATCATCAAGCCGAGGCCGAACAGGGCGGCGAGGGCCACCCAGACGACCGTCCAGATACCGGCTTCCTTGATCGACACGTCATGGGGCTTGCGCCCGATGAGGAAGTCGACCGCGATCAGGGCGGACAGACCGAGAATGGTCAGTGTCCACAGGGTCCATGAAACGTCCACTGCGCCTCCGGCGTTGTACGGCTACTTGTCAGCGTCGTCGCTGCCGGAGGTCTCTTCCACCCGAGCGGTCCTGCCGCTGTGCGGGCCGGCGCCCCGGGACCGATGGCGGTCCGTATTGACGGGTACGTCGCGTTACGGGAGTACTCCCCTCCGATAAAGGAAGAGTACAGCAAAGACCAAGGTTTGGTAAAGCGATAGGTAAAGGATGGCCAAGTACCCAGGTCAGCGCCGCCATTCGCGGCGTGCGGCCGCCACCCGTCCGAGCACCTGGGCCAGCACCTGACTGCCCGGCGGCAGCGCCGGCGGCTCGTACGTCCAGACATGGCCGACCCAGGGGTCGGCGAGGTGGTTGTCGGACACCGGCGTCAGCCGCAGCAGGGAGCGCCAGAGCGGGTCGAGCACGGGGCCGTAGGCGCTCGCGTCCTCCCGGTCGGCCACCATCAGCAGGTGCACACCGACCGAGGGGCCCTCGTCGGCGAGATAGCGGAGCTGGGTCACGGCGCGGTCGTCGAAGCCGTGCGGGAAGTCGTTGACGATCAGCAACTGCTCCGCCTGGTCCAGCTCCGGCGGGAGCGATGCGGCGGCGCCGCCCCGTACCGCCATCTGGACCAGGTCGACCCGGCGGGTGAGCGCCCCGAGCACGGCGGCCACTCCCGCCGCCCCCGCGGCCGGCGCGGCGTCGAGCACCCCGGTCGAGGTGAGCGGCGCCAGCGCCCCGGCGGCCGAGCCGGCCGGGTCGATCACCTGGACGGTGAACTCCCCCGGCGGGTAGGCGGCCAGCAGCCGCGCCGCGTGGTTGACCGCGGTCTCCACCGCCATCCGGCGGAGCTGGAACGCGTCCAGCAGCAGGGCCTCGTCCGACGCGGTCCTGCCGCTGTCCACCCACAGGCCGCGCTCCAGCGGCAGCCGCACCAGCATCGGGATCCGCAGGTCGGGGCGCTCGGGCAGATGGACGTCCCCGAGGCGCAGCGCCATCGGGATCTCCATCGGGACGCGGTACCCCTGCCAGACGGGGCTGTCCCAGCGGGCGTAGGCGAGCGGCAGGGCGGGCTCGACGACCTCGGACTCGGCGACGAGCTGCGCCAGATCACGGTCGAGTACTTCCCGCGCCTGGGCGACGAGCTGGTCGTGCTTGGCGCGGGCGGCTTCCCGCGCCGCGTCCCCCGCGCCGCCGATCCGGTTGCGCGGGTCGGACAGCACCCGGTCCAGTTCCTGTTCGAGCCGGGACTCGGCGAAGTCCGTCGCACTGCGGTACGCGGCGGCGGTGCGGGCCAGGTCCTCGAACATGCCCCAGACCTGGTTGTAGAGCCGCTCGTCCATGGACCAGCCGGTCGCGTCGCCCGCCACGGGACGGGCGGGGCGGCCGGCCCCGGCCGGTTCGGCGGCCGGCGGCGGGGTGGGCGGGGCGGCCGTACGGCGCCCGGGGTGCGTGTAGTCGACGCCGCCGCCCGCCGTTCTGGGCTGCGGTACGGCCCTGTCGCGCACGGCGCGCGCACCGTCCCGCTCGGGGGTGTGCGGGGACTGCGCGGGCGGCGGGGACTGCGGGCCGTTCGGAGCCTGCGGGCCGTTCGGGGCCTGCGGTGCCTGCACGGCGTCCGCGAGGTGCAGCGCCACCGCGTCATGGACGGTGGCGGCGAAGACGGCGGGCCGCGGCAGGCCCTGGTCGCCGAAGAGTTCGGCGAGGCCGCCCTCGTACCCCTGGCCGACCGCCCTGACCTTCCAGGCGCCCTGTCTGCGGTAGAGCTCCAGCGCGACGACGGCCGATTCCGTGCCGAGCCCGGTGAGGGTGAAGCTGGCCACTTCCGTACCGTCGGTGGCGGTGACGGCCGCGTAGGGGGCGGCGGTCGAGCCGAAGTGCGCGGGGCCGCCCACGCCCTGGGGCAGGGCGAGCAGGACATGCACCAGATGCGCCCGCTCGGGGACGGCCTCCAGATCGACGTGGAAGCGCAGTCCGGCCGCCGCCTGGCGGGACACCTCTATGCCGGGGAGCGTGGGCGAGCCGGGGTGGGCGATCCATTCCGTGCCGAGCACGGTGCCCTTCGCGTCGCCCAGCGTGGCGCAGGCCAGCAACGGCGCGCCGGCCGTCACCCGGATCTCCAGCCGGGTGTGGGGCAGGGGGTGGTTCTGCCCGCGGACCAGCTCCGCCGTCATCGGCTTGTCCCCTCGTCGGTCGTGCGTCGTTCGGTGGTGGTGGGTTTCGATGTTGAGTACGCGTGTGGTGAGCAGCGCGTGTGGTGGGTGCTGGGGGGTGTGACACGTGCAGCTCCCGGCGGCCTGGCCGCCGGGAGCTGCGCTCGCGGTAAGTCTCGCGGTCTCGCGGTTACGGTGCCGTCGCCGGCACCCCCGTCACAGATGCGGCAGGATCGCCGGCATCAGGTCCTGGAAGGTACGCCCGTTGGCGGGGTTGCCGAGGGCGGTCATCTGCCAGCCGGCCCCGGCGCGGTGCACCTTCGCCATGATCTGCGCGGTGTACTGACCGCCGCCGTCGAGGGTGTAGCGCGCCAGCTCCTGGCCGTTGGTCTCGTCGACGATCCGGCAGAACGCGTTCTGCACTTCCTGGAACGTCTGGCCGGTGAAGGAGTTGACCGTGAAGACGATCTGGTCGATGTGGACCGGCACCCGCTGGAGGTCGACCAGGATCGCCTCGTCGTCCCCGCCCTGCCCCGCGCCGCCGACGAGGTTGTCCCCGGTGTGCTTCACCGAGCCGTCGTCGCTGACGAGGTGGCGGAAGAAGACCACGTCGACCGGCTGCTTGTCGGCGAACAGCACCGCGGAGGCGTCCAGGTCGATCTCGCGGGTGCGGGAGCCGAACAGCCCCCGGCGCGGGGCGGCCTGCCAGCCGAGCCCCATCCGCACGGCGGTGAGTGTGCCGCCGCCCCTCTTCTCCAGGCTGATGGCCTGTCCCTTGGTCAGATTGACCCCAGGGCCCCCGGGCGCACTGCCCTTGGATGTGTCCACCACGCGCTGTCCCCTTCTCGAATGGTCCCCCGCAACCGTCCGTGTGCGGTTGCGCAGAACCCTACGCAGTCGCCCATGAGCGGCAGGAGACACGGGCCGGTTTTGTGTCGGTGTTGCAACACACCGGCGGCACCGGCGTCAGGCCAGCCCCGCCTCCCTCATCTGCCGCAACTCCTTCTTCAGCTCGCCCACTTCGTCGCGCAGCCGGGCCGCCACCTCGAACTGCAACTCGGCCGCGGCAGCCCGCATCCGGTCCGTCATCTCCTCGATGATCCCGGCCAGTTCGGCCGCGGGCCGGTCGGTGAGGACAGCGGCGCCCGCCCCGCCCTTGCCGCCCTTGGGGGTGTGCGCCGTGAGCGAGGGGACGGGCGTCTTGGCCGGTTGGCCCTTCTTCGTCTGCCGGTAGCCCGTGCCGAGCAGGGCCTCGGTGTCGATCTCCTCGCGCGCGATCGTCGCGACGATGTCGTTGATCTTCTTGCGCAGCGGCTGCGGGTCGAGGCCGCGCTCGGTGTTGTAGGCGACCTGCTTCTCCCTGCGCCGGTTCGTCTCGTCGATGGCCTGCGCCATCGCCGGGGTGACCTGGTCCGCGTACATGTGGACCTGGCCCGACACGTTTCGGGCGGCGCGGCCGATGGTCTGGATCAGCGACGTGCCCGACCGGAGGAAGCCCTGCTTGTCCGCGTCCAGGATCGCCACCAGCGACACCTCGGGCAGGTCGAGGCCCTCCCGGAGGAGATTGATGCCGACCAGGACGTCGTACTCACCGGAGCGCAGCTCGCGCAGCAGCTCGATACGGCGCAGCGTGTCGACGTCGCTGTGCAGATACCGGACCTGGATGCCCAGCTCCAGGAAGTAGTCGGTGAGGTCCTCCGCCATCTTCTTGGTGAGGGTGGTGACCAGGACCCGCTCGTCCTTCTCCGTGCGCTTGCGGATCTCGTGCACCAGGTCGTCGATCTGCCCTTCGGTGGGCTTGACGACGACCTCCGGGTCGATGAGCCCGGTGGGCCGGATGATCTGCTCCACGAAGCCGTCGCCCCGGGAGAGTTCGTACTTGCCGGGGGTGGCGGACAGATAGACAGTCTGGCCGATCCGCTTCTGGAACTCCTCCCACTTCAGCGGGCGGTTGTCCAGCGCGGACGGCAGCCGGAAGCCGTGGTCGACCAGGGTCCGCTTCCGGGAGGCGTCGCCCTCGTACATCGCGCCGATCTGCGGCACCGTGACATGCGACTCGTCGATGACCAGCAGGAAGTCCTCGGGGAAGTAGTCGAGGAGGGTGTTGGGCGCCGTGCCGGGGTCGCGGCCGTCGAAGTGCATCGAATAGTTCTCGATGCCGGAGCAGGAGCCGATCTGGCGCATCATCTCGATGTCGTACGTCGTGCGCATCCGCAGCCGCTGGGACTCCAGCAGCTTGCCCTGCTTGTCGAGGTCAGCGAGGCGGGTCTCCAGCTCGCGCTCGATGTCGTTGACCGCGCGCTCCATGCGCTCGGGGCCCGCCACGTAGTGGCTGGCGGGGAAGACGTACAGCTCGCGGTCCTCGCTGATGACCTCGCCGGTCATCGGGTGGAGCGTGGTCAGCGCCTCGATCTCGTCGCCGAACATCTCGATCCGAACGGCCAGCTCCTCGTAGACCGGGAAGATCTCGATGGTGTCGCCCCGGACCCGGAAGGTGCCGCGGGTGAACGACACGTCGTTGCGCGTGTACTGCATCTCCACGAAGCGGTGCAGCAGCTCGTCCCTGTCCACCTCGGTGCCGACCTTCAGCGACACCATCCGGTCCACGTACTCCTGCGGCGTGCCGAGGCCGTAGATGCACGAGACGGAGGCGACCACGACCACGTCGCGCCGGGTGAGCAGCGAGTTCGTCGCGGAATGGCGCAGCCGCTCGACCTCCTCGTTGATGGAGGAGTCCTTTTCGATGTACGTGTCCGACTGGGGCACGTACGCCTCGGGCTGGTAGTAGTCGTAGTACGAGACGAAGTACTCGACGGCGTTGTTGGGCAGCAGCTCGCGGAATTCGTTGGCGAGCTGGGCGGCAAGGGTCTTGTTCGGCGCCATCACCAGGGTGGGGCGCTGGAGCTTCTCGATCATCCAGGCCGTCGTCGCCGACTTGCCCGTGCCGGTCGCGCCGAGCAGGACGACGTCCTTCTCCCCGGCGCGGACGCGCCGCTCCAGGTCGGCGATCGCGGTCGGCTGGTCGCCGCTGGGCTGGTAGGAACTGACGACCTCGAAAGGCGCCACCGTACGTTCGATGTGGGAAACGGGCCGCATGGATCCACCGTACGACCCCGCACTGACAGTCGGGGGGCGAGCGGGCGGCGAGCGGCCGTCGATCATGGCCGCCTCACCCCGGCGAGATCACCATTCGTGCAGGTCGGAGCCGCTGCGCGGACCCTGGCCCGCCGTCGTGCGACCGGCCGCGCCACCCGTCCCCGCGCCTGGCTGCCGGTCGCGCCGGGTCCGCTGGGCGGGCACGGCGCCGCGTACGAGCGGGCGGGTGCGCCGGGGGCGCCGTCCCACCGGCCGGGCGGGGTCGCCCGGCCGGTCGGGGGCGTCCAGCAGCAGCCTCGGTTCGAACAGTACGACCACGGCCGCCAAGAGCAGGAAGACGGCGGGGCCGAGCAGCATCGGCAGCAGCCGGGCGTCGGAGCCGCCGCTGCCGATCGTGCCGGTGGGCGCCGCCAGGTGGACGTCGGCGGCGGCCATCGCCGTGTAGTGCATGCCGGTCGCTGCGCCGCCCAGCAGCAGCCCGCCGGCCAGGCTGGCGCCGAGGCCGCGGTGTGCGGCGACGGCCCACAGCGCCGTGACGGCCGCCGCGACGGCGATGACGACGGCCAGCACGACGGTCACCGTGTCGTACTCCAGGTGTCCGCGCAGCCGGAGCCCCGCCATGCACAGGAAGTGCATGGTGGCGATGCCGAGCCCGGTGACGGTGCCGCCGGTGGCGAGTCCCATCGGGGTCGAGCCGCGCCGGCCCACGATGAAGATCCCGACGCCGATCATGAGGGTGCCCGCGCCGAGCCCGGCGAAGACCGTGGGTCCGTCGTAGTCGACGGGCACCTCGGCGACGGTGAACCCCATCATGGCGATGAAGTGCATGGTCCAGACCCCGGAGCCGATGGAGGCCGCACCCAGCAGGAGCGCGGCGGGTTTCCACGGCCGCCGCTCGCGCAGGGGTCTGGCGGTTCGGCGCAGACCGAGAGCCGCGCCCAGGCACGCCATGAGAAAGGCGGCCACCGGCGTGACGAGGCCGTAGCTGAATCCGTCGACTGTGCCCTGCATAGCGATAGGCCCTTCGCCCCTGATGGTCGTGCTGTCCGTGCTGACCGGCTGCCCGTGCTGTCTTGCTGCCCGGCTGTCCGTGCGTGATGCCGGTCCGGCGAGGTTAGGTCGGCGACCCCGGTAAGCAAATATTCACCAGCGATTTGTCGACACCGGCAGCGGGCCCCGCCGGCTGGGGCGAACCGGGCTGTCAGTGGCGCCGCCTACCGTTGTCCGCATGACCTCCACGAGCGATGACAGGCCGGCGCAGTCGGTGGAGTGGGCCGTCGTCGACAGCGCGATCGGACCGCTGCTGCTGGCCGCCACCGAGCAGGGGCTGGTGACCGTCGTCTTCCACGCCACGGAGCGGATACGTGACAGGGCGCTCGACCGGTTGCGGACCCGGCTCGGCGCCGAGCTGACCCCGTCGGCCACCGGCCGGCTCGCCGAGCCGATACGCCGGTTGTCGGCGTATTTCGCGGGCGGGCTGCGCGAGTTCGGGCTGCCGCTGGACTGGTCGCTGTCCACGGGCTTCAACCGCGAGGTGCTGCGCGAGCTGGCGGCGGGCGTGCCGTACGGCTCGGTCGTCGGCTACGGCGATCTCGCGGCGCGGGTGGGCCGGCCGGGCGGCGCGCAGGCGGTCGGCACCGCGATGGGGTCCAATCCGCTGCCGATCGTGGTGGCGTGCCACCGGGTCGTGGAGAGCGGCGGCGGTCTCGGCGGATTCGGCGGCGGGCTGGAGACCAAGCGGCAGTTGCTGGCCCTGGAAGGCGTGCTGCCGCAGCCGCTGTTCTGAGGCATTTGCTAGCTGTTGTCACGGTTCGCCCGATCGGCCTACTGTGAAACGGAGTGCGCGCGCGTCATCGACACGAGCCGAAGGGACGGCGAGTAGGGATGAGTGGAGGAAACAGGGCGGTCGCCTATCTCGAACCAGGTGAGGTGGAGGTTCAGGAGACCGATTACCCGACGTTCGAGCTCAAGGACGGGCCCGGCGTGGCCAAGGAGAACGTAGGGCGACAGCTCAATCACGGCGTGATCCTGAAGGTACTGGCAACCAACATCTGCGGCAGCGACCAGCACATGGTGCGCGGTCGCACCACGGCGCCCGCAGGTCTGGTCCTCGGGCACGAGATCACGGGCGAGGTGGTCGAGCGCGGCTCCGACGTGGAGTTCATCAACGTCGGCGATGTCGTGTCGGTCCCGTTCAACATCGCCTGCGGCCGCTGCCGCAACTGCAAGGAGCGCAAGACCGGCATCTGTCTGAACGTCAACCCGGCCCGGCCAGGGGCCGCGTACGGCTACGTCGACATGGGCGGCTGGGTCGGCGGCCAGTCGGAGTACGTGCTGGTGCCGTACGCCGACTTCAACCTGCTGGCCTTCCCCGACAAGCAGGCCGCGCGCGAGAAGCTGCTCGACCTGACGATGCTGTCGGACATCTTCCCGACCGGCTTCCACGGCGCGGTGACGGCCGGCGCGGGTGTCGGTTCCACGGTGTACGTAGCGGGGGCGGGGCCCGTCGGTCTCGCGGCCGCCGCCTCGGCCCAGTTGCTCGGCGCCGCCGTCGTGATAGTCGGCGACCTCAACGCGGAGCGGCTGGCGCAGGCCCGCAGCTTCGGCTGCGAGACGGTCGACCTCACCAAGGGAAGCGTCGAGGACCAGGTCGCCGAGATCCTCGGCGAGCCCGAGGTGGACGCGGCGGTCGACGCGGTGGGCTTCGAGGCCCGCGCGCACGGCGTGGACACGGAAGAGGCGCCGGCGACGGTGCTCAACTCGCTGATGGGCGTGACCAGGGCGGGCGGCGCCCTCGGCATCCCAGGGCTGTACGTCACCGACGACCCGGGAGGCGTCGACAGCGACGCCAAGTCCGGGACGCTGAAGGTCAGGCTGGGGCTCGGCTGGGCGAAGAGCCACACGTTCAGCACGGGCCAGTGCCCGGTGATGAAGTATCACCGGGGCCTCGCGCAGGCGATCCTGCACGACCGGGTCCACATAGCGAAGGCCGTCAACGCGACGGTGATCTCGCTGGACGACGCGCCGCGCGGCTACGCGGAGTTCGACCAGGGCGCGAGCAGGAAGTACGTCCTGAACCCGAACGGCGCGCTGGACAACGTCAAGGCGGCGTAGCCGGAGCGTCAAGGCGGCGTAGCCGGAGCGCCGAGGCCGTCGAGGCGAAGGCGGCGTAGCCGGAGCGCCGCCGGAGCCGGACGTTTGCGGGCGCCTTCCGCGCGCCAGGGATGGGACATGGCTGAGATCTCTGTGCACCTGTCCCCCGAGGTGCGGGAGGCGCTTGCCGCGCGCCGTCCCGTGGTCGCCCTGGAGTCGACGATCATCGCGCACGGGCTGCCGCGCCCGCGCAATCTGGCGGTCGCCGAGGAGTTGGAAGCGCTCGTACGGGCCGGTGGCGCCGTGCCCGCGACGGTCGCCGTGCTGGACGGGCGGCCGCATGTCGGCCTGGCCAAGGACCAGGTGGAGCGGATCGCCCAGGACGACTCGCTACGCAAGCTCGGCCACCGCGATCTGGCGCCCGCGCTCGCCACCGGGGCGAGCGGGGCGACGACCGTCTCGGCGACGGCGTTCCTCGCGGCGCGGGCCGGGATCCGGGTCTTCGCGACGGGCGGCCTCGGCGGGGTCCACCGCGGCTGGACGCAGACGCAGGACGAGTCGGCGGATCTGCGGCTGCTGGCGCGGACCCGGATCACGGTCGTCTGCGCCGGCGTCAAGTCGATCCTGGACGTACCGGCGACCTTGCAGCGCCTGGAGACTTTGGGCGTGTGCGTCCTCGGCTTCGGCACCGAGTACTTCCCCGGTTTCTATCTGGCCTCGTCGGGCGAGCGGGTCGACTGGACGGTCCGTACGCCCGAGGAGGTGGCGGCCGTGATGGCGGCCCAGGACACGCTGGGCGGCCCGGAGGCGGCGGTCATCGTCGCCAATCCGGTGCCGGAGGCGGAGCAGTTGGACCCGGAGTCGCACGACCGGGTCCTGGCGGAGGCACTCGCCGAGAGCGGGCGGCGCGGGATCACCGGACAGGCCGTCACGCCGTTCCTGCTCGCCGAGCTGACGCGGCGGACCGGCGGCGCCTCGCTGGAGGCCAATCTCGCGGCGGTACGCGGCAACGTACGACTGGCGGCGCGGATCGCCGTGGCGCGCGCCCGGTGACGGGCGGGCTGCTCGTCGTCGGTGACGTGGTCACCGACGTGATGGCCCGCTACCGGCCGCCGCTCGCGCACGGCACGGACACCGTCGCCGAGATCCGGACCCTGCCCGGCGGGGCGGGCGCGAACGCGGCCTGCTGGGCGGCCCGTTCGGGCTGCGCGGCGGTGACGCTGCTGGCGCGGGTCGGCGCCGACGCGAGCGGCTGGCACGAACAGGTGCTGCGCCGGGCGGGCGTACGGGCGGCCTTCGTCGTGGACGAGCAGGTGGCGACGGCGACGGTGATCTCGCTGGTGGACACGGCCGACCGGGCAGCCGAGCGTACGTTCCTCACCGACAGCGGCGCGGCCCTGCGGCTCACCGCGGCCGACTGGTCGCCGTCCCTGCTGGACGGAGTGGGCCGGCTGCATCTGTCCGGCTACCTCTTCTTCGCCGAACCGAGCCGCCGTGCGGCCCGCGCGGCGCTGGCGTCGGCGCGCGAGCGCGACATCCCGGTGAGCGTGGACCCGGCGTCCACGGGCTTCCTCGAACAACTCGGCGCCGACCGGTTCCTGACGGAGGTGGCCGGCGCGGAGACACTGCTCCCGAACGCGGACGAGGCCCGGCTGCTGACCGGCCTCACAGACGTCGAAGCCGCGGCGGCGGCACTGAGCCGCCACGCACCGGTCACGGTGGTGACCCTGGGCGCGGCAGGCGCACTGATCGCGGAGGCGGGCCGCGTGACCGCGCACGTGCCCGGCGTCCCGGCACGCGCGGTCGACTCGACGGGCGCGGGGGACGCCTTCACGGGCGCGTACCTCGCGGCACGACTGGCGGGCGCCGACCTCGCAGCGGCAGCGGCAGCGGGCTGCCGAGCGGGAGCCGTGTCGGTGACGCTCGCGGGCGGCCGCCCGCCGGAGCCGTCCGCGTCCGCCGGGACGGCCGGGATCTAGCCGGCGTCCGACGGCTCCGGTCGAGGCAGCCCCAGGTCAGGCCCGTAGGCCGCCCCACGCCGGGTGGTTCGGGTGGTCCGTTCGTACGACCACGTCGGCCGCCGCTGACGGGTCCACCTCCTCTTCGTAGCGGGCGAAGGCCGGGAGGGTCCAGCGGTCGGTGGGGGGTGTGCGGCGGGTCAGGGCGGGTGGGGAGAGGTGCAGGTGGACCGTGAGGTCGAAGGGGAACCAGTGGCCCAGCAGCAGCGGGCCGTGTACCACCAGTACACCGCCCGGGGGCAGTTCGCGGTGGGCGCTGCGGGTGGCGCGGTCGGTGGCCGGGTCCCAGAGGTCGGGCAGGACGCGGCCTGTGCCGCCCGGGTCCAGCGGTCCGAAGACCTCGCGCCACAGCGCGCCGGTGTCGAACCAGCCTCCGTAGTACGTGTCGGGGTCCTCGCGCCCGTACTCGTACCGCAGCGAGGCGGGCCGGAGGAATCCGGCGGTGCCGACCACCAGCACCGATCGGCCGCGCAGCCGCAGCGCTTCGGCGAGCGCCTCCGCCGGTTCGCCGGGGTGCGCGGCGGGCGCGCCGTCGAAGGCGACGCGCGGCCAAGCGCCGCCGTCGGCCGCTCCGGTCTCCATGACCCGGTCGGCGAGGGCGTCGGTCAGCCGGTCCCAGGTGATCGCTTCGAGTTGCACCCGTCCATCATCCATCGGACGGGCGACGGAGACGGGAGGAGACGGAACGACCGGATTTCCCCCTACTGGGTACGGAAAGCGCGTTCCGGGAACACACTGTCCCCCTTCGCACCACGCTTCACATCACACGAGGGGGGCACCTCATGTATCCCACGGCACCACAGCCGGGCTGGCCACCGCAGCCGCCGCCGAACACACCGGTGCGACCGCGCTGGGCGAGGAAGCGGATCGTCTTACCCGCTCTTCTGCTGACGCTGTCCATCGGCGCGGCCATCGGCGGTGCGGGCGATTCCGGCGATTCGGGCGGTACGCAGGTCAAGGCGGCGGCTGACACCTCCGCGCAACCGACAGCGACCGTGACGGCCACCGCGACCGAGACGCGGACGGCGACCGCGACCCCGGACGCGCCGGAGCCCGCGCCGACGGTCACGGTCACGGCGACCCGTACCGCCAAGGTCAGGGTCACCGTCACGGCCCGCGCCCCGAGCGGAGGCGGCGGCACCAGTGGCGGCGGTACGAGCGACAACGGCACCAGCGGCGGCGGGGATTCGGACACGTACTACGCCAACTGCACCGCCGTACGGGCCGCCGGAGCCGCCCCCATCCATGTCGGCGACCCCGGCTACGGCGCGCACCTGGACCGCGACGGCGACGGCGTCGCCTGCGAGTAGCCGACCCGCACCACGAGGCCCGCGCCGCGTGACCCGCGCTCCAGGCCCGCGCCACGAGGCCCGCGCTCCAGGCCCGCGCCGCGAGACCCGCGCTCACTCCCCGCGCAGCACCTTCGCGAGACCGCCCTCGCCCGACACCTCGATCCGCCCGTCCCGCACCCCGTCCTCCACCGCCAGCGCGCCGCCGCCCACCGCGCGGCACGTGTCGGCGTCGAGTACGAGGCGGGCGTCGGGGGCCGGCGCCGGGCCTTCGCCGTACGCGGGCGCGCCGTCGCCGAGCACGATGTGGAACTCCCCCTCGTCCAGGCGCACTTCGACCGTGCCCGGGGTGCCGAGCTGATCGAAGAGCGACAGCAGCGGCAGGGCGAACCAGTGGGCCCGTACGGCGTCGGTGGGCCTGCGTTCGGCCAGTTCCGGCGCGCCCCACGTCGCCAGCGCGTCGAGGACGGGCAGCAACCCCCGCCCCCGTTCGGTGAGTTCGTACACGAAGGCAGCGGCGGGCGGCGGCAGCTTGCGGCGCGTCGCCAGTCCGTCGCGCTCCATGTCCTTGAGCCGGGAGGCGAGCACATCGGTGCTGACGCCCGGCAGATCGGCGTGCAGATCGGTGTAGCGGCGGGACCCTGCGAGCAGTTCCCTGACGATCAGCAGCGTCCAGCGGTCGCCCACCGCGTCGAGGGCGCGGGCGGCTGCGCAGTACTGGTCGTAGCTTCGGCGGCGTGGTGGCATGCGTCGCAGTCTAGACATGTCATTGGACTTTCCAAGCTCGCACTTGGTAAAACCAAGTATCGCAATGAGGTCGGGGAGGCCACCGCATGGAATTCCGGCAGTCGAGCAAGCTCAGTGAGGTCCTCTACGAGATCCGCGGCACGGTGATCGAGCACGCCGACGCACTGGAGGAGGCGGGCCACACGGTCCTGCGCCTCAACACCGGCAACCCCGCCGCCTTCGGCTTCGAGGCGCCGGAGGAGATCGTCCAGGACATGATCCGGATGCTGCCGCAGGCGCACGGCTACACCGACTCCAAGGGCGTGCTCTCGGCCCGCCGCGCGGTCGCCCAGCGGTACCAGAACATGGGGCTGCCCGATGTCACCGTCGATGACATCTTCCTCGGCAACGGCGTCTCCGAACTGGTCTCGATGGCGGTGCAGGCGCTGCTGGAGGACGGCGACGAAGTCCTCATCCCGGCACCGGACTTCCCGCTGTGGACCGCTGTCACCACCCTGGCCGGCGGCCGGCCCGTGCACTACATGTGCGACGAGTCCGCCGACTGGTACCCGGACCTCGACGACATGGCGTCGAAGATCACCGACCGTACGAAGGCGGTCGTGATCATCAACCCCAACAACCCCACGGGCGCGGTCTATCCGCGCGAGATCGTCGAGGGCATCCTCGACCTCGCCCGCCGCCATCAGCTCATGGTCTTCGCCGACGAGATCTACGACCGGATCCTCTACGACGACGCGGTGCACCACAGCGCGGCGGCCCTCGCGCCCGACCTGGTCGTCCTCACCTTCTGCGGCCTTTCGAAGACGTACCGGGTGGCGGGGTTCCGGTCCGGCTGGCTGGTCGTCACGGGCCCCAAGCAGCACGCGCGCAGCTACCTGGAAGGGCTTTCGACGCTCGCCTCGATGCGGCTGTGCGCCAACGCCCCTGCCCAGTACGCCATTCAGGCCGCGCTCGGCGGCCGCCAGTCGATCCATGAACTCACCGCCCCCGGCGGCCGGTTGCGCGAACAGCGCGACCGCGCCTGGGAGAAGCTGAACGAGATCCCCGGGGTGTCCTGCGTCAAGCCGAAGGGCGCGCTGTACGCGTTCCCGAAGCTCGACCCGAAGGTGCACCGCATCCACGACGACGAGAAGTTCGTCCTGGACCTGCTGTTGCGGGAGAAGATCCAGGTCGTGCAGGGCACCGGGTTCAACTGGCCGCGCCCCGACCACTTCCGGATCCTGACCCTGCCGTACGCGGACGACCTGGACGCGGCGATCAGCCGCATCGGCCGCTTCCTGAGCGGCTACCGGCAGTGAGCCGGCGTCCGCCCCCGGGCCGACGGTCGGCGGCCGCCGTGTGCGGGGCGCCCGCGCCGGGCAGCACTCCCCCATGACTGCCCGCCCGCTGCTCCTCCTCGACGTCGACGGCCCCCTCAACCCGTACGCGGCGCGCCTCTCCCGGCCGCGCGGCTACACGACCACCCGGCTGCACCCGTCCACCTGGCTGGCCCGCCAGACTCCCGGCTCCCGCAGCCACCGCCGCGGTCTGCGGGTACGGCTGAACCCCGCGCACGGCGCGCAGTTGACGGCGCTGCCGTACGAACTCGCCTGGGCCACCACCTGGATGCACGAGGCCAACACGATGATCGCGCCGGTGGTGGGACTGCCCGCCGATCTGCCGGTGATCGAATGGCCGGAGCTGTTCGCGCGCGATCCCGACGGGCTGTACTGGAAGACCCGGCCGCTGCTGAAGTGGGCGGCGGGGCGGCCCTTCGCCTGGGTGGACGACATGATCACGGACCGGGACACGGCGTATGTGGCGGCCCACCACGACGCCCCGGCGCTGCTGTTGCGGATCCACCCGCGCCGGGGGCTGCGCGCCTCGGACTTCGCGACACTGACCCGGTGGGCGGCGAACCAGTAGCCGGGCGCGGGCGCCCCACGGGCCGACCAGTCAGCAGGTCAGCTCTCCCTGCCGAAGTGCAGGCTGCCGATCGTGCCGGTCTGGACGACGGCGCCGTGCTGGGTGCCGCCGCTGATGGTGTTGTGCACGTCGATCCCACCGCCGGTCGCTGACTCACCGGCCAATTCGTCGAGCAGCGAACGCAGTTCGGCTGCGGACTCCGGATCGGCGCGCAGCGTACGGCGCAGCCGGCCGCGCCAGTCGGCCAGTACGTCGGCCGCCGCCTCGGCGTCGTCCTCCTGCCGGGCCACGGCCAGTTCGGCCTGGGACGCGTCCAGATCGGACTGGACGGAATCCAGGTCGGTGGAGCCGCGGGCGGCGAAGTAGCCGGCGATCCGCTCACGCACCCGGGTCCAGCCGTCCGTCGCCATCTGCTGGACGAGCGCCGTCGCGCCCGCCGTCGCCAACGCCATCAACTCGGCTTCCACCAGGCCCCCTTAGACCACCGACCGACACCGAGAGTAGTCTACTCGTCACTCTTTTTCGCGAGTCGTGAAGATGTGACGCAAGTCACATAGATTTCAGGCGGAAGCGGACATGGGCCGAGTACTTCACACGGTTACTACTTATGTCTTCGAAACAATGAATCGGAGGCAAGCGAGCCAGCCCGGCGCTTCAACTGCGCCCCGATCCGACTCACTTCCTGTTCTTCTATGGTCGGTTCGGCGTTTTCGCCGATACCGGGGAGGTGCTTCAACCATGGCGCTCAGCTCTCGTTTCGCGCTTGACACCACAGCCGTCATCGGCGGTGCGTTTCTGGTGGTCTCCGCGATGAGCTTCTCCGCAACACCCGCCCACTGGCTCGCGTTCGGTGTGTCCACCGCGTTCACCGTCGCCGCTGCCGCCGGGGCCGCTGTCGCCAGGCGGACCCATCAGCAGCTCGCACACGGCGCCCTGGCGCTGGTGGCCCTGTGGTCGCTGATCACACCGCTGGTCTTCACCGGCACCGCGCAGCACTGGCTGATCTTCGCCAACGCCATCGGCCTCGCCGTGGTCGCGCTCGGCGATCTGATCGCCCACGAGTCGACGACCGAGCGTGTGGTGCACGAGCTGCACGTCCGCAATTCCGGCACCTCGCGGATCGAGTCGCCGGAGCGGTCGGACCAGCTCATCGGCTGACACGAACAACGCGAACAAACGGGTGTCGGTAAGCCCCGGATCCGGTCGGCAGCGACCGGGTGCGGGGCTTGCCGCTGCCCGCTGCCCGCTATCTGCCGAGCAGCGCGGTGAGCGCGCCGACCGGGTCGGTGTCCGGGGTGCCCCTGGGCCACCAGTCCTCCCGGCCGCGGTCCGACTCGTAGCCGTACCAGAGGCCGTCCTGGCCGAACCGGAGCTGGAGCGTGTCGGTGGAGAGGTGGTTGCGCCAGGGCCGGAAGTGCGGGAAGTCGGCGGCTATCAGGGCCGGCCTGGCGCGGTCGAAGGGGCCGGCCGGCGGGTCCCAGGGCGTTTCCAGCACGGTCAGCCCGGCGAAGCCGCCCTGCCGCCAGGCCGCCACCGCGCGCGCCAGGTCCATGGGAGACCGGTCGGTCGCCGCTGCCAGGTCGCGGTAGAGGGCGCGGGTCGAAGCGGTGAGGCCCGAACCGGGATGGGCGGCCGCCAGCCGTACCGCGTCCTGCCAGGGGGTCAGCTCCGCCACCGGGTCGATGCCCGTGCTGAGGAACGCGTGGGCGCGGGCCGCCGCTTCGGTGGCGAGCAGATCCAGCGCCAGCGGGTCGGGGGCGCCGGGCGCCTGCGGGAAGTCGGGCGGCTGCCCCGGCCGGGCCGGTACGGGGAACGGGGGCGGCAGCGCCGGACGACTGCGCACGGCGAGGGCGGCGCCCGCTGCGACGGTGGGCATGGCGGGCGCCGCCGCCGTGTGCTCCACGGCGGACCTGGCGGCGTTGCGCCGGGTCAGATCGGCGAGCACCTCCTGCTCGCCGCGCCCGCGCATCAGGAACAGGACGAACGGGTCCTCGTCCAGGAGACGCGCCGTCTGGTAGCAGAGTGCTGCGGCGTGTTTGCAGGGGTAGCCGTCGTCCGGGCAGGAGCAGTCGGGGGTCAGATCGCCGGGGCCGGGGAGCAGGCCGGCGGCTTCGGCGAGGGAGTGCGGCATGTCCTTGTCGAGGAGCGCGGCGATGTGGTCGGGGCGGGCCGCCGCGCTGTCGAGCAGGTCTTCCCAGCCCGCCTCGTCCAGGGTGCGCAGCCGGATTTCCGTACGGTACGGGCGCGGCCTGCTGCCGTGCACGTACGCCGTGACCTTGCCGGGGGTGACCGTGATCGCGTCGACATGCCCGCCGCCCGCGTACGCCCGGCCGCGCTGGAGCCGGGCCGTGTCGAGCGCGGTGTCCTCCATGGACTCCACCCAGGCGTTGCCCCACCAGCTCGCTGCGAAGTCCCCTTCGGCGCTCGGGCGCGGCGGCAGGGCGGGGAAGGTGCGGCGGCGGTCGTCGTGCCGCAGGGCGCGGGCGGCCGTCATGACGGCCTGCGCAGCGAGACGAGATCGGCCAGCTCACGGTCGGTCAGCTCGGTCAGGGCCGCCTCGCCGGAACCGAGCACGGCGTCGGCCAGGGCCCGCTTGGAGACCAGCATCTCGGCGATCCTGTCCTCGACCGTGCCCTCGGCGATCAGCCGGTGGACCTGGACGGGCTGGGTCTGGCCGATCCGGTAGGCGCGGTCCGTGGCCTGCTCCTCGACGGCCGGATTCCACCAGCGGTCGAAGTGGACGACATGACCGGCCCGGGTGAGGTTCAGTCCTGTGCCCGCCGCCTTCAGCGAGAGGACGAAGACGGGCACCTCGCCGGACTGGAACCGGTCCACCATCCGCTCGCGCTCGGCGATGGGGGTGCCGCCGTGCAGCAACTGGGAGGGGATGGCACGGGCGGTGAGATGCGCGGAGAGCAGCCGCGCCATCGACACGTACTGCGTGAAGATCAGTACCGACCCGTCCTCGGTGAGGATCGTGTCGAGCAGCTCGTCGAGCAGGGCGAGCTTGCCGGACCGGCCCGTGAGCCGGGCGGTGTCCTCCTTCAGGAACTGCGCGGGGTGGTTGCAGATCTGCTTGAGGGCGGTGAGCAGCTTCATGACGAGCCCGCGGCGCGCGATGCCCTGCGCCGCCTCGATGGCGGCCATCGTCTCGCGCACCACCGCCTCGTAGAGCGACGCCTGCTCCCGGGTGAGCGCGACCGGGTGGTCGCTCTCCGTCTTGGGCGGCAGCTCGGGCACGATGCCCGGGTCGGACTTCTTCCTGCGCAGCAGGAACGGCCGGACCAGCCGGGCGAGCCGCTCCACCGCTTCCTCGTTGTCGGCGTCCTTCACGTCGGCCGCTTTCGCGTTCTCCACGTTCTCCACGATGCGGGCGTGGCGGGCGCGGAACGTCTTGAGCGGTCCGAGCAGCCCCGGGGTGGTCCAGTCGAGCAGGGCCCACAGCTCGGAGAGGTTGTTCTCCACGGGGGTGCCGGTCAGGGCGATCCTGGCCGGCGCCGGGATCGTGCGCAGCGCCTTGGCCGTGGAGGAGAAGGGGTTCTTCACGTGCTGCGCCTCGTCGGCGACGACCATGCCCCAGGTGTGCGCGGCCAGTTCGGGGGCGCTGCCGCGCATCGTGCCGTACGTGGTCAGCACGAAGCCGTCGGTCACTCCCTCCAGCGTCCGGCCGCTGCCGTGGAAGCGGTGCACGGGCACACCCGGGGCGAACCGGGTGATCTCGCGCTGCCAGTTGCCGAGGAGGGACGCGGGGCAGATCACCAGGGTCGGGGTGGGCCTGGCGCGGTGCAGATGCAGGGCGATGAGCGTGATGGTCTTGCCGAGACCCATGTCGTCGGCGAGGCAGCCGCCGAGGCCGAGCGAGGTCATCAGATCGAGCCAGGCGAGGCCGCGCAGTTGGTAGTCGCGCAGCGTGGCGGCGAGCGCCGGCGGCTGCGGGAGCGTGGCAGTGCCGGAGGTGAGCCGGTCACGCAGGACGGCCAGGGCGCCGGTCGGCACGGCCTGTACCGTCTCGCCGTCCACCTCCGCCGTGCCGGTGAGCGCCACGGCCAGCGCGTCGACCGGGGCCAGCAGCCCCAGCTCCCGCTTGCGCGCCTTGCGGACGAGCGCGGGGTCGACGACGACCCACTGGTCGCGCAGCCGCACGATCGGGCGGTGCGACTCGGCGAGCGCGTCCATCTCCGCGTCGCTGAGCGGATCGCCGTTCAGCGCCAACTGCCAGTTGAACTTGAGCAGTTCCGTACTGTCGAAGAACGGCGTGCCGTCCGTGGCCGAGCCGGGGGCCGGCTGTACGACGGCGGCGGCGCTGAGCGTACGGGCCAGCTCGCGCGGCCAGTGCACGGCGACACCCGCTGCGGCGAGCCGGGCGGCGCCGGGGCCGAGCAGTTCGTACAGCTCGTCCTCGGACAGCGCCAGTGCGTCGGGGACATCGCGCTCCAGCAGTCTGGCGAGCGGGTGCCAGACGCGCGCCGCGCGGCGCAGCGCGAGCATCGCGTCGATCCTGGCCCGCGGCCCGAAGCTCTCGTCCCCCTCTCCCGCCCAGAGCCGGGCCGCGTCCAGCACGAGCGTCGGATCGGCGAGGCTGTGGATCTGGACGAGCGCCGCGCCCGCCCGCCGCTCGACGTCGGCCTCCGTCGAGACAGGTGCGGGCTCCGCCGAGAGGGGTGCGGGCTCGGCCGAGAAAGGGTCGGGCTCCGTATGGTCGAACAGCTCGAAGGCCGAGAGGTCCAGGCGCAGCGACACCCGCACCCCGGCGTCCATACCGACCGCCGCCTCGGCCGCCCACGCCCGCGCGCGCGGCAGGTGCTGCGGGGCCTTCGCGGCGAACGGCGCCCCTGCCGCGAACGCGGCGGCGGGCGTACGCGGCAGGCTGTCCGCCACCGCGTCGAGGAACGCGCGTACCAGCGCCTCCGGGTCGGGGAGCCGGAGCGGCGGTTGGTCGGAGACCGGCACGGCATACGCCTCGTACGGCATGGCGGCGGCGATGGCCCGCAGTTGTGCGATGTCCCCGGCGTCGAGCGGCCCGGCCCGCCAGGCGTCATGGTCGGAGGAAGTCAGTCCCGGCAGGAGCCGCCCGCGCGCGGCAAGTTGCAGCGCGTGCAGGGCTGCGGCACCCCAGCAGGCGGAGGCCGGATGCGCCGCCTTGTCCGCACGGGCGCGCACCAGCAGCGGCACCGCTTCGGCCACCGGCAGCAGCACGGCGGGCACGCGGCTGGTAGCAACGGCGCCCTCGTCCCCCCCGGCGCCCTCGTCACCCCCGCCGCCCTCGGCCCGTCCCACCACCGAGATGACGCTCCGGGTGCCCGCCTCGGCGGCATCGGCCCCCGCGAACTCCTCGGCCGGCAGCTCGCCGCCGTCCGGAGCCCAGAAGGCAACCTTCCCTTCGCGCGGCAGCCCGGCGGGCAGGAAGACAGCGGCGCAGCGCGTCAGGCTCTGTCCGTACCGCACCATCGCCCCCACCTCCCGCTCCGCGCGCTCCGAGACCGCGTCCAAGATCCGACTGTCTCTGCGAGTCTAGGCGGGGGGTCTGACATTCCCTCCAAAAGCGATGTCAGCACAGGTCAGAACAGGTCGGCGCAGGTCAGCGTAGGTCAGCGCAGGTCGGCGCAGGTCAGCGCAGCCCTTCCCACAGTTCGCGCTCCCGCGGCCTGGGGTCGTCCACGGCCGCCGACTCCTCGTCGAAGACCATCGTCGTCCGGCTGTCCCTGTCGTACGGCGCCCAGCCCGGGTCCCCGGTCCTGGCGAACTCCACCCACGCGCCGTGCATCGTGTCGGCGAGTGCCTGCGGCGCCGCGCCGCCGAGCATCGGCGTATAGGCGTCCGAGGCGGCGAGGTCGAAGACGAAGCCCAGCTCGACGGCGTGACAGGCACCGAGCCGGCCGTCGAAGCGCGGGGAGCGCCAGGCGAACTCGTACAGATACGAGCCGGGCACCGCCTCGGCGAGCCGGATCGCCGGTACCCGGTAGAACCAGTCCGTCGTCAGCGCGTCGAAGATCTCTCCCGGCATCGCCTCCGGCCGGGTCTCCCGGTAGAGCGCGAGCGCCTTGTCCGGGTCGAGTCCGTACGTCTCCGCTGCCCCGCGCAGCCGCGCCTCCGACACCAGATGCAGCCGCTCGGTCGGCACGAGGAACAGCAGGTACTCCTCGCGGTTGCTGCCGACGAGCAGGTCGACGCCGCAGTCGGGTCCCGGCAGGACGTGGTCCTCGACGACCGGTTCGAACGGCATCATGTTCAGCGCCGCCTCGCCCCACAGGGCCGGGTCGGGGCGTGCGCCGATCTCCGCCCGCAGTGCCGCCTGGGCGGGCCGCAACAGCTCCTCGGGGACGGCGGCGAAAGCGGCGGCCGTGGCCTCGATCCCCAGCTTCTCGGCGAGCCGGGCGGTGATCAGGGCGGCCGAGGCGGGCCGCAGGAAGTGGTGCGTGGCTCCGCTCTCCAGGATGGCCCGGCGGAACAGCCCGCGCGCCCGCTCCATGCCGAGCAGGACGCCGATGCCCATCGCGCCCGCGGACTCGCCGAAGACCGTGACCCGGCCGGGATCGCCGCCGAACGACGCGATGTTGTCCCGTACCCACTCCAGCGCCGCGATCTGGTCGAGCAGACCCCGGTTGTCGGGCACTCCTGCGAGATGGAGGAAGCCCTCCGTGCCGAGCCGGTAGTTGACGCTCACCAGCACGACGCCGTCGCGGGCGAACGCGGTCCCGTCGTACGTGGGGTCGGCCGAAGAGCCGTTCGTGAACGACCCGCCGTGGATCCACACCATCACCGGCAGCCCGGCGCCGCCCGACGTGGGCGAGGGCGTCCAGACGTTCAGGTTGAGATACGTCTCGCCCGGCCCCGCCGCGACGAAGGTCTCCGGGATGAGCGCGTCGAGTGGCGGCGCGTAGCGTGCCTTGGGCGGCGTGGGTCCGTACGCGACCGCCGGCCGTATCCCCTCCCACGGCTCTGCGGGCTCCGGTGGTCCGAACCGGGGCGCCTTCGCGTACGGGATGCCCAGGAACGACGCCACCCCTTCCGCCGAGATCCGGCCGCTGACCTGGCCCTGACGAGTCGTGCACACGGGTTCCATACGTTCCGGGCTCCTTCAGCCGACCGCCGCTCTCTCCGACATACCCAAAGGTAGGCAGCGGGTCACCCGAGCGCGTGTTCAGGCGTGCGACGGGGGTGGGGCGGGCGCCGCGGCCGGGTCGGACACCGCGACCGGTTCCTCGTGCGGTACCGCAACCGACTCCTCCGCCGGAGCCGACCCCTCCGCCGGAGCCGACCCCCGCGGCGGTACCGGACCTTGCGCGGGAACCGCCGGGGCCGCCGCCGTGGCCGCCTGCGACACCGTCTGCACGGCCCGCGCCGCTTCCGCCGGTGTCGCCCGCTCCAGGAAGCGCAGCAGTTCGACGGGGAACGGCAGCACCAGTGTGCTGTTCTTCTCGGCCGCGACCGCCACCACCGTCTGCAGCAGCCTCAGTTGCAGGGCGGCCGGCTGCTCGGACATCTCCTTGGCCGCCTCGGCGAGCTTCTTCGACGCCTGCAGTTCCGCGTCCGCGTTGATGATCCGGGCGCGCCGCTCCCGGTCGGCCTCCGCCTGCCGCGCCATCGAGCGCTTCATCGTCTCCGGGAGCGAGACGTCCTTGATCTCCACCCGGTCGATCTGCACGCCCCAGCCGATCGCCGGACTGTCGATCATCAGCTCCAGGCCCTGGTTGAGCTTCTCCCTGTTCGACAGGAGATCGTCGAGATCGCTCTTGCCGATGATCGAACGCAGCGACGTCTGCGCCATCTGGGAGACCGCGAACCGGTAGTCCTCCACCTGCACCAGCGCGTCCGGCGCGTCGACCACCTTGAAGTAGATGACCGCGTCGACCCGTACCGTCACGTTGTCGCGGGTGATCCCGTCCTGTGCGGGGACCGGCATCGTCACGATCTGCAGATTGACCTTGCGGAGCTTGTCCACGAACGGCACGACGAGCGTGAACCCGGGTCCTCTGACGCCCTCGCGCAGCCGGCCGAAGCGGAACACCACGCCTCGTTCGTACTGTTTGACCACCCGGGCCGCGGCCGCCGCGTACACACCGCCCGCACAGACCACCGCGATGCCCGCTGTCACCAGTTCCTCGACCATGATGGCCCCCTGACGCCGACCGAGGTATCTGTCAACACGGTAAGCCTCAGCCGGTGTACCGGTCGAGACTCGCGCAGCGGCCCGTACGTACCTGGCCCGCGCCGGCCCCTACCGCGCCCGTACCCCGACCGGCCGCGCTTCTCGTGCCGCTCCCGCGCCGGTCCGGCAGGGTGACCAGGACCAGGCTTCTCCGTACAGACGAGGACGGCCCATGTCCCTCACCCACCACCGGCGCCTCCGCATCGCCGCCGGGACCGCGCTCCTGACCCTCGCCGTCACCGGCTGCTCCGTACTCGGCAGGACCGCCGTCGGGCCGGTGACCTACACGGCGGGCGACGCCGGCCACGTGCAGGTGAACAGCCCCCCGGTGAAGGGCTGTCACCGGCTCACCGGGGGCGGCGCCCGCATGGTCACCAACCTCACCCTGGTCGATCTGAAGCTGTACCCGAAGGGCGACTGCAAGGGGGAGTACACCTACCTCGGCACGACGCTGACCAACAGGACCGCCCCGGGCGCCGGGCCGTGGCAGAGCTACGGCATCGTGCACTGACCTGCGGCGGTACGGGTCACAGCCGCGCGCGTACGAGGGCGGCGAGCCGGGCGGTCTCGTGGCGACGGACCCGGGCGATCAGCGCGAGCGGCAGGATGAGCACCAGCGGTGTGAACGCGTTCTCCCCGCCGAACGACGTCAACTGGACGACGAAAGCACCGATCATCAGGGCGATCAGCGCCAGCGCCGAGACGCCGGACAGCAGCGGGATCACCAGCGCGATCCCGCCGGCCAGCTCCAGGGCACCGACGGCGTACATGAACCAATGGCCGAAGCCGATCGTGTCGAAGGACTCGACGGCCGACGACTGCGCGACCAGCTTCGGCGCCGCGCTGGCCCCGACGTAGAACAGCGCCAGCACGATCTGGAGCACGCGCACCGTCAGATGCGTACGGCGGGACGGAGTACGGCGCGCGGTGACCGGCGCGGTGGTGGTCGCGGTGCTGGCAGTGGTGCTGGCAGTGGTGCTGGCAGTGGTGAGCGACGAGTCCGACATGGTGATGGTTCCCCTCCGTGAATGGCTGCTTTCACAGAGGTAGACGGGCCGCACCCGCAGAACTCATCGCTCTCAGGGCGTGGACGGCCGCATCTCCAGCCAGCCGTGCCCGCCGTACCAGTGCAGACCCGCCCGCAGATGGTCGCCGACCGCGCGTTCCAGCGTGGTGCGGCGCGGCAGGGTCGCCACCGGGAGCGCCGGGTCGCCGAACACGAACTCCAGCGGGCCCCTGTCGTAGTTCTCGGTCAGCTCGTAGCCGCTCGTGAAGCGCCGCTGGAAGCGGACGATGTTGGAGTCGGCCGGCAGATATCCGGCGAGCTGCGGGTCGAGCAGCCACGACTCGCAGACCGCGACGCCGTACGCCTCGTCGGGGAAGTGCCGGGCGAAGAACGCCCTGGCCAGCGCGTAGGACCGGTCGCAGGTCTCCGGCGTGAGCGGCCCGAGGAAGTCGGGGATGTGGACGTCCAGACAGCGGTCGCCCGGACCGTACGGCAGTCCGGCCTCGCGTACGGCCGCGCCCATCCGGTCGTCGAGCCTGCCGCGCTGGAACTGGAGCCGGCCGAGCTGGTAGATCTCGCCGCGGAAGTGCAGCGCCAGCCACCCGGGGGTGGCCAGCCCGCCCGTGCCGTGCCTGCGGCGGTGGACCGCCATCTGCCGGCCCAGGTCGGCGAGGGTACGGCGGCTGATCTCCTCGGATATGCCCAGCGCCCGGTGGTACGCCCGTACGGCGGGGAGCGCGGCGACCAGCGCGTACACCGGGAAGTAGCGGGCCACCGCTTCGGGCTCCGCGGGCTGCCGCGGCGCGGGCGGCTTGCCGCCTGCCTCACCCATGTCGGCGATCAGCGCGCCGGTGGCCGCAGCCAGCAGGTCGCGCAGCTCCGGGTCGGCCGTCATCCGGCGGCGCAGGGCGAGCAGCGCGCCGATGTCCTCGTGCGGGACGGTGAGGTCGAGCAGCACATCCGCCAGAGCGTCGGCCTCGGGCAGTGCTTCCGCGTCATTCGTCACCCATGCCCCCTATTATCTGTTTGTTCCGTTATCGGTTGTACGGGCCGCCCTCGTGGGTACACGCCAGGTGGGAGGTGCCGAGCCATGCGCACCGGAAATGAACCGACGACCGCACGCAGCCCCTTGCGTATGCGGTTCTGGCTGAGCATATGGGGCCTGGCCTGGACCGCCTTCGGCACGGCTGCCTTCGCCATCGCGGACCGGCCGGGCTGGGCCGCCGCCTGCGGCGCCCTCGCGCTGATCGTCATCGTGGATCTGGGGTTCGTCATCCGCCATATCCGGCAGGGGTCGCGCTATCAGCCCGGCCGCGACGTCCCGCCGTACGACCCGGCCCGCGAGCGGGACCGCGAACGCGACTGGCAGCGCGAACGCGAGCGGCACGGGAGCGGCAGAGGCGGCCCGCCGAGGGACGGCCGCTGACCGTCACCCGGCCGGTTTCACTGGTCGGAGTCGAACTGCGCCGCCTTCAGATACTCCGGGTTCGGGTCGAGCGCCGCCGCCAGCCTGAAGTGCTTCCTCGCCTGCTCGGGCCGCCCCGACCGCTCGAAGGTGCGCGCCAGCGCGAAATGCGCGAACGCGTTGTCCGGCTCACGCTCCAGGACCAGCTCGAATTCGAGTTCGGCGGGGCGCAACTGGGCGGCGGCGAAGAACGCGCGGGCGCGCAGCAGCCGGGCTGCGGTGTTCTCCGGATGGGAAGCGATCACGGAGTCGAGGAGCTTGACCGCCCCGCGCGGATCCCGGGCAGCCAGCAGTTGCTCCGCCGCTCGGTAGTCGATGACATGGGTCTCCGGGCTTTCGGGCACAGTCGCATCCTTCCCTTGCTGCGCACGTTCAACGCCGGTCTCGGCGGCGCGTTTTCCATTCTGCATCCGGGGCTCCGGCGAGGAACATCAGAAGGAAGTGGCGGCCAGGACGGCCGCGAGGACGACCACGGCGGCGCCCGCCACCACGAATCCCACGTCCAGTCCGGTACGCCGGTGGGCGGGCAGCGCCACGTCGCGCGGGTCGGCCGGGTCGTACGACAGCTCGACGACGGAGCCGATGTCGAGCGGGGCCGGTGAGACGATCTCCATCACCCGTCCGTCCACCGTCTCGAACTGGAGCAGTGCCCGCTCGGCGCCGGTCGGGGGCCGCTTGACCAGGCCCGTCACGGAGTGCCCCGTGGCGAGGATCTGCCGGGTCCTGCGCAGTCCGTGGACCCCGGCGAGCAGCACGAGCAGACCGCTGACAGCGGTGGCGCCCGCGAAGACGATCTGCACGGGCCGATGGTAGTACCGGTACGCCGCGGACGGCCCCTAGTGGCGCCCGCGTTGACGGGCGCCTGACGCCCGGCCGGCGCCCGGCTCGCGTATGCCCGGTCTCAGGCCCGCTCGGCGAGTTGTCGCCAGATCGCGCGTACCTGCGGTTCGAGCTTCTCCAGCGGGCCGTCGTTGTCGATGACGAGATCGGCCACTGCCAGCCGCTCCTCGCGGGTGGCCTGCGCCGCCATCCGCTGCCGTGCGTCCTCCGGTGCCATGCCCCGCAGCCGTACGAGCCGGTCGAGCTGGGTCTCGGGCGAGGCGTCCACGACCAGCACCAGGTCGAACCCCTCGGTCAGCCCGTTCTCGACGAGGAGCGGCACGTCGTGGACGACGACGGCGTCGTCGGCCGCCTCCTCGGCGATCTCGGCGGAGCGGTCACGCACCAGCGGATGCACGATGGCGTTCAGCGCCCGCAGCCTGTCGGGGTCGCCGAAGACGATCCCGCCGAGCTTGGGCCGGTCCAACGCGCCGTCGGCCGTGAGCACCCCGTCGCCGAACTCGGCCACCACGGCGGCGAGCCCCGGCGTACCGGGCTCGACCACCTCGCGCGCGATCAGGTCGGAGTCGATGAGCACCGCCCCGTACCCGGCCAGCAGCCGGGACACCGCACTCTTGCCCGCGCCGATCCCACCGGTCAGTCCGATCTTCAGCATGGGGCCAGCGTAAAGGCCGCCGCTGTCGGGGCGGACAGCGGCGGCCTTCGTTCGCGGACGGCTCAGCCGCCGTCGCCCTCGCGCTCGGCGAGGAACTTCTCGAACTCCAGGCCGATCTCGTCGGCCGAAGGCAGTTCCGTCGGCTCGGCGACCAGATTGCCGCGGGACTCGGCGCCCGCCACCGCGTCGTACTGGTGCTCAAGGCCCTGGACCATCGTGACCAGTTCCTCGTCGCCCTCGCCGAGCTGCCGCTCGATCTCGGTCTGGGTGCGCTGCGCCTCCGTACGGAGTGAGTGCGCGACCGCGGGCAGGACAAGCCCGGTGGCGGCCGTGATCGCCTCGAGCGCGGTCAGCGCCGCGTCCGGGTACGAGGACCTGGCGACGTAGTGCGGTACGTGCGCGGCGACACCGAGCACGTCATGGTCCGACTCCATCAGCCGCAGCTCCACCAGGGACTCGGCGCTGCCGGGGATCTGCGCCTCGTCGAAGGGGCTGCGATGGCCCGGCATGAGGTCCGTGCGGTTGCCGTGCGGAGTGATGCCGACCGGGCGGGTGTGCGGGACGCCCATCGGAATCCCGTGGAAGTTCACCGAGAGGCGTACTCCCAGCCGCTCCACCACCTGCTCGACCGCCGCCGCGAACCTCTCCCACTCCACGTCCGGCTCGGGGCCCGACAGCAGCAGGAACGGCGCGCCCGTGGCGTCCTGGACGACCCGCACCTCAAGGGTGGGCGTCTCGTACTCGGTGAAGCGGTCGCGCCGGAAGGTGAGCAGGGGGCGGCGCGCGCGGTAGTCGACCAGTCTGTCGTGGTCGAACCGGGCGACCACCTGGTGCGGCAGCGCTTCCAGCAGGTTGTCGACGATCTGGTCGCCGGTCTCCCCCGCGTCGATATATCCGTCGAAGTGGTAGAGCATGACAAGGCCCGCCGACTCCTGCGCGAGCGCCATGTCGACGACGGCGAGCCCCTTGGGCTCCCATTCGTACAAACTCTGCGGATCAAGCACGATTACCGCTCCTCCTCGTGTTCCTTGGAAGAACGCGCCGCGGGACGCGGGCATTCCCTGCCCGCGTCCCTGGTGGAGCCGTCACGCCAGGACCCGCTCGTGCAGCGTGGTCACGACCTTGCGGGCCGAGCTGAAGGCGCCATGCTGCCAGGCGTCGGCGTAGGACAGGTAGTCGCCGGCGAAGTACACCCGTCCGGCGGCCTTGTTGAGCGGCGCGTAGGCGGCGGCGTCGGGGCCGCCGGACATGCTGTGCCAGGCGCCTTCCAGATGCGGGGTCTGCCGCCAGTGGTGGGAGAAGGAGGTGGCCAGTTCGGTGCGGTACTGCTCGCCGTGGATCTTCACGCCCTGGGCGACGGCGCGCGCCTCCCGCTCGGCGGGGCTCAGCAGCGCGTAGTTGTCGGCGTTCGTCCCGGTGTTGTAGTACCCGATGATCAGACCGCGCTTGCCGTGGAACCCGTACGAGGGGTACCAGATGTGGCTGAGGTCCATGTCGGTCTCGGTGATGCCGCCGTAGATCCGGTGGTCGGTCTCCCACCAGCGGTTGCGGTACTCCAGGCCGATCTTGCCGGAGGAGACGGGCTTGACCGCCTCCAGCGCGGTCTGCACAGCGCTGCCGAGGTTGTGCGCGGTCTTGGCGAGGATGTGCGGCGGCAGGGCCGCGATGCAGTAGTCGGCGTCGATGGCGCGGGTGCGGCCGTCCTGCTTGTAGGTGACGGTGACGCCGTGCGCCTTGTCGGTGATCTGCTGGACGACGGCCCCGGTGTGGATCTTCCGGCTGCCGACGGCCTTGGTGAGCGCGGCGGGTATCCGGTCCATGCCGCCGACCGGCTGGAACATCAGCATGGCCTGGTCGTAGCCGAATTCGAAGGAGAAGTAGCGGCCGACGCCGCTGGCGAAGACCTCGGACGCCGTGGGCACGGAGCCCAGTTCGGTGCCGGGGGTGCCGGCGGCTCCCGGGTCGACGGTGAAGCCGCGGTGCTCGCTGCCGGTGTACTTCAGCTCCTTGCCGATGTCCCCGAAGCTCTCCAGGAAGCTCAGCAGTTTCGCCTTGTCGTCGGCGGTGAGGTCGGCGTCGAGCGCGCCGAGGTTGGTGGCCTTGGCGAGCAGTTCGGAGACGTATCCGTACGTGTCGGCCTTGGCGGTGCGGTAGCGGACCGCCTCCGTCATGCCGGCCTTCTCGTTGTAGATGTACGCGCTGGCGTTGCTGTTGGTGAACACCTCGACGGGTACGCCCAGTTCGCGGCAGTAGTCCATGGTGATCATCCACTGCGGGATGCGGGCGGGGCCCGCGTTCATGTACTGGCCTTCGCTGAACCGCGCGGTCTGCCGGTTCCCGTACAGGTCCTGGGTCGAATCGCCGCCGCGTACGGTGAAGTTGCGGCCGCCGGTGCGCTCCCGCGCCTCCAGGACCGTACAGTCGTAGCCGGCTTTGCCCAGTTCGTAGGCGGAGGTGAGGCCCGCTATGCCGCCTCCGACGATGACGACCTTGGCGCCTCTGCCCTTGCCCTTGAGGTGGAAGTCGCTCTCGGTGGGGGCCCGGAACGCCGCTTCGCGGCTCGCGGCCTCCGCGGTGGGCGCCAGGCCCAGGGCTCCCATGGTGGCGAGCATGGCGCCCGCTCCTCCGGTGGCGCCCACCTGGCGCAGGAAGCTGCGGCGGCTCGATCCGGTGGCGGTGTTCGGCGCATGGCTCATGTCCCGGTACCCCTTTCGATCTTCAGGTGTCGCCGGGATCCTGACAAGCGGTTGTTACGGCGCTGCGGATGCTGGTGTATCCCGCACGTTGCCCTCTGCTCACCTCGTCGGCGCCGGACGAGCGCACGTACGGATCGGCCGCCGCCGCGCAGGTCGCGGGACATGCGTAAGGCCCGCCCCCCAGGGGGGAGCGGGCCTTACGTCGTACCGAACCTGGGAGCTACCTACGAGCTACCCGCCGGGAGGGGCAGAGCGTCAGCTCTGACCACCCGCCAGCTTCTCGCGCAGGGCGGCCAGCGCCTCGTCCGACGCCAGGGCGCCGGAGTTGTCGTCGGACTCCGAGGAGTACGAGCCACCGGACGCCGCCGGGGCGCTGCCGCCACCGGTGCCACCGGCGGCCGGAGCCGCTGCACCTTCGGCTGCGGCGGCCTCGTCGGCCTCGCGGGACTTGATGACCTGGGCCTGGTGCTGCTCGAAGCGCTGCTGCGCCTCGGCGTACTGGGCCTCCCACGCCTCCCGCTGGGCGTCGAACTCGGGGAGCCAGTCGTTGGTCTCCGGGTCGAAGCCCTCGGGGTAGATGTAGTTGCCCTGGTCGTCGTAGGACGCGGCCATGCCGTACAGGGTCGGGTCGAACTCGACCGAGGCCGGGTCGCTGCCGAAGGACTCGTTGGCCTGCTTCAGCGAGAGGCTGATGCGGCGGCGCTCCAGGTCGATGTCGATGACCTTGACGAAGATCTCGTCGTTGACCTGGACGACCTGCTCCGGGATCTCCACGTGGCGCTCGGCCAGCTCGGAGATGTGGACCAGGCCCTCGATGCCCTCGTCGACGCGGACGAACGCACCGAACGGAACGAGCTTGGTGACCTTGCCGGGGACGACCTGACCGATCTGGTGCGTCCGGGCGAACTGCTGCCACGGGTCTTCCTGCGTCGCCTTGAGCGACAGGGAGACACGCTCGCGGTCCATGTCCACGTCGAGAACCTCGACGGTGACTTCCTGGCCGACCTCGACAACCTCGGAGGGGTGGTCGATGTGCTTCCAGGACAGCTCGGAGACGTGCACGAGACCGTCGACACCGCCGAGGTCCACGAACGCGCCGAAGTTGACGATCGAGGAGACGACGCCGGAGCGGACCTGGCCCTTCTGCAGGGTCGTGAGGAAGGTCTGGCGGACCTCGCTCTGCGTCTGCTCCAGCCAGGCACGGCGGGACAGGACCACGTTGTTGCGGTTCTTGTCCAGCTCGATGATCTTGGCTTCGAGCTCCTTGCCCACGTAGGGCTGGAGGTCGCGGACACGGCGCATCTCGACGAGGGAAGCCGGCAGGAAGCCACGGAGGCCGATGTCGAGGATGAGACCACCCTTGACCACCTCGATGACGGTACCGGTGACGATGCCGTCCTCTTCCTTGATCTTCTCGATCGTGCCCCAGGCGCGCTCGTACTGAGCGCGCTTCTTGGACAGGATGAGACGGCCTTCCTTGTCCTCCTTCTGGAGAACCAGGGCCTCGATCTCATCGCCCACGGCGACGACCTCGTTGGGGTCGACGTCGTGCTTGATCGAAAGCTCGCGGGAGGGGATGACGCCTTCGGTCTTGTAACCGATGTCGAGCAGGACCTCGTCCCGGTCGACCTTCACGATGACGCCGTCGACGATGTCGCCGTCGTTGAAGTACTTGATCGTCTCGTCGATCGCGGCGAGGAAAGCTTCCTCGTTACCGATGTCGTTGACCGCAACCTGCGGGGTGGTGGCGGTGGTCTCGGTGCTGCTCGTCATGTGGGTTAGGGCTCCGGTACGGACATTGAGTCGTAGGTACTGCTACGCCGGGAGCCCGTATCGCTTCTGCAGAAGCCGGACAGCATGGGAAGCGCCGCCCCAATACACCAGGGAAGGCGCCTCGACAGCCGAGGGGACATACGACAGACGCGAGCGCGGCTGCTACGTCTGAGGCGCGCAAGCCCGCAGCGCAACCTTTAGCATACGGGGGCAGCCGAGCACGGTCAATGCGCGAAGGCACCCACCCGGGGCGGAACGCCCCATATCCGGCACAAGGTCGGCACCCCGGGCCCGGACCCGCGAACCGGATGCCAGCACACTACGACGATGGACACGATCATCCAAGAGATCCCCGAAGAAGAGTCCGAGGCGACCAGGCGCGCGAGCGGCGAGCGCGAGAGCTCCCGGGCGAACCGCGGCTGGTGGGACCGCAACGCGGACGAGTACCAGAACGAGCACGGCACTTTCCTGGGCGACGACCGGTTCGTCTGGGGCCCCGAAGGACTCGACGAGATCGAGGCCGGACTGCTCGGCCCGGTGGAGTCGCTGCGCGGCCGGGACGTCCTGGAGATCGGCGCCGGCGCGGCGCAGTGCTCGCGCTGGCTCGCGGCGCAGGGCGCGCGTCCCGTCGCCCTCGACCTCTCGCACCGCCAGCTCCAGCACGCGCTGCGGATCGCCGGCGGTGACGAGGTGTCGTTCCCGCTGGTGCAGGCCGACGCGGGGGCGCTGCCCTTCGCCGACGGCTCGTTCGACCTCGCCTGCTCCGCCTACGGCGCGGTGCCGTTCGTGGCCGACCCGGTGAAGGTCTTCCGCGAGGTGCGCCGCGTGCTGCGGCCCGGCGGGCGCTGGGTGTTCTCGGTGACGCACCCGGTCCGCTGGGCGTTCCCCGACGAGCCGGGGCCCGAGGGGCTGACGGCGACCGTCCCCTACTTCGACCGCACCCCGTACGTGGAGCAGGACGAGGAAGGCAACGCGCTGTACGTGGAGCACCACCGCACGGTCGGCGACCGGGTGCGGGACGTCGTGGCGGGCGGCTTCCGGCTGGTCGACCTGGTGGAGCCGGAATGGCCGGAGTGGAACACCCAGGAGTGGGGCGGCTGGTCGCCGCTGCGCGGACGGCTGCTGCCGGGCACCGCGATCTTCGTCTGCGTACGGGACTGAGGGTGATCCGCGGCGAGGCGCTGGCCGCGCTGCCGGTACGCAAGGCGCTGCCCGCGCTGGCGCGGGCCCTGGCGGGTCCCGGCTGCGCCGTGCTGTGCGCACCGCCGGGCACGGGCAAGACGACGCTGGTGCCGCTGGTGCTCGCGGGGCTGCTGACCGGGGAGCTGCGCGCGGGTGAAGGGCCGGTACGGCGCGTCGTCGTCGCCGAGCCCCGGCGGATCGCGGCGCGGGCCGCCGCCCGGCGGATGGCCTGGCTGCTCGGCGAACAGGCGGGCGACCGGGTCGGTTTCACCGTGCGCGGCGAGCGGGTGGTGGGGCCGCGGACGGTGGTCGAGGTCGTCACGACGGGGGTGCTGCTGCAGCGGCTCCAGCGCGACCAGGAGCTGGCCGGGGTCGATGTGGTGATCATCGACGAGTGCCACGAGCGGCATCTGGACGCGGACACCGTCGCCGCCTTCCTGCTGGACGTACGCGCCGTGCTGCGGCCCGAGCTGCGGCTGGTGGCGGCGTCGGCGACGACCGACGCCGCGGGCTGGGCCCGGCTGCTGGGGGACGCGCCGGTGGTCGAGGCGCGGGGCGTGTCGTACCCGGTCGAGGTGGTGTGGGCGCCGCCGGCCGCGCCCGTACGGCCGCCGCACGGGATGCGGGTGGACCCGGCGCTGCTGACGCATGTGGCGTCGGTGGTGCGCAGGGCACTGGCCGAACGGACCGGTGACGTGCTCTGTTTCCTGCCGGGGGTCGGTGAGATCGGCCGGGTGGCGGGCCAGTTGGCCGGGCTCGACGCCGAGGTGCTCCAGGTGCACGGGCGGGCGCCGGCGGCCGTGCAGGACGCGGTGCTCGCCGGGTCGTCGGACCGGCGCAGGGTCGTGCTGGCCACGGCGGTCGCCGAGTCGAGCCTGACGGTGCCCGGGGTACGGGTCGTCGTGGACGCGGGCCTGGCGCGCGAGCCGCGTACGGACCACGCGCGCGGGCTGAGCGCGCTGGCGACGGTACGGGTCTCGCAGGCGGGCGCCCGGCAGCGGGCGGGCCGGGCGGGGCGTGAGGCGCCGGGCAGTGTCTACCGGTGCTGGACGGAGGCGGAGGACAGCCGGCTCGTCCGCTTCCCGTCCCCCGAGATCAAGGTCGCCGATCTGGCGGCCTTCGCGTTGCAGGCGGCGTGCTGGGGCGATCCGGACGCCTCGGGTCTTGCCCTGCTCGACGCGCCGCCCGCGGGGGCGCTGGCGGCTGCCCGCTCCGTACTGGCCACGACCGGCGCGGTGGACGCGGCGGGCCGGGCGACGGAGCGCGGCGTACGGATGGCCGGGCTCGGGGTGCACCCCCGGCTGGCGCGCGCCCTGGTCGACGGGGCGCGCGAGGTCGGCGGCCGGCGGGCCGCCGAGGTGGTGGCGCTGCTCAGCGAGGAGCCGCCGCGCGGGTACGGGGACGATCTGGCGGCGGCCTGGCGGCAGGCACGGGCGGGCGGCGACGCGTACGGCGCGCGCTGGCGCCAGGAGGCGCGGCGGCTGGCCTCGGCGGCGGGCAGGGCCGGCCCGGCGGGCGGTGGTCCGGTGACGGACGACGCTGCGGCGGGTCTTGTGGTGGCGCTGGCGTTCCCCGAACGGGTGGCGCGGGCGCGGGCGGAGGGCACCTATCTGATGGTGTCCGGCACCGGCGGTGAGGTCGGCGAGGGGTCGCGGCTGCGGGGCGCGCCGTGGCTGGCGGTCGCGGTGGCCGACCGTCCGGCGACGGCCGCCGCCGCGCGGATCCGGCTGGCCGCCGTCATCGACGAGGCCACGGCGCTCGCGGCGGCGGGCGCGCTGCGTACGGCGGGCGAGGAGGTGCGCTGGGAGGACGGCGACGTGGTCGCCCGGCGGGTGGAGCGGCTGGGCGCCGTCGAACTGTCCGTACGCCCGCTGAAGAAGCCCGCCCCTGAACTGGTGCGCGGCGCGCTGCTGGACGGGCTGCGGCGGGACGGGCTCGGTCTGCTGCGCTGGACCCGGGACTCCCGTGGCCTGCGGGAGCGGCTGGGCTTCCTGCACCGCGCGCTCGGCGGCAACTGGCCGGACATGTCGGACGAGGCGCTGCTGGAGCGGGCGGCCGAGTGGCTGGAGCCCGAACTGTCCCGGGCGCGGCGCCGCGCGGATCTGGGCGGGATCGAAGCGGGGCAGGCGCTGCGGCGGCTGCTCCCGTGGTCGACGGGCGAGGCGTCCCGGCTCGACGAGCTGGCCCCTGAGCGCATCGAGGTGCCGAGCGGCTCGCGGGTGCGGGTGGAGTACGGCGGCGAGCAGCCCGTACTGGCGGTGAAACTCCAGGAGTTGTTCGGCTGGCGGGACACCCCGCTGCTCGCGGGGGTGCCGGTGCTGGTCCACCTGCTCTCCCCGGCGGGCCGCCCGGCGGCGGTGACGGCGGACCTGGCGTCGTTCTGGCAGGAGGGCTACCGGGCGGTACGGGCGGAACTGCGGGGCCGCTACCCACGCCACCCCTGGCCGGAGGACCCGTCAACGGCGGAACCGACCCGCCGCCTCAACAACCGCCGGCAGTAAGGGCTGCGGGCGACGACGACCGGGCTGCGGAGCCGCGCGGCCGCCCCGTCCGTGGCCGAGCCGGCCCGCTGCCTCGGCCGCCGCCGGGCGTGGCCGTGCCGGCAGCACCGCCTCCGGCGGATTAGGTGCCGGCCGCGGGCGGTTCGCGTGTCGCGCACGTCGGGGCCGTCGCGGCGGCGCCGCCCGGCCGTCACGGCTACAAGCCGAACGGGCGGCGCACCTGTCAACCGCCGCACCGCCCCCCGGCCGGTTCAGCTCTGGTCCGGGGCGGTGCCCCGCGCGGCCGGTGCCGTCGGCATCGCCGCCGGGGCCGAGCGCGGCGCCGCCCCCGGGCGAAGTTGTTTCGGCCGGGGGCGGTGCGCGGGTGGTGCTACTTGGGTGCTTCGACCGTGAGGTGGACGGTCAGGACCGCGCCGCCCGCCGCTTCGATGCGGAGGTCGAAGGTGCCGGTGGCGGCGTCCGCGTAGATCTTGGGGAGCTGGAGCTTGCCGTCGGCGTCGGTCTTGAGGCCTTCCAGGGTGCGGACCGGCTTGCCGGCCTCGTCCTTGAAGGACGGCCCCGAGTCGGCGGTCACCATCGAGACCTTGACGTCCGTGCCGGCGACGGCCGCGCCCTTGCGGGTGGCCTGGACCGTGACGGGGTTGGCGAACTCCGCGCCGGGCGCGGCGGTCAGGGCCGCTTCGTCGGTCCTGACGACGGTGTCGGCCTGGCGGGCGGTGACCGTCGCCGCGTACTCGACGGCGGCGACTCCGCCGGTCTTCACGCTGGCCTTGACGGTGAAGCTGCCGGCCTTCTCGCCCGCGCGCACGGCCGGCGCGGTGGCCGTGCCGTCCGTGCCGGTGGTGACGACGATCTTGGCCGGGCTGCCGTCGAAGTGCGCGTCGGTGTCGCCGACGATCTCGAACTGCACCGCCGTGCCCGCGACGGGCTTGCCCGCTTCGGTTTCCGCCTTGACCGTGGCCCGGCCGGCGAAGAGGTCTCCGGCGACGGCCGACAGGCCGTCACCCGCTGTCTTTTCGAGGTGGCCGACCACCGGCTGCGCCGGGGGCGTGGTCGGGCCTTCGCCGGGCGGGGTGGTGGGTCCTTCGCCGGGCGGCGTGGTCGGCGGGGTGCTCGGGGAGCCCGAACCGCCGGGGTGCGTGGGCTTGCTGCCGCCCTTGTCCGGCTTGGCCGGGGAGTGCGATCCGCCGGGGTTGGGGCTGCTGCTGGGCGGCGCGCTGGGCGTGGGCGAAGGCTCGGGGTTGAGCGGTCCGCTGCCGGAGGGCAGCACGCCGCTGCCGTCCGGGACCTCGTGGATGCCGTTGCGGTAGAACTCCAGCCACGACAGGACCGTGTTCAGGTACTCCTGCGAGTGGTTGTAGCTGAGGACCGCCGCGTCGCGCTCGCTGTCGATGGACAGGTCGCGGTCGCCCGCACAGAGGTAGAGGCCCGCGGAGAGCGCCGCGTCGTACACGTTGTTGGGGTCCTTGGTGCCGTCGCCGTTGGCGTCGCGGCCCCAGGTGGCCCAGGTGGAGGGGATGAACTGCATCGGGCCTACGGCGCGGTCATGGACGCTGTCGCCGTCGTACTGTCCGCCGTCGGTGTCCGGGATGTTGGCGAAGCCCGCGCCGTTGAGCACCGGGCCGAGGATCGGCGCGTTGGTGGTGCCCTGCGCGTCGACCTGGCCGCCGCGTGCCTGCCCCGACTCGACCTTGCCTATGGCGGCGAGGAGCTGCCAGGGGAGCCGGCACTGCGGCTTGCTCTCCTTGAGGGTCGCCTCCGCCTGCCGGTACGCGGCGAGGACCGAAGCGGGGATGCCCGCTTCCGCCGGTCCTTCGACGTCCGGCTTGCCTATCGAACTGCCCGGCTTGTTGGGCGTGTTCAGCGGGGGCAGCTCCGTGTAGTACTGGGAGCCGCCGGTGACCGAGTCCGCGGCGGGTGGAGTCACATCGGCCGTCGCCCCGCCGTCGGGTCTGGGGGCGGGGGTCGCGCCGGGGGCTTGTGATGCGGCCAGAGCCGCGATCGCGGCCGCGGCCACGGCCGTGCTGGTCGCCCCTCTGCGCAGTCGGCGGCCGAATAGCGCTGCCATACGTCTGGCCCTCCCGTTAAGCGGACGTTCGCGCTCCCCAGCGCGTGGACTCAGGCGACCCTACGTCAACTCCCCGCCCCAGCACATCGGTCCGTGACCGGTTTTCACCAGTTCGCCACCTGCGGTTGGGCCGCAGGTGGCCGGGGCCCGGAGTCCGCCGTCAGTGCGCCGCCGACTCCCAGTCGGCGCCGACGCCCACCGAGACGTCCAGCGGCGCGCGCAGTTCGACGGCGGCCAGCATCTCGCGGCGCAGCAGCTCCTCCACGGCGGCCCGCTCGCCGGGGGCGATCTCCAGCACGATTTCGTCGTGGACCTGGAGGAGCATCCGGGAGGTGAGCCCGGACTGCCGCAGCGCGCTGTCGACATGGAGCATCGCGACCTTGACGATGTCGGCGGCGGTGCCCTGGATGGGGGCGTTGAGCGCCATCCGCTCGGCGGCCTCGCGGCGCTGCCGGTTGTCGCTGTTGAGGTCGGGCAGGTAGCGGCGGCGGCCGAGCATCGTCTCCGTGTAGCCGGTGGCCCTGGCCTCGACGACGGCGCGCTGGAGGTAGTCGCGCACCCCGCCGAACCGTTCGAAGAAGGTCTCCATCAGCCCGCGTGCCTCGGCGGCCTCGATGTTGAGCTGCTGGGAGAGGCCGAAGGCGGACAGGCCGTAGGCGAGGCCGTACGACATCGCCTTGATCTTGCGGCGCATCTCGGGGTCGACGGCGGCCCGCTCGACGCCGAACACCTGGGAGGCGACGGTGGTGTGCAGGTCCTCGCCCGAGGTGAACGCCTCGATCAGCCCGGCGTCCTCGGAGAGATGCGCCATCACGCGCAGCTCGATCTGGCTGTAGTCGGCCGTCATCAGCGATTCGTAGCCCTCGCCCACGACGAAGCCGCGCCGGATGGCCCGGCCCTCGTCGGTGCGCACCGGCACGTTCTGCAGATTGGGGTCGGTGGACGAGAGGCGTCCGGTGGCGGCCACGGTCTGGCTGAAGGTGGTGTGGATCCGGCCGTCGGCGCCGATCGACTTGATCAGCCCCTCGACGGTGACGCGCAGCTTCGCCTGCTCGCGGTGGCGCAGCATGATGACGGGCAGCTCGTGCTCGGTCTGCGCGGCGAGCCAGGCCAGCGCGTCGGCGTCCGTCGTGTAACCGGTCTTGGTCTTCTTCGTCTTGGGCAGGCCCAGCTCGGCGAAGAGGACTTCCTGGAGCTGCTTGGGCGAGCCGAGGTTGAACTCGCGGCCTACCGCGGCGTGCGCCTCCTTGACCGCCTGCTGCACGGCGCCCGCGAACTGCTGCTCCATGGCTTCGAGATGCGCGCGGTCGGCGGCGATGCCGTGCCGCTCCAGGCGGGCCAGCATGATGGAGGTGGGCAGCTCGATGTCGTCGAGCAACCGGGCGGCGCCGACCTCGGCGAGCCGCCCGGTGAAGGCGTCGCCCAGGTCGAGGACGGCGCGGGCCTGGGTCATGAGGGACTGCGCCTCGGCCTGTTCGTCCGTGCCGAAGGCGAGCTGTCCGTCGGCGGCGGCTGCGGGGGCGAGTTCCCGGCCGAGGTATTCGACGGCGAGGGCGTCCAGCGCGAAGGAGCGGCGGCCGGGCTTGACGAGGTAGGCGGCGAGGGCGGTGTCCATCGTGACGCCGCCGATCAGCCAGCCGTGCTCGGGGGCGACCCGCATGACGGCCTTCGCGTTGTGCATGACCTTGGGGCGCTCCGCGTCGGCGAGCCAGCCGGCGAACGCCTGCTCGTCGGCCTCGTCCAACTGCGTGGTGTCGAACCAGGCGGCGGCCCCGCCCGCGGCGGCGAGCGCGATCTCGCTGATGCTGCCGGTACCGAGCGCCCAGGTGTCGACGGTGGCGAGACCGAGAGGCTGTGCGCCGTGCTCGGCGAGCCAGGGGGCGAGTTCGCCGGTGGCGAGGACGGCCCCGTCCAGCTCGACACCGGCCTCGGGCGGCGGGGGGGTGTCCTCGACGGCGCCGGGGTCGACCGCGAGCAGCCGCTCACGCAGGCTGGGGTTGCGGATCTCCAGGACCTCCAGCACCCCGGCGACCGCCGTGCGGTCGTAGGGGGCGCGCGCCAGCTCCAGGGCGGTCTTGGGCAGCGGCACGTCGCGCACCATCTCGGTGAGCCGGCGGTTGAGCTTGACCGACTCCAGATGGTCGCGGAAGTTCTGCCCGGCCTTGCCCTTGACCTCGTCGGCGCGGGCGATCAGCTCGTCGAAGGAGCCGAACTGGTTGATCCACTTGGCGGCCGTCTTCTCACCGACGCCGGGGATGCCCGGGAGGTTGTCGGACGGGTCGCCGCGCAGGGCGGCGAAGTCCGGATACTGCGCGGGCGTCAGCCCGTACTTCTCCTGGACCTTCTCCGGGGTGAAGCGGGTCAGCTCGGAGACGCCCTTGGTGGGGTAGAGCACCGTGGTGTGCTCGCTCACGAGCTGGAAGGAGTCCCGGTCGCCGGAGACGATCAGCACGTCGAACCCGGCGGCCTCGGCCTGGGTGACGAGGGTGGCGATGATGTCGTCGGCCTCGAAGCCGTCGACGGCGAACCGGACGGCGCCCATGGCGTCGAGCAGCTCCCCGATCAGCTCGACCTGTCCTTTAAACTCGTCGGGAGTCGTGGAGCGGTTGGCCTTGTACTCGGGGAACTCCTCGGAGCGCCAGGTCTTGCGGGACACGTCGAAGGCCACGGCGAAATGCGTGGGCGCCTCGTCGCGCAGCGTGTTCGCCAGCATGGACGCGAAGCCGTAGATGGCGTTGGTCGGCTGGCCGGTCGCGGTGGTGAAGTTCTCCGCGGGCAGCGCGAAGAACGCCCGGTACGCCAGGGAGTGCCCGTCCATGAGGAGCAGGCGAGGACGGATGTCTGCGGTCTTCTTCGATGCTGTCTCAGCCACGCACCCGATCCTGCCACGCCCCACTGACAATCCCGACCGGCCTGTCCCGCCGACGGGTCCCGGGACCGCCGTGACAGGATTGGATACCGTACGCGGTCGACCAACGAGGAGAGCGTGATGGCCACCAAACCGCCCGCGGACGATCCCGTCCAGGACGACCCGCAGGTCTCGCCGCCCCCGCACGCGGCGGCCGGCCTCCCCGCCGTCGCGCACAGCCTGCGGATGGCCCAGCGGCAGATGGGGGTCCGGCGCGCGGCGCGCACGCTCCTCAAGGTCAACCAGAAGGACGGCTTCGACTGCCCCGGCTGCGCCTGGCCCGAGGGCGACCACCGGCACATCGCGGAGTTCTGCGAGAACGGCGCGAAGGCCGTCGCCGAGGAGGCGACGCTGCGCCGGGTCACCCCCGACTTCTTCGCCGCCCATCCGCTGGCCGACCTGTTCACCCGCAGCGGTTACTGGCTCGGGCAGCAGGGCCGTATCACCGAGCCCGTCCTGCTGGAGCGCGGCGCCGCCCCGGACGGCGACGACCGCTACGCACCGGTGAGCTGGGAGCGCGCCTTCGCGATCATCGCCGAGGAGCTGGCCGCGCTCGAATCGCCCGACGAGGCGGTCTTCTACACCTCGGGCCGCACCAGCAACGAGGCGGCCTTCCTGCTCCAGCTCTTCGCCCGCGAGTTCGGCACGAACAACCTGCCGGACTGCTCCAACATGTGCCACGAGTCGTCCGGCTCCGCGCTCTCCGAGACGATCGGCGTCGGCAAGGGCAGCGTCTCCCTCGACGACATCCACCAGGCCGACCTGATCATCGTCGCCGGCCAGAACCCGGGCACCAACCACCCCCGGATGCTGTCGGCGCTGGAGAAGGCCAAGGCGGCGGGCGCCAAGATCATCTCGGTCAACCCGCTGCCCGAGGCGGGGCTCGAACGGTTCAAGAACCCGCAGACCCCGCAGGGCATGCTCAAGGGCGCCGCGCTCAACGACCTGTTCCTGCAGATCAGGATCGGCGGCGACCAGGCGCTCTTCCGGCTGCTCAACAAGCTGATCATCGGCACTCCCGGCGCCGTCGACACCGCCTTCGTCGCCGAACACACCCACGGGTACGCGGAGTTCGCCGCGGCCGCCGAAGAGGCCGACTGGGCCGACACCCTCACGGCGACCGGACTCGACCGCGCGGACATCGAACGTGCCCTCGCCATGGTCCTCGCCTCGAAGCGCACCATCGTCTGCTGGGCGATGGGTCTCACCCAGCACAAGCACGCCGTGCCGACCATCCGCGAAGTCGTCAACTTCCTGCTGCTGCGCGGCAACATCGGCCGCCCCGGCGCCGGTGTGTGCCCGGTGCGCGGCCACTCCAACGTGCAGGGCGACCGCACGATGGGCATCTTCGAGCGGCCGGCGCCGGCCTTCCTCGACGCCCTCGACCGGGAGTTCCACATCACCTCGCCCCGGCACCACGGCTACGACGTCGTCCGCTCCATCGAGGCGCTGCGCGACGGCAAGGCCAAGGTCTTCTTCGCGATGGGCGGCAACTTCGTCGCCGCGACGCCCGACACCGACGTCACCGAAGCGGCGATGCGCACCGCGCGGCTGACCGTGCACGTCTCCACCAAGCTCAACCGCTCGCACGCGGTCACCGGGCGGCGCGCCCTGATCCTGCCCACCCTCGGCCGCACCGACAAGGACGTCCAGGCGGCCGGCCGGCAGGTCGTCACCGTCGAGGACTCCATGGGCATGGTGCACGCCTCACGCGGCAACCTCCCGCCTGCGAGCCCGCACTTGCTCTCCGAACCCGCCATCGTCGCCAGGATGGCCCGCGCCGTGCTCGGCCCCGCCTCCACCACTCCCTGGGAGGACTTCGAGAAGGACTACGCGGCGATCCGCGACCGCATCGCCCGCGTCGTCCCCGGCTTCGAGGACTTCAACGCGCGCGTCGCGCACCCCGGCGGCTTCCAACTGCCGCACGCCCCGCGCGACGAACGCCGCTTCCCGACCGCGACCGGCAAGGCCAACTTCACCGCAGCGCCGGTGGAGCACCCCGAACTGCCGCAGGGGCGGCTGCTGTTGCAGACCATCCGCTCCCACGACCAGTACAACACCACGATCTACGGCCTCGACGACCGCTACCGCGGCATCAAGGGCGGCCGCCGCGTCGTCCTCGTCAACCCCGACGACGCGGCCGAACTCGGCCTCGCCGACGGCGCGTACACCGATCTCGTCAGCGAGTGGCGGGACGGCGTCGAGCGCCGCGCCGCCGGCTTCCGCGTCGTCCACTACCCCACCGCACGCGGCTGCGCCGCCGCGTACTACCCCGAGACGAACGTACTGGTCCCGCTCGGCTCGACCGCCGACACCAGCAACACACCCGTCAGCAAGTCCGTCGTCGTGCGCTTCGAGCAGTCCGGTGACGGCGAGCGGGCCGGTCGGCGGGACAGGCCCTAAGCGTCCGCTCAGCGATCTGGTTAAGTGAGACCCGCACACGCCTCACCGACGATCGGAGCCGAGCCCCATGGGTGACCAGTCCGCCATCAAACTGCCCCAGGACATCATCGACGAGTACGCGGCGCTCGGCACCGACCTGCCCGCGCTGTTCTCCGCCGGGCACCTCGGCGAGCGCATGGGCGTCGAGATCGTCGAAGCCACCGCCGAGCGCGTCGTCGGCACGATGCCCGTGGAGGGCAACACCCAGCCGTACGGGCTGCTGCACGGCGGCGCGTCCGCCGTGCTCGCCGAAACCCTCGGCTCCGTCGGGGCGATGCTGCACGGGCGCAGCGGCAAGGTCGCCGTCGGCGTCGACCTCAACTGCACGCACCACCGCGGCGTACGCGGCGGCACCGTCACCGGCGTCGCCACCCCCGTACACCTCGGCCGCACGACCGCGACCTACGAGATCGTCATCACCGACGAACACGACAAGCGGGTGTGCACCGCGCGCCTCACCTGCCTGCTGCGCGACGCGGGCCCGCGGAGCTGACGCGGGGCCGGGGCCCGACCCGAACGACAGGCCGGGCCGCCCCCGCCGCGCCGGGGCGGCAATAACCGTCCCGGCGCGACCGGTTGTGTCACCGAAGGTGACGACCTAGCTTTCCCTCATGGGGACCACGCCGCACGCCTCGGACCGACCCGCCACCGGCGCCCAGCGCCCGGTTCGCCGCCCGCACCGGCCGGGGCCTGCCCGATGAACGCGATCGGCCCCGTCGAATCGGCGTCCGACGCGCAACTCCCGCTCCCCGTCCGGCCGCAGGCCGGTGACATCCTCGACGCCGAACCGCCGCTGCCGCCCGCGACCCGGTGGCGCCGGGTCCTGCTGGTCACCGGCTGCGCGCTCGTCGTCGTACTCGCCGTCGCCAACACGCTGACCCGGCAGCCCCGGTCAGCCGTCACACCAGCGCCGCTGCCCGGGGACGCCACCCGGATCAGCTACGCGGGACCCGTCGGCGCGCCCGACCCGGGCAGCCGCACGTTCCGGCTGCGCGTCACCGTCAGCGCGGCGGCCGGACCGCCGCTCACCGTCGAGGAGATGCAGCAGCCCTTCACCGCGCTGACGACCACCACGCTGCCCGAAACGCCGTTCACGCTGACCGAACACCACAGCCGCCGGATCACCTTGCGGATCAAGGTCGACGACTGCGCGGGCACACCGGCCGGATTCGAACTGCCTTTCCTGGATGTAACACTCCGTAACAAGCGTGCAATACAGAAACAGACCTTCGTGCTCAGCCGCACCTACGCCGCCGACGTCTCGGCCGCCATCCGGGCCATCTGCCGGCCGTCAGTACCATGATCGCGTCAAGCCCCTTAGCGGAACTGCGGGTTCTCAGCATGTGAACACAAACGGGCTGTTCGGAAACTCCCGGTCTGCCCCCATGGCGCCCGCCTCCTTGCCGTCGGGGCATAACAAGACAGTCACATCCTGACCTTCATCGGTTCCCCACTCCCCCGCCTCGCTTAGAGTCACGCCCAGTCACCGCGCCGCCGGGCGCGTCCACAGCACGGCCCAGCACCGCCAGTACGGCCCGGCGAGACACACGGCACCTCAGCAGAGGCCGCCGCGCCAGGGAGAGGATTCATCGTGCGACAGCGTTCGTTGCTCATACTCACCACCGTGCTCACCACCGGAGCACTCACACTCACGGCCTGCGGATCGCGCGACGACGACAGCGACTCCGGCGGCGGCGACAGCGGCAAGTCCGTCACCGTGGTCATCGGCGTCGACGCGCCGCTCACAGGACAGAACTCCGCCACCGGCCTCGGCCTGCAGTACGGCGCCCAGATAGCCGCCGACGACGCCAACAAGAACAAGACCGTCCCGGGCGTCACCTTCAAGATCAAGGCCCTCGACGACAAGGCGCTCCCGGCCTCCGGCCAGCAGAACGCCAGCGCCCTGGTGGCCGAGAAGGAAGTCCTCGGCGTCGTCGGCCCGCTGAACTCCGGTGTGGCCACCTCGATGCAGAAGACCTTCGCGAACGCCAACCTCGTCGAGATCTCCCCCGCCAACACGGCGCCCGAGCTGACGCAGGGCAAGGACTGGCAGACCGGCACGAAGAAGCGCGACTACAAGACGTACTTCCGCACCGCCACGACCGACGCCCTGCAGGGTGGCTTCGCCGCCCAGTACGCGTTCAAGGAGCTCAAGAAGAAGAGCGTCTACGTCGTCGACGACCAGCAGACGTACGGCGCCGGCCTCGCGAAGCTCTTCAAGGAGGGCTTCGTCAAGGAAGGCGGCAAGGTCGCAGGACAGGACCACGTCAACACCGGTGACAAGGACTTCTCCACCCTCGTCACCAAGATCAAGAACTCCAAGGCCGACCTGGTCTACTACGGCGGCCAGTACGACGAGTCGCAGATCCTGACCAAGCAGCTCAAGGACGCCGGGGCCAAGATCCCGCTGTTCGGCGGCGACGGCATGTTCTCCGACACGTACATCAAGACGGCGGGCGCCGCCGCCGAGGGCGACCTCGCCACCTCCGTCGGTGTCCCGCTGGACACCCTGCCCGCCGCCAAGGCCTTCATCGCCGAGTACAAGGCGAAGAAGTACCCCGGTGACTACGGCACCTACGGCGGTTACTCCTACGACGCCGCGACCGCCATCATCAAGGCCGTCGGCAACGTCGTGAAGGACGGGAAGATCCCGGACGACGCGCGTGAGCAGGTCGTCGCCGAGGTCCAGAAGTCCAACTTCTCGGGCATCGCGGGACCCGTCTCGTTCGACCAGTACGGCGACACCACCAACAAGCAGCTCACCGTCTACCAGGTCACCAACAAGGCCTGGAAGGCCGTCAACAGCGGCACCTACGACGCCGGCTGAGCCGACAGCGCCGAGCCGGCAGTGAGCTGAATCCGCACACCGAGCCCGGCACCACACCTCATGTGATGGTGCCGGGCTCCGCCGGGAGCACCCCGCAGCGAACAGCCCACGCACCACCACGGACAGCGCCGCCACAGCGGGCCGTCCCCACCACCCCGCGCACACTCCCCACCACCCACATGGAGGCCATGCGGTGAACACCCTGCCGCAGCAGCTGGCCAACGGGCTGTTCCTCGGCTCGATGTACGGGCTGATCGCCATCGGCTACACGATGGTGTACGGCATCGTCCAGCTCATCAACTTCGCCCACGGCGAGATCTTCATGACCGGCGGCTTCGGAGCCCTCACGGTCTATCTCGTCCTGCCGGACGGCATATCCATGTGGATAGCCCTCCCCCTGATGCTGATAGGCGGCGCGCTCGTCGCCGTGCTCATCGCCATCGGAGCGGAACGATTCGCCTACCGACCACTACGCGGCGCGCCACGCCTCGCGCCACTCATCACCGCCATCGGGCTCTCGCTCGCGCTCCAGCAGATCGTCTTCAACCTGTACCCGGACGCGAAGAGCGCCAGGCCGTTCCCCCAGCTCAACTTCGGGCCCTACCACCTCGGTTCGGTGAACGTCCAGGGCGGCGACATCTTCCTGCTCGCCGCGGCGGTCGTCTCCATGGGCGCACTCGCCTACTTCATGCGCACCTCCCGCACCGGGCGTGCCATGCAGGCCACCGCGCAGGACCCGGACACCGCGCAGCTCATGGGCATCGACACCAACCGCATCATCGTCGTCGCCTTCGCCATCGGCGGCCTGTTCGCCGCCGTCGCCGGTGTCGCGTACGGCGTCAAGTACGGCAGCATCGACTACTCGATGGGCTTCCAGGCCGGACTCAAGGCCTTCACCGCAGCCGTGCTGGGCGGGATCGGCAACATCTACGGAGCCATGCTCGGCGGCCTCGTCCTCGGCCTCGCCGAAGCCATGGCCACCGCCTACATCTCCGACATCCCCGGCATGGAACAGTTCGGCGGCCAGAGCTGGGCCTCCGTGTGGGCCTTCATCCTCCTCATCCTCGTACTGCTGTTCAGGCCACAAGGGCTGCTCGGCGAACGTGTCGCGGACAGGGCGTGAGCACCATGACCACAGAGACCACCACCCCCGTCGTCCGCGGCGTCGTCCCGCTGCCCACAGCCGCGGCCCGCGTCGTCACCGCCGTCGGCGCGATCGGCACCATCGCCAGCGCCTTCATGTCCTGGACCTACACCTCGGAGTTCCCCGGCGACCTCACGGTCTACGGCTATCCCGCGGGCCTGCAGATCCTCGCCATCGCCGCCGCTGTCCTCACCCTCGTCTTCACCCTCACCCAGTGGGACGTCCGCGGGCTGCGCTGGGCCAACCCCACCGGCTCGGCCAACCCGGTGTTCCTCGCCGCGGTCGCCACCTTCGCCGTCACCTGGTTCAGCGCGATCGCCATCGCCGTCGACCTCGGCGGACTGGCCAACCTCGACCCGGGCGCGTACGTCGCGGCCGTCGCCGGACTCCTCGCCCTGCTCGGCGCGCTCGCGCTGCTCCCGGGCGACAGCGCCTTCCGCGACCACCTCCGCAAGCCCGACACCCTGCCCCAGGCGGCCCTGCCCGCCCCCTGGGTACAGCGCGTCATCATCACCGCCGCCACCGCCATCGGGCTGATCGTCTTCAGCTACGGCATCAGCATCGACAACGACGACAGCGAGACCTTCATCGGCTTCGTCCTCCTCGTGCTGTTCGGCGCCTGGGCGATCTTCGCCTCGGGGCTCCTCGACCGGTTCTCCGAACTCAACGGCCGGTACAAGGGATTCGCCACCTCCATGGCGTTCCTCGCCGCGGCGATCTTCCCGTTCACCCAGAGCGACGACCACAACGCCAACCTCGGCGTCAACATCCTCATCTTCGGCACCGTCGCCCTCGGTCTGAACATCGTCGTCGGCCTCACCGGACTCCTCGACCTCGGATACGTCGCCTTCCTCGGCGTCGGCGCCTACGCGGCGGCCCTGGTCTCGGGATCCGAGTTCTCCCGCTTCTCCGGAGTGCAGTTCCCGTTCTGGGCGGCGGCCCTCACCGGTCTGGCGGCCTCACTGATCTTCGGCGTGCTCATCGGCGCACCAACCCTGCGGCTGCGCGGCGACTACCTCGCCATCGTCACCCTCGGGTTCGGGGAGATCTTCCGTATCGCCGTCAACAACCTCAACGGCTCCTCAGGCCCCAACCTCACCAACGGGCCCAACGGCATCCCCGCCATCCCCGACCTGAACCTCTTCGGATTCGACTTCGGCATCGACCACGAACTCGGGTCGTTCACCATCGGGCGCTTCGCCAACTACTTCTTCCTGATGCTGCTGATCACCGCGCTCGTGGTGATCGTCTTCAACCGGGCGGCGGACTCCCGTATCGGCCGGTCCTGGATCGCCATCCGCGAGGACGAGACAGCCGCGACCGCCATGGGCATCAACGGCTTCCGCGTCAAGCTCATCGCCTTCGCCCTGGGCGCCTCACTCGCCGGCCTCGCCGGTACGGTCAGCGCGCACGTCACCTACAGCGTCGTGCCCAACCCGTACCAGTTCGCCGGCTCGGCGCCGCCCAACTCGGCCTTCCTGCTGGCCGCCGTCGTCCTCGGCGGCATGGGCACGGTCAACGGCCCGATCCTCGGCGCCACCCTGCTCTACCTGATCCCCGAGAAGCTCGGCTTCCTGCAGAACTACGAGCTGCTCGCCTTCGGTATCGCACTCGTCCTGCTCATGCGCTTCCGCCCCGAAGGCATCATCGCCAACCGGCGGCGCCAGCTCGAATTCCACGACACCGGACAACTCGACACACCTGACGGCACCCTCCCCACCAGTACCGTCGGCGCGACCAAGGCGGGGGCGTGACCACGATGACAACCGCGACCACCACCACCGTCCTCCAGGCATCCGGCGTCACCATGCGGTTCGGCGGCCTCACCGCCGTACGCTCCGTCGACCTCACCGTCAACAGCGGCGAGATCGTCGGGCTGATCGGCCCCAACGGCGCCGGCAAGACGACCTTCTTCAACTGCCTCACCGGGCTCTACGTGCCCACCGAGGGCACCGTCGCCTACAAAGGCACCGTCCTGCCCGCCAAACCGCACCTCGTCACCAGCGCCGGCATCGCCAGGACCTTCCAGAACATCCGGCTCTTCGCCAACATGACCGTCCTGGAGAACGTCCTCGTCGGACGGCACACCCGGACGAAAGAAGGACTCTGGTCCGCGCTGCTCCGCGGTCCCGGCTTCAAGAAGGCCGAAGAGAAGTCACGCGCACGCGCCATGGAACTGCTGGAGTTCATCGGCCTCCAGCACAAGGCCGACCACCTCTCGCGCAACCTCCCCTACGGCGAACAGCGCAAGCTCGAAATCGCCCGCGCACTCGCCAGCGAACCCGGGCTGCTGCTCCTCGACGAACCCACCGCCGGCATGAACCCGCAGGAGACCAGGGCCACCGAGGAACTGGTCTTCGCCATCCGGGACCAAGGCATCGCCGTGCTCGTCATCGAGCACGACATGCGCTTCATCTTCAACCTGTGCGACCGGGTGGCCTGCCTCGTCCAGGGCGAGAAGCTCGTCGAAGGCACGCCCGACGTCGTCCAGGCCGACGAACGCGTCATCGCCGCCTACCTCGGTACGCCGATGGACGACGACACCGATGCCGATGCCGGTTCCGGTGCCGACGACACCACTCCCGCCGCACCCGCCGCCGGAAACGCGGAAGGAGAAACCAAATGACCGCGCTGCTCGAAGTCGAAGACCTGAAGGTCGCCTACGGCAAGATCGAAGCCGTCAAGGGCATCTCCTTCAGCGTCGAAGCCGGCCAGGTCGTCACCCTCATCGGCACCAACGGCGCGGGCAAGACCACCACCCTGCGCACCCTCTCCGGGCTGCTCAAGCCGGCCGGCGGCCGTATCACCTTCGACGGGAAGCCACTCGCCGGAATCCCCGCCCACAAGATCGTCTCCCTCGGGCTCGCCCACTCCCCCGAGGGCCGGCATATCTTCCCCCGCCTCACCATCGCGGAGAACCTCCAGCTCGGAGCGTTCCTCCGGACGGACAAGGCGGGCATCGAAAAGGACGTCCAGCGCGCTTACGACCTCTTCCCCATCCTCGGGGAACGCCGGAAGCAGGCTGCGGGAACGCTCTCCGGCGGCGAACAGCAAATGCTCGCCATGGGCCGCGCCCTGATGTCCCAGCCGAAACTGCTCATGCTGGACGAGCCCTCCATGGGCCTCTCGCCCATCATGATGCAGAAGATCATGGCGACGATCGTCGAACTCAAGGCGGCCGGCACGACGATCCTGCTCGTGGAACAGAACGCGCAGGCGGCGCTGTCGCTGGCCGACCACGGCCATGTGATGGAAATCGGCAACATCGTCCTTTCCGGCACGGGACAGGACCTGCTGCACGACGAGTCGGTGCGGAAGGCGTACCTGGGCGAGGACTGACGCCGCGCAGGTAAGGCTGAGGCCCGCCCCGATACGTTTCCGGGGCGGGCCTCAGCCGTGGCAACGCCGTACTACGAGCCCTGCTCGCCCTTGGCGGCCTTCTTCTCCTCGGCGTCCTCGATGACGGCCTCGGCGACCTGCTGCATCGACAGCCGGCGGTCCATGGACGTCTTCTGGATCCACCGGAAAGCGGCGGGCTCCGTCAGCCCGTACTGCGTCTGCAGAACCGACTTCGCCCGGTCCACCAGCTTCCGCGTCTCCAGCCGCTGCGTGAGGTCGGCGACCTCCTGCTCCAGCGTCCGCAGCTCGGTGAAGCGCGACACGGCCATCTCGATGGCCGGCACCACGTCGCTCTTGCTGAACGGCTTCACCAGATACGCCATGGCCCCGGCATCCCGCGCCCGCTCCACCAGATCGCGCTGCGAGAACGCGGTCAGCATCAGGACCGGCGCGATCGACTCGGCGGCGATCTGCTCGGCGGCGGAGATCCCGTCCAGGACGGGCATCTTCACATCCAGGATCACCAGATCGGGCCGGTGCTCCCGCGCCAACTCCACAGCCTGCTGCCCGTCCCCGGCCTCACCGACGACGGAATAGCCCTCTTCTTCGAGCATCTCCTTGAGGTCGAGACGGATCAGCGCCTCGTCCTCGGCGATGACGACACGCGTCGTCAGCGGCGGGACGTGCGACTTGTCGTCATCGTCGACGGGCTGGGGCGACTCGGGGGTGGTCACGGGGAGCTCCTTGTAGCGGGGCGCAGGCTGCATCCATGAGCCTACCTAGCAGCGGTGAGGTCCGGTGACCCGGTAGACTTTCGCGCAGCGCCGCGCCGGGTTGGTGGAACGGTATACACGGAGGTCTCAAACACCTCTGCCCGAGAGGGCTTGCGGGTTCGAGTCCCGCACCCGGTACGAGTCTGCGACGAAGTGGATGTTCACGTCCTCGTGAACATCCACTTTTCGTTGTCCGGCGCCACGGCGTGTACGGGGCGGGCCCGACTCGCTACTTCGGGCTGTCGTCCTCGCCTATGTGGTGGACGCGGACCATGTTGGTCGTGCCGGCCACCCCCGGCGGGGAGCCCGCTGTGATCACCACCACGTCGCCCTGCCGGCAGCGGCCGCTGCTCAGGAGTAGTTCGTCGACCTGGTCGACCATCGCGTCCGTCGAGTCCACGTACGGGCCAAGGAACGTTTCCGTGCCCCAGGTGAGGTTGAGCTGGCTGCGGGTGGCCGGGTCCGGGGTGAAGGCCAGGAGGGGGATCGGGGAGCGGTAGCGGGAGAGGCGTTTGACCGTGTCGCCGGACTGGGTGAAGGCGACCAGGGCCTTCGCGCCGAGGAAGTCGCCCATTTCCGCCGCCGCGCGGGCGACCGCGCCGCCCTGGGTGCGGGGTTTGCTGCTTTCGGTGAGTTCCGGGAGGCCCTTGGCGAGGAGGTCCTCCTCCGCCGCCTCGACGATGCGGCCCATCGTCCGGACCGTTTCGACCGGGTACTTTCCGACGCTGGTCTCGCCGGAGAGCATGACCGCGTCCGTGCCGTCGATGACGGCGTTCGCGACGTCGGAGGCCTCCGCGCGGGTGGGGCGGCTGTTCTCGATCATGGAGTCGAGCATCTGCGTGGCGACGATGACCGGTTTGGCATTGCGCCGGGCGAGATTCACGGCGCGCTTCTGGACCATGGGGACTTGTTCGAGGGGCATTTCCACGCCGAGGTCGCCGCGCGCCACCATGATTCCGTCGAAAGCGGCCACGATGCCGTCGATGTTCTCGACGGCCTGGGGCTTTTCGACCTTGGCGATGACGGGAAGGCGCCGGCCTTCTTCGTCCATGATCCGGTGGACGTCGGCTATGTCCGCCCCGCTGCGTACGAAGGACAGGGCGATGACGTCCGCGCCGGTGCGCAGCGCCCAGCGGAGGTCGTCGATGTCCTTTTCGCTGAGCGCGGGGACGGAGACGGCGACGCCGGGGAGGTTGAGCCCTTTGTGGTCGGAGACCATGCCGCCTTCGACGACCGTGGTGCGCACGCGCGGTCCGTCGACCCCGGTGACTTCGAGGGTGACTTTTCCGTCGTCCACCAGGATGCGTTCACCGGTGGTGACGTCGGCGGCGAGCCCCGGGTAGGTGGTGCCGCAGGTGTGGCGGTCGCCGTGGTGGGGTTCGACGGTGATGGTGAACGCGTCGCCGCGTTCAAGGAGTACGGGGCCCTCGCGGAACGTGCCGAGCCTGATCTTCGGGCCTTGAAGGTCGGCGAGGATGCCGACGTTGCGGCCCGTCTCGTCCGCCGCTTTGCGCACCCGCTGGTACCGGTCTTCGTGCTCGGCGTAACTGCCGTGGCTGAGATTGAGTCTCGCGACGTCCATTCCGGCTTCGACCAGGGCTTTTATCTGGTCGTACGAGTCGGTTGCGGGCCCCAGGGTACAGACGATCTTTGCTCGGCGCATATATCGAGAGTAGACCTTACCGATGGGTAGGTAATTGGACCGGAATGACGAGGTAACAACCTCCGGGTTAAAGGTTGTTGACAAAGCTTGAATTGTGCGGGGGGTCGCTCTTTTGAGCAATTCCCCGGCCTTTTCGGTTACGCGCCGAGATCGGGCGGTGTCATGGTGAAGCGGGCATTCACCTGTGCGTAAACGGTCTGCCGCTGCGGTTCGAGATCGAGCGCGGGGGCCTCTTCCTCCTGGCCGCCGCCGAAGGCCGCGCGGCTGCGCATCGCGCCGCCGGGCGCGGGGGGCGCGTAGCTCGCGGCGGTGTTCTCGGCGCCGAGGTCGGCTAGTTCCACGAGGGCCGCGAGGTCGGCGCCGACGGCTTCGGCGTACTCGCGGGCGCGCTGCACCGCTTCGCGTACGGCTTGCCGGCGGGCCTCGCCCCGGGCGGGCGAGTCGGGGCGCAGCGCCCACCAGGGCCCGGTGACATGGGTGAGGTCGAGGTCGGCGAGGCGGGTGGTGAGTTCGCCGAGTGCGGTGAAGTCGTTGAGTTCGGCGGTGAGATGGACCCGCCCGTGGTAGGTGCGGATGCGTTCGGTCCGGCCGCGCCTGGTCAGTTCGGGGCTGATGGAGAAGGCGCCGGTCTCGATCTTCTCGACGGCCTCGCCGTAGCTCTTGACGAGGTCGAGCACCTGGCTGTTGCGGCGGGTGAGGTCGTCCAGCGCCGTGCGGCGGTCGGTGCCGCGGGCGTCGACGGCGATGCTGATACGGGCGATCTCCGGGTCGACTTCGAGGCGCGCCTCGCCGCGTACGGCGACGCGCGGGGCGCCGGGGGTGCCGTACGGGACGGCGGTGTCCGTGGGCGTTTCGGCCGTCATGGGCGTTTGCTCCTTCGCGGGCGGGGACTTGGGGCTGCGGCGCGTCAGGTGTTCACTCTGGCAGGTGTTGTCCGGTGGGGGCTCGTGGGTCATTATCTACGCGCGTTGTTTCATCGGGATCGGGTTAAGACGAGGGAGTGGCATGTCGCTGGATCGTAGGACTTTCCTGGGGAGTTCGGCTGTGGCCGGTGCGGGTGCGGCGCTGGTGGGAGGAATCGCGGCGCCGGCCGAGGCGCACGGCCACAAGCCGGGGCACGGCGGCCATGCGCCCCAGCGCTACTCGTTCACGGTGCTGGGCACGACGGATCTGCACGGTAACGCCCTGAACTGGGACTACTTCACCGACAAGGAGTTCGACGACGCGGCGCACAACGATGTGGGCCTGGCGAAGATCTCGACGATGGTGGACGGGATCCGCAAGGAGCGCGGCCGGCGCAACACGCTGCTGATCGACGCGGGTGACACGATCCAGGGCACCCAACTGTCGTACTACTACGCCAAGGTCGACCCGATCACCGCGAAGCACGGTCCGGTGCACCCGATGGCGCAGGCGATGAACGCGATCGGCTACGACGCCGCGGCGCTGGGCAACCACGAGTTCAACTACGGCATTCCGGTGCTGCGGAAGTTCGAGGAGCAGTGCGACTTCCCGCTGCTGGGGGCCAACGCCCTGGACGCGAAGACGCTGCGCCCCGCGTTCGCGCCGTATGTCATCAAGAAGCTGCGCACCCCGCAGGGCCGTGAGGTGCGGGTGGCGGTGCTGGGGCTGACGAACCCGGGGATCGCGATCTGGGACAAGGTGAACGTGCAGGGGAAGATGACGTTCCCCGGCCTGGAGGAGCAGGCGGCCAAGTGGGTGCCGAAGCTGCGCTCGATGGGCGCCGACGTGGTGATCGTCTCCGCGCACTCGGGCTCGGACGGCACGTCGTCGTACGGTGACCAGGTGCCGTACGTGGAGAACGCGGCCTCGCTGGTGGCGGAGCAGGTGCCGGGCATCGACGCGATCCTGGTGGGCCACGCGCATGCGGAGATCCCGGAGCGCCGGGTGGTCAACAAGAAGACCGGCAAGGAGGTCGTGCTCTCCGAGCCGCTCAAGTGGGGCCAGCGGCTGACGGTGTTCGACTTCGACCTGGTCTGGGAGCGGGGCGGCTGGTCGGTGGAGCGGGTCGCTTCGAAGGTGCTGAACTCGAACACGGCCGTCGAGGACAAGAAGATCACCAGGATGCTCGCGGGTGAGCATCGCAAGGTGGTGGCGTATGTGAACCAGGTGATCGGTACGTCGTCGGTGACGATGACGACGGCCGAGGCGGCCTGGAAGGACGAGCCGATCATCGACCTGATCAACCATGTGCAGACGGAGACGGTGAAGGCGGCGCTGGCGGGCGGCGAGTACGCGGCGTTGCCGGTGCTGTCGCAGGCGTCGTGCTTCTCGCGTACGGCCGTGATCCCTGCGGGCAATGTGACGATCAAGGACGCGGCGGGTCTCTACCCGTTCGAGAACACCCTGGAGGCGCGCCTGCTGACGGGCGCTCAGATCCGGGAGTATCTGGAGTTCTCCGCGCGGTACTACGTGCAGACGGCGGCGGGCGCTCCGGTGGACCCGGCGAAGCTGACGAACGCGGGCAACACACCGGACTACAACTACGACGCGGTGTCGGGTCTGACGTACGAGATCGACATAGCGAAGCCGGTCGGCTCGCGGATCGTGGATCTGCGGTTCGAGGGTGCGGCGCTGGATCCGGCGGCGCGGTTCGTGCTGGCGGTGAACAACTACCGGGCGAGCGGCGGCGGCAACTTCCCGCAGGTGGCCAACGCCCAGCAGGTGTGGGCCAATTCGGACGAAATCCGCAACACGATCATCGCGTGGGTGCAGGCGGCGGGTTCGGTCGATCCCGCGTCGTTCGCCTCGGTGGACTGGAAGCTGACGCGGGACGGTACGCCGGTGTTCTAGACGGCCGTCGCGCTGGTCTCAGCGGACTTCGGTGAGCGGGACCAGGCCCCTGGGTGCGGGCACCTTGCGGGTCCGGTCCTGTCCGTCGAGTCCGAAGCTGGTGAAGGCGGTGCGCCGGGGCAGCGGGTAGGGCTCGTTGCCGGTGAGGTGGTTGAGGATGGTGGCGCTGCGCCAGGCGGCGAGCCCGAGGTCGGGGGCTCCGACGCCGTGGCTGTGCCGCTCGGCGTTCTGGACGTAGACGGATCCGGTGACGGACGGGTCCAGGACGAGCCGGTGGTGTTCGTCGATGCGCGGGCGGGTGGCGGCGTCGCGCCGCATGTACGGGTCGAGTCCGGCGAGGACGCGGTCGAGCGGGCGCTCCCGGTAGCCGGTGGCGAGGACGACGGCGTCGGTGGTGAGCCGGGACCTGGCGCCCTGCTGGGTGTGTTCGAGGTGGAGTTCGACCTTGGTGGTGGCGACGCGGCCCGCCGTGCGGACGTTGACCCCTGGGGTCAGCACGGCGTCGGGCCAGCCGCCGTGCAGGGTGCGGCGGTACAGCTCGTCATGGATGGCCGTGATGGTGCCGGCGTCGATGCCCTTGTGCAACTGCCACTGCTTGGGCAGCAGTTCGCCGCGCACGTGTTCGGGCAGCGCGTGGAAGTAGTGGGTGTAGTCGGGCGTGAAGTGTTCGAGGCCGAGCTTCGAGTACTCCATGGGCGCGAACGCCTCGGTGCGGGCGAGCCAGTGCAGTTTCTCGGCGCCGGCCGGACGGGCGCGAAGCAGGTCGAGGAAGACCTCGGCGCCCGACTGGCCCGAGCCGATGACGGTGATGTGCTCGGCGGCGAGGATCCGTTCGCGGTGGTCGAGGTAGTCGGCCGCGTGGATGACGGGCACGGCGGGTGTCTCGACGAGCGGCTTGAGGGGCTCGGGGATGTACGGCTCGGTGCCGACGCCGAGGGCGATGTTGCGCGTGTAGGTGCGGCCGAGGGCCTCCGCCTCGCCTTCACCGTCGAGCTGGGTGAAGTCGACTTCGAAGAGGCCGCGTTCGGGGTTCCAGCGGACCGCGTCGACCTGGTGTCCGAAGTGCAGCGCGGGGAGCTGCTCGCTGACCCAGCGGCAGTAGGCGTCGTACTCGGCGCGCTGGATGTGGAAGCGCTCGGCGAAGTAGAAGGGGTAGAGCCGCTCGCGGGCGCGCAGGTAGCTGAGGAACGACCAGGGGTTCGCGGGGTCGGCGAGGGTGACGAGGTCGGCGAGGAAGGGCACTTGGAGGCTGGCGCCCTCGATGAGCAGCCCCGGGTGCCAGTGGAAGGCGGGGTTCTGGTCGAAGAAGGCGGCGTGGATGCCGCCGTGCACGCCGTCGGCGAGCGCGGCGAGGGAGAGGTTGAACGGGCCGATGCCGATGCCCACCAGGTCGTGCGGCTGGTCGAGGTCGTCCGGGGCTTGGGGGGTGGTCATCGGCTGGGGTGCCTTCCACGAGGGTGACAGGGCCTTCGGGGGCTGGACTGCCCCGGTGTTCAACGACCCGTGCCCGGCACCGGTATTGCCCCTTGAGGGTGGTTTGGGCGCGGCCGGCGCGGGTTCCCTGACGGGTGCCGCACCGGCCGCGTACTCGCGTATCAGGCTCCGCGTAGCGCGCTTCGCGTATCAGGCTCCGCGTACGCGCAGGGCGCGGGCGAGGTCGTCGATCTGGTCGGCCAGCTTGCGGCGCAGCGCCGGGGACAGCTCGCCGTGGTCGAGCGCTTCCCTGCCGAGGCGGAGGTTCTCCTGGTCGACGGCGTACTGCGGGAAGGCGTGCCGGCCGACGGCTTCGGCGATGGCGGTGCCGCGCCGGCTCGCGAGCGCGGCGGCGTCGGTGTAGTAGCGGGGCACGTAGTCGCGCAGGACGTCCGTGTGTTCGGGCTGCCAGAAGCCTTGCGCTGTGGCGGTGAAGAGGTAGTTGGACAGGGTGTCGTCGGTGAACAGCCGGGCCCAAGCGGCTGCTTTGGCCTCCGGGCTCGGAAGTGCGGCCCGGCAGCGGGCGGCGCCTTCCTGCCCTGTGGCGCTGGGATCGCGGTCGAGTTCGGCGGCGATGGCGGGCTCGTCGACGGCGCCGAGCACGGCGAGCCGGGTGAGGACGCGCCAGCGGAGTTCGGGGTCGAGGTCGGGGCCGCCGGGCACACCGCCGGAGCCCAGCCACTCCTGGATGGCGGCGGGTTGGGTGGCCGCGTCGATGAAGTGGCGTACGGCGGTGAGGCGCAGCCCCGGGTTGCTGCCGTCCTCGGTGCGGCGGATCAGGTCGCGGCAGATGTCGGTGAGGGTGCCGAGTGCGGTGTGCCGCTGGGGCGCCGGGAGGTAGCGGTCGGTGATGTGGTCGGCGGCGAAGACGAGGACGCCCTGCACGACGGCGAGGTCGGGTTCGTGCGGGAGGTGGGTGCGGGCGGCTTCGAGGTGCGCGGCGGGGGCGAGTCGGCCGTCGCGGACCATGTCGCGTGCCGCGTTCCAGATGACGGCGCGGGTGAGCGGGTCGGGGATGCCGGAGAGCGAACTGAGCGCGGTGGCCCAGGATTCGGGGTCGAGCCGGATCTTGGCGTAGGTGAGGTCGCCGTCGTTGAGCACGACGAGCGCCGGCCGGGCGCCGGGGCGGGTGAGGGGCCCATCGGCGCGGGACCCTTCGCCGCTGGATCCCTCGGCGCGGGACCCCTCGACGCGCGGGACGTCGAGGTCGAGGCGGTCGCGCTGGATGAGCCGGCCCGGGTCGACGACGTCGACGTCGTACGTGCCGACGGTGATGTGGTGGGGGCGGCTGCCGTCGTGCGCGACGTCGAGGGTCCAGCCGTCGGCCGTGTCGGCGACGGTGGCGGTGAGGGTGTCGACGCCGGTGGTGCGCAGCCACGCGTCGGCCCAGGCGTGCACGTCGCGTTCGGTGGCCTGGCCGAGGGAGTCGATGAAGTCGGCGAGGGTGGCGTTGCCGAACTTGTGCCGGGCGAAGTGCGTGTTGATGCCGGCGAGGAAGTCCTTCTCGCCGAGCCAGGCGACGAGTTGGCGCAGCGCGGAGGCGCCCTTGGCGTAGGAGATGCCGTCGAAGTTGAGCATGGCGGCGGCCACGTCGGGGACGGCTTCGGGGTCGGGGGCGACGGGGTGGGTGGTGGGCCGCTGGTCGGCGTCGTACCCCCAGGATTTGCGTCCGACACCGAAGTCGACCCAGGTGTCGGTGTACCGGGTGGCCTCGGTGAGGACCTGGTAGCCCATGTACTCGGCGAAGGACTCGTTGAGCCAGATGTCGTCCCACCAGGCGAGGGTGACGAGGTCGCCGAACCACATGTGGGCCATTTCGTGGGCGATGACCATGGCGCGGGTCTGGCGTTCGGTGTCGGTGACGGCGGAGCGGTAGATATACCCGTCGCGGAAGGTGACGAGTCCCGGGTTCTCCATGGCGCCCCAGTTGAACTCGGGGACGAACGCCTGGTCGTAGGAGTCGAAGGGGTAGGGCTCCTCGAACTTCTCGTGGTAGCGGTCGAAGCAGGCGCGGGTGAGGCCGAGGATCTCGTCGGCGTCCACGTCGAGGTGGGGCGCGAGGGAGCGGCGGCAGTGGATGCCGAAGGGCAGTCCGGCGTGTTCGGTGCGTACGGAGTGCCAGGGGCCCGCGGCGACGGCGACGAGGTAGGTGGAGATACGCGGGGTGGGGGCGATGCTCCAGCGTCCCGCGCCGTTGTGGGTGGCGACGCCGTTGCCGAGGACGGTCCACTCCTCGGGGGCTGTGACGTCGACTTCGAAGACGGCCTTGAGGTCGGGCTGGTCGAAGGAGGCGAAGACGAGGGAGGCGTCGTTGGGGCTGACCGCGGTGTAGAGGTAGGTCTCGCCGTCGGCCGGGTCGGTGAAGCGGTGCATACCTTCGCCGGTGTGCGAGTACGGCATGTCGGCCTCGACGCGCAGCTCGTGCGCGCCGGGGTCGAGCCCGGTGAGGGCGAGCCGGTTGCCGGTGAGCGCGCCCGGGTCGAGCGGGTGGCCGTCGAGGGTGAGGGTGCGCAGTGCGGCCGGCCTGAGTTCGACGAAGGTGTCTCCGGCAGCCCGGGTGGTGAAGTGGATGGTGGTGCGGGAGTCGAAGGTGTCGTCACCGGTGGTCAGATCGAGGCTGATCGAATACCGGTGGACTTCGAGGAGCCGGGCACGGGTCTGCGCTTCGTCGCGCGTCAGTACGGACATGGGGCCATGCTGCCTGATGGCCCAGGACGAGTGCAGCAGGGCTCCGCACGCGGCCGAAGCCCCGCGGTTACCCCTTACCGGGGCCCGCGCTGTGCGGTCGTCCGCCCTCGGGCCTGTCTGACACATAGCACCGTCCGCCCACAGGGCGGGCTTGCGGCGTCTGGTGCGTGCGATCGCAAGGCGGAGGGTCGTCCTCGTACTGGACATACGCCGACGAGCCCGCCGAGCCGACAACGCGGCGAGCGTGCGTGCCAGGCGTCGCAAGCCAGGCGGGATGTGTCAGACAGGCCCTAGGGGCCCGTGGCGGCTGCCGGGTGCTGTCGCGCGGCGCGGAAGTGCCGGGTGTCCCGGACGAGTCCGGCGGGGTTCCGCGAAGGGCCGAAGCCCCGCGGGCCCGGCCTGGGGAGTGTCCGCGACGTATCGTCGTCCGCCCTTTGGGCGGGGCTCGCGGTGGCCGGTGCGTGCGATCGCAAGGCGCCGATGTGCCCTTGTAGCGGAGCTACTCGGGCAGGTCGGCAACACCGCGAGCGTGCCTGCCAGGCACCGCGAACCAGACGAGACTTCGCGGACACGACCTAGGAGCGCTGGGCCGCGTTGTCGCGGGCGTCCGCGATCGTCTCGTGGTGGCGGATCACTTCGGCGACGATGAAGTTGAGCAGCTTCTCGGCGAACGCCGGGTCGAGCTTGGCGCTTTCGGCGAGGCGGCGCAGCCGGGCGATCTGGCGGGCCTCGCGTGCCGGGTCGGCGGGCGGCAGGTGGTGGGCCGCCTTGAGGTGGCCGACCTGCTGGGTGCATTTGAAGCGTTCGGCGAGCATGTGTACGACGGCGGCGTCGATGTTGTCGATGCTCTCGCGGAGGCGGTTCAGCTCGGCTGTTGCGGACGCGTCGTCGGCCGGGTCGCTCGTGGTCATGGTCGGGCAGCTTAGACGCAGCGGGCGGCCGGGGCGGGAGGCTGCTCAGGATGCGGGACACGCGTACGGGTGGTGCGGTGGGCCGGTTCGTACGCGTGTCCCGTTCCGGTGGTGCCGGTCCGGCTCAGATCACAGCGTGGCGGCTGCCGACGCGATGGCGGAGGCGAAGGTGGACACCTGGCTGTAGACGCCGGGGTAGTTCGGGCGGGCGCAGCCGTTGCCCCAGCTCACGATGCCGACCTGGATCCAGGCGCCGGCGTTGTCCTTGCGGAACATGGGGCCGCCGGAGTCGCCCTGGCAGGTGTCGGTGCCGCCCTGGGCGTAGCCCGCGCAGATCTCGTCGCTCGGGACGAGGTCGCTGCCGTAGGACTGCTGGCAGGTGGCGTCGGAGACGTACGGCACGGTGGCCTTGAGCAGGTAGCGCTGCTGGGCGCCGCCCTCGGTGGCCGAGCCCCAGCCGGCGATGGTGAAGGTGCCGGTGTTGTAGGTGGTGGTGGTGGCGATCTTCAGGGTGGGCTGGTTGATGTTCTTGGCGAGCTTGATCAGCGCCCAGTCCTTGCCGAAGCCGTTGTAGCCGGGGGCCTGGAGCACCTTGGTGGACTTGACCTTGACGGCGCTGGCGCTCTGCAGGTCCACGACGCCGGCCGTGGCGGTGATGCTGGTGTTGTTGCCGCTTCCGTCGACGCAGTGGGCGGCGGTGAGGACGATGTTGGGGGCGTAGAGCGCGCCGCCGCAGCCCATGGACAGGCGGACCATGAACGGGAATTCGCCCTGGGCGGCGCGGGTGCCGCCGACGACCGGCGCGGGGGCCGCCGATGCGGAGGAGGGCTGGAGGCTGACGGCTGCGAGGATGACGGCGCCGGCGGCGGCGCATCTCTTGAGGGTGCGCAGGAGCTGCTTCAACGGACTGCCCTTCGTGGGGGTCGGGTTCGTACTCCGCCGGGCCCATGGGATGTCATGTGCCCGACAAATGTTGAACCGGAGTATGGAGAGCCCGCAGAGGTCGCCACAAGTGGCTGTTTTCAGCCATCCGGCCGCCCCGCCGTATTCTTGACCCGGGCCGGCCGCCGCACCGCTGTGCGGCCTCGCAGTGGGGGTGCTGATGTGACAGACGGCAGTGAGGTCGTCCACGGCTACCCGCATCTCGACACGGTCCGCGCGGCCCTGACCGCCCTGTACCGGCGGCTCTCGCCCGACACGATCCTCTCGTACGCGCCGAGCGTCGCCCCCGGCGACGTCGCCTTCTCCGACATGGACGATCTGCATCTCGGCGCCCAGCGGGTGGCCCGCGCGCTGGTCCAGCAACTGCGGCTGCCCGACGCGCGGATGATCGTGAGCTTCGCCGAGATGGAGCACGCGGCGAGCGTCGAGCTGACCGCGGGACCCGAGTACTTCATCGAGCTGAACGACCGGTTCCGTACCCACCGCAGGGACATCGGCGCCGCCCTCGCGCACGAGATCACCCATGTCCTGCTGCACCGGCTCGGGCTCAGCTTCCCCGGCACCCGGGACAACGAGATCCTCACCGACACCGCCACGACGTACCTCGGCGCCGGGTGGCTGCTGCTCGACGCGTACCGCGAGGACCGCGACTCCAGCCAGAAGCTCGGCTATCTCACCCCCGAGGAGTTCGGCTACGTGCTCGCGAAGCGGGCGCTGGTCTTCGAGGAGGACCCCCGGATCTGGTTCACCAGCCCGCAGGGGTACACCGCGTACACCAAGGGCAGGGCGCAGGCCCTGCGCGACGAGCAGCAGCCGCCGCTGACCACGGCCGGCTGGGCGGGCAGGCACCGCTACGCCAAGGACCGCCGCTACGCGCTGGAGCACCCCGCCGCTCCCCCGGCGGCCGACCCCGGCATGCCGTACAGCTTCGAACACGCCGGGGACGGGCTGCGGGTCGCGTTCGCCTGCCCCACATGCCGGCAGCGGATCCGGGTACCGGTCCGGGGCCGGGTCAGAGCCCGGTGCGGGCTGTGCAGGACCGTGCTCGAATGCGATACGTGAGGGAAAGGCGCGCCCCCGAGGGGCGCGAGGGTCATGGCGAACGGCAGACCCTGGGGTCGAAGCATGACCGGTGAGCCCACGGCGGGGGTCCAGGGCCTGTTCGCCGCTGTGTACGGCGGGGCGCAGGACACCGTCGTCCAACTGCTCAGGGCCGGGGTGCCGGCCGAGGCCACCGACGAGGACGGGCAGAGCGCGCTGTATCTGGCGGCGGTCAGCGACGAGGCGGGCGTGGCGCGGCTGCTGCTGGCCGCCGGCGCGGACCCGGACCGGGCGAGCGGCCCCGACGGCGCGGATCTGCCGCTGTGCGGCGCCGCGTGCGGCGGGCACACCGAGGTCGTACGGGCGCTGCTCGCCGGCGGCGCGCGGCCCGACCGGCGTGAGGCGTTCGGGTTCACCGCCGTCGCCTGGGCGGTCGTCCAGGGCTTCGCCGACACGCTGGAGGCGCTGCTGGAGCACGGCGCCGACCCGGATCTGCCGGGTCCCGGCGGGGAGCGGCCGCTGGTGCTGGCCGCCCGCAGGGGCTCGCCCGCGGCCGTACGGGCGCTGCTGCGGCACGGCGCGGGGCTCCACGACGAGGGCGCGCGGGAGGCGGCGCTCGCCGAGGCGCTGCGCTGGTCGGCGCTGGACGTGGAGCACGAGCTGCGCGAGGGGCTGCGGCGCGCCTACGGGGACGGCTACGGGACGGTGGTGCGCCGGGTCGTCGCCGACGGCTCGCAGAGCGTCGTGGTGGAGCTGGTGGGCGACGACGGGGTGCCGGTGGCGGGGCGGGAGCAGCAGACGGGGCACGCGGCCGTCGCGACGGTGCTGGAGGCGGAGCTGGCGGTCGCCACCCCGTACGAGGAGCTGGCGCTGCGCGCGCTGCGGTGCGGCGACCCGGAGCGCGACGACTGGCTGGAGTCGGTGGCAGCGCTGTGGCGGCGCGGCGATGAAGAAACGTTCCAGGCGGTCGCCGCCTGGTGTGCGGACGACGATCCGCTGCGGCGGGCCTTCGCCGCCGACGCGCTGGGCAGGCTGGGGACGGTCCGGGCGCACGACGACGCGGACGGTGCGAGCGGCACCGGCAGCGCCGGTCCGTTCACCGCGCGGGCGGTGGCGCTGCTGGGCGAGCTGTCCCGGACGGCGAAGGAGCCTGAGCCGGCCCGCGCCGCCGTGCGGGCGCTGGGGCGGTGCGGTGACCCGTCGGCGCTCCCTGAGATCCTGCGCCACGCCGGTCATCCGGACGCCGGTGTGCGGCGGGCGGTGGCGCTGTCGCTGCCCGAGGTCCTGGCCGGGACGGCCGGGACCCCGGCCGTCGACGGCGGGGCCGTACGGGCGCTGGTGGCCCTGAGCGGGGACGCGTGGGCATCGGTCAGGGCGCGGGCGGTCCCCGCGCTGGCGGTCGCACCGGCCGACGCGGCGGAGATCCGCGAGGCGCTGGCCGCGCGGCTCGACGACGCGGACGCCGGGACGGCGGCCTGGGCGGCGTACGGCCTGGCGGTACGTCAGGACGGGCGCGCCGTCGCGGCGTTGGCCAGGATCCTCGGGGACGAGGACCCGGCGGGCCACGCGCGCGCCACGGCGCTGGACGCGGTGCGGTACGTCCCCGACAGCCAGGACCGGCTCATGCTGGAGAGCACGCTGCCGCGCCGCAGCCGTATGTGAGGGGCCGTCAGACATGACGGGCCGTCAGAGCAGTCGCAGTTTGCCCGGCGCCCGCTCCTCCATGATCTCGACCAGCCAGTCGAAGACCGTGGGCCCCCTGCCGGCCTTGGCCTCGGCCAACTCACCCTGGATCGCGGTCCGGCTGTCGGGGTGGGCGCGGGCGAGCCGCCGCTGGAGCGCCGCCGCGGTCTCCTGGTGGCCGAGGGCGGCCCTGGACAGCTCGTGGCGGCGCCATTCGATGACGAAGTCGCCGTCGTCGGGCGTGCCGTACCCGCCGCTCAGGCAGTCGGCGAACGCGTCGAGATTGCTGCCGAAGTAGCCGCCGGGGCCGTTCACGGCGGCGCCGATCACCTGCCAGAAACGTTCGAGGCTGGTGACCTCCGCCCCGTCGATCACATACGTCACCGTCATGGGGCGGAGGTTACCTTTCCGTGCGGTCAGCGGCCGTCAGCGGTCAGCAGTTGTAGTTGACGAGCTTGAACGACGCGTAGTGGTCGGCGGTGTAGTAGTCCTCGTTGTTCTTCTTGCCGGTGATGATGCGGCGCGCGCCACGGTCGGGAGAGCCGGGCGTCACCACGGTGTACTCGTGGTAGTAGCTGCTCGACTGGCTGGGCAGCAGGTGCTCGCGGTTCTGGAAGACGGCGCCGTCCTGGGAGTACGGGAACGGGCCGCCGGCCTCGATGAGGTCGAGGGTGTGGTGGGCCTGGGAGGGGAGGCTGCCGTAGCAGATGCTGCCGACGGCGGCCGGGGCCGCGGTGGCGGAGGCGGAGATACCGCCGACAAGGAGCGTGGAGGTCAGGGCGACGAGTCCGCCGAGAGCGGCGATACGTGGGGGAATTCGCATGGCCCTATGATGACGCGCGTAGACAGGTACACGTCAATGCTAACTCCCGGTAATTTCCCGGAAGTTAACCGATCCGCGACGAATCGTGCGGCGCTGTGCACCGAACCGCCCGGCAGCACGCGGGTGCGTGCTGCCGGGCGGCAGGGACGGTTCGGGCCGAAATACGGCGAGGTCAGGCAGCGGTGCGCCGGCCGCCCTCGGAGCTGCCCCGGCCACGGCGGCCGCGGCCGCCGCCCGCGCGCGGCGCGGTCTCCAGCCGGGCGCCGCCGCCGCTGCCGGTACGGGCTCCGCCGCCGGTCGCGCCCGCGCGCGCCGTACCGCCGGAACCGCCGGACCCGCCGGAACCGCGTCCCGCGCCCCGGGTGCCGGAGCGGGCAGGGCGCGAGGTGCGGGCCTTCTGCTTGCCCTGGACGACAGGCTGCGGCACATCGATGATGACGGCGACCCCGGAGGGCTCCCGCGCGCCGGTGAGCCGCGCCAGCTCCTCGTCGGTCGACTTGATGCTGGCGGACCTGGGGGCGATACCGGCGTCGGACATCAGCCGGGTCATCTCCCTGCGCTGCTCGGGCAGGACCAGCGTGACGACACTGCCGGACTCGCCCGCACGGGCCGTACGGCCGCCGCGGTGCAGATAGTCCTTGTGGTCGACGGGCGGGTCCACGTTGACGACCAGGTCCAGGTCGTCGACATGGATACCGCGCGCAGCGACGTTCGTGGCCACGAGCACGGTCACCAGTCCTGTCTTGAACTGGTCGAGGGTGCGGTTGCGCTGCGGCTGGGAACGCCCGCCGTGCAGCCCGGACGCCCGGACGCCACTGGCCAGCAGCCGCTTGACCAGCCGGTCGACGGACCGCTTGGTGTCGAGGAAGAGCAGCACGCGGCCCTCACGCGCGGCGATGCGCATGGTCACCGCCTTCTTGTCCGTCTCGTCCATGACGTACAGCAGGTGGTGCTCCATCGTGGTCACCGCGCCCTGGGACGGGTCGACGGAGTGCACGACGGGGTCGGTGAGGTACTGCTTCACCAGCCGGTCGATGTTCTTGTCCAGCGTGGCCGAGAACAGCATCCGCTGGCCGTCCGGCTGCACCTGCTTGAGCAGCGCGGTGACCTGCGGCATGAAGCCCATGTCGGCCATCTGGTCGGCCTCGTCGAGGACCGTGATGGTCACCTGGTCGAGCCGGCAGTCGCCGCGCTCGATGAGGTCCTTGAGCCGGCCAGGCGTGGCGACGAGCACCTCGGCGCCGCGCCGCAGTTGGCCCGCCTGCTTGGAGATGGACAGGCCGCCGACGACGGTGGCGATCTTCAGATTCACCGCTGTGGCGTACGGGGTGAGGGCGTCCGTCACCTGCTGCGCCAGCTCGCGGGTGGGGACCAGCACCATCACCAGGGGCGCCTTGGGCTCGGCGCGGCGGCCCGCCGTACGGGCGAGGAGCGCGAGGCCGAAGGCGAGGGTCTTGCCCGAGCCGGTGCGCCCGCGGCCGAGGATGTCACGGCCCGCGATGGCGTTCGGCAGGGTGGCGCCCTGGATGGGGAAAGGTTCCGTCACGCCCTGGGCGGTGAGCGTCTTCAGCAGTCCCGCGGGCATGTCCAGCTCGTCGAAAGCCTGGACGGCGGGCAGTGCGGGGGTAATGGACTCCGGCAGGGTGAATTCGGCCGGACGGGCGGGGGCGCGGCGGGCGGGAGCTTTCGACACGCCTTTCGCTGCTCCCCTGGTACGGGAATTCACCGGGCGCTTGCCTGCTGTTCTTCCAGCACGGTCCTGGCGTTCGGGTCGAGTCATTCGGTAAAGCCTTTCTGGGCCTAGCGCCGTGACCGGCGATGGGTGCCTGTCAACAGCGGGTCCGGGGCGTGTGTGCGCCGGCCGGCCGGGAGCCCTCGGGTATTCCGCGAGCGGTCGGGACCGATGGCCGGGACAGGGGGCACGCGTGCCGGGGACCGCGACAGGGCGAATGTCGCCGGGAGCGGGAACGGCACTAGGGACAGCGCGAGCCGGGACCCGCACCGTGCAGGTGCAGGTCCCGGCTTACGAGGTACGCGTCCGGGCGATTAGGCCGGGACGATGTTCTCCGCCTGCGGGCCCTTCTGGCCCTGCGTGACGTCGAACGAGACCTTCTGGCCCTCCTGGAGCTCACGGAAGCCCTGGGTGGCGATGTTCGAGTAGTGGGCGAAGACGTCGGCGCCGCCGCCGTCCTGCTCGATGAAGCCGAAGCCCTTTTCCGAGTTGAACCACTTCACTGTGCCTGTAGCCATGTCATTCTCCTAAAACAGGTGCAGAGCCGGAAATCCGCACTTTACGAATTCCTCGTCGCCGCATTGAGCCCCATCCGGAGAAAACCGGCAGAAACAACAATGCACCTGAAGAGGAGAGTCAGCATTCCCGTCAGGCGCACATAAAGTTCATGGGTACCAAAACTGCAACGCAGTCAGCCTAGCATGCCCCGGCGGTGAATGACGGGCGGGGACACGCCGGTGATCCACATGCCACGGCGCCTGCCGTCGTCCGGTCGGGGACTGGGGGCAGGCGCCGCGTCTTGCGGAGGGTCCGGAGGACATCCCCCGGGCCGACACCGCCCGTACGCCTTTGTACGGGACGTCTGGTTCAGACCATCATCGCGCGGTCCGTCGGCTTGATCGGGGCGTGCAGATCGCTGGCCCCGGTCAGATAGCTGTCGACGCCGCGCGCAGCCGAGCGGCCCTCGGCGATGGCCCACACGATCAGGGACTGGCCCCGGCCCGCGTCACCGGCAACGTACACGCCGGGGACGTTGGTCGCGAAGTCGGCGTCCCGCGCGATGTTGCCGCGCCCGTCGAGTTCGAGGCCGAACTGCTCGACGAGACCGTTGGACTGGTCGGTCCCGGTGAAGCCCATGGCGAGCGTGACGAGCTGCGCGGGGATCTTGCGCTCGGTGCCGCTCTGCGGGTTGAGCTTGCCGTCCTTGAACTCGACCTCGGTGAGGTGCAGGTACTGGACGTTGCCGTCCTCGTCGCCCTCGAAGTGGGTGGTGGAGACGGAGTAGACCCGCTCGCCGCCCTCCTCGTGGGCCGAGGTGACCTTGTAGAGCATCGGGAACGTCGGCCACGGCTGGTGGTCGGCGCGCGCGTCGCCGGGCCGCGGCATGATCTCCAACTGGGTGACGGAGGCGGCGCCCTGGCGGTGCGCGGTGCCGACGCAGTCGGCGCCGGTGTCGCCGCCGCCGATGACCACGACGTGCTTGCCCGCCGCGTTGATCGGGGAGACCGTGAGGTCGCCCTCCTGCACCTTGTTGGACGGCGGCAGGTACTCCATCGCGAAGTGGATGCCGTTCAGCTCGCGCCCCGGTACGGGCAGGTCGCGCGAGACGGTGGCGCCGGCCGCGATGACGACGGCGTCGTACCGCTTGCGCAGCTTCGCCGCGTTCAGGTCGCGGCCGACCTCGACCTCGGTGCGGAACTTGGTCCCCTCGGCGCGCATCTGCTCGATGCGACGGTTGATGTGGGACTTCTCCATCTTGAACTCGGGGATGCCGTAGCGCAGCAGTCCGCCGATGCGGTCGGCGCGCTCGTACACGGCGACGGTGTGCCCCGCCCTGGTGAGCTGCTGGGCGGCGGCGAGTCCCGCGGGGCCCGAGCCGATGACGGCGACCGTCTTGCCGGACAGCCGCTCGGGCGGCTGCGGGGTGACGTCGCCGCTCTCCCACGCCTTGTCGATGATGGAGACTTCGACGTTCTTGATGGTGACGGCGGGCTGGTTGATGGACAGCACGCACGCCGACTCGCAGGGCGCCGGGCACAGCCGCCCGGTGAACTCGGGGAAGTTGTTGGTGGCGTGCAGCCGCTCTATGGCCGCCTGCCAGTCCTCCCGGTACGCGTAGTCGTTCCACTCGGGGATCAGGTTGCCGAGCGGACAGCCCTGGTGGCAGAACGGGATGCCGCAGTCCATGCAGCGCCCGGCCTGCTTGCTGATGATCGGGAGCAGCGAGCCCGGAACGTAGACCTCGTTCCAGTCCCTGACGCGCTCGTCGACCGGGCGGGAGGTGGCGACTTCGCGCGCCGTGGTGAGAAAGCCCTTCGGGTCAGCCATTGGTCGCCGCCTCCATCATCTTCTCGGTGGTCTCGGTCTCCGAGAGTCCGGCCAGCTCGGCGGCGTCCTTGGCGGCGAGCACTGCCTTGTACGTAGTGGGGATGATCTTGCTGAAGCGGGTGACGGCGGTGTCCCAGTCGTCGAGCAGCCGCCCGGCGACGGTGGAGGCCGTCTCCTCCTGGTGCCGGCGTACCGCCTCGTGCAGCCACTGCTTGTCCGCTTCGTCCAGCGGGCCGACGGCCGACAGGTTCCCGGAGTTGACGTTGTCCGGGTCGAGGTCGATGACGTACGCGATGCCGCCGGACATGCCGGCCGCGAAGTTGCGTCCGGTCTCGCCGAGCACGACGGCGTGGCCGCCGGTCATGTACTCGCAGCCGTGGTCGCCGACGCCTTCGGCGACGACGGTGGCGCCGGAGTTGCGGACGCAGAACCGCTCGCCCGTCCTGCCGCGCAGGAACAGCTCGCCGCCGGTGGCGCCGTAGGCGATGGTGTTGCCCGCGATGGTGGAGTACTCGGCGAGGTGGTCGGCGCCGCGGTCGGGCCGTACGACGACCCGGCCGCCGGACAGGCCCTTGCCGACGTAGTCGTTGGCGTCGCCTTCGAGGCGCAGGGTGACTCCGTGCGGCAGGAAGGCGCCGAAGGACTGGCCCGCCGAGCCGGTGAAGGTGATGTCGATGGTGTCGTCGGGCAGCCCTTCGCCGCCGAACTTCTTCGTCACCTCGTGGCCCAGCATCGTGCCGACGGTGCGGTTGATGTTGCGGATGGCGATCTGCGCCCGCACCGGCTGGGCCGCCTCGGCGCTCTCGGCGCCCAGCGCGTCGGCGGCGAGCTTGATCAGCTCGTTGTCGAGGGCCTTGCCCAGGCCGTGGTCCTGCTCGGTGGTGCGGTGGCGTGCGGTGCCCTCGCCGAGCAGCGGCACGTGGAAGAGCGGCCGCAGGTCCAGGCCCTGGGCCTTCCAGTGGTTGAGTGCCCGCTCGGTGTCGAGGAGTTCGGCGCGGCCCACGGCCTCTTCGAGGGTGCGGAAGCCCAGCTCGGCGAGGAGTTCGCGGACCTCTTCGGCGATGAACTCGAAGAAGTTGACGATGTACTCGGCCTTGCCGGTGAACCGTTCCCGCAGGACCGGGTTCTGGGTGGCGATGCCGACGGGACAGGTGTCGAGGTGGCAGACGCGCATCATGACGCAGCCGGAGACGACGAGCGGCGCCGTGGCGAAGCCGAACTCCTCGGCGCCCAGCAGCGCGGCGATGACGACGTCGCGGCCGGTCTTGAGCTGGCCGTCGGTCTGCACGACGATGCGGTCGCGCAGCCCGTTGAGCAGCAGGGTCTGCTGGGTCTCGGCGAGGCCCAGCTCCCAGGGGCCGCCCGCGTGCTTGAGCGAGGTGAGCGGGGACGCGCCCGTACCGCCGTCGTGGCCGGAGATGAGCACCACGTCGGCGTGCGCCTTGGAGACCCCTGCGGCGACGGTGCCGACGCCGACCTCGGAGACCAGCTTCACGTGGATGCGGGCCTGCGGGTTGGCGTTCTTCAGGTCGTGGATGAGCTGGGCGAGGTCCTCGATGGAGTAGATGTCGTGGTGCGGCGGCGGGGAGATCAGACCGACGCCCGGGGTGGAGTGCCGGGTCTTGGCGACCCAGGGGTAGACCTTGTGCCCGGGAAGCTGGCCGCCCTCGCCGGGCTTGGCGCCCTGGGCCATCTTGATCTGGATGTCGTCGGCGTTGACCAGGTACTCGCTGGTGACGCCGAACCGCCCGGAGGCGACCTGCTTGATCGACGAGCGGCGCTGCGGGTCGTAGAGCCGGTCGGCGTCCTCGCCGCCCTCGCCGGTGTTGGACTTGCCGCCGAGCTGGTTCATGGCGACGGCCATGGTCTCGTGCGCCTCTTGGGAGATCGAGCCGTACGACATGGCGCCGGTGGAGAAGCGCTTGACGATCTCGGAGACCGGCTCGACCTCGTCGATGGAGATCGGTTCGCGCGGCGAGGAGATGTTGAACAGGCCGCGCAGCGTCATCAGCCGCTCGGACTGCTCGTTGACCCGGTCGGTGTACTTCTTGAAGATGTCGTAGCGGCGGGAGCGCGCGGCGTGCTGGAGCCGGAAGACCGTCTCGGGGTCGAAGAGGTGCGGCTCGCCCTCGCGGCGCCACTGGTACTCGCCGCCGATGTCGAGCTTGCGGTGGCTCGCCGAGATCCCGGAGGCGGGGTAGCCCTTGGCGTGCCGGGCGGCGACCTCCTGGGCGACGACGTCGAGTCCCGCTCCGCCGATCTTGGTGGCGGTGCCGGAGAAGTACCGCTCGACGAACTCCTCGTCCAGGCCGACGGCCTCGAAGACCTGCGCGCCCCGGTAGGAGGCGACGGTCGAGATGCCCATCTTGGACATGACCTTCAGGACGCCCTTGCCGAGCGCGTAGATCAGGTTGCGGATGGCCTGCTCGGGCTCCAGGCCCTCGATGAACGTACCGGCGCGCACCAGGTCCTCGACGGACTCCATCGCGAGGTACGGGTTGACGGCGGCGGCGCCGAAGCCGATGAGCAGCGCGACATGGTGCACCTCGCGCACGTCGCCCGCCTCGACGAGCAGCCCCACCTGGGTGCGCTGCTTGGTGCGGATGAGGTGGTGGTGCACGGCGGCCGTGAGCAGCAGGGACGGGATCGGGGCGTGCTCGGCGTCGGAGTGCCGGTCGGAGAGCACGATGATCCGGGCGCCGGACTCCAGCGCCTCGTCGGTCTCGGCGCAGATCTCGTCGATACGGGCGGCGAGGGTCTCGCCGCCGCCGTTGACGCGGTAGAGACCGGAGAGCGTGGCGGCTTTCATGCCGGGCATGTCGCCGTCCGCGTTTATGTGCACGAGCTTGGCCAGCTCGTCGTTGTCGATCACCGGGAACGGCAGGGTGACGCTGCGGCAGGACGCGGCCGTGGGCTCCAGCAGGTTGCCCTGCGGGCCGAGGGACGAGCGCAGCGAGGTGACCAGCTCTTCCCTGATGGCGTCCAGCGGCGGGTTGGTGACCTGCGCGAAGAGCTGGGTGAAGTAGTCGAAGAGCAGCCGGGGGCGGGCGGAGATCGCCGCGATGGGCGCGTCGGTGCCCATCGAGCCGATCGGCTCGGCGCCCGCGCGCGCCATCGGGGCGAGCAGGACGCGCAGCTCTTCCTCGGTGTAGCCGAAGGTCTGCTGGCGGCGGGTGACCGAGGCGTGGGTGTGCACGATGTGCTCGCGCTCGGGCAGGTCCTCCAGCTCGATCTCGCCGGTCGCCAGCCATTCCTCGTACGGCTTCTCGGCGGCGAGGGTCGCCTTGATCTCGTCGTCCTCGATGATGCGGTGCTCGGCGGTGTCGACGAGGAACATCCGGCCGGGCTGGAGGCGGCCCTTGCGGACGACCTTCGCGGGGTCGATGTCGAGGACGCCGACCTCGGAGGAGAGGACGACGAGGCCGTCGTCGGTGACCCAGTAGCGCCCCGGGCGCAGCCCGTTGCGGTCGAGCACGGCGCCGACCTGGGTGCCGTCGGTGAAGGTGACGCAGGCGGGGCCGTCCCAGGGCTCCATCATCGTCGCGTGGTACTGGTAGAACGCCCGCCGGGCCGGGTCCATGGAGTCGTGGTTCTCCCACGCCTCGGGGACCATCATCAGCACCGAGTGCGGCAGCGAACGGCCGCCGAGGTGGAGCAGTTCCAGCACCTCGTCGAAGGACGCCGAGTCGGAGGCGTCGGGCGTGCAGAGCGGGAAGATCCGCTCCAGCTTCTCGGGGCCGAAGAGTGCGGAGCCGAGCTGGGACTCGCGGGCCTTCATCCAGTTGCGGTTGCCCTTGACCGTGTTGATCTCGCCGTTGTGCGCGACGAAGCGGTACGGGTGGGCGAGCGGCCAGCTCGGGAAGGTGTTGGTGGAGAAGCGGGAGTGGACGAGTGCGATGGCCGTGGCGAACCGGCGGTCGGACAGGTCGGGGAAGAACGGTTCGAGCTGGCCGGTGGTGAGCATGCCCTTGTAGACGATCGTCCGGGCGGAGAGCGAGGGGAAGTACACCCCGGCCTCCCGCTCGGTGCGCTTGCGCAGCAGGAACGCCTTGCGGTCGAGGGCGATGCCCGTGCTCGTACCGTCGGCGACGAAGAGCTGGCGGAAGACCGGCATCGTGGCGCGGGCGATGGAGCCGAGCATCTGCGGGGCGACGGGGACGTCGCGCCAGCCGAGGACCGTCAGGCCCTCCTCGGCGGCGATCGTCTCGATCTGCGAGACGGCGTCCTCGTAGTCGACGGCCGGCAGGAAGGCGATGCCGACGGCGTACGAGCCTGCCTCGGGCAGCTCGAATTCCGTGACCTCGCGGAAGAAGGCGTCAGGCACCTGGAGCAGGATTCCGGCGCCGTCGCCGGAGTCGGGCTCGGAGCCGGTGGCACCGCGGTGTTCGAGATTGCGCAGTACGGTCAGCGCCTGCTCGACCAGCGCGTGGCCGGCTACACCGGTGAGGGTGGCCACGAACCCGACACCACAGGCGTCGTGCTCGTTACGGGGGTCGTACATCCCTTGCGGGGCAGGGCGACCGTCCATGGGCGACCAGGCGTGGGAACGCATCGGCTCTCCCGTCGTCGTCGTGGCATATGCGATAACCGAGGGACGACGTTGGCCCTCCAAGAAATTTCGAGCAGGTTACATGATGGGACACTTCTCAGGAAGCGGATAAGTCATTCCAACATGCGGACACCGCATCGCGGTGGAGGTGGCTCAAAGTCTGGACAGATCGTCGTCCGCCCGGGCGCGGGCCTCGTTGCCCGTAGCGCCTACGGGTCATGCCCGGTCATCGCGGAGTCGAAACCGCCGTGTAACAGGTCTGTCGGAGGCGCCTGCCATAGTGTCCCACCCGCACGCCCCGATCGCGCAGGGGCGTGCGTCACAGCAGGTCATCGCGGTGTGCCCGGACGCGGCGCCGGCGCAGGCGGATCACAGCGCGGCGCCGAACACCGCCCCGAGCCCGTAGGTCAGCGCGGCGGCGGCCCCGCCAAGCAGAAGCTGCCGCAGCCCGCTGTACCACCAACTGCGTGCCGTAACGCGTGCCACCAGGGCCCCGCAGCCGAAGAGCCCGAACAGGGCCAGCAGCAGGGCGGGCCACAGCGCGGTCGCGCCCAGCAGATACGGCAGGACGGGCAGCAGGGCGCCCAGCGCGAACGAACCGAACGACGACACGGCGGCGACGGTCGGTGACGGCAGGTCGTCGGGGTCGACACCCAGCTCCTCGCGGGCGTGGATCTCCAGGGCCTGCTCGGGGTCGGCGGAGAGCTGCTCGGCCACCCGCAGGGCCAGCTCGGGCTCCACACCGCGCGACTCGTAGAGCGCCGCCAGCTCGGCCAGCTCGTCGTCGGGGTTCCTGCGCAGTTCCGTGCGCTCCACCTCCAGCTCCGCCTGGACCAGCTCGCGCTGCGACGCCACCGAGGTGTACTCCCCCGCCGCCATCGAGAAGGCGCCTGCGGCGAGCCCGGCGAGGCCGGTGATCACGAGGGTGTGCCGGGAGACGTCACCGCCCGCGACGCCGGTCATCAGGGCCAGGTTGGAGACGAGCCCGTCCATGGCGCCGAACACGGCGGGGCGCAGCCAGCCGCCGGTCACGTCGCGGTGGGTGTGCTGGTCGTGGTGGGCCGGCTGCGGCGGCGCCTCCTGCGCTGTCCCGTGCGGCGCCGCTGTCTCGTGCGGCGCCGCTGTCTCGTGCGGCGTCGCTGTCTCGTGCGGCGTCGCTGTCTCGTGCGGCGTCGCTTCCGATTCGGTGACGGTCATGGTTCTGCTCCCCTGCGGCGACGTACCAGCTTCCGTGACGTACTCAGCACGGTCGAAAGTACGCACGAAAAAGCGTCTCTGCCAGCAAGGAAAGCCTGCCTTACCAGCGCGTTCCGGCCCTCGCGACCACCCGCCCAGGTGGACAATTCGGGCATGATCACGCACCCGCCCTCCCCGGAGCCCACGCTCTCTCCCGGGCCCACGCTCTCTCCCGGGCCCGCGCTCGACGACCGGATCGCCGGCTGCCTGATCGGCGCCGCCGTCGGTGACGCGCTCGGCGGTCCCGTCGAGGGCCGCACCCCCGAGCAGATCACCGAGCGCCACGGCGGCCCGGTCACCGGCATCGTCGGACCGTGGGACGACGACTGGCGCACGGCCAGGCCCATCGCGCCGTACCACAAGGGCGACGGGCACGTCACGGACGACACCCTGATGACGCACGCGCTGGTCCGGGTGTACGAGACGGTACGGGGCCACCTCGACGCGTACGCGGTCGCCGACCACCTCGTACCCGAGCTGATGACCACGCCGCGCTGGATCCCGGAGCTGGAGGCCGAGGCGCTGCCGCTCCAGCGGATCTTCCTCGCCGAGAAGTGGATCGTGGCCCGGCTGCACTACGGCCATGTCGACCCGCGCGAGGCGGGCACCGGCAACATCGTCAACTGCGGCGCGGCCATGTACATGGCGCCCGTCGGGCTGGTCAACGCCGCGCATCCGCGGGCCGCGTACGCGGAGGCGCTGGAGGTGGCGGCCCCGCACCAGTCGTCGTACGGACGGGAGGCGGCCGGGGTCTTCGCCGCGGCCGTCGCCGCCGCGTGCCTGCCGGGCGCGACCCCCGCCTCGGTCGTCGAGACCTGTCTGGCGCTCGCCAAGGACGGCACCCGCGCCGCGATCGAGGCGGTGTGCGACGTGGCGGCCAGGCACCGGGACGCCGAGTCGGCCGTGCGCGGGCTGCGCGCCGCTGTCGCCCCGTTCGACACGGTGGGCCCCGACTACCGCGCGCCGTCGCTCGGCGCCCGGCGGCCCTCCCGGCTGCACGCGATCGAGGAGCTGCCGGTGGCGCTCGGGATGCTGCTGATCGGCGCGGGCGACTACCGCCGTACGGTCCTCGGCTCGGTCAACTACGGCAGGGACTGCGACTCCATCGCCACGATGAGCGGGGCGCTCGCCGGGGCGCTGGGCGGCGAGGCGGCCGTCCCCGCCGACTGGGCGAAGCGGGTGGGCGAGGCGAGCCGGCTCGATCTGCGCGGCCCGGCACTGGCGCTGGCGGAGGTGGCGCGTGAGGTCTTCGTACAGGACACGGCGCGCCGCCGCGCGCACGAGACGGCCTTCGCCGCCCTGACGCGGGGGTGAGAGACGCCGGGGCCGCCGGACCTGGATCAGGTCGGCGGCCCCGGCGGCGCTGCGGGAACGTGCGGTGCGCTCAGCCGGTCAGATCCTTCTTGAGCGTGGTGGTGCCGGCCGACTCGGCCTTGCCGTCGTGGCTCTCGCCGCTCTCGTCGGCCTTCGGATCAGCGTCCTCGGGCTCGCCGGCCTTCGGCTCCGCGTCCTTGAGACCGTCGTCCTTCGGATCGTCGTCCCCTGCGGGCGCCACGGCTTCCGCCGCGGCCGGTTCCACGACCTCTTCGCGTCCCGGGCGGATCTTCGAGGAGACCACGATGTAGACGACCGCCAGCACGAAGATGATCCCGGCCGTCCAGTCGTTCAGCCGGATACCGAGGATGTGGTGGGCGTCGTCCACGCGCATGTACTCGATCCAGGCCCTGCCCACGCAGTACGAGGCGACGTACAGCGCGAAGGCCCTGCCGTGGCCGAGCTTGAACCTGCGGTCGGCCCAGATGACGAGCAGCGCGACGAGCACGCACCACAGCGACTCGTACAGGAAGGTCGGGTGGTAGAGCCCGGCTTCCCTGTTCGGGCCGGCGCTGATCTTCAGCGCCCAGGGCAGATCGGTCTTCTTGCCGTACAGCTCCTGGTTGAACCAGTTGCCCCAGCGGCCGATGGCCTGTGCGAAGGCGATGGCGGGTGCCAGCGCGTCGGCCCAGGCCGGCAGCGGGATGCCCCGCCTGCGGCAGCCGATCCACGCGCCGACGGCGCCGAAGGCGATCGCTCCCCAGATGCCCAGGCCGCCCTGCCAGATCTTGAAGGCGTCGACCCAGTCCTCACCGCTCTTGAAGTACAGCTCGTAGTCGGTGATGACGTGGTAGAGCCGGCCGCCGACCAGGCCGAAGGGCACCGCCCAGACGGCGATGTCGGCGACCGTGCCGGCTTTGCCTCCCCGGGCGATCCAGCGCTTGCCGCCGTACCAGACGGCGACGAAGACCCCGATGATGATGGAGAACGCATAGCCGCGCAGCGGAAGTGGTCCGAGATGGATCACTCCGGTCGACGGGCTGGGAATGTAGGCAAGTTCCATGGCAGAACCGACGCTACCGTGCCGGGCGGGAGGTGCGGCAACCCGCCCGGCAACGTCTGGATAACGAGCGTCAGCTCGCGGACGGGCTCGCGGCCTCGCCGGCGCCCGGCTTCTTGCCCTTGTTGGCCTCGGCGACCCACTTCTTCAAATTGGCCGGGCTGATGTTCTCACTGCCCTTTTTCGGGAACACCGGCGTGCCGTTCAGCAGGACCGTCGGGGTGCCGGCGAAGCCGCCGGTGCGGAAGGCGTCGGCCGAGGCGCGCACCCACGAGTCGTGCTTCCCGTTCTTCACGCAGGAGTCGAACGCGGGCGTCCGCAGCCCCGGGACCTTGGCCGCGAGGTCCAGCAGCTTGCTGTTCTTGCCGAACGCGTCGTCGGTCTCCTGCGGCTGGTTCGAGTACAGCGTGTCGTGGTACTTGGCGAACTTTCCCTCGTCCTGGGCGCAGGCCGCCGCGTTCGCGGCGCGCAGCGAGCCCGTACCGCCCATGTTGCCGTCGATGATCGTCGCGAGGTGGTACTCGATCTTGAGCTGCCCCGAGCGCTCCAGGTCGTGGAACGTGCTGCGGAACACATTCTCGAACTGGCCGCAGATCGGGCAGCGGAAGTCCTCCCACACGGTGAGCGTGGACGGTGCCTTCGCCGAGCCCACCTGGATCGCGAGGTCGTCCTTGCCCCGGGCGCCCGACGGGGCGACCGCCGGACCCGCGCCGGCCGCGCCGGTCGTCTTGTCCTTGCCGATGTTGGCGGCGACCACCCCCACGGCGGCCGTCGCGCCCAGGACGCCGACGACCGTCGCAGCGACGATCAGGCCGCGCTTGCGCTTCTCCCGCGCCTTGTGCGTTTCACGTTCCCGCCGGAGCCGCTCTCTCGCGCTCCTCGTTGCCTCTCGGTTCTTCTCGCTCACGCCCACAGCAACGAACCGGGGAGGCGCGTACGCACCTCCCCGGTCCCAGGTCCACCCGTACGGATGACGCCTGCCGTCAGTGCTTGCGAACGCCTTCCGCCAACTCGGCGGCGAGCGCCCGGACGGCGGCAAGACCGGCTTCCTCGTCGGCGGCGTCCAGCATCCGCTTGACGAAGGCCGAGCCGACGATGACCCCGTCGGCGAATCCGGCGACCTCGGCGGCCTGCGCCGCGTCGGAGACGCCGAGCCCTACGCAGACCGGCAGACCGGTGGTGGCGCGGGTGCGCCGCACCAGGTCCTGGGCCTGCGCGCCGACCGACGCACGGGTGCCGGTGACCCCCATCAGGGAGGCGGCGTAGACGAATCCGCTGCCCACCGCCGTGATCTTCGCGAGGCGTTCGTCGCGGCTGCTGGGGGCGACCACGAAGACCGTGGCGAGCCCCTGCTTCTCCGCGTGCTGCCGCCACAGCTCCGACTCCTGCACGGGCAGGTCGGGCAGGATGCACCCGGCGCCGCCCGCCTCGGCCAGCTCGGCGGTGAACCGCTCGACGCCGTAGCGGTCGACGGGGTTCCAGTACGTCATCACCAGCACCGGCTTGCCGGTGGCCTCGTGCGCCTCACGGACCGTGCGCATCACATCGGCGATCCTGACGCCGCCGCGCAGCGCGATGTCGTCGGCGGTCTGGATGACCGGGCCGTCGAGCACCGGGTCGCTGTGCGGCAGCCCGACCTCGACCACGTCGGCGCCGCCGTCGAAGACGGCCTTGACCGCGGCGATCCCGCCGTCCACGGTCGGGAACCCGGCCGGCAGATAGGCGATCAGCGCGGCGCGGCCCTCCGCCTTGGCGGCGGCGAGCGTGTCGCCGAGCAGTTGGATGTTGCCGCTCACTTCGTGCCCTCCCCGTCGTACAGCCCGAAGTAGCGGGCGGCGGTGTCCATGTCCTTGTCGCCGCGCCCCGAGAGGTTGACGACGATCACCCCGTCGGGGCCGAGTTCCCGGCCGACCTCGATGGCGCCGGCCAGCGCGTGCGCGCTCTCGATGGCGGGGATGATGCCCTCGGTGCGCGACAGCAGCCGCAGCGACTGCATCGCCGCGTCGTCGGTGACCGCGCGGTACTCGCCGCGTCCGCTGTCCTTGAGGTAGGCGTGCTCGGGGCCGATGCCCGGGTAGTCGAGCCCGGCCGAGATCGAGTACGGCTCGGTGATCTGGCCTTCGTCGTTCTGGAGCACGTAGGACCGCGACCCGTGCAGGATGCCGGGCTCGCCCGCGGTGAGGGTGGCGGCGTGCTCGCCGCTGTCGATGCCGTGTCCGGCCGGCTCGCAGCCGATCAGCCGCACCTCGGCGTCGGGGATGAACGCGTGGAAGAGACCGATCGCGTTGGAGCCGCCGCCGACGCAGGCGACGGCGGCGTCGGGCAGCCGTCCCACGCGCTCCAGGATCTGCCGCCTGGCCTCGACGCCGATCACCCGGTGGAAGTCGCGGACCATGGCGGGGAAGGGGTGCGGTCCCGCGACCGTGCCGAACAGGTAGTGCGTGCGGTCGACGTTGGCGACCCAGTCGCGGAACGCCTCGTTGATGGCGTCCTTCAGGGTGCGGCTGCCGGACTTCACCGCGATGACCTCGGCGCCGAGCATCCGCATGCGGGCGACGTTGAGCGCCTGGCGCTCGGTGTCGATCTCGCCCATGTAGATGGTGCATTCGAGGCCGAACAGCGCGCAGGCGGTGGCGGTCGCCACGCCGTGCTGGCCGGCGCCCGTCTCGGCGATGACCCGGGTCTTGCCCATGCGCCGGGTGAGCAGCGCCTGGCCGAGCACATTGTTGATCTTGTGCGAGCCGGTGTGGTTGAGGTCCTCGCGCTTGAGGAACACCCGGGCGCCGCCCGCGTGTTCGGCGAACCTCGGCACCTCGGTCAACGAGCTGGGCCGGCCGGTGTAGTTGACCATCAGCTCGTCGAGTTCGGCGGCGAAGGCCGGATCGCCCTTGGCCTTCTCGTACTCGACGGCGACCTCGTCGACGGCGGCGACGAGTGCCTCGGGGATGAACTTGCCGCCGAAGGCACCGAAGTACCCGTCGACGCTGGGGATCTGACCCGCCGGGTCAGGAATGAAGAATTCGGACACGGAAGAACGACTCCTCGGGGAAGCTGCGGACACGGAGCACCGTATGCGCCGTCGCCGAGCTGTCCCGCACGCGTGTGCGCGGGGAGCGGCCCGGACTCAGAGCGCCGTGGCGCGCCGCCATCGCATCCCGTTGACCTGTCCCGGCTCGTCACCGATCACGTACCGCACCCGCCTGCCGTGCACCCGGCGGGCTGGCGCCCGGCAGCCGCGCGGCCGGCACCCGCGCGCCAGCGGCGCGTACCCGGCGAGGGGCAGCGCGCTGACGACGAGGGCGGTGGACATGGAGGTCAGTCCCTCCCGTGCCGCAGCGCCGGGTGGGCGCCGGCGGCGACGAGATCGGCGACGGCCGACTTCGGGTCGCGCCCGGTGACCAGCGACTCGCCGACGAGCACGGCGTCGGCGCCGGCGTTCGCGTAGGCGATCAGGTCGTGCGGGCCGCGCACCCCCGACTCGGCGATCTTCACGATATGGGCGGGGATCTCGGGGGCGACCCGCTCGAACGTGCCGCGGTCGACCTTCAGGGTCTTCAGATCGCGGGCGTTGACGCCGATGATCTTCGCGCCCGCGTCCACGGCGCGCTCGACCTCGTCCTCGTCGTGCACCTCGACCAGCGGGGTGAGTCCGATCGACTCGGCCCGCTCGATCAGGGAGACCAGCGCGGCCTGCTCCAGCGCCGAGACGATCAGCAGCACCAGGTCGGCGCCGTACGCGCGGGCCTCCCAGAGCTGGTACGACGTGACGACGAAGTCCTTGCGCAGGACCGGGATGTCGACCTTGGCGCGGACGGCCTCAAGGTCGGCCAGCGAGCCGCCGAAGCGCCGCTGCTCGGTCAGTACGGAGATGACGGCGGCGCCGCCCGCCTCGTAGTCGGCGGCGAGCCCCGCGGGGTCGGCGATGGCGGCGAGCGCGCCCTTCGACGGGCTGGAGCGCTTCACCTCGCAGATGACCTTGACGCTGTCGCCGCGCAGCGCCGCGACACCGTCCTTGGCGTCGGGTGCCTTGGCCGCGCGCTTCTTCAGCTCGTCGAGCCCGACACGCGCCTGCCGCTCCGCGAGGTCGGCGCGTACGCCGTCGATGATCTCGTCGAGCACACTCACGCGAGCGGCCCCCTTCCGGGAGGGTGGTGTCGGATGCGATCAGGTCCAGCCATATCGATGCTAGCGGGAAGAGGGCGAAGGACTCGCATCCGGTGCGGGCGCCCCGCCGGGAGCTGGGCTGTTACCGGGCGGGAGCGGGACGTCATGGGGCGAGGGCCGAGCCGAAGGGGAGGTTCCGCAGCAGGGTGAAGACGAGGATCACCGCGCCGAGCGACCACCACACGCCGGTGGGCAGCACCAGCCGGACCGGCCGCGCCTTCCTGGCGCGTACCAGCCAGACCACCCACACGGCGGCGAAGACCGCATAGCCGACGACGGCGAGCGCGTTGTCGCCGAACGCCGTGGCCAGATCGCCGTGGATGAAGGCGTGGGCACTGCGCAGCCCGCCGCACCCCGGGCAGTACAGGCCGGTGACGGCGTACATCGGGCAGAGCGGGTAGTGGCCGGTCTCGTTCGGGTCGACCAGGCCGACGTAGGTGAAGGCGGCGGCGATCCCGGCGAAGGTCGCGAGCGGCGGCAGCAGCCGGCGCGCGAGCGGCGCGGGCGCGGCGGCCGACGGCGCTGGGGTTGGGAGCATGGCGTCCACCCGGTGATTGTGCCTGCTGACGTACGAAGGCGCAGCCCGGCCCGGCGGACTACGCCGGGGGCCGGACCGCGCCCAGGGCCGAACGGGGGCTCGGCCGAAACGGTTTCGGGAGGTCAGACGGACTGCGTCTGCGCCCGTCCCGCCTTCTCCCTGGCCTCGGCCATTTCCGTGGACTCCTTGGGCACGCCCAGGCCGGCGATCCTCATGGCGAGTCCCACGAGGCCGCCGAGGAGGACGACACCGATACCGACCCAGAATCCGAGGCTGTTGTCGGCGACCATGAAGACCCCGCCGACGCAGAAGCCGATGAAGGCGATGATGACGCCGGTCCAGGCCGCCAGGCTGTGTCCGTGGCTGCTGCCCGCCATGAAGTGCTCCTCGTCGCTGATGCGCTGTACAGGTCTGACGCTCTCAGAACATTGTCCCGCACGCACCACGTGCGCCGGTCCCGGGGGTGGTCACGACGGGTCAGCCACGGGGCGTCAGGTCAGGGTGGTGGGGTCCTCGCCGCGGTCGATCGCCTTCCACAGGTCCTCCGGGCGGTCGGGGTCGACGACCGGGGCGCGCCGCGCGGTGCGCCGCAGACCGCCGGAGGCTCCGGGGCCCGCGGCCGCGTCGCGCTCGTAACGTCCGGACATCGCGGGCCAGTTCTTGCCGTAGCGCAGGGCGAGCAGCCCGGCGAGCAGGATCAGCACACTGGCCGCCGCTGTCACGTACGGCCAGGCGGTGTGGCTCAGCGCGCTGACGGTGGCGGCGGTGTCGCCGGTGGTCTCGGCGGCCTGGCTGTCGAGGGCGGAGTGCCCTGATGCGCCGAGGAACGCGGCGGTCGCCGCGCCGGCGCCGCTGAGCGCGAGCAGCAGCGAGACCAGCAGCCGGCCCGCCCTGCGGACGGCGAAGACGGCGACCAGCGCGGCGAGACCGACGACGGCGAGGGCGGCGGGCACTCCGGTGACGTCACGGCCGTCGGCGCTCAGGAACACGGATCCGCCGCCGACGAACGCCTTGCCCTCGGCCCAGGTCTGGCCGGAGGCGATCAGCACGACGGCCGCGCCGACGGCGCCGAGGAGCAGGGCAGCGGCGAGGCTGCGGCGGCTGCTCGGGGCGTCCGAGGCGGCGGCGGCAGCCGCTCGTGGCTGGGGTATGGGTACGGCACTCACGCACCCCACTATCCCCTACGGCGCCACCCGGTGTTCAGCCGGTGGCGTTAGCCTGTTCGCCGTGTGGACGGCGCGCAGCACGGCGGCGGCCTTGTTGCGGCATTCGGTGTCCTCGGAAACCGGGTCGGAGTCGGCGACGACGCCCGCTCCCGCCTGGACGTACGCGGTGCCGTCGCGCAGCAGGGCCGTACGGATGGCGATGGCCGTGTCCGAGTCGCCGGCGAAGTCGAGATAGCCGACGCACCCGCCGTACACGCCGCGCCGCGTCGGCTCCAGCTCGTCGATGATCTGCAGGGCGCGCGGCTTGGGAGCACCCGAAAGAGTGCCTGCCGGGAAGCAGGCGGTGAGGACGTCGAAGGCGCTGCGGCCTTCGGCGACCTGTCCGGTGACGGTGGAGACGATGTGCATGACGTGCGAGTAGCGCTCGACGGACATGAAGTCGACGACCTCGACGCTGCCGGGCCGGCAGACCCGCCCCAGGTCGTTGCGGCCGAGATCGACCAGCATCAGGTGCTCGGCGCGCTCCTTGGGGTCGGCGAGGAGTTCGTCGGCGAGCGCCTGGTCCTCCTGCGGGGTCGCGCCGCGCGGCCTGGTGCCCGCGATGGGGTGCACCATCGCGTGCCCGTCCTCGACCTTGACCAGGGCCTCGGGGCTGGACCCGACGACGTCGAAGGGCGCGCCGTCGGCGCCGGTGAACCGGAAGAGGTACATGTACGGGCTGGGGTTGGTGGCCCGCAGCACCCGGTACACGTCGAGCGCGCTGGCCGTGCAGTCGGTCTCGAAACGCTGCGAGGGCACGACCTGGAACGCCTCGCCCGCCCTGATCCGCTCCTTGATGTCCTCGACCACGGCCTGGAAGTCGGCGCCGCCCCAGCGGGCGGTGTAGTCGGGCAGTTCCGACGCGGGCAGCGCGGTGGGCGCGGAGTCGACGGGCCTGGCGAGGTCGGCGGCCATCGCGTCGAGCCGGGCGACGGCGTCGGCGTACGCCTCGTCCACGCCGGTCTCCAGGTCGTTGTGGTTGATCGCGTTGGCGATCAGCAGGACCGTGTTGTCCCAGTGGTCCAGGACGGCGAGGTCGGAGGTGAGCAGCATGGTCAGCTCGGGCAGCCGCAGGTCGTCGCGCGCGTGGTCGCCGATCTTCTCCAGCCTGCGGACGATGTCGAAGCCGAGGTAGCCGACCATGCCGCCGGTGAAGGGCGGCATGCCGTCGGCGAGGTCGCGCGGGGTGTGCAGCGCCTCGACCGTGGCGCGCAGGGCCGCCAGCGGGTCGCCGTCGACGGGGACGCCGACGGGCGGGGTGCCGAGCCAGTGCGTGGCGCCGCCGCGCTCGGTGAGCGTGGCGGACGACCGTACGCCGACGAAGGAGTACCGGGACCAGGAGCGGCCGTTCTCCGCCGACTCCAGCAGGAACGTGCCGGGGCGCTCGGCCGCCAGCTTGCGGTACAGGCCGACCGGGGTGTCGCCGTCCGCGAGGAGACGCCGGCTGACGGGGATGACGCGGCGGTCGGCCGCCAGCTTGCGGAAGGTCTCAAGATCCATGGCCGCAGACCCTACTCGTTGCCCGTCACCCGGCACCCTGTTACCCGTCACCCGGCACTCGTTACCCGTCGCCCAGCAGGATCCCGGCGTCGAAGCACGTCCGGTCCCCGGTGTGGCAGGCGGCTCCGACCTGGTCGACCTTGACGAGGACGGTGTCGGCGTCGCAGTCCAGGGCCACCGACTTGACGAGCTGGACATGGCCGGACGTGTCGCCCTTGACCCAGTACTCGCGCCGGCTGCGCGACCAGTAGGTGCACCGCCCGGTGGTCAGGGTGCGGTGCAGCGCCTCGTCGTCCATCCACCCGAGCATCAGCACCTCGCCCGTGTCGTACTGCTGCGCGATGGCCGGAATCAGCCCCTCGGGGCTGCGCTTGAGCCGGTCGGCGATGGCGGGGTCGAGACCGCCGCTCGGTCCTGGTGCCGCGGTCGTGCTGGTCATACCGCCATTGTGCCGCGCCTGCCCGGCGGCACGGGCCCCGTGTCCACTGGGCGGACGGGCGGCCCCGGCCGTACGCTTGCGTCCATGTCGACCCATGCCAAGCGTGAACGACTTCTGCTCGCCGATCTGTTGGAAGCGGCGGGGCCCGAGGCCCCGACCCTGTGCGAGGGCTGGCTGACGCGGGACCTCGCCGCCCATGTGGTGGTGCGCGAGCGCCGCCCCGACGCGGCCGGCGGGATGCTGATCTCCCGGCTGAAGAACCGCCTGGACCGTGTACAGGGCGAATACCACGAGAAGCCGTACGAGGAGCTGATCCAGCTCATCCGTACGGGCCCGCCGCGGATCTCCCCGTACAACATCAAGCAACTGGACGAGGCGGCCAACACCACCGAGTTCTACATCCACACCGAGGACGTCAGGCGGGCCCAGCCCGACTGGACGCCGCGCGAGCTGGACCGGGTGTTCGCCGACTCGCTGTGGTCGAGGCTGGAGAAGGGCGCCCGCCTGATGGGCCGCAAGTCCCCGGTCGGCCTGGTCCTCCGCCTGTCCGACGGCCGCACGGCGGTGGCCCACCGCGGCACCCCGGTGGTGACGGCCACCGGCGAACCGGGCGAACTGACGCTGTTCCTGTCGGGCCGGCAGTCGGCGGCGGACGTGCAACTGGAGGGCGACAAGGACGCGGTGGCGCGGCTGCTGGAGGCGAAGCTCGGCGTCTGAACAGCCTCTGCGCTGCCCAGGCGTCGCAGAGGCTGTTCGAGGCTAGGTCCGCTCGTCCGGGCGGTGGGGGTGCAGCCGGCCCGCCACCAGGGCCAGGGAGACCTCCACCGCGTCGGTCGGGCGGGCCAGGCTGCGGCCCGTGAGCTGTTCGAAGCGGCGCAGCCGGTTCAGGACGGTGTTGCGGTGGCAGTACAGCCGGGCCGCCGCGCGCCGCGCCGAGCCGTCGGAGTCGAGCCAGGCCGTGAGCGTCTCGATGAGCAGGTCGCGGTCGGCGGGGTCCAGCCGGTCCAGCGGGCCGAGCACCCGTCCGGCCAGGGCCGCGCCCAGGTCGGGCGACGAGGCGACGAGCGCCGCCGGCAGATGGTCGTCGAGGAGTGCGACGCCGCCGGCGCGCGGACAGGTGCGCAGCGCGATGTCGGCGAGCCTGCGGGCCTCGCCGACGGCGGCGATCCCGGTGACGGCCGAGCTGACACCGACGCGTACTCCCGGCGGCGGGTCGAGGCCCGCCAGCACCGAGGCGATCCCTTCGGTGCCGGTGAGCGGCAGGATCGCGTGGTGGGCGTCGGCGGACGCGTGCCAGATGGCGCGGGTGCCCGGCCGCAGGGGCAGCGGCGGTGCGTCGCCCTGCGGGGTGACGCGTACGCCGGCCACGGCGAGGACGGCGTAGCTGCCGTCGGCCGGCAGATCCAGCATGGCGGCGGCGTCCGGCAGGTCACTGACCCGCGCCGATCCTTCGAGCAGCGCCGCCGTCATCAGCCGGAGCCGGTTCTCCCGGCGCCAGGCCATCCGGCGCTCGGTCTGCCGGTAGGCGTCGGCGACCAGGCCGCAGTGCTCGTCGACGAAGTTCCAGACGTCGGCGGCGACATGGATGAGCAGCCGGATGTCGTCGGCGTGCCGGCGCGCCGTCTCGTCGATGAGCCCCTGCCACACCATGGCGCCGCCGAGCCGGAAGGCGTGCAGGACGGCGTCGAGCGGCAGCCCCTGCTCGGCGCGGGTGGCGCCGATACGCCAGGAGGTGCGGCGCGCTGCGTCCCTGGCCTCCCGCGGCCTGATCAGCGACCCGATGTTGTGCCGCAGCGAGCGGTGCACCTCCTGCCATATCTCCGAGGCGTCGGCGTCGATCGCGGAGCGGTAGGCGGGCTCCTGCGCCCGCAGGGTGGCGACCAGCCGGTCGGTCAGACCGGCCAGATCGTCCAGCAGCACCCGGGCGGCCCGGTGCAGCACGGCGACGGCCTCCGCGTCGACCAGCGAGCGGACGGGGGTCGTGGTACGGACCGGGAGCAGCGCGATCGGCGTCTGCTGCGTGCGGATGACATGCGGCATTGCGGCCTCCACCGGTATCGGTCGCCTGACGCCCGCAGAATGACATACCGGCCGGTCGGTACCAAGGCCCTTACCCGGCCGATCTTCGCGAACTCCGTCCGCGAGGCGTGACGTTCAGGGCCGGGGAGCGCCCGACCGGCGCGACTGCCCTGGGGTGACGCACCGTTTGCGCGGCGACCGATGCGCACCGCGAGCGCGGGCCGCGCCGGAAGTCACCGGCCGACCCGCGACCGGTCACGGACCCGAAGTGCCCGCAACTCGTCGTCCGCCCGCGGCGCATGGCCCAGCGTGACCACCGCACACCGCCGGCCGGCCAGGCGGGGCTCACACGGCGGCAGCACGGCCCTGCGAGCGCCCAGCCGCCGCGCGACCTGCGCGAGCGCGCGACGGACGAGAACTCGCGGACGGCGGCTAGAGGTTCGCCGGGTTTTGCTTTTCGCGGTCCAGCAGGCGGGCCAGTTCCGTGCGGGAGCGGACTCCTAGTGCGGCGAAGACGTTGCGCAGGTGGTGGTCGACCGTGCGGGTGCTCAGGGAGAGTCTGAGGGCCACCTCCCTGTTGGTCGCGCCCTCCGCCACGCAGCGGGCGATGCGCTGCTGCTGCGGGGTGAGGAGCAGCAGGTCCGGCAGGCCGGTGCCCGTGCCCGCCACCGACTCGCCCGCGGCGCGGAGTTCGCCGCGTACTCGGCCCGTCCAGAGCCGGGCGCCGCAGCGTTCGAAGCCGACCAGGGCGTCGCGCAGCGGGGTGCGGGCCTCGCGGGTTCTGCGCTGCCTGCGGAGCCAGTGGCCGTAGAGCAGTTGGGTGCGGGCCCGTTCGAAGTCGCCCGCCGCCCGGTCGTGATGGGCCAGGGCCTCCTCCCAGCGCGCCCCCGCTTCGTCGCCGGACGCCAACAGCGCCCGGCAGCGGGCCAGTTGCGCCGGGGCCTGGGGGTCGGCCGTCCTGCTCGTCCAGAGCGCGAACTCATCGACCGCCCGCTGCGCCTCGCTCCCCCGCCCCGCCAGTACCGCCGCTTCCACGAAGCACGGCACCGCCAGCATCCGCGTGGCGAAGTGGCCGCGCCGGGGGCCGGGGCTGACCAGGGGGAACAGTCGCGCCGCCGCCTCCGCCGAGCGGCCGTCGGCGAGTTCGGCGCGGGCCACCGCCCAGGCCGCGAGGGTCGCCGCCTGGGCCAGGCCGTGCGGCTGCGCCGCGGCTGCCGCCGCTTCCGCGTGCTCGGCGCACAGCTCCGACTCGCCCTCGACGGAGGCCGCCAGGGCCAGTACGGCGTGCAGATGGGACGCCACGTTGCGCTGGCCCGACCGCTCGGCGGCGCACAGCCCCTCGCGGGCGTGGGTGCGGGCCCGTGCGTGCCGTCCGGCCCGCAGTTCGCCGTAGGCGAGGTGTTCCAGCACCTGCGGCAGCAGAACATCAGGACCGTGTGCCCGTACGGCGGCCAGCGCCCGCGCGCCCGCGCGGCACGCGGCCTCCACCTCGCCGAGTACGAGCGCGGAGATCCCGGCCCGCAGCAGCTCCGCCGCGTCCCCGGTGTGGGCCGCCGACTCGAAGCAGGCCCGCAGCAGGGCGTGGCCCTCGCCCGTACGCCCCACCAGCACCGCGTGCATGCCGGCGCAGTACTGCGCGAGCGACGGTTCCGCTCCGTGCGGCCGTACGCGGCTCATCGCGTCCAGATAGGCGGGCGCGTCCCCCATCGCCCAGGCCGCCTCGGCTGCGCCGAGCAGGGCCGAGACCGTACGGGCCGGGTCGCGCGGGGCCAGTAGCGCCGCCGCCGTGAGCAGCGCCTCGCGGGCGTCGGCCGCAGGCCCGTCGTACAGGGCGAGTTGGCCCCGCACGTAGTGCGCCCGCCCCGGCTCGGGCACCGCCCGCACCCGGGCCAGCAGGATCCGGGCGCGGCCCGGTTCCCCGGCCAGCCAGGCGTGTTCGGCGGCGGCGGCGAACCGCGCGCTGCGCAGCGACTCGTCCGTCGACAGCGCCGCCGCCCGGGTGAGGGCCGCGGCGCGGTCGGCATGCGGCCGTGGCGGCACGGCGGCCCTGACCAGCGAATCGGCCAGCGCCGGGTCGTAACCGCTTGCCGCGCAGGCCCGTTGGACCAGCCGGGGCAGCGTGCGGTGCGGTCCGTCGAGCACGGTCGCCAGCAACTGGTGCACGGCACGCCGGTGAGCGACCGATGCGCTGCTCAACACCGCCCGCCGTAACAGCGGATGGCTGAAGCGGACCCGGCCGCCGCCACTGCGCACGGCCCCGGACGTCTCGGCCGGGCCGAGTCTGCCCGGGTCGATCCCGGCCAGTTGCCCGGCCCGCCGCAGCAGGATCGCGTCGGCGCCCGCACCATCCGGCTCATGCTCCTCGGCGGCTGCCGCGAGCAGCAGCAACGTTCGCGTCTCCGCCGGGAGTTCCCGCACCCGGCTGGCGTAAGCACGCATCAGCTCCTCGCCGCCGGACAGCGGCTCGGGCAGGGACTGACGCCCCGTCAACTCGTCCTGGCTGAGCCGCTCGACAAGAGCGGTCAGCAGCCGTGGGTTGCCCGCCCCCTCGCGGCTCAGCTCCTCGACCACCGCGTCGGTCGACCGGCCGTCCGTCAACTGCCCCAGCAGAGACCGGGACGCCGCGTCGTCCAGCGGCCCCAGCCGCAGCGCGGGCAGCCCGGCGAAGGCGGCGGAGCCCGGCTCCTGCTCCGCCGCGGTGAGCAGCACCCCCACCCGGCGGTCCTGCGGCAGCCTGCGGACCGCGAAGGCCAGCGCGTCACGCGACCGCGGGTCCCAGTCGTGCGCGTCGTCCACACAGACCAACAGCGGTCCGCGCGCGCCGAGATCGGTCAGCAGATCGAGCAGCGCCGTCGGCGCGAGCCCGGCGCGCAGCACATCGGGGACCGCCACGGGCCGCCCGTGCGACCGCCCCGAACACAGCAACGCGTGCAGCCCGCTGAACGGCAGCAGCCGCTCGCCGGGCGCCGCCGCCGCGTACAGCACGGGCCCGTCGCCCCACCCGTCCGCCGCGTGCCGCAGCAGCGCGCTGCGCCCGAGGCCGGGCGGCGCCGTCAGCACGAGCGTGGCGCCGTGACCGGCCGTCAGCCGCGCCAGCAGGGTGTCCAGGATGGTGAGTTCACCGCTGCGGCCGTACAGGCGGTGGTCACTACGCACGGTCGTCGATGGGGTCACCTGCGTTACGTTACTGCTGTGTAACGTGGCCCGGAAGCCCCTTGGGCCGCGCCCCCGTGAGGGACGCGGCCCCGCTGTGCAGTGGCACAGCCAACTTCAGGAGGTGTGCGGGCAGTTGCCCCGGTACTCCTCGATCGTCAGGCTCGGCCTGGGCAGCGGGCAGAGGAACTGCTCGTAGCGGGTGTCGTTGTCGACGAACCGCTTCAGCCAGGAGATGCTGTACTTCGCGATGGTCGTGTTGGAGCTGTTCGGCGTGAAGTGCGTGGCGCCGTTCAGTTCCAGGTACGCCTTGTCCAGCGACGAGGGCAGCGAGTTGTAGAACGGCTCGGAGTGCGTGGCGACCGGCGCGACGGTGTCACCGTCCGCGCCGACGATCAGGGTGGGTGTCCGCACCTCGGGCCAGGTCGTGTCGGTGTTCCAGCCGGTCAGCGGAATGGCCGCCTGGAGCGACGTCCGGTCCTTCGCCGCCTCCAGCGTCCCGCCGCCGCCCATGGAGTGCCCCATGACGCCGAGCCGCGACGCGTCGATGCGGGTCCGCACCGACGAACGCTGCGTCAGATAGTCGAGCGCGGCCAGGAGTTGGTCGCCGCGGCTGGCGGGCTGGTCGAGCGTCGTGTTGGTGTCGATCGTGAAGATCACGAAGCCCTGCGAGGCCAGCCGGGGTCCGAGCCAGGAAATGCTGGACTGGGTGGCGGTGAATCCGGGCGAGATGGCCACGGCCCCGAAGGTGCCGTCCGCGGTGGAGGTCGGGTAGTAGATGGTGCCGCCGCCGAAGCCGGTCACGCCCAGCGAGGACACGGAGGTCTGCGACACGGCGTACGAGCCGCGCGACGCCTCGATGCTGGAGGTGGTGGGGGCGGGGCCGCGCTCGTACGGGTTGTCGGCGGCGCCGGCGTTGCCGGCGCCGGGGATGAGCGCGACGACCAGTCCTACGGTCGCCACCGCCCCGGCCCACAGGCTGCGGACGGTACGGGATCTTGGCTGAGAGCGAGGGTGCACGGAGGGGGGTCCTCTCGGTGGTGGCGGCCCCCACCGTTGACCGGAGCGGACCGCCGTTGTCCCTGACGCCCGCCACGATGACGCGGCGGCGAGGCGGGGGCATCGGCAAGTTCACCGGTCGCCGTGTTGTCGCCGTCCGGCGCGGTGTCGCCGTCCGGCGGGGTTCACGTGTCTTGGTTGCGGTTGTCGCCGGGGGCGGTGTCGCCGTCCGGCGGGGTGACCGGTCTTGGTTGCGGTTGTCGCCGGGGGCCGCTCCGGGGTCGTGTCCTGCGCTGCACGATTTACGGCGCGTACTCGTCCCACACAGGCTGCACCCGGACATGCGCCGCAAATCACGCTTTACGCTCC
>NZ_JBVJLC010000015.1:0-173639 GCF_055584925.1 Streptomyces sp. NPDC087906
ATCTCGGCAGGGAAGTTCGGCAGCGTCGACAGGTCGTTGCCGAACGACGCCGTCTCCGAGGTGAACCGGTCACCCGTCAGTTGCATACCGTCCCCGGAGTCACCCGCGAAACGGATGATCACCCGGTCAAGACGGCGGACCTCCTTCTCGCCCGCACCCCCTTGTCCGGACAGACGGGCGCGCTGTTCCCCGACGACTGCCTCATCGGCGTCGTTGGCCTCATCGGCTGGGCTACTGACCTGGCTGGTCACTGAACTGGACCTCCCTCGAGGCGGCGGCTCGGGACCGGCCGGCCACCCGGCAGTCCCGGAAGCCACCCTACGTCGGTAAGGGTGGCCTACCTTGGACCGCTTGCGTGCTGGGTCGCATGGTGAGACGTCTGAACACCATGTTTTGGGGTGATGTGCCCCACATTGCGGGGCTTCGGTGCCGGCTGGGCCGCACTCATCCTTTGGGTCTAGGTCCCGCAGGACCATCCGGGGGATCGGGTCCGGAGCGGCTCATGTCTTCAGGTAGGTCAGGACGGCGAGCACCCGCCGGTGATCTCCGTCACTGGGGGAGAGGCCGAGCTTCAGGAAGATGTTGCTGACGTGCTTCTCCACCGCTCCGTCACTCACCACCAGCGCCTTGGCGACGGCCGAATTCGTCCGTCCCTCGGCCATCAGACCGAGCACTTCGCGCTCCCGGGGGGTCAGCCCTGCCAGCACGTCCTGCTTGCGGCTGCGGCCCAGCAACTGGGCCACCACCTCCGGGTCGAGGGCCGTACCGCCCCGCGCCACCCGGACCACGGCGTCCACGAACTCCCTGACCTCCGCCACCCGGTCCTTGAGCAGATAACCCACACCCCGGCTGGATCCGGCCAGCAGCTCCGTCGCGTACTGCTCCTCGACGTACTGCGACAGCACCAGCACCCCGATCCCGGGGTACTCCTTGCGCAGCCGCACCGCGGCCCGTACGCCCTCGTCGGTGTGCGTCGGCGGCATCCGCACGTCCGCGACGACCACGTCCGGCAGCGTGTCCTGCGCCGCGAGGTCCCCCACCGTCTTGATCAGCGCTTCCGCGTCCCCGACGCCCGCCACCACGTCGTGCCCGCGGTCGGTCAACAGCCGGGTCAGGCCCTCCCGGAGCAGCACCGAGTCCTCGGCGATGACCACCCGCACTCTGTCCTCCACGTCCCCGCAGCCCCCATGTCGCTTTCCGTCCGCACCTGTGAATGTCCAGGTGTCCCCAGCATCCCAGGCTTCGGATCGCTCCGCCCGCACCTGTGGCGAATCTAGGGAGATCCGGGGCCGCGCACGGATGAGCAGCGGCGATGCGGTGGAGGGCGGCGCGGACCGGTCGTGCGGACCGGTCGTCAGCCCCGCCAGGGCAGCTCCGCCGTCACCACCGTCGGACCCCCGGCGGGGGAGTCCACGACGAGGATCCCGTCCACGGCGCCGAGCCGCTCCGTGAGCCCCGCGAGACCGCTGCCCGCCGTCATGTCGGCGCCGCCCCTGCCGTCGTCCGTCACCTGGAGCATCAGCCGGTCCGCGGTGCGCCACACGTCGACCGCCGCGCGCCTGGCCCTGGCGTGCTTGCTGACGTTCTGCAGGAGTTCGGAGACGGTGAAGTACGCGATGCCCTCGATGGCCGGAGCCGGCCTTGCGGGCAGCTCGACCGTGACCCCGACGGGCACCGTGCAGCGCGAGGCCACGGAGGACAGCGCCGCGTCCAGACCCCGGTCGGTGAGGACCGCGGGGTGGATGCCGCGCGCCAGGTCCCGCAGCTCCTGGAGCGCCGTCTTCACCTCGCCGTGCGCCTCACCGACCATGCGCGCCGCGGCCTGCGGGTCCTCCGTCAGCTTCTCCTTCGCCAGACCCAGATCCATCGCCAGGGCGACGAGCCGGGCCTGCGCGCCGTCGTGCAGATCGCGCTCGATGCGGCGCAGGTCGGCGGCTGCCGTGTCCACGACCACACCCCGGTCCGACTCCAGCTCCGTGACGCGGGTCGCGAGCCTGGACGGGCCCAGCAGGCCGGTGACCCACAGCCGGTCCACGCTGGTGAGCCCCCGGATCAGCCAGGGGGACGCCAGCACGAGCACCAGACCGACCGCGCTGACCGCCGCGATCTCCAACGGGTTGTCCAGCACCACCGCGTTGCCCTGCGCGTCGCTGAAGAGCTGGATGCGCGCGTCACCGGAGTCGGGGGAGATCCACTGCCACAGCGGATAGGTGAACAGTCCCCAGGCCGTGGCCCAGAAGGTCAGGGAGACCGTGAAGGCGAACGTCGCCCACGGGAAGTGCAGCAGCGCGTAGAGCAGGTGCCGCCAGGACACCCCGCTCTTCAGCGTCGCCCCCATCCAGGCCAGCGGCCCGCCCTTCGCGCTCCGCACCGGCTCCGGATTCGCCACCTCCATCCGCAGCAGGGTCCTGGCCCTGGCCCGCTCCAGCACACCGAGACCGCGGCAGGCGGCCAGCGCGAGCGCCAGCACCGGCACCCCGAGGAAGGTGATCAGCAGCCCCGAGCCGAGCACGGTCATCGTGAGCGCGAAACAGAAAGCGGTCACGCTGATCGGGAAACTGAGCAGCAGATAGCCGAACTCACGCCAGGTGCGGGCCTCGACCGGAGCGCGCAGCACCGGAGGCAGGACATGGCGCCGGGGCTCCGAGCCGCTGTTGATGTAGGTCTCCATGTACTCCATGCTCCCGGGGCCGAGGCTCGCGCACCATGAGGTCCTTCTCCTACTTGACCGGGGGTTTTCCCCACCCTCGGCCCCACCTTCGGCCCCACCCTTGTCCCCGCCCTTGTCCCCGCCCTTGTCCCCGGCAGGGTCGGCGGCGGGTCAGGCCGTGCCGCGGTCCCACCAGGGCAGTTCCGCCGTGATCGTCGTCGGACCGCCCTCGGGCGAGTCCAGTACCAGCAGCCCGTCCACGGCGCCAAGACGCTCGGCGAGCCCCGCCATCCCCGTACCGCCGTCGAGCCGCGCACCGCCGTGGCCGTCGTCGCCGACCTGGATGAGCAGCCGGCCGTCGGCCCGCCACAGGTCGACGGAGGCCGTCCGCGCGCCGCTGTGCTTGCTGACGTTCTGCAGCAGCTCCGAGACGGTGAAGTACGCGATGCCCTCGATCGCCTGCGCCGGCCGGTCGGCCAGCTCCACGGTCACCTTCACCGGCACCGTGCAGCGGGAGGCGACGGAGGACAGCGCCGCGTCCAGGCCCCGGTCGGTGAGGATCGCCGGATGGATGCCGCGCGCCAGGTCCCGCAGCTCCTGGAGGGCCAGCTTCACCTCGCCGTGCGCCTCGTCGACCATCACGGCCGCCGCGTCGGGATCTTCGAGCAGCTTCTCCTTCGCCAGACCGAGCCCCATGGCGAGGGCGACGAGCCGGGCCTGCGCGCCGTCGTGCAGATCGCGCTCGATGCGGCGCAGGTCGGCGGCTGCCGTGTCCACGACCACACCCCGGTCCGACTCCAGCTCGGCGATCCGCCGCTCAAGACCGTCGGACGGCGACAGCAGCCCGCGCACCATGGCCCGGTCGGCGTTGGCCAGCCCGCGCACCACGAACGGCAGCACCGGCCACAGCACGACGAGACCGACGAGCGTGACGGCGAAGGTCAGAATCCCCCAGGGCAGCCGGATGAACGCGTACAGCGCCGTCCGCCAGGCCACCGTGTCCTTGAGCCCCGTCCAGAGCCGGCCGAAGAAGCCCTCCGTGCCCGGCTCGCGCCTGCCCTTGCGGAACAGCGGACTCGGCTCGTCGATGCGCACCCCCAGCAGACCGCGCGCCCGCGCCCGCTCCCCCTTGCCGTACAGCCGCGTACCGGCGAGGCCGAGCGCCAGCCACGGCAGGCCGATCACCGTCACGGAGAGCCCCGCACCGGTGGTGACGGCGAACACGACAAGCACGAAGGCGGCGATGGAGATGGGCAGATTCGCCAGGAGGTACGCGACCTCCTTCCACGTGTGCCGGTCGTAGGCGAAGCGCGCGGGCGGCGGCAGATCGGACGAGGCGGGGCTGGCACTGGCGGTCATAACCCCCCAGCCTGCCGGGCCGCGGTCGCGGGCGCCATGGGGAAGCTGGGAGGAGGGAACTAGGGATAACCCCACCCTTGCCGGACGCGGCTGCTTACCCAATCTTTAACAGGGCCTAGACTCCCGTCCGTACAGATCGTCGAAGAGGCTGCTACGAGGTCAGGGAGCGAGGGGCGGACGTGTCGGAACCGACCGTTCTCGCGGGGGACTACTTCCACGGCTACACGGTGGTCGGGCTGCTCGCCGTCATCGGGGTGCTGTTCGTCGCGGTGGCTTTCGGGGCGGGCCAGTTGCTGCGCCCCGTGGTCCCCACCCAGGAGAAGATGCTCACCTACGAGTGCGGCGTCGACCCGGTGGGCGAGGGCTGGGCACACACCCAGGTCCGGTACTACGTCTACGCGTTCCTCTATGTGATCTTCGCCGTCGACTCGGTCTTCCTCTTCCCGTGGGCCACGGTCTTCGCCGCCCCCGGCTACGGCGCCACGACACTCGTCGAGATGTTCGTCTTCCTCGGCTTCCTGGCCGTCGGACTGCTCTACGCATGGAAGAAGGGCGTCCTGGAATGGACGTGACCCCCCAGCACCAGGGCCACGCACCTGCCGCCGAGCCCGAGTTGCTGCCCGCGCCCGAACTGCTTCCCGCGCCCGAGCTGCTGCCCGAGCCGAGGCGTCTGGGCGTGCTCTCGCGGCTGGCGCCCGAACCGATGAAGGTCGTCCTCAACTGGGGCCGCCGCTACAGCCTGTGGGTCTTCAACTTCGGACTCGCCTGCTGCGCCATCGAGTTCATCGCCGCTTCGATGGCCCGGCACGACTTCATCCGGCTCGGGGTGATCCCCTTCGCGCCGGGGCCGCGCCAGGCCGACCTGATGGTGGTGTCCGGCACGGTCACGGACAAGATGGCGCCCGCAGTGAAGCGGCTGTACGAGCAGATGCCCGAGCCCAAGTACGTGATCTCCTTCGGCGCCTGCTCCAACTGCGGCGGCCCTTACTGGGACTCGTACTCGGTCACGAAGGGCGTCGACCAGATCATCCCCGTCGACGTGTACGTACCGGGCTGCCCGCCCCGGCCCGAGGCGCTCCTCCAGGGCATCCTCAAGCTCCAGGAGAAGATCGCCCGCGAGACGCTCGGCGACCGGTACGCGTCGGCCGCCGGGCCCTCGACCGCCGCGCTGCGCAGCGATCTGGTCGCACCTCCGGCGCCGGGCGGCACGCCTGGCGCCTCTGGCGTCCCTGGCGTCCCTGGTGAGGGAGCGTCGTGAACGCGTACGACGCGTACGACCGGCTGCCCGACCCGGCGGCCGTGGCCGAGGTCTTCGGCGAGGGCGCGACGGCGGAGCGGGCGTACGAACTCCTCACCGTCGATGTCCCTGCCGCCTCCTGGATCACCGCGCTCGAAGCGGCACGCGACCAGTTGGGCTGCGGCTTCTTCGACTGGCTCAGCGCCGTCGACGAACCGGACACCGGCTTCCGCGTCTGCGCCCATGTCGTCGCCCTGGGCGGCGGCACGGTCCGCAAACTGCTGCTCCGTACGACCGTCCCGCACGAAGCGCCCGTGCTGCCGACCGCGCTCGGCGTGTACGCGGGCGCCGGCTGGCACGAGCGGGAGACGCACGAGATGTTCGGCGTCTCCTTCACCGACCACCCGAACCTCGTCCACCTGCTGCTCCCCGAGACCTTCGAAGGCCACCCGCTGCGCAAGGACTTCGTCCTGGCGGCGCGGGTCGCCAAGGCGTGGCCTGGGGCGAAGGAGCCGGGGGAGTCCGAGGGCGGCGGCCCGCGCCGACGGCAGATGCTGCCGCCCGGCGTGCCCGACCCGAACGAATGGGGCCCGCTCAAGGGCCAGCTCCCGCCGGCCCCGGCGCGGCCGGGCCGGGAGCGGCCCGCACGGGGGGAGCGGCCGGCCGGGGAGCGCCCCGTACGCCGCGCCCGCAGCGTGTCGGAGGGCTCGGCGAGCCAGCAGGGCGCCCCGGCCGCCGACGCACCGTGGCGCGAGCCGAAGCCGGAATCCAAGCCGGAATCCAAGCCGGAGCCCGCGCCGGAACCCGGCGACAGCCCGTCAGGCAGCCCGGACACTGACCGCCCGGACACTGACCGCCCGGACACCGACCGCCCGGACACCGACCGCCCCGGAGGAGACGCGTGAGTGACGTGCTCGACGTCGTCCTGCGGCTGGTCGTCGTCTTCGTCGCGTTCCTGGTCCTCCCCCTTGTCGTCGGGCAGACCGAGCACAAGGTGATGGCCCATATGCAGGGCCGGCTCGGCCCCATGCACGCGGGCGGCTTCCACGGCTGGGCCCAGCTCGTCGCCGACGGGGTGAAGTTCGCGCAGAAGGAGGACATCGTCCCCGCTGCCGCCGACCGCCGCGTCTTCCAACTCGCCCCCGCCGTGGCCCTGCTGCCGTATCTGATCGTGCTGGTCGCGATCCCCGTCGGACCCTCGGGGAGCGCCGTCGGCCAGGCCGTCGACGCGGGCATCTTCTTCGTACTCGCCGTGCTCGGTGTCGGGGTGCTCGGCTCGCTCATGGCTGGCTGGGCGTCGGCCAACAAGTTCTCCCTCCTCGGCGGGTTGCGCACCGCCGCCCAACTGCTCGCGTACGAGCTGCCGATGCTGCTCGCCGCCGCCTCCGTCGCGATGGCGGCCGGCACGGTCTCACTGCCCGGCATCCTCGACGCCTTCGCCTGGTGGTGGGTGCCCTGGCAGATCGTCGGCGGCGTCGTCTTCTTCGTCGCCGGGCTCGCCGAACTCCAGCGCCCGCCCTTCGACATGCCGGTCGCCGACTCCGAGATCATCTTCGGCGCCTACACCGAGTACACCGGGCTGCGCTTCGCCCTGTTCCTGCTCGCCGAGTACGCGGGCATCGTCGTCCTGTCCGGGCTGACCGCCGTCCTGTTCCTGGGCGGCTGGCACGGTCCGTTCGGCGCCGAAGGACTCGGCTGGGTCTGGACCCTGCTCAAGACCGCCGTGCTCGCCTTCGTCGTCATCTGGCTGCGGGTGAGCTATCCGCGGCTGCGCGAGGACCAGTTGCAGAAGCTCGCCTGGACCGTCCTCATCCCGCTCGCCCTCGCTCAGATCGCCCTCACCGGCATCGTCAAGGTGGTGATCACCTAGTGGCTCCGCCGATCCCCGGCAGCGGCCTCGCCAAGGGCCTGGCCGTCACCCTGCGCACGATGACGAAGAAGACCGTCACCGCGCAGTACCCGGAAGCCCAGCCCGAACTCCCGCCCCGCAGCCGCGGGGTGATCGGGCTGTTCGAGGAGAACTGCACGGTCTGCATGCTCTGCGCCCGCGAGTGCCCCGACTGGTGCATCTACATCGACTCCCACAAGGAGACCGTCCCGGCGGCGGCCCCCGGCGGGCGCGAGCGCAGCCGCAACGTCCTCGACCGGTTCGCCATCGACTTCGCGCTGTGCATGTACTGCGGTATCTGCATCGAGGTCTGTCCTTTCGACGCGCTGTTCTGGTCACCGGAGTTCGAGTACGCGGAGACCGACATCCACGAGCTGACCCATGAACGCGACAAGCTCCGCGAGTGGATGTGGACGGTCCCCGCGCCGCCCGCGCTCGACCCCGGCGCCGAGGAGCCCAAGGAGATCGGCGCCGCGCGCAAGGCCGTCGACAAGGCCGAGGCCGCCCGGCAGTTGGCGGAGCAGCGGGACGAGCAGCCGGGAGAGCAGCGGGAAGCGGGGGCGGGCGAGTGACCCTCGCCGCGACCGCGACCACAGCGGCAGCCACCACCGGACCCGGCTTCCTGTCCCCGACGGGCGTCGAGATCACCTTCCTGCTGGTGGGCCTGGTCACCTTCGGCGCCGCGCTCGTGACCGTCACCACCAAGCAGCTCGTGCACGCCGCGCTCTGGCTGATCGTGGCGCTCGGCGGCCTGGCCGTCGAATACCTGCTGCTGACGGCGGAGTTCATCGCCTGGGTGCAGGTCCTGATCTACGTCGGTTCCGTGGTGGTCCTCCTGCTCTTCGGTCTGATGCTCACCCGGGCCCCCATCGGCCGCTCGCCGGACGCCGATTCGGGCAACCGGCTCGTGGCGCTCGCGGTCGCCGTCCTCGCCGCCGCGGCCCTGGTCTGGGTCGTCGTGGACGCGTTCCGCACGACCTGGATCGATCTGGACGGGCCGGCCCAGGGCTCCACGAAGGTGTCGGGGCAGATCCTGTTCCGGCACTGGGTGCTGCCGTTCGAGGCGCTGTCCGTGCTGCTGCTGGCCGCGCTCGTCGGCGCGATCGTCCTGTCCCGCAAGAAGAGCCGTGCCGCCAGCGGTGAGGAGCAGCAGCACTGATGCATCTCGTCTATCCCGCCGTGCTGGCGGCCCTCCTCTTCTGCACGGGCGTCTACGGGCTGCTCGCGCGCCGCAACTCGATCCTCGTGCTGATGTCGGTCGAGCTGATGCTCAACGCCGTCAACCTCAACCTGGTCGCCTTCGACGCCTGGCTCCGCGACACCCTGCACGCGGGCCAGGCGCTCACCCTGTTCGTCATCGCCATCGCCGCCGCCGAGATCGGCATCGGCCTGGCGATCGTCCTCGCGGTGTACCGCAACCGCGGCACCTCGGACATCGACCGGCTCCGGGACACCGCCGAGGCGGCCACGCCCGAGGGACCCGCCGAGATTGCCGAGGCCGGCGCGTGAACACCACGACCCTCGCCGTACTCGTCCCGCTCCTTCCGTTCCTGGGCGCGGCAGCCGGGCTGCTGCTCGGCCGTACCGCACCCGAATTCGTCCGCCCGCTGGCCGTCCTGCCGCCGCTGGTCTCCGCCGTACTGGCCGTGCTGGTGGCCGTACGGCAGGGCGGCGGCGCCGGGGGCGGCAAGGCACCGCTGGACGCGGCGACCCAGCTCACCCCGACCGGCTCGGTCCCCGTCGACCTGGCCCTGCACATCGACGGCTTCGCCGCGCTCGTCGCCGTCCTCGTCGCCGTCGTCGCCTCCTGCGTGCAGATCTACTCGACGGCCTATCTGCGCGACGACGCCCGCTACCCCTCCTACGCCGCCCTGGTCTCGCTGTTCACCGCCGCGATGCTGCTCGTCGTCTACTCGGGCGACCTGATGGTGCTGCTGGTCGGCTGGGAGATCATGGGCATCTGCTCGTACTTCCTCGTCGGCCACTACTGGGAGACGCCCGAGGCGCGCGCCGCCTCCCTCAAGGCGTTCCTGGTCACCAAACTCGGCGATGTCCCCTTCCTGATCGGCCTGTTCGCGCTCGCCGCCGACACCGGCACGTTCCGGATCACCGGGGTGCTGACGGCCGTCGGCGACGGCGGGCTCGACCATCCGACGCTGATCGCGCTGCTGCTGCTCGCCGGTGTCGCGGGCAAGTCCGCGCAGTTCCCGCTGCACACCTGGCTGCCGGACGCGATGGCGGGCCCCACGCCCGTCTCCGCGCTGATCCACGCGGCGACCATGGTCGCCGCCGGTGTCTACTTCGTCGCCCGGCTCCTCCCCGTCTTCGCCGCCTCACGGGCGGCCCTGGTCGTCCTCGCCGCCATGGCCGCGATCACGATGGTCGGCTCGGCGCTCGCCGCGCTCGCCCAGGACGACATCAAACGCGTCCTCGCCTACTCGACCCTCGGCCAACTCGGCTACATGACCGGCGCGCTGGCCGTCGGCGACCGCGGCGCCGCCGTCTTCCACCTCCTCGCACACGGCGCCTTCAAGGCGCTCCTGTTCCTCGGCGCCGGTGTGGTCATCCACGCCGCCGGCACCAACTCGCTCGCCGCCATGTCCCGCATGGGCGGGCTGGCCAAACGCATCCCCGACGCGTACTGGACGATGACCGTCGCCCTGCTCGCGCTCGCCGCCATCCCTCCCTTCGCCGGCTTCTTCTCCAAGGAGTCCGTGCTCGGCGCCGCCGAACACGCCGCTTTCGGCGACTCCGCCCTCGCCCCCGGAGCGGCGGGCTGGACCGTGCTCGTCTCCGGTCTGGTCACCGCCCTGCTCACCGCCGCCTACGCCACCCGGCTGTGGCTGCTGGCCTTCCACGGCCACGGCCCCGAGGCCGTGGCCCACGGCAGGCAGCCCGTCGCCATGAGCGCCGTGCTGTGGGTGCTCGCGATCCCCACCGTCGGGCTCGGCCTGACGATCGGTTACCTCGCGGACTGGTTCGACGGCCACAGCCTCGCCCCCACCCTCACCACCTCCGTGCTGGGCACCGGGGTCGCGCTCGTCGGCGGGCTGACCACCTACGCCAGTTGGAAGCACACCTCCACGCTGGCGGCGGGCAGCCCGATGGGTGCGGTCTCCGCCCACCCCGACGCCGAGCCCGCCCTCTCCGAGGAAGAGGCCATCGAGAGCCACACGGCCGTCTACGGCGACATCGCCGGCTCGTACGACCCCGCCGACCCCGGCCGGCTGCTGCTGGGCCGGCTGCACCGGCACGCGGCGGCCGGCTTCCACCTCGACGCCCTGTACAGCGCCCTCTTCGTACGGCCCGTCCTCGCGGCGGCCCGGCTGGTCCGCTTCCTCGACCGCGAGGTCGTCGACACGTACGTACGCGGAGCGGGCACCGGCACCCGCTGGCTCGGCGCCGCCGTACGCCGGGCGCAGACCGGCAACGTGCAGTCCTATCTGAGCGCCCTGCTCGCCGGCTCGCTCGTCCTGGCGATCGCCGCCGTACTCGTCGCCGCCGGAGCGTGAGCCGTGATCGATATCAATGAGTCCGTGATGCAGGCCCTTCTGGCGTTGATCGTCGCCGGGCCGCTCGTCGGCGCGCTCGCCGCCCTGCTCCCGGCACCTCCCGGGCTGCGCGGCAAGAGCCCCGACCAGGCCGTGCTGCGGCACGGCGTCGTCGTCACCGGCGTGATCCTCGCCGCCGCGATCGTGCTGGCCCTGGGCTTCGACCGCGGCCACGGCCAGGCGTCCACGATGCAGGCGACCACGGACATCAGTTGGATCGCGGCACTGAACGTGCGGATCCATCTCGGCATCGACGGCATTTCGCTCCCCCTCCTCGTCCTGACGGCGCTGCTGACCTTCCTCTGCGCGCTCCACAGCTACTTCAAAATGCCGCAGGGCCCCTCGCCCAAGGCATTCGTCGCCCTGCTGCTCCTCCTCGAATCCGGCACGCTGGCGACCTTCGCCGTCCTCGACCTGATCCTGTTCTTCCTGGCGTTCGAGACGGTGCTCGTCCCGATGTACTTCCTCATCGCCCGCTGGGGCGGCTCGGAAGGCGTGGCGGGCGGCCGGCAGGCCGCCGCCTGGAAGTTCATCCTCTACACCCTGCTCGGTTCCGTGGTCATGCTGCTCGGCCTGCTCCTGATCGGGATCAAGGCGGGCACATTCGACATGGTGGCACTCGCCACTGACAACGGCCGTGGACTGAGCACATCCGTGCAGGTCATCGCCGTTCTCGCGATCGGGATCGGGCTCGCGGTCAAGACCCCGATGTGGCCGCTGCACAGTTGGCTCCCGGACGCCCACACCGCCGCCCCGACCGTCGGCTCGGTCCTCCTCGCCGGGGTCCTGCTCAAGATGGGCACGTACGGATTCGTCCGCATCGTCCTGCCCGTCGCCCCGCACGGGATGCACACCTTCGCGCCGTACCTCGCGGCCTTCGCCGTCGCCGGCATCATCTACGGGTCCCTCGCCTGCCTCGCCCTCGCCCGGCAGGGCGCGGGCGGCGACCTCAAACGGCTGATCGCGTACTCCTCCGTCGGCCACATGGGCTTCGTCCTGCTCGGCATCGCGACCATGACCCCCACCGGGGTCAACGGCGCGCTCTTCGCGAACATCGCCCACGGCCTCATCACCGGCCTGCTGTTCTTCCTCGTCGGCGCGCTCAAGGACCGCTACGGCACCGCCGACCTCGACACGCTCGCCGGCGCCACCGGCGCGGCCCTCTACGGCCGGGCCCCCCGCCTCGGCGGCCTCCTCGCCTTCGCCGCCGTGGCCTCCCTCGGACTGCCGGGACTCGCCGGGTTCTGGGGCGAGATGCTCACGATGTTCGGCGCCTTCGACCCCGCCGACGGGCTCAGCCGCCCCGCCTTCCTCACCTTCATGGCCGTCGCGGGCCTCGGCACGCTGCTCACCGCCGCGTACCTGCTGGTCGTCGTACGGCGCGTGTGCATGGGCGGCACCCCCAGCGGGGAAGCCGCGCAGAGCGCCCGAGCCGCACAAGCCCCGCAGGTCCCGCACCTCCCGCACCTCCCCGACGTACGCGGCTACGAGTTCGCCGCCTGGACCCCGCTCGTCGCCCTCACCGTCCTCGGCGGCCTGTGGCCCGCGGTCCTCCTCGGCCTCACCGACCCGGCCGTGCAGAAGCTCCTCGCAGGAGGCAAGTCGTGACCGTGGCCGCAGAGACCGCAGGGAGCGCCGGGCTCACCCAGGCCGCCGGACTCGTCCAGTCCGTCGACTGGCTCGCCATCGCGCCCCCCACCATCACCGCCCTGGCCGCGCTGATCGTCCTCGTCGCCGACCTGTTCGTCCCCGACCACCGCAAGCGGCTCCTCGGCGCCGTCACCGTCGCCGGGCTCGTCGCCGCGCTCGCCATGCTGCTGCCGCTGCGCGCGGGCGACCGCACCACCTTCTGCCTCGCCGACGACGCCCACGCCTGCAGCTACACCGCCGACCACTTCGCCCTCGTCATCCAGCTCCTCGTACTCGGCGGGGCGCTGCTCACCGCGCTGCTCTCGCTCACCGACTCCACCGACCCGGCCGACCCCGCCCTCACCGGAAAGCCGCCGCTCGGCGAGTACTGGTTCCTGCTGCTCTCCTCGGCCGCCGGCGCCGCCCTGCTGCCCGCCGCACGCGACCTCGCCACGCTCGTCGTCGCCCTCGAAGTCGCCTCACTGCCCGCCTTCGCGCTCGTCGGCATCAAGCGCGGCGACCGGCGCTCCGCCGAGGCTGCGCTCAAGTTCTTCCTCTCCTCGGTCGCCGCGACGGCCGTGATGCTGCTCGGCGTCAGCTTCGTCTACGTCACGACCGGCTCCCTGCACCTCACCGAGATCGCCGCCGAACTGGACCACGTACCCGGCCAGTTCCAGACCCTCGCCCAGGCCGGTGTCGCCCTCACCCTCGTCGGCTTCGCCTTCAAGACGGCCGCCGCGCCCTTCCACTTCTGGGTCCCCGACACCTACGTCGGCGCGCCGCTGCCCATCGCCGCCTACCTGTCGGTCGTCGGCAAGGCCGTCGGCTTCTCCGGGCTCATCCTGGTGACCGTCGTCGCCTTCCCCTCGTACGCCGACGAGTGGGGCCCCGTACTGGCCGTACTCGCCGCGCTCACCATGACCGTCGGGAACGTCGCCGCACTGCGCCAGTCGGCCACGCGCGCGTGGAGCGCGGTACGGCTGCTGGCGTGGTCGTCGGTGGCCCAGGCCGGCTATCTGCTCGTACCGATCGCCGCCGCCGGATACGCGGGCGAGCGGCGGATCGGCTCCACCGTCGCGTACGCCCTGATGTACGCCGTGGTGAACCTCGGCGCGTTCGCCGTCGTCGCCCTGGTGGCCCGTACGAAGCCGCTGAACCGCGTCGCCGACTACCAGGGCCTGTACGACCGCCGCCCCGTCGTCGCCGTCGCCATGGGCTTCTTCCTGCTCTGCCTGGCCGGACTGCCCCCGGGCATCATCGGCCTCTTCGCCAAGGTCACGGTCTTCTCGGCGGCCGTCGACGCGGGCCTCGGCTGGCTCGCCGTCGTCATGGCGGTCAATGTCGTCGTCGCGCTGTACTACTACCTCCAGTGGACGGCGATCCTGTTCCGCCCGGCCGCCGACCAGGAGGGCGAGGCCCTCGCCGGCGCCGAAGGACCGCAGGCCGCCCTCCAGCCGGCGGCCCTGCGCGCCCCGGCGGCCGTCACGGCCACCATCGCCCTGACGGCGGCAGTGGCCGTCGCCCTGTCCGGAGCGCCCCAGCTCGTCCTGCGCTTCGCCGACACCGGCCTTTTCTGAGGGCTCCGCCCCGCTCCCCGCCACCCGTACGGCGTACGACGGCCGCCCGGGGGCAGGGGAACCCGTACCCGCCGCCTGGCGTTGACCAGTACGGAAGGGTCCACTGAAGAGTGGAGGAGCACCGAGCAAGGGTTCCCCTGCCGCAGATTGGAGGGCGTACCGTGCACCGCCGGCACAACGGGCTGAGAACAGCCGTACTTCTCGTCGGGCTGTCCGCGCTGATCGTCGTCATCGGCGGTCTCTTCGGCAGGACAGGACTGATCGTCGCCGTCGTCGTGGCGCTCGGTACGAACGCGTACGCGTACTGGAACAGCGACAAGATCGCGCTGCGCGCCATGCGCGCCCGCCCCGTCAGCGAGTTCGAGGCGCCGGACCTCTACCGCGTCGTGCGCGAGCTGTCGACGACCGCGCGCCAGCCCATGCCCCGGCTGTACATCTCGCCGACCCAGGCGCCGAACGCGTTCGCGACCGGCCGCAACCCGCGCAACGCGGCGGTCTGCTGCACGGACGGCATCCTGCAGATCCTCACCGAGCGCGAGCTGCGCGGGGTGCTCGGCCATGAGCTGAGCCATGTCTACAACCGCGACATCCTGATCTCGTCGATCGCCGGAGCCCTCGCCTCGGTCGTGATGTTCCTGGTGAACTTCGCCTGGCTGATCCCCTTCGGCCGCTCCGACGACGACGAGGGCCCCGGCATCTTCGGCTTCCTGCTGGTCATGATCCTCGGCCCGCTCGCCGCCTCGGTCATCCAGCTCGCCGTCAGCCGCTCCCGCGAGTACGAGGCCGACGCGTCGGGCGCCCAGATCACCGGCGACCCGCTGGCGCTCGCCGGCGCGCTGCGCAAGCTCGACGCGGGCACGAAGCAGCTCCCGCTGCCGCCGGAGCCGCGGATCGAGGCGGCCAGCCACATGATGATCGCCAACCCGTTCCGGCCGGGCCAGGGCTTCTCGAGGCTGTTCTCCACGCACCCGCCCATGGCGGAACGTATCGCCCGCCTGGAGAAGATGGCGGGCGGCAGGCCCTGACCGGGTACGGCCCTGACCGGGTACGGCCCTGACCGGCGCCTACCAGCCTGACGTGGACCCGGTGGCCGCGAACCGCTCGTCCGACGGGACGACCTCGCGGCCCAGCGGCATCAGCGAGATCGGGATCAGCTTCAGATTCGCCCAGCCGAACGGGATCCCGATGATCGAGACGAAGAGCGGGATGCTGGTCAGCAGATGGCCGAGGGCCAGCCACCAGCCGGCGAAGACCACCCAGATCACATTTCCGACGAACGACGGGTCGCCGGCGTCGGGACGCTCCACGGTCGTGCGGCCGAACGGCCACAGCACATAGCCCGCGATCCGCAGGGACGCGATGCCGAACGGGATCGTCACGATCAGGACGAAGCAGATGACGGCCGCGATCACGTACCCGATCGCCATCCAGATCCCGCAGAAGATCAGCCACAGGACATTGAGGATCAGCTCCAAGAGCTTCATGATCGCGCGCCTTCCGTGTGTGACATCCGGGTGGTGACATCCGTCGTCGCCGCTCACAGCCAGTATCAGGCCGAGCAGGGCCTGTGCGATACCGGGGCCGGTTGTCAGTGGTGTGGTCCACGATGAAGACGCAACCGCTACGTGTCTCAACTACGTCTCTGTGGGCAGCAGGAAGACGCATCGATCAGCACGCGACGAAAGATGAGGTCATGCCATGGGCATTGTCGGCTGGATCATCCTCGGACTGCTCGCCGGGGCCATCGCCAAGATCCTTCTTCCGGGCAAGGACCCGGGCGGTCTGCTCGGCACGATCGTCGTGGGCATCCTGGGCGCCTTCGTCGGCGGCTGGATCTCGGCCAAGTGGCTCGACCACCCGATCAGCAAGGACTTCTTCGACGGCCCGACCTGGCTCGCCGCGATAGGCGGGGCGCTCGTGCTGCTGATCATCTACCGGCTGCTGTTCGGGAACTCGTCCTCGCGTCGCTGAGGCCCGTCTCGCGCAGGGTGATGTTCAGCCGCCCGCCGGCCATGCCCGTCCCGGGACCCGCGGTCCCCGGGTAGACCTTCGGCACGCCGTGGTAGGCGAAGCGCGAGGGCCCGCCGAAGACGAAGAGGTCCCCGGACGCCAGCTCCACATCCGTGTAGGGCCGCCCGCGGGTCTCCGTGTTGCCGAAGCGGAACACGCACCGGTCACCGATGCTCAAAGACACCACGGGCGCCCCGGACTTCTCGTCCTTGTCCTGGTGCAGCCCCATGGCGGCGCCGCCCTCGTAGAAGTTGATCAGGGCGGTGTCTGGCGTGTAGACGGAGTCGTACGAGGCGCCGGCGGCCGGCCCCTCGCCCCCGGGGTCGCCGTACGCGTCGGCCAGCGCGGCCCGGCCCAGCTCCACGAGCCAGCCGGGCAGCTCCGCCACCCGCGCACCGTTCACGTCCCCCGCCGTGCGGGTGTACCGGTACGGCTGCCAGTGCCAGCCCAGGCACACGGTCTGTACGGACATGACGCCGCCGCCCGGAAGCACGGTGTGCCGGATCGGCACGGGCCCGCGCGCCCACTCCCGGCAGGCGCCCACCAACTCCCGCTGCCGCTCCTCGGACAGCCACCCGGGCACATGCACGGCGCCGGGCGCGAGGACGGCACGCGGCCGAGGAAACAGCTCGCCGTTCACACCCTCACCTCCCGTCCGCGAACCTCCAGGCCGAAGCCGCACAACGAGGGCCGCCGAGCCCGCAGTTCCCGGCGACGCGCCCCCGCTGTGCCGCGCTCAGCCACCGGTCAGCGGTAGTTGACGAACTGCAGCGCGAAGTCGAAGTCCTGGCCCTTGAGCAGTGAGATCACGGTCTGCAGGTCGTCCCGGCTCTTCGAGCTGACCCGCAGCTCGTCGCCCTGCACCTGCGCCTTGATCCCCTTCGGGCCCTCGTCACGGATGATCTTCGCGACCTTCTTGGCGTTGTCCTGCGAGATGCCCTCCTCGATCGAGGCGAAGATCTTGTACTCCTTGCCGGAGAGCTGCGGTTCGCCGACGTCGAGCGACTTCAGCGAGATCCCGCGCTTGATCAGCTTGGACTGGAAGACGTCGAGGATCGCCTTGACCCGCTCCTCGCCGTTCGCCTCCATCAGGATCTTGTCGCCGGACCAGCCGATCGAGGCTCCGACGTTCTTGAAGTCGTAGCGCTGCTGGATTTCCTTCGCGGCCTGGTTGAGGGCGTTGTCGACCTCCTGCCGCTCGACCTTCGAGACGATGTCGAAACTGGAGTCGGCCATGTCCTGTGGCTCCTTGTATCGGGTGCTTGTGGGGTGCTCGTCCTGTGCTCCTGCGACGAGCCGGCCGCCGCCGGCCGCCGCCGTCAAGCCTAGTCAACCGGGGGCGGTGCGACGGCTGATCAATCGGGTGGCGGAGCACCCCCGGGCATCGGGTATCGTTTACGTCGTTGCCACGGAGCACCGCCCACGAGGGCCGCTCCCACCGGCAGCGAATCCCATGGCGGTGTGCCCGAGTGGCCAATGGGAGCGGACTGTAAATCCGCCGGCTTAGCCTTCCCAGGTTCGAATCCTGGCGCCGCCACACGGAAACGACGACCCCTGATCAGCGGAAACGCCGGTCAGGGGTCATCGTCGTGTATCGGGTAAGAGCGCCGCACTGTCTCGCTCTCTCTCGTTCGCGAACGCTCTCTACCAGTAGTCGTGGACGGACTGTGGACGGGAATCCGTGCGGCGACCTGCGGTGACGTGAGACGTCGGGGACAGGTCCGGACGGGGGATGCTTGTCACCGTTCCAGGCGAGCCGAGATCTTCGCGTTGGCCACGTCGTCGCCGCCGGTGAGGAACTTCGCGTACACCCGGAACAAGACACCGACGCTGTGCCCGGCCCGCTCGGCTACGAGCTGCGGTTCCACTCCCGCGCTCAGCCATGTGGAGACTGCCGTATGGCGAAGGTCATACGGCCTCTTGGCGAGCTTGGTTGCCTGCTCGTCAGCGGAGAGCACATCTCGCCGGGCGCGGGCCCACACTTCGCCGTAGCCGCTCTCCTGCACCATGCCGCCCCGCGCGGTTCGGAAGAGCCGGCCGTCCGGAGCGATGCCGTGCACGGTGATGTGCCATCGGAGGAGTGCGACCAGTCGCGGCGGGATGGGCACGGTACGTACGGCGCTCCGTGACCGGTGCTTGAGCCCTTTTCGGTCGTGAGCCTCGCCTGAGTTTGTCCAGGCGCTTCCGGGCCGCGGGCGACTCTCGCGAAGCCAGACTTTCCCCCATCCCCGGCGGGGCAGGTGGAAGTCAACGTCTCGCAGGCCGACGGTTTCGCCCGGACGGGAAGCGGCGTAGAGAATGCAGCCAAAGAACGCTTCTAGTACTCCAGCCGTAGATCGTGATCTTCATGTCTGACTCGCGCCTTGCCTGCGGTAATGGCTGGCCTGGGCTCGGGCCTGGTGGCGACGTCGCCAGGTGGACCAGGCGAGCCGGTGGGTCACGTCCTGCACGGGCCGGACGACCAGCTTCGTGAACAGCCGCTGGATCTCGTTGCAGGTGAGCGGGATGAGCCCGTCGAATGAGGGACGGCAGGTGTGTTCGTCGGCGCGGACAACAGCGGGAAAGGCGTGGGCGAGCATGGCCAGAGTGACCCAGCGAGACCACGAGGTGTAGCCGCGGACCTGGTGCTCGTCTAGTCCGGCCAGGCCTTTCCGGCTTGGAAAGTCTCTTCCACCCGCCATCTCGACCCGGCGACGCGGACCAGCATGGCCAGGGGTACCGGGGCGGGCGAGAAGCAGCGGTAGTAGGCGAGTTCGCCGGTGGTGCGGTTGCGGCGTAACAACAGCTAGTGACTGCCGGGCCGGGGTTCGACCAGGCCGATGACGGCCCAGTCGTAGAAGCGGTGCCCCTTGGCGCCGGCCCCGGCCGACAGCTTCTGCCAGGCACGCTTCGGCACCTTCGCGGCCAGGGCACCCGCGCGGAACTTCCCCGCACCGGTTGTGACGTCAGATGAGCAGGCGACGGCAAGCACGTAGCCGGTGCCGCGCTCTTCCAGCGCGGACCGCAGCTTGGGGTTACCGCCGTAGACCTCGTCGCCTGCGACCCAGCCCACGTGGTGCCCGGCGTCGAGGAACCGGCCGATCATGCGGGCGGCAAGTTCCGGCTTCGTCGCGAAGACCGTGTCCTCGCCCAGGCCGGCGGCTCGGCAGCGGTCGGGGTCGCGCGTCCACGAGCGCGGGATGTACAGCTCACGGTCCACCGCCGCGTGCCCGCGCAATCCCGCGTAGACGAGGTAGACCGCGACCTGGGCGTTTTCGATCCTGCCGGCGGTGCCGGTGTACTGGCGCTGGACACCGACGGTACGCGTGCCCTTCTTCACGTCCCCAGTCTCGTCGACGACCAGCACCGCATCCTCATCGTGCAGATGCTCCAGCACGTACTCACGCACGTCATCACGCACGCGGTCGGCATCCCACCTGGCCCGGCCAAACAGATGCTGCATGCCGTCCGGACTCGCCTCCCCGGCCCACTCGGCAATCGACCAGCAGTACTTACGCGGCAGGTCCGACAACAGCCCCAGCACCAAGTCCCTCACCCGACGCCGGGGCTCAACTCGCACAAACCGGCCCGCTATCCGCCCCATCAGGACCTCGAACGCCTCCTGCCAGCGGGCAGGGTCTACGCTGTGGCCGGCGGCCACCGCATGATCTTCAGTCTTCACACACCGATGATCACCGGTGGCCGCGCCCGTCTCCGGAGCAGCCCGCCAACACGATCACGACCTACGGGCGACCTGAGCCCCTGTCCAACCGGTGGCGGCCACCACCTCTCGCGCGATGTCCACGACAGGCCGTCCGTCTGTCACTACCCGCAGTGCCTCTGCCGGGGCCCGCTGGTCCAGGAGCCGTGCTTTGCGGACACTGACTTCCAGCTCAGACCCGAGTTCGCGTCCCACCAGCCGCTCACGGGCGGTGGCGTCGGAAGCGGTGAGCAGGACTCGTACGATCCCCACCCCGGCCCCCATGGCACGCTCAAACATGCCCGTCGTCTCAGGCAGCACACTCACGGTGTTCGTGTAGATCAGGCGTCGATACCCGCGCCGGGCGAAGTTCGCCCACACTGCGGTCAGATTGCTCTCGGCGATCTCCGCACGGTGAGGATCCCCCTCGGGTGCCGGATGCACCTGCCCCATGAAGTCACCCTCGATGATCGCGTGAGAGACCTCCGCGGCGCGCAGCAGCACCGAGACCTCCCACCCCACCGTCGTCTTACCAACACCGGCTCGCCCTCCGATGAGCAGTACTTCTGCGTGATCCATGAGGGCAGCGTGCCAGCGGGCGACCGCCTCACGCGATCCAATATCGATCCGTTCCCATGCTGAAAGCTCTGCGGGCATGATCACGATCTACGGCTGGAGTACTAGGGCATGATGCCCAAGTGGACATAGCGCGCGTGGCACTTGACTACATCAAGGCTCTCGTCTGGCCTGTTGCGACATTGGTCATCATCTTTAAGTTCCGCTCCTCACTTGAAGAGCTTGTGCACCGAGTCCGGACACTCAGTGCTCCTGGCGTCGATGCCGAGTTCTCTGACCGAGTGATTGAAGCAAGTCAGGATGTCGAGGAGGCATTGGGGCAGAGTCCGCCACCGGAGCCGACAGGCCCCGTTGAACCGACCGCACCTGATGCAGATCCGCATTCACAACCCAGTCAAGAACCGCCACCGCAGCCCCCCCTTCCTCCGGCCGCGGCCGAAGAACCTCGCCCACCGGACTCGGAGCAGATAGTCCTGGATGATCCCGTCTGGGTTCGCCTGTACGTCACAGCGATCGATAGTCCAGTCCAAGCCATGATGGCCGCCTACAGCAATGTGGAACAGGCTCTGCGCGCGTTGGCAGATGAGCGAGGAGTACTACAACCGAGGCGTATTCGACCTGACCTGCTGCACGATCTCGACCTGCCCGAAGAAGTTGTCCGTGCCTTTGGAGAACTCTATGACGTACACCACTGGGCAACACGGATGAGTATGATGCGCCCAGACTCCGCTTCTGCAATCGCTTACGTCGGCAGTTGTCTCGCGATGGCGAGATGGCTGCGCGGCGGGGGCGGTTTAGCAGGCTTCGGTAGATCGCGACCTCGGTCCTGAGGGTCCCCGGAAGAGTGGACCCGGGCAAGGCATCAAAGTTCAGCCCAGGTATCCAGCCACGCGAAGCGACACTGGGCGACCGCCATCGCCGTGCCTGTGTAACAACGGACAGAAATAGTGGATGAAACGGCTGACCGACGGGCCGATGTTCGGCACACTCGGGTCATGGTTGCTGCTATTGCCCCCTGGTGGGGCGACTGGCTCAAGTTCGTTCCTGGCTGGCTCGCGTTCGCTTGGACGTTGGGAATCGGAGGACGCAGGGTATGGCTGCGCCGCCACCAACTCGCCCTGGGGCCGGAGGCGGAGGAAGTGCGCAAGCAGCTAACGGAGTTCAGAGCTCTCTTGGACGATGTGACCTCCGGTCTCCGCCGGTCGGATTGGTTCATGCATGAAGACCGACGCGAGACCAGTCGGGCGCTGGGCGACGCTGCCGACCGCCGGGACGACCTCATTCTGAAGCTGTCACTGAACCGACTTGCCGAAGCATGGGACGAAATCTTCGCGCTGGCTCCACCGCCCCGCACCAAAGTTCGCTTCCTCGGTGGGATTGAAGAGGTCCGCCACAATCGGAGTGCCGCCCTTCAAGACGCCCGCGATATCGCGCAGATTCAACAGATGACCGAACTCGCGAACACGGCGCAGCTCGACGTGCGCTCAGCTCTCTCTCGACTGAACGAGCTGGAACGCAAGACGCACGGTCGAAGCTAGCTAGGCCGCTGACAGCCTCTCAACCACCCCGACGAAGCCGGCGACGGTCTCAGTTGTGGTCTCAACGACGCCTCATTCCCGGGCGTTCCGTAGTCGTCAGAGGCCGCTAGGGGATTCCGATGAGTCTCTGCTCTGTAGGTGCAAGCTCTGGACGAGGTGTGGACCGCAGGCCCGCAGGCCGACCTCGTAAAACGTTCCGTTCCAGCTCAGCAAAGGTACGGAACCGCAATCGCCAGAGGTCTGTAAATCCGCCGGCTTAGCCTTCCCAGGTTCGAATCCTGGCGCCGCCACACGGAAACGACGGCCCCCACTCCGCGGAGACGCGGAGTGGGGGCCGTCGTCGTGCTGTACCCCGGCAGGGATCGGTCGACGCACGTGTATTGACAAGGACATGTAAGGCGCGTGACTCTCGAAGAGAGCGCTCTCAGGTTCAGGTCCGGTCCCCACACACCGGCTGGGCGGGGCGCGCTTCCCCGAGGTCGGACGTGGTCGCCACCTGGCCGGCGGCCCGCAGTGTCCGCAGCCGTCCATCCGTGCCAGGGAGGACACATGCCCCCCACAGCAACGTCGGCGTACGCACGCCGGCGCTCCACCTATCTGATCGCCGCCATCGCCATGGCGCTCCTCGCCATGTGCGCCTTCGCCACCTCAGCGCCGTCCGCGCACGCGGTGAGCGCGTCCGCCGGCGGGACCGCCGAGGCGAGCGTGGCCGCCGGTGACCCGCCGCCCGACTCGTTCTGGGGCGACACCAGCACCATCCCGCCCGCCCAGAACGTCCTCACCGTCAAGGTCCTCAACAAGACCAACGGCCAGTACCCGGACGACCAGGTGTACTGGAGCTTCAACGGCCAGGTGCACTCCATCGCCGAGCAGCCCTACATCGACATGCCGGCCAACTCGGCCGGCCGGATGTACTTCTTCCTCGGCGCGCCCGACAGCAAGTACTCCGACTTCATCGAATTCACCGTCGGCGACGACGTGTTCAACGGCAACACCACCCGCGTCGACGCGTTCGCGCTCAAGCTCGCCATGCGGCTGCACGCCAGCGACGGGTACGACGTCCAGGTCGGCGACGACTACCAGACCTTCCAGCAGTCGAGGGAGGCCACGTTCCAGCAGTTCAAGGACGAGGTGCCCACCGAGTTCAAGGGACTGGCCGACATCGAGGCGCCGTACCGCATCCCCGCGCCCGGCAGCGCTCCCGACTTCCGGGCCGGCGGCCAGTACGCCGACTACTTCACCAGCTACGCCCAGTCGGTCGGCGTGAACGCGCCGACCTCCGACATCACCGGATGCGCCGGAGTGCTCGCCAACGACCCGGGGATGTGCTCGGCGCTCAACCGCCACGTCGCGCAGCTTCCCCAGTCGGACTGGTCGACACCCGGGCTGTACTACCAGTCCGCGCCGGCGAACTACTACGCCAAGTTCTGGCACGACCACGGCATCAACAACCTCGCGTACGGCTTCCCGTACGACGACTACGCCGGCCAGTCGTCCTTCGTCTCGCACGGCGACCCGCAGTGGCTTGAGGTCGCCGTCGGTTGGTAATCGCGGGAGTACCTGAGGGACCACCCGGATGACAGGGCCCCCGATCCGCCGGGACGCGGATCGGGGGCCCGCACGTTCCCCGCCGGCGCGGCGCTCCCGTCACAGCAGGTTCGCGCCGCGGCAGTACGTCAGTTGATGCCGACCCGGTCGAGGTCCGCCAGCCGGAACGCCAGCTCCGTCTCCCACTTGGCCGTGTCCGGCTCGTCCGCCGGGTCCGTCAGATACGACTCCATCCGGCAGCCCCAGCGCTGCGCGCCGCCCTCCTCCGTCATGTCCCACTCCAGGCCCTCGCCCGCCGCCCAGTCCAGCAGCCGCCCGGTCGCCTCCACCAGCCCGTCGGGCCGTCCGATGTACGTCAGCGTCGCGTAATGGCCCGCGGGCAGTGTGCCGACGGTGATCTCGCCGTCCGGCTCGGGCGGCACGGCGACCGGCACCCCGGCCTCCACCTCCAGCTCCGCCGCCATGTCGACGGTCCGGTAGCGGAAGAACACCGGTCCCGCCGGCTCCAGGCCCCGGTCGCGCAGCCAGCCGATGACCTTCGGGATCTGGTGGGCGACCTCCGCGAGGCCGCCCATCCGGACGGACCTGCCGATGGCCACGTACGGCTGCTCCTGGCGCCGGACGACCACCGGCGGCCGGGTTCCGCTCATCTCGTCCCCCATGGACTCGCTCATGCCTTCGCCGTCCCTGTCGTCACTGGTATGCGGATACACACGGTCCAGGGACGACCGCCCGGGGAACCGGAACTCATCGGTCCTCGGCGACTTCCTTCACCGCGTCGGCCACCGGGGTCGTACCGCCGATCAGCTCCAGCGTCAGCTTCCCCGTCCCCGGGGTCGCCAGCAGCTCGGCGATCACCTCCGCCACGTCCTCGCGCGTCACCTCGCCCCGGCCCGTCGACTTCGCCAGCCGTATCCCGCCCATGGCGTCGTCGTTCGTCAGGGCACCCGGCCGCAGCACCGTCCAGTCCAGGCCCGCCCTGGCCCGTACGTCGTCGTCCGCCGCGCCCTTGGCCCGCAGATACGCGTCGAAGACACCGTCGCCCTGATGGTTCGCGTCCGCGCCCATCGACGAGACGATGACGTAGCGCAGCACGCCGGCCCGCTCGGCGGCGTCGGCGAACAGCACGGCCGCCGCCCGGTCCACCGTGTCCTTGCGCTCCGTCGTGCTGCCAGGCCCCGCGCCCGCGGCGAACACCGCGGCGTCCGCGCCCCGCAGCGCCTCGGCGGTCTCCTCGACCGAGGCCGACTCCAGGTCGAGGACGACCGGTTCGGCGCCCGCCGCCCGCAGCTCGTCCGCCTGTGCGGGGTTGCGGATGATGCCCGCCACCTCGTGTCCGCGCCTGGCGAGCACCCGCTCCAGCCGTAGCGCGATCTGACCATGTCCTCCGGCGATCACAATTCGCATGCTCACGACGGTACGTCGGGGAGGCCCAGCGCGCGCCCGGACACGGTCACCGGAGGCCCACCGCGCGCCCGGACACGGTCACCGGAAGCCGGGCACCGCTCACGCGCCCGGGTCCGACCGCCCCTGCCGGGGCAGCTCCGTCACGACCGCCGTCGCCGAGTCGCAGTACTCCCGTACGGCACTGGTCCGCGCCACCACCCGCCCCCGGTGGATGACGATCCTGCTGTACGCCTGCGACAGCACACCCGCGATCCGCTCGCCGCGCACCGCCAGCAGCTCGGCGGGGAACCCCGCCTCCACCCGGACCTCGCCGAGCCCCATCGCCGCCCGCGCCGCCGTGCTCACCGCCCCGTACGCGTCGGCGGGCCGCAGCCCGCTCTGCGCCGCCAGCAGATAGCCGGCCTCCAGCGGATCCCCGCGCCCCACCGGGTTCGACACGTCCCGCAGCGCCCCGCTGCCCGCCGCGAGCCGCACCCCCGCGCTCAGCAGCAGCCGTACGGGAGCGACACCTCGCTGCTCGACACCGCCGCAGCCGCCCTGCGGCAGGCAGACCACCGACACCCCGGCGGCGGCGAGCTGGTCCGCCGCCCGCGCCGCCGCGTCCGCGGGCAGCCGGGACAGCCCGCCGCAGGGGCCGAGCGTCACGCCGGGCCGCAGCCCGGCCACCATCGCCGCCAGCCGGGCGAGCCGCGCCGGATCGTCACCGTCCGTATGCAGATCGACCGGGCAGCCGTGCTCGGCCGCCACCTCCAGCACCGCCTCCACGAATCCGGCCGGGTCGGGGTCGAGATCGGGGCAGCCGCCGACCGCTCCCGCGCCCATCTTCACCGCGTCCCGCAGTATCGCGAGGCCGTCGGCGCCCGCGACCCCCGTCAGCAGCCGGGGCACCGGCACGACCGTCAGATCGCAGAGCCCGCGCAGCGAGCGCCGGGCCTGGAGGACCGCCTCAAGGCGGCCCAACTCCTGGGCGCCGCCGATCCGTACGTGCGAGCGCAGCGCGGTCGCGCCATGGCTGAGCTGGAGCAGCGCCGCCTCGGTCGCGCGGCGCTGCACGTCGTCCGCGGAGTAGGGGACCGGCCCTTCGGCGGTGAGCGCCGTGTCGCTGTGGGCGTGCGGCTCGGCCGGGGCCGGGAGCAGCAGATAGCCGTCGAGGTCGACCCGGGCGCCGCGCGCGACCAGGCTGCCCGCCGTGCCGACGGCCTCGATCCGGCCGGCGCTGAGCCGTACGTCGACGGTGCGGCCGTCGGCGAGCCGGGCGCCGCACAGGACGAGCGCCGTGGTGTCGGCCGTGGCGCCGTCGGACGGCTGCTGCTGGCTGTCGGGCATCGCGCTCCTGGTCGGCTCGGCTCTCGGGGTGCTGGGTCGGGCCTGCGGTGGGCAAGATCACGCAGCGTGAGTCGAGCCTAAGCGGGCTCCCGGCAGCCTTCCGGGAGGGGCGCAATAGTCGTACCGGCGAGCCCACCTGTGGCCTACGCGACACCGGGGGACAGGTGGGGCGAGAGGCGTGCAAGGGGCATGGAAACGGATTTGGGCGATCGGCGAGGGACCGTGTAATGTCTTCATCGCTCGCCCCAATAGCTCAGTCGGTAGAGCGTCTCCATGGTAAGGAGAAGGTCTACGGTTCGATTCCGTATTGGGGCTCCGGTGTTCGGTGATCCTCGCCTCCGGGCGGGGAGATCCAACATCGAAGCGGTGTAGCTCAGTCGGTAGAGCAAGCGGCTCATAATCGCTGTGTCACCGGTTCAAGTCCGGTCACCGCTACACACAGTAGCCGATTGCGGGGTCGGTCCTTCAATCGGCTACTCTTCTTTGCGTTCATCTGTTTGAAGTGTTTGTCCGTTTTTCTCGTTCGTTTTCGTTCATCGTCCATTCCGTCCAAGGAGCACTCACGTGGCTGCCACCGACGTCCGCCCGAAGATCACGCTGGCCTGCGTGGAGTGCAAGGAGCGGAACTACATCACCAAGAAGAACCGGCGTAACAACCCGGACCGTCTTGAGATGAAGAAGCACTGCCCGCGCTGCAACTCGCACACAGCGCACCGCGAAACGCGCTGAATCAGGCTCGTACGCGAGGCCGTCCCCGCTGGGGGCGGCCTCGTGTCGTTTGATGTGGGCACACACTCATCAGGAGGGAGCGAGTCCATGGCGCTCGATCAGTCCTTCGTGGGACGGAGCTACCCGCCCACCGAGCCCTACGAGGTCGGCCGGGAGAAGATCCGCGAGTTCGCCGAGGCGGTGGGCGACCCCAATCCGGCGTACACCGACCAGGACGCGGCGAAGGCGCTGGGGCACAGCGATGTGATCGCCCCGCCCACGTTCCCGTTCGCGATCACCTTCAAGGCGGCGGGCGATGTCATCGCCGATCCGCAACTGGGCCTGGACTTCAGCCGGGTGGTGCACGGCGACCAGAAGTTCGCGTACTCGCGCCCGGTACGGGCCGGCGACCGGCTGACCGTCACGTCGACGATCGACGCGATCAAGTCGCTCGCGGGCAACGACATCATCGACGTACGCGGCGAGGTGCACGACGAGTCGGGCGAGCATGTCGTGACCGCCTGGACCAAGCTGGTGGCGCGCGCCGCCGAGGAGGCGTGAGACCGGTGACGGCGAAGATCGGTTACGACGAGGTCGAGGTCGGCACGGAGCTGCCGGCGCAGAGCTTCCCCGTCACGCGGGCGACGCTCGTGCGGTACGCGGGGGCGTCGGGGGACTTCAACCCGATCCACTGGAACGAGAAGTTCGCCAAGGAGGTCGGCCTGCCGGACGTGATCGCGCACGGCATGTTCACCATGGCGGCAGCGGTCCGTGTGGTGACCGACTGGGTGGGGGATCCGGCGGCCGTCGTCGAGTACGGCGTGCGCTTCACCAAGCCCGTGGTGGTGCCCAACGACGACAAGGGCGCGCTGGTCGAGGTCAGCGCCAAGGTCGCCGCCAAGCTGGACGACAACCGGGTCCGGGTGGATCTGACGGCCATGAGCGCGGGCCAGAAGGTGCTGGGGATGTCCCGCGCCGTCGTCGCGCTGGCCTGAGCCGCGTATACGTACTGAGCTGCGCGTAGGTAAGGGGTGTCCGCAATGGCGGACACCCCTTACGCATGCGTCGCAGCACTGCGGTTGACAAAGTAAGTGAGTGGCCAATAACCTTCTCGTATGGTCAGGATGAGCGCAGAAGAGCGACGCGAGAGCGTCATCCGCGCGGCGGTCACCGAGTTCTCCCGCAGCGGCTACAACGGCACGTCCACGGAGGCGATCGCCCGCCGGGTCGGCGTCTCGCAGCCGTACCTCTTCCGGCTCTTCCCGAACAAGCAGGCGATGTTCCTCGCCGCCTCGCAGCGCTGCCTGGACGACACCAGGCGGCTCTTCAAGGAGGCGTCAGAGGGGCTGGAGGGCGAAGACGCCGTCCACGCCATGGGGATCGCCTACCAGCGGACCATCGCCGAGGACCCCGAGAAGCTGCTCATGCAGATGCAGATGTACGCGGCGGTCGCCGCCGCCGAGGCCGAGGGCGATCACGAGTTCGGCGACTCGGTGCGGGCCGGCTGGGAGCGGCTGTGGGACACCGTCCATCTGGCGCTCGGTGCCGACGAGGGCGAGACCACGGTCTTCCTCGCGTTCGGCATGCTCATCAACACCCTGGTCTCGCTGGGGTTCCCGGCCGGGCACCGCGTCTGGTCGGAGATCTACGAGTCGTCGCACCCGGTCGGCGATCCGCACCCCGCCGGCGATCCGCACCCCGCCGGTGACCCGCAACCCGTCGGCGACCCGGCGAACTGAACCACCCCGCACCGCGCGGGCCGCTCCATGTCCAAGAAAGTTAGTCATCGATAACTAACAAAGTCGGCGGCATCCGAGCCGCCGACGGGGGAGAGCCATGAACCAGCCGGCAGAACTCACACAGCCGAAAGCCCGCGGCTCCCGAGCCACCTGGGCCCTCGTCATCACCGGCGCCGCCAGCTTCATGGCGGCCCTGGACAACCTCGTCGTCACCACCGCACTGCCCTCCATCCGCGAGAACCTCGGCGGCAAGCTGGAGGACCTGGAGTGGACGGTGAACGCCTACACGCTCACCTTCGCCGTCCTCCTCATGTTCGGCGCCGCCCTCGGCGACCGGTTCGGCCGCCGCAAGCTGTTCATCGTCGGCCTCTCCGTCTTCACCGGCGCGTCGGCGGCGGCGGCGCTCGCCCCCGGCATCAACACACTCATCGCCGCACGGGCCGTCCAAGGGGTCGGCGCCGCGATCATGATGCCGCTCACCCTCACCCTGCTCATCGCCGCGGTCCCCGCCGCCAAGCGAGGCGCGTTCCTCGGCATCTACGGCGCCATCACCGGACTCGCCGTCGCCAGCGGACCGCTCGTCGGCGGCAGCCTCACCCAGCACCTCTCCTGGGAGTGGATCTTCTGGCTGAACGTGCCGATCGGCCTCGCGCTGATCCCGCTCGCCCGGCTGCGCCTCGAAGAGTCCCGCGCCCCCCACGCCCGCCTCGACGTCCCCGGCACGATCCTCATCAGCGCCGGCCTCTTCGGCATCGTCTACGCCCTGGTCAACGCGAACTCCGACGGCTGGACCAGCGCGACCGTGCTGCTCGGCCTGATCGGCGGCGCCGTCCTGATCGCCGCCTTCGTACGCCACGGCATCCGCCGCCCGGACGCCATGCTGCCCATGCGGCTCTTCAAGAACCGCGCCTTCGCCGGCATCAACGGCGCCAGCCTGCTGATGTTCCTCGGCATGTTCGGCTCGATCTTCCTGCTCAGCCAGTTCCTGCAGACGGTCGTCGGCTACTCGCCCACCGAGGCGGGGCTGCGGATGCTCCCGTGGACCGCGATGCCGCTGATCGTCGCCCCGGTCGCCGGACTCATCACCGACCGGATCGGCGGCAGGCCCGTCGTGGTCGCGGGACTCGCCCTGCAGGCCATCGGTCTCGGCCTCTTCGCCACCGTCCTCGACCCCGGCGTCTCGTACGGCGCGCAGCTCCCCGCCCTGATCATCAGCGGTATCGGCATGGGTCTGTACTTCGCCCCCGCCGCCACCGTGGTCATGTCCAGCGTCCGCCCCGCAGAACAGGGCATCGCCTCCGGTACCAACAACGCGCTCCGCGAGGTCGGCGGCGCCCTCGGTGTCGCGGTCCTCGGCGCGGTCTTCGCGGCCCAGGGCGGTTACGAGACCCCCGACAGCTTCGTCGACGGCACCGTCCCCGCCCTGTGGATCGGCGCCGGTATGGTCGCGGTCGGCGCGCTGCTCGCCCTCCTCATCCCCGGTCACCGCACCAAGCAGGACGCGGCGGCGGAAGAGGCGAGCGGCGAGCCGACCGGCGAGCGCGCGCCGGCGGCGGTCTGATCCCGCCACCGGCCGGCACCAGCACCTGGCACCTGGCACCTGGCACCACGGTCCGTGGTCCGCCGTCGAGGCGGGCCGCGGACCGTACTCTTGTCCCCGTGCAGGAACTACACGACGCCCCCCTCGCCCCCCTGACCACCTTCCGCCTCGGCGGCCCGGCGACCCGGCTCGTCACGGCCACCACCGACGACGAGGTGGTCACCGCCGTACGGGAGGCCGACGCGACCGGCACCCCGCTGCTGATCATCGGCGGCGGCTCGAACCTGGTCATCGGGGACAAGGGCTTCGAGGGCACCGCCCTGCGCATCGCCACCACCGGCTTCCGGCTCGACGGCACAGCGCTGGAGCTGGCGGCGGGCGAAGTCTGGACGGACGCCGTCGCCCGCACCGTCGAAGCGGGCCTCGCCGGCATCGAATGCCTCGCCGGCATCCCGGGCTCCGCCGGTGCCACCCCGATCCAGAACGTCGGCGCCTACGGCCAGGAGGTGTCCGCCACCATCACCGAGGTCGTCGCCTACGACCGCACGACCGGCGAGGTGACCACCCTCACCAACGCCGAGTGCGCCTTCGCCTACCGGCACAGCCGCTTCAAGGAACAGCCCGCCCGCTGGGTCGTGCTGCGCGTCCGCTTCGCCCTGGAGGACGCCGGCGGCCTGTCCGCCCCGCTCAAGTACCCGGAGACGGCGCGCGCGCTGGGCGTCGAGGCGGGCGAGCGGGTCCCCGCCGCCACCGCACGCGACACCGTGCTGAAACTGCGCGCGGGCAAGGGCATGGTCCTCGACCCCGAGGACCACGACACCTGGTCGGCCGGGTCCTTCTTCACCAACCCGATCCTCGACCACGACGCGTACGAGTCCTTCGTCGCCCGCGCCAGGGCCCGCCTCGGCGCCGACGTCACGCCGCCCGCCTTCCCCGCCGACGACGGCCGTACGAAGACGTCCGCGGCCTGGCTGATCGACAAGGCCGGCTTCACGAAGGGGTACGGCACGGGCCCGGCCCGTATCTCCACCAAGCACACCCTGGCGCTCACCAACCGCGGCGCCGCCACCACCGAGGACCTGCTCGCACTCGCGCGCGAAGTGGTCGGGGGAGTGCGCGACGCGTTCGGGATCACCCTCGTCAACGAACCGGTGACGGTAGGCGTCAGCCTCTGAGCGGACGCCCTGTCGTCAGCTCGCCAGCCAGCCGTCGATCCCCGCCAGCAGCGCTTCCCGCACGCCCTCGGGCGCGGCCGAAGCGCGCACCGACTGCCGTGCCAGCTCGGCCAGTTCGGCGTCGGAGAAGCCGTTGTGCTCACGGGCCAGCTCGTACTGCGCAGCCAGCCGCGAGCCGAACAGCAGCGGGTCGTCGGCGCCCAGCGCCATCGGGACGCCCGCGTCGAACAGCGTCCGCAGCGGCACGTCCTCCGGCTTCTCGTACACCCCGAGCGCCACGTTCGAGGCGGGGCAGACCTCGCAGGTCACCCCGCGCTCGGCCAGTCTGCGCAGCAGCCGCGGATCCTCGGCCGCCCGTACGCCGTGGCCGATCCGGGCGGCGCGCAGATCGTCCAGGCAGTCCCGTACGGATGCGGGTCCGGTCAGTTCACCGCCGTGCGGCGCAGCGAGCAGCCCGCCGTCCCTGGCGATGGCGAACGCCCGGTCGAAGTCCCGGGCCATACCGCGCCGTTCGTCGTTGGACAGCCCGAAGCCGACCACGCCGCGGTCCGCGTAGCGCACGGCGAGCCTGGCCAGTGTCCTGGCCTCCAGCGGGTGCTTCATCCGGTTCGCGGCGACCAGGACGCGCATGCCGAGGCCCGTCTCACGGGACGCGCTGTCCACGGCGTCCAGGATGATCTCGATGGCCGGGATCAGGCCGCCGAGATGCGGGGCGTACGACGTGGGGTCGACCTGGATCTCCAGCCAGCCCGAGCCGTCGCGCACATCCTCCTCTGCGGCCTCGCGTACCAGCCGCTGGATGTCCTCGGGCGAGCGCAGACAGGACCGGGCGATGTCGTAGAGCCGCTGGAAGCGGAACCAGCCCCGCTCGTCGGTGGCGCGCAGCTTCGGCGGCTCGCCCCCGGTCAGCGCCTCGGGCAGGTGTACGCCGTACTTGTCGGCCAGTTCGAGCAGGGTCGTGGGCCGCATGGACCCGGTGAAGTGCAGATGCAGATGGGCCTTGGGCAACAGGCTCAGGTCGCGCGGGCGGGTGGTGCTCTCCATTCCAAGATCCTGCCGTAAGAAAACGTCTCCCGGCACCCACTTTCCCCCATCGGGTTCCGGCCGAACGAAGAATCGGGCCCCCGGCGGCCGCCGGAAGCCCGATTCACCGTACGCGCGCGGAGGGGATGCTCAGTCCTTGGCCTCGGCCAGCAGCTTCTGCATCCGCGCGACGCCCTCGGCCAGGTCCTCGTCGCCGAGCGCGTACGAGAGCCGCAGGTAGCCGGGGGTGCCGAAGGCCTCGCCCGGTACGACGGCGACCTCGGCCTCGTCCAGGATCAGCGCGGCCAGCTCGACCGAGGACTGCGGGCGCTTGCCGCGGATCTCCTTGCCCAGCAGGGCCTTCACCGACGGGTACGCGTAGAACGCGCCCTCCGGCTCGGGGCAGACGACGCCGTCGATCTCGTTCAGCATCCGCACCATGGTCTGCCGGCGCCGGTCGAAGGCGGAGCGCATCTCGGCGACGGCCGACAGGTCCCCGGAGACGGCGGCGAGCGCGGCGGCCTGCGAGACGTTGGCCACGTTGGACGTCGCGTGCGACTGGAGGTTGGCCGCCGCCTTCACGACGTCCTTGGGGCCGATGAACCAGCCCACCCGCCAGCCCGTCATCGCGTACGTCTTCGCCACGCCGTTGACGACGATGCACTTGTCGCGCAGCTCGGGCACGACAGCGGGCAGCGAGGTGAACGTCGCGTCGCCATACACGAGATGCTCGTAGATCTCGTCCGTCAGGACCCACAGGCCGTGCTCGACGGCCCACCGGCCGATCGCCTCGGTGTCGGCCTCGCTGTAGACGGCGCCGGTCGGGTTGGACGGGGAGACGAAGAGCACCACCTTCGTACGGTCCGTGCGGGCCGCCTCCAGTTGGTCGAGCGAGACGCGGTAGCCGGTGGTCTCGTCGGCCACGACCTCGACCGGGACCCCGCCGGCCAGCCGGATCGACTCCGGGTACGTCGTCCAGTACGGCGCGGGGACGATGACCTCGTCGCCCGGGTCGAGGATCGCGGCGAACGCCTCGTAGATGGCCTGCTTGCCGCCGTTGGTCACGAGGATCTGCGACGCGTCGACCACGTAACCCGAATCACGCAGGGTCTTCGTCGCGATGGCGGCCTTCAGCTCGGGGAGGCCGCCCGCCGGCGTGTAGCGGTGGTACTTGGGATTGCGGCAAGCCTCGACGGCCGCCTCGACGACGTAGCCGGGGGTCGGGAAGTCGGGCTCGCCCGCGCCGAAGCCGATCACCGGACGCCCTGCGGCCTTGAGGGCCTTGGCCTTGGCGTCGACGGCGAGGGTCGCGGACTCGGAGATCGCGCCGATGCGCGCGGAGACCCGGCGCTCGGTCGGAGGGATGGCAGCGCTCATGCGTCCCATGCTCCCAGACCGGAAACCTCCTGGGTACACAGGTTTCGTACGATGGACACATAAGACGATGCGCAGCGAACCGGGCAGTCCCCGCTCGTCGCGGAGTTAGCTGTTCGACGTCGGGCCTGTGACCACGTACACTCACTCGTCGTTGGCCTTCGTCAGTCACGTCCCACAGGGCACTCCGTGCACCCGGTCGGATGCGGTAGGTTGGGGCAAACACAAAGGGTCGTAGCTCAATTGGTAGAGCACTGGTCTCCAAAACCAGCGGTTGGGGGTTCAAGTCCCTCCGGCCCTGCTACGCACACCTTCGCCAGGGTGTGTGCGCATGTACGAACATTCACTGCATCGCCGTGCGGCTCCCCCCGGGCGCGGCATGGCCACGACCCGGAATCAGGTGAGAGAGCGTGACGGACGCCGTGGGCTCCATCGACAAACCTGATGCCGATGATGATGAGTCCGTAGAGTCGAAGAAGCCCCGTAAGGGTGGCAAGCGCGGCAAGAAGGGCCCTCTGGGCCGGCTCGCGCTCTTCTACCGTCAGATCGTCGCAGAGCTGCGCAAGGTCGTCTGGCCGACTCGCAACCAGCTAACGACGTACACCACAGTGGTGATTGTCTTTGTTGTCATCATGATCGGTCTGGTGACCGTGATTGACTATGGCTTCAACAACGCAATCAAGTACGTCTTCGGCTGATCTCGCGAGGGCGCCCGACGCGGCGCCCCTTTCGCGTGTGCCACCCATTTAGCCAGGAAGAAGCAGCCACCGTGTCTGACCCGAACCTGAACGACGCCGGCGAGGCGGTCGAGTCCCGAGAGGACGAAACCGACATCGTGGAGGCGGCGGACGCTGTCGAGCCAGACCAGGCCGAAGCCGCTGACGCCGAGGCGGGCGAGCCGGCCGAAGAGGCAGCGGTCAACGCCGAACAGGTCGAGGACGAAGACGGCACCGAGGCTGACGAGGTCGAAGAGGCCGTCGCGGCCGCCGAGGGCGAGGGCCTGGACGCGGACGCCGAAGCTGACGACAGCGACGCCGAAGGCAGCGAGGCTGAGGCCGAGGCCGACGCCGACGACACCGACGAGGAGCCGGCCGAGGCCGTTCCCGCCGTCGACCCCGTCGAGGCGCTCCGCCAGGAGCTGCGCGGTCTGCCCGGCGAGTGGTACGTGATCCACACCTACGCGGGCTACGAGAAGCGCGTGAAGGCCAACCTGGAGCAGCGCGCCGTCTCGCTCAACGTCGAGGACTTCATCTACCAGGCCGAGGTCCCCGAGGAAGAGATCGTCCAGATCAAGAACGGCGAGCGCAAGAACGTCCGCCAGAACAAGCTCCCGGGCTACGTCCTGGTGCGCATGGACCTGACGAACGAGTCCTGGGGCGTCGTCCGCAACACCCCCGGTGTCACCGGCTTCGTGGGCAACGCCTACGACCCGTACCCGCTGACGCTGGACGAGATCGTCAAGATGCTCGCCCCCGAGGCCGAGGAGAAGGCAGCCCGCGAGGCCGCAGAGGCCGAGGGCAAGCCGATGCCGGCCCGCAAGGTCGAGGTCCAGGTGCTGGACTTCGAGGTGGGCGACTCGGTCACCGTCACCGACGGCCCGTTCGCGACGCTGCAGGCGACGATCAACGAGATCAACGCGGACTCGAAGAAGGTCAAGGGCCTTGTCGAGATCTTCGGCCGCGAGACCCCGGTCGAGCTGAGCTTCGACCAGATCCAGAAGAACTGAGCGGTCCCCGCTTCTGGCACAGCAGCTTCTGGAACAACAGCTTCCGACCAGGTCAGACAGGTGTTCCTACCTGTCTGACCTGTCGGTTTTGGCCGTGCAGCTATACCCGTTATCGTTGTGCGGTATGCCTCCATCCGGATGACCGGGTGGCTGGCCGATAACTCTCACTAGGACCCGGAGAGAGCAATGCCTCCCAAGAAGAAGAAGGTCACGGGGCTCATCAAGCTCCAGATCAGCGCCGGCGCCGCCAACCCGGCCCCGCCGGTCGGCCCCGCGCTGGGTCAGCACGGCGTCAACATCATGGAGTTCTGCAAGGCCTACAACGCCGCGACCGAGTCGCAGCGCGGCATGGTCGTGCCGGTCGAGATCACGGTCTACGAGGACCGCTCGTTCACCTTCATCACGAAGACGCCGCCCGCCGCGAAGCTGATCCTCAAGGCTGCCGGTGTGGACAAGGGATCCGGCGAGCCGCACGTCAAGAAGGTCGCCAAGCTCACGCGCGACCAGGTGCGCGACATCGCCACGACCAAGATGCCCGACCTGAACGCCAACGACCTGGCCGCCGCCGAGAAGATCATCGCCGGCACCGCCCGTTCGATGGGCATCACGGTCGAGGGCTGAGTCCAGCCCCGTACGTCCCCAGTGGCAGGGCCATGCGCGGCCCGCACCACGAACTCCACACCTGAAGAACCACAGGAGAAGAAGTGAAGCGCAGCAAGTCTCTCCGCAACGCGGACGCGAAGATCGACGCGGAGCGTAACTACGCCCCGCTCGAAGCCGTCCGCCTTGCCAAGGACACCAGCACGTCCAAGTTCGACGGCACCGTCGAGGTCGCCATGCGCCTGGGTGTGGACCCGCGCAAGGCGGACCAGATGGTCCGCGGCACCGTCAACCTTCCGCACGGCACCGGCAAGACCGCCCGGGTCCTGGTCTTCGCGACCGGTGACCGTGCCGAGGCAGCGCGCGCCGCGGGCGCCGACATCGTCGGCGCCGACGAGCTCATCGACGAGGTGTCGAAGGGCCGTCTGGACTTCGACGCCGTCGTCGCCACCCCTGACCTCATGGGCAAGGTCGGCCGCCTCGGCCGGGTCCTCGGCCCGCGTGGTCTGATGCCGAACCCGAAGACCGGCACCGTCACCCCCGACGTCACGAAGGCTGTGACGGACATCAAGGGCGGCAAGATCGAGTTCCGGGTCGACAAGCACTCGAACCTGCACTTCATCATCGGCAAGGTCTCCTTCGACGAGACGAAGCTGGTCGAGAACTACGCCGCGGCGCTGGAGGAAGTCCTCCGTCTCAAGCCGTCGGCCGCGAAGGGCCGCTACATCCGCAAGGCCGTCCTCGCGACGACGATGGGCCCCGGCATCCCGCTGGACGCCAACCGCACCCGCAACCTCCTCGTCGAGGAGGACCCGGCGTCCGTCTGACGTCCCCGACGTCCGACAAAGGCTGGAACCGGCCGGTCCCCGCACCTCGTTGAGGTGCGGGGACCGGCTTTTCTGTTGATTTGCTGTCAGTGGGGTGGGTTATCTTCTTGGGGTGGTCTTGACCATCGGGGTCAGCGCCAACTGCACAATCTGGGGTGGGAAATGAACATGTCCGCATTCACACGTGGGGGCGTGGCACTGACGGCTGTGGCCGTCATTGCCGGCGTTGCGGGCTGTACGAGCGATGACGGCAAGAAGGACGACGGGGCGGCGAAGCCGGCCGCGTCGAAGAAGGCGGACGCCAATCCGGCCGAGGTCCTGACCGCCGCGTACAAGAAGACCTCCGGGGCGAAGTCCGCGAAGATCAGCATGAAGATGACGACCCCGGCCGCCGCGGCCCAGGGCGCCGGCAAGACCGAGACGGTCACGATGTCCGGCGTGATGGGCTGGGACCCGACGGCCATGGACATGACCGTGGACGGCTCGGCGCTCGGCGCCGAGGCCGGGGCGCCGGAGAAGGTCCGGATGCTCATGCTGGACAACGTGATGTACGTGGACGGCGGAGCCGCCGCCGCGAAGGAGATGGACGGCAAGCGCTGGATCAAGCTGGACCTCGCCGAGCTGGCGAAGGGCGGCGGCGACAGCGCGGGCTCGATCGGCTCGCTGGGCGGCCTGCAGAGCGCCAACCAGGACCCGTCGCAGCAGCTCGCCATGCTGGTGGACTCGCCCAGCATCAAGCACGTCGGCCCGGAGAAGGTCGACGGCGTCCAGGCGGAGCACTACAGGGGCAGCCTGACGTTCCAGGAGATGCTGGACACCAACTCCGCCGCCGACACGCTCACGCCGAAGCAGCGCAAGGACCTCGTCGCCGCCATGAAGAAGGCCGGCATGAAGACCTACAACACAGACGTGTGGGTCAACGCCGACGGCTACCCGGTCCGGCTCGACGTCGTGATGGACATGAAGCAGGGCAAGACCACCATCAGCGAGCACTTCTCGGACTACGGCACCGCGGTCAAGGCGGCGCCGCCGGCCGCCGCCGACACGGTCGACCTGTTCAAGATGATCAGCGACTCGGCCTCCGGAGCCTGATCCCGGTGGGGGTCCGGCAGGCGATTTGCCTGCCGGACCCCCGCTCCCGTACTCTCACGTTGAAGCCAAAGACCGCTGGTCGTTGCTTTGCGCTCGCAAGAGGGCAAAGCGGCCGAAGGATCCGCTAGCTGCGGACGACCCGCGCAGGTGATCGTGGAGAGTTCCCGGATGCTGTCCGGTTGAGCTACGCCCCGTGCGCCTGCGCCGGGGCGTTTCGTTTTGCGCAGCCCCTTCTGAGCGGTCCTCATCACCCGGAAGGAGGCCGACGCTCATGGCAAGGCCCGACAAGGCTGCCGCGGTAGCCGAGCTGACGGACCAGTTCCGCAGCTCGAACGCCGCCGTGCTGACCGAGTACCGGGGTCTCACCGTGGCGCAGCTCAAGGAGCTGCGTCGTTCGCTCGGTGAGAACACCCAGTACGCCGTGGTGAAGAACACGCTGACCAAGATCGCGGCCAACGAGGCCGGGATCAACACGCTGGACGACCTGTTCACAGGTCCGACGGCGGTTGCCTTCGTCACCGGTGACCCGGTGGCGTCGGCGAAGGGTCTTCGTGACTTCGCCAAGGACAACCCCAACCTCATCATCAAGGGCGGTGTCCTTGACGGTAAGGCGCTGTCCGCCGATGAGTTCAAGAAGCTCGCGGACCTCGAGTCCCGCGAGGTTCTGCTCGCCAAGCTGGCCGGTGGCCTGAAGGCGTCCATGGCCAAGGCCGCGGCGACCTTCCAGGCTCCGCTCACGGAGTTCGCCCGCACCGCGGAAGCACTTCGCGCCAAGGTCGAGCAGGGCGGTGCCGGTACGCCGGCTCCCGCCGAGGCCGACGCCGAATAGTTCGGCTTCGCGTCACAGCGGGCCCCGTACGCCCGCCGTCTATATACATCCGGCACCTGCCGACTTAGTGGAAGGACGCCATCATGGCGAAGCTGTCCCAGGGCGAGCTGCTTGAGCAGTTCGAGTCCCTCACCCTCATCGAGCTCTCCGAGTTCGTGAAGGCCTTCGAAGAGAAGTTCGACGTCAAGGCTGCTGCCCCCGTGGCCGCCGCCGCTGTCGGTGGCGGCGCCGCCGTGGCCGAGGCCGTCGAGGAGCAGGACGAGTTCGACGTCATCCTCACGGGTGCCGGCGAGAAGAAGATCCAGGTCATCAAGGTCGTGCGTGAGCTGACCTCGCTGGGCCTCAAGGAGGCCAAGGACCTCGTGGACGGCGCCCCGAAGCCCGTCCTGGAGAAGGTCACCAAGGAGCAGGCCGAGAAGGGTGCCGACTCCCTCAAGGCCGCCGGCGCCTCCGTCGAGGTCAAGTGACCTCGTAGCGACCTCGCGCCGCCAGGGCCTCCCGTCCGTCTGGGAGGCCCCGGGGCGCAGCGTTGACGTGAAGGGCGATCACCCATCCGGGTGGTCGCCCTTCGGCGTGCCCGCGAGGGGTACCTTGTTCTCCGTACGCCTGCGAGTATCGTGATCATTACCGCGCCTTCCGTGCGCCCGGTGGGGATCCGCGGGACGGCTCCCGAGGGCGGGGGCCTTGACGAACCGCACGCAGCGCGCAATTCTCAGGACGCGTCGTCACAATCGATCCGGATCCGAGGCATGGATCGAAGGCGAAGAGGGCAGTATCGATGTGCGCCTACGGCGCGAGGCTTGCCGCAGTTGAGACAAGGTGTTGAGAGCGACGAGGGTCTTCCAAAACCCGCGCTGGACATCAGTGTGCCGAGTGGCTACACTGACCCTTTGCGCTGCCTGTTAGCTGCTCCCTGCCCGTCACCAGGGGCACCCTCTCGTACGAACATCGGCGATCAAAAGCCCTAGCTGGGGTTTCTGTCTCCGTGTCCGTACCTGGGACCGGTACGCGCGTAGTGAGTCCGAGCCCTCGGAAGGACCCCCTCTTGGCCGCCTCGCGCAACGCCTCGACCACGAATATGAACAACGGCGCCAGCACCGCCCCGCTGCGCATCTCCTTTGCAAAGATCAAGGAGCCCCTTGAGGTTCCGAACCTCCTTGCGTTGCAGACCGAGAGCTTTGACTGGCTGCTCGGGAACGCCGCTTGGAAGGCTCGTGTCGAGGCGGCTCTCGAGAACGGGCAGGACGTCCCCAGGAAGTCAGGTCTGGAGGAGATCTTCGAGGAGATCTCTCCGATCGAGGACTTCTCCGGGTCGATGTCGCTGACCTTCCGCGACCACCGCTTCGAGCCTCCCAAGAACTCGATCGACGAGTGCAAGGAGCGCGACTTCACGTACGCGGCTCCGCTCTTCGTCACCGCAGAGTTCACCAACAACGAGACCGGCGAGATCAAGTCCCAGACGGTCTTCATGGGCGATTTCCCGCTCATGACCAACAAGGGCACCTTCGTCATCAACGGCACCGAGCGTGTCGTGGTGTCCCAGTTGGTGCGCTCGCCGGGTGTCTACTTCGACTCCTCCATCGACAAGACGTCCGACAAGGACATCTTCTCCGCGAAGATCATCCCGTCCCGGGGTGCCTGGCTGGAGATGGAGATCGACAAGCGCGACATGGTCGGTGTCCGCATCGACCGCAAGCGCAAGCAGTCCGTGACCGTCCTCCTCAAGGCGCTCGGCTGGAGCACCGAGCAGATCCTGGAGGAGTTCGGCGAGTACGAGTCGATGCGCGCCACCCTGGAGAAGGACCACACCCAGGGCCAGGACGACGCACTGCTCGACATCTACCGCAAGCTGCGTCCGGGCGAGCCCCCGACGCGCGAGGCGGCCCAGACGCTGCTCGAGAACCTCTACTTCAACCCGAAGCGCTACGACCTCGCCAAGGTCGGCCGCTACAAGGTGAACAAGAAGCTCGGCGCCGAAGAGCCGCTGGACGCCGGTGTGCTCACCACCGACGACATCATCGCCACCATCAAGTACCTCGTGAAGCTCCACGCGGGCGAGACCGAGACGGTCGGCGAGAGCGGCAACCAGATCGTCGTCGAGACCGACGACATCGACCACTTCGGCAACCGCCGTCTGCGCAACGTCGGCGAGCTCATCCAGAACCAGGTCCGTACGGGTCTGGCGAGGATGGAGCGCGTCGTGCGCGAGCGCATGACGACCCAGGACGTCGAGGCGATCACGCCGCAGACCCTGATCAACATCCGGCCGGTCGTCGCCTCCATCAAGGAGTTCTTCGGCACCAGCCAGCTCTCGCAGTTCATGGACCAGAACAACCCGCTGTCGGGTCTCACCCACAAGCGCCGCCTGTCGGCTCTTGGCCCGGGTGGTCTCTCCCGTGAGCGGGCCGGCTTCGAGGTCCGTGACGTGCACCCCTCGCACTACGGCCGGATGTGTCCGATCGAGACCCCGGAAGGCCCGAACATCGGCCTGATCGGCTCGCTCGCCTCCTACGGCCGGGTCAACGCGTTCGGGTTCGTCGAGACCCCGTACCGCAAGGTCGTCAACGGCGTCGTCACCGACGACGTGGACTACCTGACCGCCGACGAGGAAGACCGGTTCGTCATCGCCCAGGCCAACGCGACGCTGTCCGAGGAGATGCGGTTCACCGAGCCGCGCGTCCTCGTCCGCCGCCGCGGCGGCGAGGTCGACTACATCCCCGGTGACGACGTCGACTACATGGACGTCTCGCCGCGCCAGATGGTGTCGGTCGCGACCGCGATGATCCCGTTCCTGGAGCACGACGACGCCAACCGCGCCCTGATGGGCGCGAACATGATGCGCCAGGCCGTGCCGCTCATCACGTCGGAGGCGCCGCTCGTCGGCACCGGCATGGAGTACCGCTGCGCGGTCGACGCCGGTGACGTCATCAAGGCGGAGAAGGAAGGTGTGGTCCAGGAGGTATCCGCGGACTACATCACCGTCGCCAACGACGACGGCACGTACACGACGTACCGCATCGCCAAGTTCTCCCGCTCGAACCAGGGCACCTCGGTCAACCAGAAGGTCGTCGTCAACGAGGGCGACCGCGTTGTCGAGAGCCAGGTGCTGGCCGACGGCCCGGCCACCGAGCAGGGCGAGATGGCCCTCGGCAAGAACCTCCTCGTGGCGTTCATGCCGTGGGAAGGCCACAACTACGAAGACGCGATCATCCTCAGCCAGCGGCTGGTCCAGGACGACGTCCTCTCCTCGATCCACATCGAGGAGCACGAGGTCGACGCCCGTGACACCAAGCTCGGCCCCGAGGAGATCACCCGGGACATCCCGAACGTCTCCGAAGAGGTCCTCGCGGACCTCGACGAGCGCGGCATCATCCGTATCGGTGCCGAGGTCGTCGCCGGCGACATCCTGGTCGGCAAGGTCACGCCCAAGGGCGAGACCGAGCTGACCCCGGAAGAGCGTCTGCTCCGCGCGATCTTCGGTGAGAAGGCCCGTGAAGTCCGTGACACCTCGCTGAAGGTGCCGCACGGCGAAGTGGGCAAGATCATCGGCGTCCGGGTCTTCGACCGTGAAGAGGGCGACGAGCTGCCGCCCGGTGTGAACCAGCTTGTGCGCGTGTACGTGGCGCAGAAGCGCAAGATCACCGACGGTGACAAGCTCGCAGGCCGGCACGGCAACAAGGGCGTCATCTCGAAGATCCTGCCGATCGAGGACATGCCGTTCCTGGAGGACGGCACCCCGGTCGACATCATCCTCAACCCGCTGGGTGTCCCGTCCCGAATGAACCCGGGGCAGGTCCTGGAGATCCATCTCGGCTGGCTCGCCAGCCAGGGCTGGAAGGTCGAGGGCAGCGAGGACTGGATGGAGCGGCTGAAGGTCATCGGCGCCGACGAGGTCGCGCCCGGTACCAACGTCGCCACCCCGGTCTTCGACGGTGCTCGCGAGGACGAGATCTCCGGACTCTTCGAGTCCACGATCCCGAACCGCGACGGCGAGCGCATGGTCAAGGGCTCCGGCAAGGCGCGGATGTTCGACGGCCGCTCCGGCGAGCCGTTCCCCGAGCCGATCTCGGTCGGCTACATGTACATCCTCAAGCTCCACCACCTGGTCGACGACAAGCTGCACGCCCGGTCGACCGGACCGTACTCGATGATCACCCAGCAGCCGCTGGGTGGTAAGGCCCAGTTCGGCGGTCAGCGCTTCGGTGAGATGGAGGTGTGGGCGCTGGAGGCTTACGGCGCCGCCTACGCCCTCCAGGAGCTGCTGACGATCAAGTCCGACGACGTGACCGGCCGCGTGAAGGTCTACGAGGCCATCGTCAAGGGCGAGAACATCCCCGAGCCCGGCATTCCCGAGTCCTTCAAGGTGCTCATCAAGGAAATGCAGTCGCTCTGCCTCAACGTGGAGGTGCTGTCCTCGGACGGTATGTCCATCGAGATGCGCGACACGGACGAGGACGTCTTCCGCGCGGCGGAGGAGCTCGGAATCGACCTGTCCCGGCGAGAGCCGAGCAGCGTCGAAGAGGTCTGACGGGTTGTCCGGCCGCCCTCGTCTCGGGGCGGCCGGCTCTCCCCGGACCCGTACAGACCATGATTTGAGACTCGACCCCGAAAGAGGGATTGACGACAAGTGCTCGACGTCAACTTCTTCGACGAGCTGCGGATTGGCCTCGCCACCGCGGACGACATCCGGACCTGGTCCCACGGCGAAGTGAAGAAGCCGGAGACCATCAACTACCGCACGCTCAAGCCCGAGAAGGACGGACTCTTCTGCGAGAAGATCTTCGGCCCCACCCGGGACTGGGAGTGCTACTGCGGCAAGTACAAGCGTGTCCGCTTCAAGGGCATCATCTGTGAGCGCTGTGGCGTCGAAGTCACCCGCGCCAAGGTGCGCCGTGAGCGGATGGGCCACATCGAGCTTGCCGCCCCCGTCACCCACATCTGGTACTTCAAGGGCGTCCCTTCCCGTCTGGGATACCTGCTCGACCTCGCGCCGAAGGACCTCGAAAAGGTCATCTACTTCGCCGCTTACATGATCACGTTCGTGGACGAGGACCGTCGTACGCGCGATCTGCCGTCGCTGGAGGCGCATGTCTCCGTCGAGCGCCAGCAGACCGAGAACCGCCGCGACTCCGACCTCGAAGCCCGCGCCAAGAAGCTCGAGACCGACCTGGCCGAGCTGGAGGCCGAGGGCGCCAAGGCCGACGTGCGCCGCAAGGTGCGCGAAGGCGCCGAGCGTGAGATGAAGCAGTTGCGCGACCGTGCGCAGCGCGAGATCGACCGGCTCGACGAGGTGTGGAACCGCTTCAAGAACCTCAAGGTCCAGGACCTGGAGGGCGACGAGCTGCTCTACCGCGAGCTGCGTGACCGCTTCGGCACGTACTTCGACGGATCGATGGGTGCCGCGGCGCTGCAGAAGCGCCTGGAGTCCTTCGACCTGGACGAGGAGGCCGAGCGCCTCCGCGAGATCATCCGTACCGGCAAGGGCCAGAAGAAGACCCGTGCGCTCAAGCGCCTCAAGGTCGTCTCGGCGTTCCTGCAGACCAGCAACAGCCCCAAGGGCATGGTGCTGGACTGCGTGCCGGTGATCCCGCCGGACCTGCGTCCGATGGTGCAGCTCGACGGTGGCCGCTTCGCGACCTCCGACCTGAACGACCTGTACCGCCGTGTGATCAACCGCAACAACCGCCTCAAGCGTCTCCTCGACCTCGGTGCCCCCGAGATCATCGTGAACAACGAGAAGCGGATGCTGCAGGAGGCCGTCGACGCGCTGTTCGACAACGGCCGCCGCGGTCGCCCGGTGACCGGTCCCGGCAACCGTCCCCTGAAGTCCCTGAGCGACATGCTCAAGGGCAAGCAGGGCCGGTTCCGGCAGAACCTGCTCGGCAAGCGTGTCGACTACTCGGCGCGTTCCGTGATCGTCGTCGGCCCGCAGCTCAAGCTGCACCAGTGCGGGCTGCCGAAGGCCATGGCGCTCGAACTCTTCAAGCCGTTCGTGATGAAGCGCCTGGTGGACCTGAACCACGCGCAGAACATCAAGTCGGCCAAGCGCATGGTCGAGCGCGGCCGCACGGTCGTGTACGACGTGCTCGAAGAGGTCATCGCCGAGCACCCGGTGCTGCTGAACCGTGCGCCGACCCTGCACCGCCTGGGCATCCAGGCCTTCGAGCCGCAGTTGGTCGAGGGCAAGGCCATCCAGATCCACCCGCTCGTCTGTACCGCGTTCAACGCGGACTTCGACGGTGACCAGATGGCCGTGCACCTGCCGCTGTCGGCAGAGGCGCAGGCCGAGGCCCGCATCCTGATGCTGTCCTCGAACAACATCCTGAAGCCGGCCGACGGCCGTCCCGTCACGATGCCGACCCAGGACATGGTGCTCGGACTCTTCTTCCTCACGACGGACGAGGAAGAGCGCAAGGTCATCGGCGCCGACCGGTCCTTCGGCTCCAGTGCCGAGGCCACCATGGCGTTCGACAACCGCGAGCTGTCGCTGCAGGCGAAGGTCGACATCCGCTTCCCGGTGGGCACCATCCCGCCGCGCGGCTGGACCCCGCCGGCCGGCGAGGACGGCGCGCCCGACACCGAGTGGCAGCAGGGCGACCCGTTCCGGCTGCGGACGACCCTGGGCCGCGCGCTCTTCAACGAGCTGCTGCCCGAGGACTACCCGTTCGTCGACTACTCGGTGGGCAAGAAGCAGCTCTCCGAGATCGTCAACGACCTGGCCGAGCGCTACCCCAAGGTCATCGTGGCGGCGACGCTCGACAACCTGAAGGCGGCCGGCTTCTTCTGGGCGACCCGCTCCGGTGTCACCGTGGCCATCTCCGACATCGTCGTGCCCGAGGCGAAGAAGGCGATCGTCCAGGGTTACGAGGCGCAGGACGAGCGCGTCCAGAAGCAGTACGAGCGCGGTCTGATCACCAAGGAAGAGCGCACGCAGGAGCTCATCGCGATCTGGACCAAGGCGACCAACGAGGTCGCCGAGGCGATGAACGCGAACTTCCCGAAGACCAACCCGGTCTCCATGATGGTGAACTCGGGCGCTCGCGGAAACATGATGCAGATGCGTCAGATCGCCGGTATGCGTGGTCTGGTGTCCAACGCCAAGAACGAGACGATCCCGCGTCCCATCAAGGCGTCCTTCCGTGAAGGCCTGTCCGTGCTGGAGTACTTCATCTCCACGCACGGTGCCCGTAAGGGTCTGGCCGACACCGCCCTGCGTACCGCCGACTCGGGTTACCTGACCCGTCGTCTGGTGGACGTCTCGCAGGACGTGATCATCCGCGAGGAGGACTGCGGCACCGACCGCGGTCTGAAGCTGAAGATCGCGGAGAAGGGCGCCGACGGCAAGCTGCGCAAGACCGAGGACGTCGAGACGTCCGTGTACGCGCGCATGCTCGCCGAGGACGTCGTCGTGGACGGCAAGGTCATCGCGCCGGCCAACGTCGACCTGGGCGATGTCCTGATCGACGCGCTGGTGGGCGCCGGGGTCGAGGAGGTCAAGACCCGTTCGGTCCTGACCTGCGAGTCCGCGGTCGGCACCTGTGCCTTCTGCTACGGCCGTTCGCTGGCCACCGGCAAGCTGGTCGACATCGGTGAGGCGGTCGGCATCATCGCCGCCCAGTCCATCGGTGAGCCCGGCACGCAGCTCACGATGCGTACCTTCCACACCGGTGGTGTGGCCGGTGACGACATCACCCAGGGTCTGCCCCGAGTCGTCGAGCTGTTCGAAGCCCGTACGCCGAAGGGTGTCGCCCCGATCTCCGAGGCCGCGGGCACCGTCCGCATCGAGGAGACCGAGAAGACGAAGAAGCTCGTCGTCACTCCCGACGACGGCAGCGAGGAGACGCCGTTCCCGATCTCCAAGCGCGCCCGTCTGCTCGTGGGTGAGGGCGACCGCGTCGAGGTGGGCCAGAAGCTCACCGTGGGTGCCACCAACCCGCACGACGTGCTGCGGATCCTCGGTCAGCGCGCGGTCCAGGTCCACCTGGTCGGCGAGGTCCAGAAGGTCTACAACTCGCAGGGTGTGTCGATCCACGACAAGCACATCGAGATCATCATCCGGCAGATGCTGCGCCGGGTGACGATCATCGAGTCCGGCGACGCGGAACTGCTGCCGGGTGAGCTGGTCGAGCGCTCGAAGTTCGAGACCGAGAACCGTCGTGTGGTCACGGAAGGCGGCCACCCGGCCTCCGGCCGTCCGCAACTGATGGGTATCACCAAGGCCTCGCTGGCCACCGAGTCGTGGCTGTCGGCGGCGTCCTTCCAGGAGACGACCAGGGTCCTGACCGACGCGGCGATCAACGCCAAGTCGGACTCCCTGATCGGCCTCAAGGAGAACGTCATCATCGGTAAGCTCATCCCGGCCGGTACGGGTCTGTCCCGTTACCGCAACATCCGGGTCGAGCCGACCGAGGAAGCCAAGGCCGCGATGTACTCGGCCGTCGGCTACGACGACATCGACTACTCGCCGTTCGGCACCGGTTCGGGTCAGGCCGTGCCGCTGGAGGACTACGACTACGGTCCGTACAACCAGTAAGGCGTAGCGCACACACCGGAGGGCGGTCACCCCCTGGGGCGGCCGCCCTCCGGCGTGTGTGAATCACGTGTGACAGGTCCGTCAAACGGCCTCTCAGCATTTGTTTTGACCGGAGTCGATGAGGTAGGTACGCTCAAGCCTTGTGCCTGGGGTGTGCCTGGGCTCCTGTGCGTGTCCTCAACCGCACGCGGAGTTCGAGTATCGGCCACCGTAATCTGCGCCTTCTCCGCCCTCGGCGGGATTATGCAGCATTCGACACACCCGACCGCGTGGGTCGGCGATGTTCCAGGTTAGTTTGACGAACGGCACACAGAAACCGGAGAAGTAGTGCCTACGATCCAGCAGTTGGTCCGGAAGGGCCGGCAGGACAAGGTCGAGAAGAACAAGACGCCTGCGCTTGAGGGCTCCCCTCAGCGCCGTGGCGTGTGCACGCGTGTGTTCACGACCACCCCCAAGAAGCCGAACTCGGCGCTGCGGAAGGTCGCTCGTGTGCGACTGACCTCCGGCATCGAGGTCACGGCTTACATCCCGGGTGAGGGACACAACCTGCAGGAGCACTCGATCGTGCTCGTGCGTGGTGGCCGTGTGAAGGACCTGCCGGGTGTTCGCTACAAGATCATCCGCGGCTCTCTCGACACCCAGGGTGTCAAGAACCGCAAGCAGGCCCGCAGCCGCTACGGCGCCAAGAAGGAGAAGTAAGAATGCCTCGTAAGGGCCCCGCAGCCAAGCGCCCGGTCATCATCGACCCGGTCTACGGTTCTCCTCTTGTCACCTCGCTGATCAACAAGATCCTGCTCAACGGCAAGCGTTCCACTGCCGAGCGGATCGTGTACGGCGCGATGGAAGGCCTCCGCGAGAAGACCGGCAACGACCCGGTCATCACGCTGAAGCGCGCGCTTGAGAACGTCAAGCCCGCTCTTGAGGTCAAGTCACGCCGCGTCGGCGGTGCCACGTACCAGGTGCCGATCGAGGTCAAGCCCGGTCGCGCCGCGACGCTCGCTCTGCGCTGGGTCGTGGGTTACTCCCGCGCCCGTCGCGAGAAGACCATGACCGAGCGCCTCCTGAACGAACTGCTCGACGCCTCCAACGGCCTCGGCGCTTCGGTCAAGAAGCGTGAGGACACGCACAAGATGGCCGAGTCCAACAAGGCCTTCGCGCACTACCGCTGGTAGTCGCTACCCCCATCGAGACCGAGAGAAGATTGAGCCTTATGGCCACCACTTCGCTTGACCTGGCCAAGGTCCGCAACATCGGGATCATGGCCCACATCGACGCGGGCAAGACGACGACCACCGAGCGCATTCTGTTCTACACCGGTGTGAGCTACAAGATCGGTGAGGTCCACGACGGCGCTGCCACGATGGACTGGATGGAGCAGGAGCAGGAGCGCGGCATCACGATCACGTCTGCTGCGACGACCTGTCACTGGCCGCTCGACGACGTCGACCACACCATCAACATCATCGACACCCCGGGTCACGTGGACTTCACGGTCGAGGTGGAGCGTTCGCTCCGCGTCCTCGACGGTGCTGTCACCGTGTTCGACGGTGTCGCCGGTGTGGAGCCGCAGTCCGAGACGGTCTGGCGCCAGGCCGACCGGTACGGCGTCCCCCGCATCTGCTTCGTCAACAAGCTCGACCGTACGGGCGCGGAGTTCCACCGCTGCGTCGACATGATCGTGGACCGCCTCGGCGCTGTTCCGCTGGTCATGCAGCTCCCGATCGGTACCGAAGCCGACTTCAAGGGCGTCGTCGACCTCGTGACGATGAAGGCCCTTGTCTGGTCCGCCGAGGCGACCAAGGGCGAGATGTACGACACCGTCGACATCCCGGCGTCGCACACCGAGGCCGCTGAAGAGTGGCACGGCAAGCTCGTCGAGGCCGTCGCGGAGCACGACGACGCGATGATGGAGCTGTACCTGGAGGGCCAGGAGCCCACCGTGGAGCAGATGTACGAGGCGATCCGCCGCATCACGCTCGCGTCCAAGGGCGCGGCCGACTCCGTCACCGTCACCCCCGTCTTCTGCGGCACCGCGTTCAAGAACAAGGGCGTCCAGCCCCTGCTCGACGCTGTCGTGCGCTACCTGCCTTCTCCCCTGGACGTCGACGCCATCGAGGGTCACGACGTCAAGGACCCGGAGACGGTCATCAAGCGCCGGCCGTCCGAGGACGAGCCGTTCGCCGGTCTGGCTTTCAAGATCGCGAGCGACCCGCACCTGGGCAAGCTCACCTTCGTCCGGGTGTACTCCGGCCGTCTGGAGGCCGGCACCGCGGTGCTGAACTCCGTGAAGGGCCGCAAGGAGCGCATCGGCAAGATCTACCGCATGCACGCGAACAAGCGTGAGGAGATCGCGTCGGTGGGCGCCGGTGACATCGTCGCCGTGATGGGCCTGAAGCAGACCACCACCGGTGAGACGCTGTGCGACGACAAGAACCCGGTGATCCTGGAGTCCATGGACTTCCCGGCGCCGGTCATCCAGGTCGCCATCGAGCCCAAGTCCAAGGGTGACCAGGAGCGGCTGGGTGTCGCCATCCAGCGGCTCGCGGAGGAGGACCCCTCCTTCCAGGTTCACTCGGACGAGGAGACCGGCCAGACCATCATCGGTGGTATGGGCGAGCTTCACCTCGAAGTGCTTGTCGACCGCATGAAGCGCGAGTTCCGCGTCGAGGCGAACGTCGGTAAGCCGCAGGTCGCCTACCGTGAGACGATCCGTAAGGCCGTCGACCGGGTCGACTACACCCACAAGAAGCAGACCGGTGGTACCGGTCAGTTCGCGAAGGTGCAGATCGCGATCGAGCCCATCGAGGGCGGCGACGCGTCGTACGAGTTCGTGAACAAGGTGACCGGTGGCCGCATCCCGAAGGAGTACATCCCTTCGGTCGACGCGGGCGCGCAGGAGGCCATGCAGTTCGGCATCCTGGCCGGTTACGAGATGACCGGCGTGCGGATCACCCTGCTCGACGGTGGCTACCACGAGGTCGACTCCTCGGAGCTGGCCTTCAAGATCGCCGGCTCGCAGGCGTTCAAGGAGGGTGCCCGCAGGGCGTCCCCCGTGCTCATGGAGCCGATGATGGCTGTCGAGGTCACCACGCCCGAGGACTACATGGGCGATGTGATCGGCGACCTCAACTCCCGCCGTGGCCAGATCCAGGCCATGGAGGAGCGGAGCGGCGCTCGTGTCGTGAAGGGCCTCGTGCCCCTCTCGGAGATGTTCGGCTATGTCGGAGACCTCCGTAGCAAGACCTCGGGTCGCGCAAGCTACTCGATGCAGTTCGACTCCTACGCCGAGGTTCCGAGGAACGTCGCCGAGGAGATCATCGCGAAGGCCAAGGGCGAATAACTCACCCGAGTTCAGCCCGTAGCCTTGTCACCGGCAGGCACTGGGGCGTTTCTTCCGCGACAGCGAGGAAATGCCCCGGGCTCCGGCATCCCAGCAAAGATCACCTGGCGCCGATGAGTAAGGCGTACCAGAACCACTCCACAGGAGGACCCCAGTGGCGAAGGCGAAGTTCGAGCGGACCAAGCCGCACGTCAACATCGGCACCATCGGTCACATCGACCACGGTAAGACGACCCTCACGGCCGCCATTACCAAGGTGCTGCACGACGCGTACCCGGACCTGAACGAGGCCTCGGCCTTCGACCAGATCGACAAGGCTCCCGAAGAGCGCCAGCGCGGTATCACCATCTCCATCGCGCACGTCGAGTACCAGACCGAGTCGCGTCACTACGCCCACGTCGACTGCCCCGGTCACGCGGACTACATCAAGAACATGATCACGGGTGCCGCCCAGATGGACGGTGCCATCCTCGTGGTCGCCGCCACCGACGGCCCGATGCCGCAGACCAAGGAGCACGTGCTCCTGGCCCGCCAGGTCGGCGTGCCGTACATCGTTGTCGCCCTGAACAAGGCCGACATGGTGGACGACGAGGAGATCCTGGAGCTCGTCGAGCTCGAGGTCCGTGAGCTGCTCTCCGAGTACGAGTTCCCGGGCGACGACCTGCCGGTCGTCAAGGTCTCGGCGCTCAAGGCGCTCGAAGGCGACAAGGAGTGGGGCCAGACCGTCCTCGACCTGATGAAGGCCGTCGACGAGTCCATCCCGCAGCCCGAGCGTGACGTCGAGAAGCCGTTCCTCATGCCCATCGAGGACGTCTTCACGATCACCGGTCGTGGCACCGTCGTCACCGGTCGTATCGAGCGTGGTGTCCTGAAGGTCAACGAGACCGTCGACATCGTCGGTATCAAGCAGGACAAGACCACCACCACGGTCACCGGCATCGAGATGTTCCGCAAGCTGCTCGACGAGGGCCAGGCCGGCGAGAACGTCGGTCTGCTCCTCCGTGGCATCAAGCGCGAGGACGTCGAGCGCGGCCAGGTCATCATCAAGCCCGGTTCGGTCACGCCGCACACCGAGTTCGTGGCCCAGGCCTACATCCTGTCGAAGGACGAGGGTGGCCGTCACACCCCGTTCTTCAACAACTACCGCCCGCAGTTCTACTTCCGTACCACGGACGTGACGGGCGTCGTGACCCTCCCCGAGGGCACCGAGATGGTCATGCCGGGTGACAACACCCTCATGAACGTCTCGCTGATCCAGCCGGTCGCCATGGAAGAGGGCCTGAAGTTCGCCATCCGCGAGGGTGGCCGGACCGTGGGCGCCGGCCAGGTCACCAAGATCGACAAGTAGTTCTGCCGGTCTGACCTGGCCGCTCTCCGGAGCAGCCGTTACAGGGGCCCCGTATCCCGTCCGAGAGGACGGCGGTACGGGGCCCCTGTCCTGTCCGTGGGAAGCTGGGCGCTCGGTGTTGGTGGCGGTGGGAGGAAGTCGGCAATGGCTATCGAGGACGTCGTGGTCTCCGAGGCGCTTCAGCGGATTCGGGCTCGGCTGGCCGAGTTGCCCGAGGGGCAGGGGAACGGGTACTGGTTGCCCTCCGGGTCCGAGGACGAGCGGCGGGCCTACATCTTCGCCAACCGGGAGATCATCCGGGCCGCCGCCCAGCACTGCGCCCTGCCCGCCGAGTTGCTTGCCGGGATCGCCTGGCAGGAGATCGGGGGCAATCCGCGCATCGTGGACGACGTGGCGTACGAGGTGCGGTCGGTCGTGCCGGGGCTTGAGGATCCCGACAGGACGTCCATGGGGCCGCTGGCCGTGCAAGTGCGGCGGGCGGCCGAGGTGTTGGGGTACGACCCCGAGTCGTTGGCCGGGGCGCAGCGGGATGTGGTGGTGGAGGCCGTCAGGGAGCCGCGGCAGAACATCTTCATCGCCGCCCATTACCTGGCGCACGTCAAGGCGGAGAGCGACTGCGCCGATGTGCCGCCCGAGCTGCTGACCCGGGAGCAGATGCGGGAGCTTGCCACCCGGTACAACGGCGGTCCCTACTACCGGGTCGAGATGGCCCAGGCGTACGGCCGTGAGTTCGCCAAGAACCTGGACGCCGCCCGGGACGCTCTCGGGTAGCTCCTCGTCAGTGCGCCAGGGCTGTGGTTTCTGCTCGCGCCGTTCTCAGCGACTCCGCCGCCGCCTCAAGGGCCGGCGCCACCGTCAGTTCGGCCGTGACGAAGCGCAGGTTCTCGTCCCGTACGCCAAGACCCGCGAAGTACGTCCGCAGGTAAGGCGTCTGGAAGTCCCAGCCCTCGCGCGGCGTCCCGGGGCCGTACGCGCCGCCCCGCGCGCCCAGCACCACCACCTTCGTGCCGCGCAGCGCGCTCTCGCCGGTGGCCGGGTCGGTGAAGGCGCCGGGGAAGGTGATCCGGTCGATCCACGCCTTCAGCGACGCGGACACCGCGTAGTTGTACATCGGGGCGCCGATCACCACCGTGTCCGCCGCCAGTACCTCCGTGATGAGCGGGTGCGTCAGCTCCCAGGTCTCCTTCTCGGCCGGGGTCCCGAGCCGCGCGTCCACCTCCTGCGGCGGGACGAGGCCCTCCCGCTCCAGCCGCCGCCCGAGCGCGCAGTACGCGGTGTCGAGCGGCGGTACGGGGTCGGCCGCCAGGTCGCGGTAGCGGTAGCCGGCCGCCGGGCCGTGCGTGGCCCGCCAGGTGTCGGCGAACCGGGCGGTGAGCTGCCGGCTGACCGACTCGCCGGAGCGGTTGGCGCTGGAATCCAGGTGCAGCAAGGATGGCAAGGACGGCATCTGCGGTTCTCCTGTCACTTCGGGTCTGTCGTGCGCGTCAGGGTGAGTGACGTAGCGGGGCGACCAAAGGTGACCCATGGACGAGCGTGACGAACTGGCCGAACTCTTCGAGGCGCAGCGCGGCATGCTGCGCGCCGTCGCCTACCGGATGCTCGGCTCCGTGGCCGAGGCCGACGACGCCGTGCAGGAGGCGTGGCTGCGCCTCGGCCGGGTCGACGCCGGCGAGCTGGACAACCTGCCCGGCTGGCTGCGCACGGTGGTGACCCGGCTCTGCCTCGACGTGCTGCGCTCCCGCAGGGCCCGCCCCGAGTACGTGACCGGGCAGCCGCTGGACGAGGTCCCCGACCCGGCCCCGGCCGGCCGGCCCGAGGACGAGGCGCTGCTGGCCGACTCGGTGAGCCGCGCGCTGCTCGTGGTGCTCGGTACGCTCGCGCCCGCCGAGCGGGTCGCTTTCGTGCTGCACGACATGTTCGCCGTGCCGTTCGACCAGATCGCCCCCATCGTGGAGCGCACCCCGGTCGCCGCCAAGAAGCTCGCCAGCCGGGCCCGGCACAAGGTCCGGGGCGTCCCCGCGGCCCCGCCCGCCGAGCTGGCCCGGCACCGCGAGGTCATCTCGGCGTTCCTGACGGCCGCCCGCGCCGGCGACCTCCCCGCCGTCCTGGCCGTGCTCGCCCCCGACGTGGTGCGCACCGCCGACCTCGCCGCCGTACCGCCGGGCGGGTCGCCGGCGGCGCGCGGCGCGCGCGAGGTCGCCGAGGGGGTGGTCGTCCTCGCCGACCGGTCCAGGCTCGCCGAACTGGTCCTGGTCAACGGCGCGGTGGGCGCCGTCGTGGCGCCGGGCGGGCGGCTGCTGTTCGCGCTCTCCTTCACGGTCGAGGGCGACAGGATCGCCGCGTACGACGTGATCGCCGACCCCGAGCGGCTGCGCCATCTCGACCTCGCCGTCCTCGGCTGACCGCGCGCCCGCTACTCTCTGCGGACCCGTTGATCCGCTTGATCCCAGAGGGAGTTCGACCGTGGACATAGCCGCCGGTGTGCTGGTGGGTCTGGTGGCCCTGCTCCACCTCTACATCATGATCATGGAGATGTTCCTCTGGGAGCGGGGCCCCGGCCGCGGTCTCTCCGGCTTCGACGCCGACATGGCGCGGGCCACCGCGCCGCTCGCCGCCAACCAGGGGCTCTACAACGGCTTTCTCGCCGCGGGGCTCGTCTGGGGCCTGATCGCCGACGACCCGACCGGGTACCGCGTGCGGGTCTTCTTCCTCTGCTGCGTGGTTGTCGCCGGGGTGTACGGCGGGCTCACGGCGAACCGGCGGATCCTCGTCGCGCAGGCGCTGCCCGGCGCCGTGGCGCTCGCCGCCGTCCTCGTCGCCGGCTGAGCCGTAACGCCTCGGGGACGGCCGGGAAACGCCTCGAAGGGGCACGAGGATTCGTATCTGCCCCCGTGGGGTACTCTTTCCGGCCGCGATTGGCCAGGGCCACGGCCCCTATGGCACACTGTTCCAGTTGCTCGGTTGAGCGCCAATGCTGCACGCCTCCCGCCGGGAGGACCGGAAGCGAGTCCCACAGTACTCGTCGTCCTAACTGCCCTCCGGGGCAGCAATGGGACGGACGTACGGGAATCTTCCGGGAAGTGTCAGAGTGGTGCCGGCCAGGCACCCGGCGGGTGGTCTGCCCCCGGCTCGCGGCCTCGCGGTCCGCACCCCCCTGGTAGGGAAATCCTTCGGGAGTTCTTGTTGGAGGGGATGCGACACGCCCGACCACGGGGGTCGGAGCAGACGTCGTACGTCCACCGGGTACCAGAGCGTTACGAGAGACAGGATTACGAAGCAGCCATGGCGGGACAGAAGATCCGCATCCGGCTCAAGGCCTACGACCACGAGGTCATCGACTCTTCTGCCAAGAAGATCGTCGAGACCGTGACGCGCACCGGCGCGTCGGTCGCAGGCCCGGTGCCGCTGCCCACTGAGAAGAACGTGTACTGCGTCATCAAGTCGCCGCACAAGTACAAGGACTCGCGCGAGCACTTCGAGATGCGCACGCACAAGCGCCTGATCGACATTCTCGACCCGACGCCCAAGACCGTTGACTCGTTGATGCGCCTGGACCTTCCGGCCGGCGTCGACATCGAGATCAAGCTCTGAGAGGCGCGGAAGAGATGGCAAAGCAGATCAAGGGCGTCCTGGGCGAGAAGCTCGGCATGACCCAGGTCTGGGACGAGAACAACCGTGTCGTCCCGGTGACCGTGGTCAAGGCCGGACCCTGCGTCGTTACCCAGGTCCGTACGAATGACTCCGACGGCTACGAGTCGGTCCAGATCGCCTTCGGCGAGATCGACCCGCGCAAGGTGAACAAGCCCCTCAAGGGCCACTTCGCCAAGGCCGACGTGACCCCGCGCCGCCACCTGGTGGAGCTCCGCACCTCCGACGCGTCCGAGTACACGCTCGGCCAGGAGGTCACTGCCGAGGTGTTCGAGTCCGGCGTCAAGGTAGACGTCACGGGCAAGAGCAAGGGCAAGGGCTTCGCCGGTGTCATGAAGCGTCACAACTTCCACGGCCTCGGCGCCGGTCACGGCGTCCAGCGCAAGCACCGCTCGCCCGGTTCCATCGGTGGCTGCGCCACCCCTGGCCGTGTGTTCAAGGGCATGCGCATGGCCGGCCGGATGGGCAACGAGCGCGTGACCACACAGAACCTGACCGTTCACGCCGTTGACGCGGAGAAGGGCCTGCTCCTGATCAAGGGAGCGGTTCCTGGTCCGAACGGCGGCCTCGTCCTGGTCCGTACCGCTGCCAAGGGGGCCGGTAACTGATGAGCACCGTTGACATCCTCTCGCCGGCGGGCGACAAGGCCGGGACCGTCGAACTCCCCGCGGAGATCTTCGACGCCAAGGTCAGCATCCCGCTGATCCACCAGGTCGTCGTCGCCCAGCTCGCGGCTGCCCGTCAGGGCACGCACAAGACCAAGACCCGCGGCGAAGTCCGCGGCGGTGGCAAGAAGCCGTACCGCCAGAAGGGCACAGGCCGGGCCCGTCAGGGTTCGACCCGCGCCCCGCAGTTCGCAGGCGGTGGCGTCGTCCACGGCCCGCAGCCGCGTGACTACTCGCAGCGCACCCCGAAGAAGATGAAGGTCGCCGCACTGCGCGGTGCCCTCACCGACCGGGCCCGTCACTCCCGTATCCACGTCGTCTCCGACGTGGTCGAGGGTGCGGCGTCCACCAAGGCTGCCAAGTCCCTGCTGGGCAAGGTCAGCGAGCGCAAGAACGTGCTCCTGGTCGCCGAGCGGGCCGACGAGGCCGCGTGGCTGTCCGCTCGCAACCTGCCCCAGGTGCACATCCTGGCGCCGGGCCAACTGAACACGTACGACGTGCTCGTCTCCGACGACGTGGTCTTCACCAAGGCCGCTTTCGAGTCTTTCGTGTCCGGTGCGCCGGCTTCACAGGCTGCTGAGACCGAAGGGAGCGAAGCCTGATGGCTACGCGTCACCCGAGCATCGCCTCCAAGGCGGCCAAGGCCGCCAAGGCCGCACGGCAGGCCAAGGCCCGCCGCGAACCCGGCCCCACCGTTGAGACCCCGCTGAGCAAGACCCTCTCGGACCCGCGCGACATCCTCGTCAAGCCGGTCGTCTCCGAGAAGAGCTACGCACTGCTCGACGACAACAAGTACACGTTCGTCGTCGACCCGCGTGCCAACAAGACCCAGATCAAGCAGGCCGTCCAGGCGGTCTTCTCGGTCAAGGTCACCGGGGTCAACACGATCAACCGCCAGGGCAAGCGCAAGCGCACCCGCAACGGTTTCGGCAAGCGTGCTGACACCAAGCGCGCCATCGTGACCCTCGCTGAGGGCGACCGAATCGACATCTTCGGCGGCCCGACCTCCTGACGGAGGTCGAGTCGTTCAGAAGTCCGAGATCTTCCGAGGACTGAGAAATGGGTATCCGCAAGTACAAGCCGACGACGCCGGGCCGTCGTGGCTCCAGCGTCGCCGACTTTGTCGAGGTAACGCGGTCCACGCCGGAGAAGTCGCTGGTCCGCCCTCTGCACAGCAAGGGCGGCCGTAACAACGCCGGTCGTGTGACCATGCGCCACCAAGGTGGCGGCCACAAGCGCGCCTACCGCGTGATCGACTTCCGTCGTCACGACAAGGACGGCGTGCCGGCCAAGGTCGCGCACATCGAGTACGACCCGAACCGCACCGCGCGGATCGCGCTGCTGCACTACGCGGACGGCGAGAAGCGCTACATCATCGCCCCGGCCAAGCTGAGCCAGGGCGACCGGGTTGAGAACGGCGCAGGCGCCGACATCAAGCCGGGCAACAACCTTCCCCTGCGCAACATCCCGGTGGGTACGACGATCCACGCCATCGAGATGCGTCCCGGCGGCGGTGCGAAGATCTCCCGTTCCGCGGGTGCTTCGGTCCAGTTGCTGGCGAAGGAGGGCTCCATGGCCACCCTTCGTATGCCGTCCGGTGAAGTTCGCATGGTCGACGTCCGCTGCCGCGCCACGATCGGTGAGGTCGGCAACGCCGAGCAGTCGAACATCAACTGGGGCAAGGCCGGCCGTATGCGCTGGAAGGGCGTCCGCCCGTCCGTCCGCGGTGTCGCCATGAACCCGGTCGACCACCCGCACGGTGGTGGTGAGGGCAAGACCTCCGGTGGTCGCCACCCGGTCTCCCCGTGGGGTCAGAAGGAAGGTCGTACTCGCTCTCCCAAGAAGGCGAGCAGCAAGTACATCGTCCGCCGCCGCAAGACGAACAAGAAGCGCTAGGAGCGGGTTTAGATGCCGCGCAGTCTCAAGAAGGGGCCCTTCGTCGACGACCACCTCATCAAGAAGGTGGCTGTCCAGAACGAAGCGGGCTCCAAGAACGTCATCAAGACCTGGTCCCGTCGCTCGATGATCGTCCCGGACATGCTGGGCCACACGATCGCGGTGCACAACGGCAAGATCCATGTCCCGGTGTTCATCACCGAGTCGATGGTCGGCCACAAGCTCGGCGAGTTCTCGCCGACTCGCACCTTCCGCGGCCACGTCAAGGACGACCGGAAGTCGAAGCGCCGCTAACGCGGGGTGGAACCGACTATGACTCACACCGAAGGGACAACCATGGAAGCCAGGGCCCAGGCGCGGTACATCCGCGTCACGCCCATGAAGGCCCGCCGCGTGGTGGACCTCATCCGTGGCATGGACGCCACGGAGGCTCAGGCGGTCCTGCGTTTCGCCCCGCAGGCCGCGAGCGTGCCGGTAGGCAAGGTGCTTGACAGCGCCATTGCCAACGCCGCGCACAACTACGACCACTCCGACGCCAACACGCTGGTCATCAGCGAGGCGTACGTGGACGAGGGTCCGACCCTCAAGCGGTTCCGGCCGCGCGCCCAGGGGCGTGCCTACCGGATCCGTAAGCGGACCAGCCACATCACCGTGGTCCTCAGCAGCAAGGAAGGAACCCGGTAATGGGCCAGAAGGTTAACCCGCATGGGTTCCGGCTCGGCATCACCACGGACTTCAAGTCCCGCTGGTACGCCGACAAGCTGTACAAGGACTACGTCAAAGAGGACGTCGCCATTCGTCGCATGATGACGAAGGGCATGGAGCGGGCCGGCATCTCGAAGGTCGAGATCGAGCGCACCCGCGACCGCGTCCGCGTCGACATCCACACCGCGCGTCCGGGCATCGTCATCGGCCGCCGCGGCGCCGAGGCCGACCGTATCCGCGGCGAGCTGGAGAAGCTGACCGGCAAGCAGGTGCAGCTCAACATCCTTGAGGTCAAGAACCCCGAGGTGGACGCTCAGTTGGTGGCCCAGGCCGTCGCCGAGCAGCTCTCCTCGCGTGTCTCCTTCCGTCGCGCCATGCGTAAGAGCATGCAGTCGACGATGAAGGCCGGCGCCAAGGGCATCAAGATCCAGTGCGGTGGCCGCCTCGGCGGCGCCGAGATGTCCCGCTCGGAGTTCTACCGCGAGGGCCGGGTGCCCCTGCACACGCTCCGCGCGAACGTGGACTACGGCTTCTTCGAGGCCAAGACGACCTTCGGCCGCATCGGCGTGAAGGTCTGGATCTACAAGGGCGACGTCAAGAACATCGCCGAGGTGCGCGCCGAGAACGCCGCGGCGCGCGCGGGCAACCGTCCGGCACGTGGCGGCGGCAACGACCGTCCGGCCGGCCGCGGTGGCCGCGGTGGCGAGCGTGGCGGCCGCGGTGGCCGCAAGCCGCAGGGCGCTCCCGCGACCGAGGCCCCCAAGGCCGAGGCAGCGGCAGCAGCTCCCGCCGCGGAGGCGACGCCCACTTCTACCGGCGGATCGGAGGCCTGACCGACATGCTGATCCCCCGTAGGGTCAAGCACCGTAAGCAGCACCACCCCAGCCGCAGTGGCAAGTCCAAGGGTGGTACGGCGGTTTCGTTCGGCGAGTACGGCATCCAGGCGCTGACCCCGGCGTACGTGACGAACCGTCAGATCGAGGCCGCTCGTATCGCGATGACCCGCCACATCAAGCGTGGCGGCAAGGTCTGGATCAACATCTACCCGGACCGTCCCATCACGAAGAAGCCCGCCGAGACCCGCATGGGTTCCGGTAAGGGTTCGCCCGAGTGGTGGATCGCGAACGTCAAGCCCGGTCGGGTGATGTTCGAACTGTCCTACCCGAACGAGAAGATTGCGCGTGAGGCGCTTACCCGCGCTGCTCACAAGCTTCCGATGAAGTGCCGGATTGTTCGGCGCGAGGCAGGTGAGTCGTGATGGCGGCCGGTACCCAGGCATCCGAGCTGCGCGAGCTGGGCAGCGAGGAGCTTGTTGGCAAGCTCCGCGAGGCCAAGGAAGAGCTGTTCAACCTCCGCTTCCAGGCGGCGACGGGACAGCTCGAGAACCATGGTCGGCTTAAGGCCGTCCGTAAGGACATCGCGCGGATCTACACCCTGATGCGTGAGCGCGAGCTGGGCATCGAGACGGTGGAGAGCGCCTGATGACTGAGAGCAACGTGACCGACAACAACACGGCCGCACGCGGCGACCGCAAGACCCGTGAGGGCCTTGTCGTCAGCGACAAGATGGACAAGACCGTCGTCGTCGCTGTCGAGGACCGCGTGAAGCACGCCCTGTACGGCAAGGTCATCCGCCGTACGAACAAGCTCAAGGCCCACGACGAGCAGAACGCCGCCGGCATCGGCGACCGCGTCCTCCTGATGGAGACCCGGCCGCTGTCCGCCACGAAGCGCTGGCGCATCGTCGAGATCCTCGAGAAGGCCAAGTAGTCCCCAGGCAGTAATCCCTCCGGGGGCATTCCCCCGGAGCAGTTCCGCCAGGCTCGGCGAGGTCCGCAAGTCGAGCTGCGTGAGTCGACTCACGGACCTCGCCGGGAACCGGCAGACGATCAGGAGATAGACGTGATCCAGCAGGAGTCGCGACTGCGTGTCGCCGACAACACTGGTGCCAAGGAGATCCTTTGCATCCGTGTTCTCGGTGGCTCGGGTCGCCGCTACGCGGGCGTCGGTGACGTCATCGTCGCCACCGTCAAGGACGCGATCCCCGGTGGCAACGTGAAGAAGGGTGACGTCGTCAAGGCGGTCATCGTTCGCACCGTGAAGGAGCGCCGCCGTCCGGACGGTTCGTACATCCGCTTCGACGAGAACGCCGCCGTCATTCTGAAGAACGACGGCGACCCTCGCGGCACCCGTATCTTCGGCCCGGTCGGCCGTGAGCTGCGCGAGAAGAAGTTCATGAAGATCATCTCGCTCGCGCCGGAGGTGCTGTAAGCATGAAGATCAAGAAGGGCGACCTGGTCCAGGTCATCACCGGTAAGGACAAGGGCAAGCAGGGCAAGGTCATCGTGGCCTACCCCACGCGCGACCGCGTCCTCGTCGAGGGTGTCAACCGGGTCAAGAAGCACACCAAGGCCGGTCAGACGGCCCGCGGTTCGCAGACCGGCGGCATTGTCACCACCGAGGCCCCCATCCACATCAGCAACGTTCAGCTCGTTGTGGAGAAGGACGGCAAGAAGGTCGTCACGCGCGTCGGCTACCGCTTTGACGACGAGGGCAACAAGATCCGCGTTGCCAAGCGGACCGGTGAGGACATCTGATGACGACCACCACCACTTCGCCGCGTCTGAAGACGCGCTACCGCGAAGAGATCGCCGGCAAGCTGCGTGACCAGTTCAAGTACGAGAACGTCATGCAGGTCCCCGGTCTTGTGAAGATCGTGGTCAACATGGGTGTGGGCGACGCCGCCCGCGACTCCAAGCTGATCGAGGGCGCCATCCGCGACCTCACCACGATCACCGGCCAGAAGCCGGCCGTCACCAAGGCCCGGAAGTCCATCGCGCAGTTCAAGCTGCGCGAGGGTCAGCCGATCGGCTGCCACGTCACACTCCGTGGTGACCGCATGTGGGAGTTCCTGGACCGTACGCTGTCGCTCGCGCTTCCGCGTATCCGTGACTTCCGCGGTCTGTCGCCGAAGCAGTTCGACGGCCGTGGCAACTACACCTTCGGTCTCACGGAGCAGGTCATGTTCCACGAGATCGACCAGGACAAGATCGACCGGGTCCGGGGCATGGACATCACCGTGGTCACCACGGCGACCAACGACGACGAGGGTCGTGCCCTCCTTCGTCACCTCGGCTTCCCGTTCAAGGAGAACTGACCGTGGCGAAGAAGGCTCTGATCGCTAAGGCCGCCCGTAAGCCGAAGTTCGGCGTGCGCGGTTACACCCGCTGCCAGCGCTGCGGCCGGCCCCACTCCGTCTACCGCAAGTTCGGCCTCTGCCGTGTGTGCCTTCGTGAGATGGCCCACCGCGGCGAGCTGCCGGGCGTGACCAAGAGCTCCTGGTAATCCCTTTCCTGGGATTCCCCGAAGCTCTCGGTAAGTAATTGGTTGGCGGGAGCCCACCCCCAAATGCCGTAGGCTAGTGGGGTTGGGCGCCCGCCGTCCCAAACGACTTACTACGCCGTAGGTCCCCGCACCGCACCCGTCCCGGCTCTGATCGGGGAGAGGGATGGCGCATACAGGAAACCCCGGCGAGAGAGGCCGAAGGCCAATACATGACCATGACTGATCCCATCGCAGACATGCTCACGCGTCTGCGTAACGCGAACTCGGCATACCACGACGACGTCGTGATGCCGCACAGCAAGATCAAGTCGCACATCGCGGAGATCCTCCAGCAGGAGGGCTTCATCACCGGCTGGAAGGTCGAGGACGCCGAAGTCGGCAAGAACCTCGTCCTGGAGCTGAAGTTCGGCCCGAACCGTGAACGTTCGATCGCCGGCATCAAGCGCATCTCCAAGCCCGGTCTGCGTGTGTACGCGAAGTCCACGAGTCTGCCGAAGGTGCTCGGCGGCCTGGGCGTGGCGATCATCTCCACGTCCCACGGTCTCCTGACCGGCCAGCAGGCCAGCAAGAAGGGCGTAGGTGGGGAAGTCCTCGCCTACGTCTGGTAGTCGGGAACGGAGGAGGAAAAGCTCATGTCGCGAATCGGCAAGCTCCCCATCCAGGTTCCCGCCGGTGTGGACGTCACCATCGATGGCCGTACGGTCGCTGTGAAGGGCCCCAAGGGTTCCCTCACGCACACTGTTGCGGCACCGATCGAGGTCACCAAGGGCGATGACGGCATCATCTCGGTGCTGCGCCCCAACGACGAGCGTCAGAACAAGGCCCTCCACGGCCTGTCTCGCACGCTGGTGGCGAACATGATCACCGGCGTGACCACGGGATACGTCAAGGCGCTCGAAATCAGTGGCGTTGGTTACCGTGTCCAGGCGAAGGGCTCCAACCTGGAGTTCGCGCTTGGCTACAGCCACCCGATCCTCATCGAGGCCCCTGAGGGCATCACCTTCAAGGTCGAGAACCCGACGAAGTTCTCCGTCGAGGGCATCGACAAGCAGAAGGTCGGCGAGGTCGCCGCCAAAATCCGCAAGCTGCGGAAGCCTGACCCGTACAAGGCCAAGGGTGTCAGGTACGCGGGCGAGGTCATCCGCCGCAAGGTCGGAAAGGCTGGTAAGTAAGCCATGGCATACGGTGTGAAGATCGCCAAGGGCAAGGCCTACAAGGCCGCTGCCATCAAGCGCCGTCACATTCGCGTCCGCAAGAGGGTGTCGGGCACGCAGGAGCGCCCCCGCCTCGTCGTGACGCGTTCCAACCGCCACATGGTGGCTCAGGTCGTGGACGACATCGCGGGCCACACGCTCGCTTCGGCGTCGACACTGGACACTTCGATCCGCGGCACCGAGGGCGACAAGAGCGCCCAGGCGAAGCAGGTCGGGGCCCTGGTCGCCGAGCGCGCCAAGGCCGCCGGTATCGAGGCTGTCGTCTTCGACCGTGGTGGCAACCAGTACGCCGGGCGGATTGCCGCTCTGGCTGACGCCGCCCGCGAAGCCGGGCTGAAGTTCTGAGCCCCGGTTCCTACGCAAAGCGGACGTAACAGAGAGAGGTAAACAAATGCCTGGACCCCAGCGCCGCGGAAGCGGTGCCGGTGGCGGCGAGCGGCGGGACCGGAAGGGCCGTGACGGCGGCGCGTCTGCCGCCGAGAAGACCGCGTACGTTGAGCGCGTCGTCGCGATCAACCGCGTCGCCAAGGTTGTCAAGGGTGGTCGTCGCTTCAGCTTCACCGCGCTCGTCGTGGTGGGTGACGGTGACGGCACCGTGGGTGTCGGTTACGGCAAGGCCAAGGAGGTGCCGGCCGCCATCGCCAAGGGTGTTGAGGAGGCCAAGAAGCACTTCTTCAAGGTCCCCCGTATCCAGGGCACCATCCCGCACCCGATCCAGGGTGAGAAGGCCGCGGGCGTCGTCCTGCTGAAGCCTGCTTCCCCCGGTACCGGCGTTATCGCCGGTGGTCCGGTGCGTGCCGTGCTCGAGTGCGCCGGCGTCCACGACATCCTGTCGAAGTCGCTCGGTTCCTCGAACCCCATCAACATCGTGCACGCGACCGTGGCGGCCCTCCAGGGCCTGCAGCGTCCCGAGGAGATCGCGGCCCGCCGCGGTCTGCCCCTTGAGGACGTCGCCCCCGCGGCTCTGCTCCGTGCGCGTGCGGGAGCGGGTGCGTAATGGCTCGCCTCAAGATCACGCAGACGAAGTCGTACATCGGCAGCAAGCAGAACCACCGCGACACCCTGCGTTCGCTCGGGCTCAAGCGCCTGAACGACGTGGTTGTCAAGGAGGACCGTCCCGAGTTCCGCGGCATGGCGAACACCGTGCGGCACCTCGTCACGGTCGAGGAGGTCGACTGACATGGCGGAGAACAACCCGCTGAAGGTCCACAACCTCCGGCCTGCCCCGGGCGCCAAGACCGCCAAGACCCGTGTGGGTCGTGGTGAGGCGTCCAAGGGTAAGACCGCGGGTCGTGGTACCAAGGGCACCAAGGCCCGTTACCAGGTTCCGGCGCGCTTCGAGGGCGGGCAGATGCCCCTCCACATGCGTCTGCCGAAGCTCAAGGGCTTCAAGAACCCGTTCCGTACCGAGTACCAGGTCGTCAACCTGGACAAGCTCGGCGCTCTCTACCCCGAGGGCGGCGAGGTCACGGTGGCCGATCTGATCACCAAGGGCGCGGTTCGCAAGAACAGCCTCGTCAAGGTCCTGGGCCAGGGCGAGATCTCCGTGGCGCTGCAGGTTTCGGTTGACGCCGTCTCCGGCTCCGCCAAGGAGAAGATTGCCGCCGCCGGCGGCACCGTCACCGAGCTGGTCTGAGACTTTTCGGACACGTCGGTGGATTGATTCAACCAGCCGGGGATGCCTCTACTAAGGGGGCATCCCCGGTTGGTCGTTGGTTGGCCGTTCCACCTGACGCACTGCCGCCGGTATGGTGGCGTTGCATTGCCGCTGCATCACACCGAGGGTTCGCTCTCGGACCGTATCCGTCGATCCTCAATACCGTCACCTCTGACGCAGTAGCGCGGGGGTCGCAGGAGGCACCGTGCTCACCGCGTTCGCCCGGGCGTTCAGGACGCCCGACCTGCGCAAGAAGCTGCTCTTCACACTCGGCATGATCGTGGTGTACCGGCTCGGGGCGCACATCCCCGTCCCCGGTGTCAGCTACACGAATGTCCAGACGTGTGTCGACGCGGCCCAGAAGGGCAACAACAGCCTGTTCGGTCTGGTGAACATGTTCAGCGGCGGGGCACTGCTGCAGATCACGATCTTCGCACTCGGCATCATGCCGTACATCACAGCGAGCATCATTCTCCAGCTTCTGACCGTGGTCATCCCCAGGCTGGAAGCCCTCAAGAAGGAGGGCTCGTCAGGTCAGACGAAGATCACGCAGTACACGCGTTATCTGACCGTGGCCCTCGCCATCCTGCAGGGCACCGGCCTCGTCGCCACCGCCCGCAGCGGAGCGCTCTTCAGCGGCTGTCCGGTCGCTTCGGAGATCGTCCCCGACCAGTCGATCTTCACCACCGTCGTGATGGTGGTCACCATGACCGCCGGTACCTGCGCCGTCATGTGGCTCGGTGAGCTGATCACCGACAAGGGCATCGGCAACGGCATGTCGATCCTCATGTTCATCTCGATCGCCGCCGGCTTCCCCGGTTCGCTCTGGGCCATCAAGCAGAGCGGTCACCTGGCCAAGGGCTGGATCGAGTTCGGGACGGTCATCCTCATCGGCTTCGTGATGGTCGGGCTCGTGGTCTTCGTCGAACAGGCGCAGCGCCGCATCCCCGTGCAGTACGCGAAGCGCATGATCGGCCGCAGGTCGTACGGCGGTACGTCGACCTACATCCCGCTCAAGGTCAACCAGGCGGGTGTGATCCCCGTCATCTTCGCCTCGTCGCTGCTCTACATCCCGGCGCTGGTGGCGCAGTTCTCCAACTCGCAGTCGGGCTGGAAGACCTGGATCGAGGGCCACTTCGTCAAGGGCGACCACCCGTACTACATCGTCACGTACTTCCTGTTGATCGTGTTCTTCGCCTTCTTCTACGTGGCGATCTCGTTCAACCCTGAAGAAGTCGCTGACAACATGAAGAAGTATGGTGGCTTCATCCCGGGTATCCGGGCGGGCCGGCCCACCGCCGAGTACCTGAGCTACGTGCTCAACAGGATCACTTGGCCAGGCTCGCTGTACCTGGGACTGATCGCTCTTGTGCCGACACTGGCGTTGGCGGGATACGGCGGCGCGAACCAGAACTTCCCGTTCGGCGGGACAAGCATCCTGATCATCGTGGGTGTGGGTCTGGAGACCGTGAAGCAAATCGAGAGCCAGCTTCAGCAGCGCAATTACGAAGGGTTCCTCCGCTGATGCGAATCGTCCTCGTCGGACCGCCCGGTGCCGGCAAGGGAACGCAGGCCGCGTACCTTGCCAAGAACCTCTCGATTCCGCACATCTCCACGGGCGACCTCTTCCGTGCCAACATCAGTCAAGGCACGGACCTGGGCAAACAGGCGAAGTCGTTCATGGACGAGGGCAAGCTGGTCCCCGACGAGATCACGATCGCCATGGCGCAGGACCGGATGAAGCAGCCGGACGCCGTCAACGGCTTCCTGCTGGACGGCTTCCCGCGCAACGTGTCGCAGGCGAAGGCACTGGACGCGGCGCTCGCCGCGGACGGTGTGAAGCTGGACGCGGTGCTCGACCTGGAGGTCCCCGAGGACGAGGTCGTGAAGCGGATCGCCGGCCGGCGGGTCTGCCGCAACGACAGCTCGCACGTCTTCCACGTCACGTACAGCCCCCCGAAGCGGGAGGGTGTGTGCGACGAGTGCGGCGGCGAGCTGTACCAGCGGGACGACGACTCCGAGGAGACCGTCCGGACCCGTCTTGAGGTCTACCACACGCAGACCGAGCCGATCATCGACCACTACAGGTCCCAGGGCCTCGTGATCACGATCTCCGCGCTCGGCAAGGTCACCGAGGTGACCGACCGCGCGATGGAGGCGCTCCGGCGCGACGTCGAGGCCGCGTAGCGCCTCCGGCGGGTGTGTGCAGTTCAGAGTGACGTTACGGCCGCGGTGTCCCCGGACCCCGCGGCCGTACTGTTGAGTACGGATCGTCGGCGCACGGATCGTCGGCGTACGGATCGTCCCGAGTCAGGTGGAAGGCGCACAACCATGGTGCAGATCAAGACCCCCGAGCAGATCGCGAAGATGCGCGAGGCGGGCCTGGTCGTCGCCGCAGTGCACGCGGCCACGGCGGAGGCCGCGGTTCCCGGTGCCACCACGAGGGATCTCGACCTGGTCGCCCGCAAGGTGCTCGCCGATCATGGCGCGAAGCCGAACTTCCTCGGGTACGGCGGCTTCCCCGCGACGATCTGCACGTCCGTGAACGAGGTCGTGGTGCACGGCATCCCGGACGACAAGACCGTCCTGAAGGACGGCGACATCATCTCCATCGACGCCGGCGCGATCGTGGACGGCTGGCACGGCGACGCCGCCTTCACCGCGTTCGTCGGCGAGGGCCACGCGCCCGAGCTGGTCGAGCTGTCCCGGGTGACCGAGGAGTCGATGTGGGCGGGCATCGCCGCGATGCGGGCCGGCGCCCGGCTGGTCGACGTGTCGCGCGCGATCGAGACGTACATCCGCCGCCAGCCGCGGCCCGGCGGCGGCAAGTACGGGATCGTCGAGGACTACGGCGGCCACGGCATCGGCACCGAGATGCACATGGACCCGCACCTGCTGAACTATGTCTCCCGCAAGCGCGGCAAGGGCCCCAAGCTGGTCCCCGGCTTCTGCCTCGCGATCGAGCCGATGGTCTCGCTCGGCACCCCGCACACCGAGGTGCTGGCGGACGAGTGGACGGTCATCACGACCGACGGCACCTGGTCCTCGCACTGGGAGCACTCGATCGCGCTGACCGAGGAGGGCCCGCTGGTCCTGACGGCCCCCGACGGCGGCAAGGCGAAACTGGCCGAGCTGGGCGTGACGGCGGCGCCCGATCCGCTGGCCTGATGTGCTCGTTGCTTAAAAATCTCTGGTAGTGGGCAAACTTCTCGGATTCGTGTTTTCGAGAGGGCTGTCGTAGACTGACGCGTCGGCTCTGGTGTATCCGTGCGTCCGCATGCAGCAACGCATGAGGACGCCGAGTGGCCGGAGTCGATCAAGGTAGCCGATTCGAAGGGCGAAGCGTGGCCAAGAAGCAAGGTGCCATCGAAATTGAGGGCACCGTGATCGAGTCCCTCCCGAATGCCATGTTCAGGGTGGAGCTCCAGAACGGTCACAAGGTCCTCGCGCACATCAGCGGCAAGATGCGGATGCACTACATCCGGATCCTTCCCGATGACCGGGTCGTGGTGGAGCTGTCTCCGTACGACCTGACGCGTGGCCGGATCGTCTACCGATACAAGTAGATCTTGCCGCCGCCCGTTCTTGGGCGTTGGCACTGACCCGGAGAACCTCAATCCCATGAAGGTCAAGCCGAGCGTCAAGAAGATCTGCGACAAGTGCAAGGTGATCCGCCGTCACGGCCGGGTCATGGTCATCTGCGACAACCTGCGCCACAAGCAGCGCCAGGGCTGACGTACGACCCCCCTGCCTTACCGCAGTACTTCGCGCGACGCGAGCAATCGTAATCACGCAGTGTCCGACATCGAGCACACCTGGTGTGCGAATGCCGACACCTCCGGCGGGGGCCGGAGACCCGACCGCAGTCGCTGTGAAGCCGCCGCGGACACCGGGACCGACACTGCGGAAGACCTCCGACATCATCAGGAGCCATGAATGGCACGCCTCGCAGGCGTTGACCTCCCGCGCGAAAAGCGCGTCGAGGTCGCCCTCACGTACGTCTTCGGTATCGGGCGCACCCGGTCCAAGGAGACGCTCGCCGCCACGGGAGTCAACCCCGACGTCCGCGTCCGCGACCTTGCCGAGGAAGACCTCGTCAAGATCCGCGAGTACGTCGACGCCAACCTCAAGACCGAGGGTGACCTCCGCCGTGAGGTCGCCGCCGACATCCGCCGCAAGGTGGAGATCGGCTGCTACCAGGGTCTTCGGCACCGTCGTGGCCTGCCGGTGCACGGTCAGCGCACCAGCACGAACGCCCGTACCCGCAAGGGTCCGCGTCGCGCCATTGCCGGCAAGAAGAAGCCGGGCAAGAAGTAGTCCTCAGCCGGACGCTTATCAGCGGTCTTCGCTGTAGGACCGACCACCTCCACGCAGGAGTAAAGACATGCCTCCGAAGGGCCGTCAGGGCGCAGCCAAGAAGGTGCGCCGCAAGGAAAAGAAGAACGTCGCTCACGGGCACGCCCACATCAAGAGCACGTTCAACAACACCATCGTCTCGATCACCGACCCCTCGGGCAACGTGATCTCCTGGGCCTCCGCCGGCCACGTCGGCTTCAAGGGCTCGCGCAAGTCCACCCCCTTCGCCGCGCAGATGGCCGCCGAGTCGGCCGCCCGTCGCGCGCAGGAGCACGGCATGCGCAAGGTCGACGTCTTCGTCAAGGGTCCCGGCTCCGGCCGTGAGACCGCGATCCGCTCCCTCCAGGCCACCGGCCTCGAGGTGGGTTCGATCCAGGACGTCACCCCCACCCCGCACAACGGCTGCCGTCCGCCCAAGCGCCGCCGCGTCTGAGGCCAGGTTGTCTCGCACGCTCCGAGTGTCCGGGCGGTACGGCTCGTAAGGGCCGTGCCGCCCGTACCCTTGAGACTGTGCAGTGGGTTTTGGCTGCACGGTGAGTTTGAGCAGTACTGAAGGACGTCAAATAGCGGGCGTCCCCAAAAGAAGGAATCACGCATGCTTATCGCTCAGCGTCCGTCGCTGACCGAAGAGGTCGTCGACGAATACCGCTCCCGGTTCGTCATCGAGCCGCTGGAGCCGGGTTTCGGCTACACGCTCGGTAACTCCCTCCGCCGTACGCTCCTCTCCTCGATCCCCGGTGCCGCTGTCACCAGCATCCGGATCGACGGGGTCCTGCACGAGTTCACCACCGTGCCGGGCGTCAAGGAGGACGTGACCGACCTCATCCTCAACATCAAGCAGCTCGTCGTCTCCTCGGAGCACGACGAGCCGGTCGTGATGTACCTGCGCAAGCAGGGTCCCGGCCTGGTCACCGCCGCCGACATCGCGCCCCCGGCCGGTGTCGAGGTGCACAACCCGGACCTCGTCCTCGCCACGCTCAACGGCAAGGGCAAGCTGGAGATGGAGCTGACCGTCGAGCGCGGTCGCGGCTACGTCTCCGCCGTCCAGAACAAGCAGGTGGGCCAGGAGATCGGCCGGATCCCGGTCGACTCCATCTACTCGCCGGTGCTCAAGGTCACGTACAAGGTCGAGGCGACCCGTGTCGAGCAGCGCACCGACTTCGACAAGCTGATCGTCGACGTCGAGACCAAGCAGGCCATGCGGCCGCGCGACGCCATGGCGTCCGCAGGTAAGACGCTGGTCGAGCTGTTCGGTCTGGCGCGCGAGCTCAACATCGACGCCGAGGGCATCGACATGGGCCCGTCGCCGACGGACGCGGCGCTCGCCGCCGATCTCGCCCTGCCGATCGAGGAGCTTGAGCTCACCGTTCGGTCGTACAACTGCCTCAAGCGCGAGGGCATCCACTCTGTGGGTGAGCTGGTCGCCCGCTCCGAGGCCGACCTGCTCGACATCCGCAACTTCGGTGCGAAGTCGATCGACGAGGTCAAGGCGAAGCTGGCCGGCATGGGCCTGGCGCTCAAGGACAGCCCGCCCGGATTCGACCCGACCGCCGCCGCCGACGCCTTCGGCGCCGACGACGACGCGGACGCGGGTTTCGTGGAGACCGAGCAGTACTGAGCGGTACGGAGCAGTACGAGCAGTACGAGCAGTCCTCACCGCATCATCGCTGGACCTGACTTTCCCGGGGCGGCCGCTCCGGGGGAACTGACATCGGTACCTGACACGGCCGGTGCAGATATGAAGGAGTAACACCATGCCTCAGCCCGCCAAGGGTGCCCGTCTGGGCGGCAGCGGCGCGCACGAGAAGCTTCTCCTCGCGAACCTCGCGAAGTCGCTCTTCGAGCACGGCCGTATCACCACCACCGAGGCGAAGGCCCGCCGTGTGCGGCCCGTCGCCGAGCGTCTGATCACCAAGGCGAAGCGGGGCGACATCCACAACCGTCGCCAGGTGCTGCAGTCGATCACCGACAAGTCGGTCGTGCACACCCTCTTCACCGAGATCGCGCCCCGGTACGAGAACCGCCCCGGTGGCTACACCCGTATCACCAAGATCGGCAACCGTCGTGGCGACAACGCCCCGATGGCGGTCATCGAGCTGGTCGAGGCCCTGACCGTGGCGCAGGCTGCCACGGGTGAGGCCGAGGCGGCGACGAAGCGCGCGGTCAAGGAGGACGCCCAGAAGAAGGGCGCCCCCGCCGAGACCGTCGAGGACGCGAAGCCGGTCGAGGACGCGAAGCCGGTCGAGGACGCGAAGCCCGCGGAAGCGGCGGACGAGTCCAAGGACGCCTGAGGTCCGACGCCTTTGTCGGCTGACGACTGACGAGCGGGCCCGCTCCCCTTGGGGGGCGGGCCCGTTCTTGTGTTTGAATGACGCAACCGTACGAGAGTTGCGGACTACGAAAGACAGAGATTTCTGCCCGGTGACGGAGTCGGCGTGGGGTGTGTGTTCCCGCTCCGCGCCACAACTGGACGGCTCCAGGCGACGACCCCGAGTGGTCGCGCGCCCCGCCGGGCAGCGAAGAGGATACGCCGTGTCGTCGGCGCCTTATCGTCATCTGCTGCGCACGCCTGGTGCCGCAGCCTTCTTCCTGACCGCCACAGCGGGCCGTATCGGTATCGCGATGACCAGCCTCGGCATCGTCTGGCTGGTGCACGGCCGGACGGACTCGTACGCGACGGCGGGGCTGGTGAGCGGCGGGTTCGCTGTCGCCGAGGCCCTGGCCGGGCCCCAACTGGCGCGTCTCATCGACCACTTCGGCCAGACCCGGGTACTGCCGCCCGCGCTGCTCGGCCACGCGGCGGCCGTGGCGGCGCTGCTGGCCCTGGTCGCCGCCGGCAGCCCGGCGTGGCTCATGACGGCGGGCGGGGTGCTGGCGGGCGCCACGATCCCGCAGTTGGGCGCGCTGTCCGCAGCGCGGTGGGTGGCGCTGCTGAGCGAGAAGCGGCCGGCCGAGCTGCCCAGCGCCTTCGCGCTGGAGTCGCTGAGCAACGCGCTGGGCTACTTGGCGGGGCCGACGCTGGTCAGCGCGCTGGGAGCGGGCGGGCATCCGGCGCTGGGTTCCGTACTGGCGGCGGCCTTGGTGGTGGCCGGGGGAGGGGCCTTCGCCGCGCAGCGGGGTACGGCGCCGCGGCCTGTGCGGGCGGGGGCGGTGTCGGGGGCGGGGGCGGCGTCCGCGTCGGTCGCGTCGGTCGCGTCGGTCGCGGGGCCGGGCAGCTCGCTGCTGCGGCCCGCGTTCGCGGTGCTGGTCGGGCTCAACCTCGCCATCGGCGTGTACTTCGGCGCCGTACAGGTGTCCGTGACGGCCTTCGCGACCGAACACCACGCGGCGGCCACCGCGGCGCCGATCTTCGCGGTGTCGAGCGGCAGCGGTCTGCTGGCCGGGTGGCTGTACGGGCTGCGGCGCTGGCGTACCCCGCCACGGACGCAACTGGCCGTGGCCACAGCCGTGTTGGCGCTCGGCAGCCTGCTGCTGCTCGCGGCCGGTTCGCCGTTGGCGCTGGGCTCCGTGGCCGTACTCACCGGCGCCGCTGTGCCGCCCGTCCTGGTGCTGCTGTCGGTCCTGGCCGAATCCGCCGTCGACCGGGCTGTTCTGACGCAGGGTTTCACCTGGCTCAACTCGGCGAGCGCGGCAGGCGCGGCGGCTGCGGCGGCGCTGTCCGGCCGGACGGTGGACGCGTTCGGCGCGCGGGGCGGCTTCGCGATCGGGGCGGCGGCCACGATGGTGATGGCGCTACTGGCCGTGGGTGCGCTGCGGGTCAGAGCCCGGGACCGTAGCCGGGGTCCGGCTGCTTCCGGGGGGTCCACCATTCCGTGAGCCCCCATACGGCGAAGGCGAGCGAGCCGAGGGCCACGAGCACGGCGACGTAGGGCCGTTGGCCCCACCGGGTGGCCAACGCCCAGGTGCAGAGCGGGACGAGGGCGCCGCCGAGCACGATGAGCGGCAGATCGATGAAGAGCACGCTCAGATCGCGCGCGTGCCCCTCGAACCCGCCGTCGATACTGACGGCGGCCTGCGGAGCCCAGACGATCGGCGCGACCGCCGCCCCGACCCCGGCGAGCAGACACCCGGCCCCGCCGAGGTCGCTCTTCGGGCGCGGGGTCGCTCCTGTGGTTTCGTCGTCCATGCCGGCAAGGGACGCGGCGGGGATGGTGCGCGGTTCCGCGCGCGGCGCGGGGCACCGGCAACCGCGACCGGCAGACCGGTGACCGGCGGACCGGCGACCGGCGGACCGGCGGACCGGCGGACCGGCCGACCGGCCGACCGGCGACCGGCCGACCGGCGACCGGCCGACCGGCGACCGGCCGACCGGCGACCGGCGGACGGGGGCGTGGGAGGGGGCTCGGGCCGCTGCTTCGCGCTCCGTGCGCCCCTGCCCGACCGGCCCCCGGCTGGCTAGCGTGGGGGTCTGACCAGCCCTTCCTCACGGGAGCACGCCATGGGCAAGCACGGCGGCAAACCTGACAACGCGGAAGGCGACGGGCACAAGCCCGACCGGCCGATCCCGCCGCCACCACCCAAGAAGCCGTGAGCGTGGCCGGCTCCGTCGGTTCGGCCGCGCTCACCGCCCTGCTCAAGGCCGACGGTCACCTCCCGGACGGCTGGGCTGCCGCGTTCCTCGACGTCGACCGCGCCCACTACATCCCGGACCGGATCTGGCTGCGCGACGACGACGGCTACCGGCCCGTCGACCGCACCCGCGCCCCCGGCCGGTGGGAGGCCGCCGTCCATGGGGATGTGCCGGTCGTCGTGCAGGTCGACACCCCGGACGCGGACGTGGCCCGCGTACCGACCTCGTCGGCCTCGATGCCTCGGATGGTCGCCGGCATGCTGGCCGCGCTCGACGTCCGTGACGGGCAGCGGGTCCTGGAGGTGGGCACCGGTACGGGGTACAACGCGGCCCTGCTGTGCCACCGGCTCGGCGATACCCGGGTGACCAGCATCGAGATCGACCCGCTGCTCGCCGAAGCCGCGCGGGCCCGGCTGGCGGCCGCCGGGTGGCAGCCGACGCTCGCCGTCGGGGACGGCGCGGCCGGTCTGCCGGGCGGGGCCCCGTACGACCGGGTCGTCGTGACGTGCGCCCTGGCGGACGTCCCGTACCCGCTGGTCGAGCAGAGCGCCCCCGGCGGGATCGTGGTGGCCCCGTGGGGCACGGGCCTCTACAACGGCGTCCTGGTGCGCCTGACCGTCGCGGAGGGGGAAGAGGGCCGCGTAGCTTCCGGGCCGGTGATCGGAGATTCCGCGTTCATGTGGATGCGGCGGCACGCCACCGCCGAGCCGCAGGCGCGCCGGGACGTCATGGACTCCGTCCATGACCAGGAGCTGGCGGACACCTCGCACGGCCCGCTGGACCCCCGCTACGTGCTGGGCGTGGCCGACGCCGCGTTCGCCGTCGGTGTCGGCTGCCCGACCGTGCGGTACTCGGTCGGGCACGGCCCGGACGGGCAGTTCACCCTCTGGCTGGCCGACTCCGCGTCCGACTCATGGGCGTCCGTGGACTACGAGCCGGGGGCGACCGAGTTCGAGATCCAGCAGTTCGGGCCCCGCCGGGTGTGGGACGGGATGATGGCCGCGTACGAGGCGTGGCAGCGCCTTGGGGCGCCCGCGCGGACCCGGTACGGGCTCGATGTCGGCCCGGGGGGCCGGACGACGGTCTGGCTCGACGGACCGGACAACCCGGTCGCCGGGCCTGGCTACCGTCGCGGCCTGTGAGAATGGGTCGGTGAGCGAAGAGAACGAGGGCGCGGCGGCCGGGCATGTGCGGGTGCGGCTGGATCTGTCGTACGACGGCAAGGATTTCTCCGGCTGGGCGAAGCAGACCACCCGGCGCACGGTGCAGGGCGAGATCGAGGACGCGCTGCGTACGGTGACGCGGTCGGCGCGTACGTACGAGCTGACCGTGGCCGGGCGGACGGACGCGGGGGTGCACGCGCGCGGGCAGGTGGCGCATGTGGACCTGCCGGACGAGGTGTGGGCCGAGCACGGCGACAAACTCGTCAGGCGCCTCGCCGGGCGGCTGCCGCACGACGTACGGGTGTGGAGCGTCGCCGAGGCCCCGGCTGGCTTCAACGCCCGCTTCGCGGCGGTCTGGAGGCGGTACGCGTACCGCGTCACGGACAACCCGGGGGGAGTCGACCCGCTGCTGCGCGGCCATGTCCTCTGGCACGACTGGGCACTTGACGTCGACGCGATGAACGCCGCGTCGGCCGGCCTGGTCGGCGAACACGACTTCGCCGCGTACTGCAAGCGCCGCGAGGGCGCGACGACGATCCGTACGCTCCAGCGGCTGGAGTGGGTCCGCGGCGGCGACGGCATCATCACCGCGACCGTGCGGGCCGACGCCTTCTGCCACAACATGGTGCGCTCCCTGGTCGGCGCGCTGCTGTTCGTGGGCGACGGCCACCGTGGCGTCGACTGGCCCGCGAAGGTGCTCGCAGCGGGCGTCCGCGACTCGGCGGTCCACGTCGTACGCCCGCACGGCCTCACCCTGGAGGAAGTCGGCTACCCGGCCGACGAGTTGCTGCTGTCCCGCAGCCGCGAAGCCCGCAACAAGCGCACGCTGCCGGGGGTTTCGGGCGCCGGGGACGGCGCCGGGTGCTGCGGCTAGGCAGCGTGCTGCGGCTCGGCCGGGTCGGTCCGCCTACGGCTTGAAGTACTCCGACATCATCCGGGTCACCCATTCCGGCTGCTCGGTGTGGACCGCGCGGAACTCCGCCATCGTCGGCTTCAGATCGATGACCGGCGTACCCGACACCGCGTCGAGGCCCACCACCGTCAACTCGCGCCCGCGCACCGACTCGATGGCACAGCAGGTGACCCCGATGCGGTTCGGTCTGCGGGGGCCGCGGCCGGCGAAGATCCCGACGGGCGGCAGGTCGGCGCGGCCGCGGTAGGGACGGGGTTCGCGGTAGTCGTCGGCCTCGGCGAACTGGTCGAAGACGAACAGCACTTCGACGTGGGAGAAGCCCTCAAGCCCCTGGAGGCATGCCTCCCCGAACTGCTCGTCGACGGTGATCGTGCTCCGGACGGCACCCCAGTTGTCGGTGTGCTGGACGTCCGTCCGGTCGTTGCGGACCGTACCGATCGATGTGATCTCGAAGCGTGGCATAGCAACGTTCTATCTCTGCGCTTGGCTGCCGTCGAGCGCGCCGATGACCGTAAACCCTGTTCAGATCGCGACGTTGATCCACAAGAATGCATCGGACGAGCACCGGACGCGTACGGACGGGCACCGGACCTTGGACGTCTGAACCACGGGGGATCAGCACCATGCAGGACGACGACCGGATAACCGTCAGCTTCGCCACTCTGCAACGGCTTTCGGCGGACCTGGAGGACATCCTCCGCGCCCTGAACGAGAAGTTGGACGCGCTGTACGAACGGGCCACCAAGGTCGTACTGAGCTGGGACGGCGAAGCCCGCGAGGCGTTCATCGACGAGCTGGACAAGTGGAGCCGCTCGGCCGACGACCTCAAGGCCACCCAGGCATGGCTCCACGACGTCGTGGTCAACGGGCACCTCAACTACGCGGCGGCCCACAGATCCGTGCTCCAGGGCTGGGGAGGCGGCGGCTGATGGCGGGCCCCGCCACCCCTGCCCAGGGCGCCACCCCTGCCCAGGGGCCGGGCGGCAGCGGCACCATCGACGTCAAGCCGAGCGACCTGTGGACGGTCTCCGGGCGGGTCGCCATGCAGCAGGACTTCCTGATGCGGGGCGTCAACCAGCTCCTGGAGGAGCTGGGCCAGTACCCCGACGCCGGAGGCGCGGGCACCGAGGCGCAGACGTTCGCCCAGGCGTACAAGACGATCGGCGACCGCTGGCTCGACGTCTGGGGCCGGTCCGTGGTGAGCGTCGGCGGCGTCGCCGTGGGCTTCACGGAGACCGCCAACACGTACAGCAAGGCGGACGCGGCGGCCCACCCCAAGCCCGGCGTGGTGGCCGAGCAGCGCCCCCGGCCGGCGGTCATCGACCAGGCCCCGAAGCTGGGCCCGATACCCGACATCAAGTGGGGTGACGACGACGGCGGCGACGACTTTCTGCGCGGCCTGATGGAGGGCATCCCGGAGATCGTCCGGGACATCCTCCAGCCCCTGTGCAAGCACGTGTTCCGGGTCGGCAGGGTCGCGGACGTCTACCCCTTCCCGCAGCAGCACTATCTCAACTCCCTGTGCCATAGCTGGATGAACGTCTCCATCGTCGGGATGACGGGTGCGGACCAGCTCACCCAGGCGATCGGAATGATCACCAACCACCAGCAGGCCGAGTGGGAAGCGGCCATGCGGACGTTCTGCAGCGCGCTGTGGGGAGGGACGTCGTGGGGACAGTCGCTCGGCGGCTACCAGTGGGCGCACACGGCCAACTCCGGCCACGGCACGCCGCGCGTCCCGACGGGCAGTGAGCCCGTCATCACCGTGCTCAAGGACACGGCCGACGAGATCGCCACCATCCTGCGCGAGTACGCGGAGGCCGCCGTCGACCTGAACCGCGACGTGTGGGAGGAACTCCGGCGCGCGCTGTTGTCGGCGGCCAAGGACGTCATCGACGACCTGGCCAAGCCCAAGGACCCCAAGAGCCTCCTCGGCACGGTCACATCCGTGATCGGCAAGGGCGCGGGCCTGCTCCTGTCGTTCGACGTCAAGACCGTCCTGAACATCAACACGGCCAAGCTCAACGGAATCGTCGACAGATACACCGGCACGCTGGGGGGCCTGACCACGCGCATGAACGCGCTGAAGGGCCCCTTGGACGAGGCGTACCGCAGCGCCCCGAAGTTCGAGGCGGGCATCGCCCGCGCGCATGGCTTCGGCAAGCGGGCGCTGGGGGAGTTCAAGGAGCCCCAGGACTGGCTGAAGGTCGACTCGAACGGCAAGTACGACTTGAATCTGGCCTCCAACGAGTACCTGAACGGCGGCCATACCCTGGACAGGCATGTGGGCAAGACGGACGAGCAGTTGGCGCAGCGTCTGCGTGACCAGGGGGAGCCTCACAACAACTGGCCGGAGGGGCGCAGGCCGGGGATCGGCAGCGCTTCGGCTTTCCCGGACTACCAGCGGGCGGAGAAACTGACTGAATACACCCTCAACCAGAGGAAGCCTGACATTGAGGCGTGGATCAAGGGCCCACCTCCGCCGGGGGAGGGGACTGTCGAAAAGTTTCAGTCAACCGCGCCGGACGGTGAGATCAGCGGACGCAGCGTAAAGAAGCAGTTGGTGGACCCGAACGACCCGTTGTCCGGGTACAGGCAGGGTGGACTCAACGCCAAGGCGTACGACGTGAACGGCATCGAGACGCGACTCCGGTACGACAGCAGCCGCAATCCGCCGTTCACCGTGATGACGTCGATGCCCTACCAGCCCTAGCCCCTTGCAGAGAAAGGCCAGCAGTACATGTCTGTTGATCAGTCGTCGTGGGAAGCCGCAGTGTTTCACCTCTACGACGACGCTTACCCGTTCATCGCTACGGGTCCCCGGCTTCGTGAGGACTGGGTGCTTGATGTCTTTGCGTTGATGTCCCGGTCTGTCGCGGATCCTCGAGGTTGGACCGGTCTCGACCCGGCGGCTCGGGATCCGCAGCACAGGGGAGCGGGGGACACGTACCCCTTCGCCGCCCACCCCCCGGGGTACGTGGCTGAGCGACTCCGGGGGATCGACCGGGAGAGTGCCGAGAACCTGCTTCTGGCCCTCACGGACGACGGAGCCACCCTGGCCAACCTGGCGCGCTTCACGGAGAGCCAGGAGGAGCTGCGGGCGATGGTACTGACGGTCCTCGCGCGTTACGGGGACAAGGCCAGTTATCACACCAACGTCATCAAGCGTGGCAGCCCGCCCGGCACACTCGACTTCACGCTGGAGAGCTTCGGGTACAACCCGTTGACCATCTACACGGAGGACACTGGCTTGGTCGTCGTGACGGATACCGAGGTGGGTATGTTCTGGAACTTCGCCGACTGGTGACCTTGCCGAGAGAGGCCAGCAGCACGTGTCTGTCGATCAGTCGTCGTGGGAAGCCGCGGTGTTTCATCTGTATGACGACGCGTACGCGTTCATCGCTACGGGTCCCCGGCTTCATGAGGACTGGGTGCTTGATGTCTTTGCGTTGATGTCCCGGTCTGTTGCGGATCCTCGGGGCTGGACGGGTCTTGACCCGGCGGCTCGGGATCCGCAGCACGGGGGAGCGGGGGACCCGTACCCCTTCGCTGTCCACCCTGGTGAGTATGTCGCTGAACGACTTCGGGAGATCGACAGGGAGAGTGCCGAGAACTTGCTCCTGGCCCTCACGGACGACGGGGTCACCCTGGCCAACCTGGCGCGCTTCACGGAAAGCGAGAAAGAGCTGCGTGCGATGGTGGTGACGATCCTCGCGCGTTACGGAGAAGGGGCCGGCTACCACACCAACGTCAAGAAGCCCGGCTACCTGCAGGGCACGCTCGACTTCACGACGTCGGACTGGTCGTACAGTCCGTTGACCATCTACACGGAGGACACCGGCCTGGTCGTCGTGACGGATACCGAGGTGGGCATGTTCTGGAACTTCGCCGACTGGTGACCTTGCCGATGCTGAACGCCCTTGCCGAGAAAGGCCAGCAGCACGTGTCTGTCGATCAGCCGTCCTGGGAAGCCGCGGTGCGTCGCCTGTACGAGGACGCGGTCTCGTACACCGCTACGGGCCCGCGGCTCCATGAGGACTGGACGCTCGATGTCCTTGCGTTGATGGCTCGGACCGTCCCCGATCCCCGGGGTTGGACCGGGCTCGACGACGAGGCTCAGAGCCCGAAGCGCGCGGGGTTCCCCACGTACCCCTTCGCCGTCCACCCTCCGGAGTACGTCGCGGAGCGCCTCCAGGAGATCGACCGGGACAGTGCCGAAAACTTGCTGCTCGCCATCACGGACGGCGGGTGCACCCTGGCCAACCTCAGATACTTCACCGAATCACCTGACGAGCTGAGGGTGCTGGTCCGCACGGTCCTCGCGCGCTACGGGGACGAGGTTGCCTTTCATACCAATGTCAGCACCCACGGAAGTACGCCCGGCACACTCGACTTTACGCAGGATGGCGTGGGATACAGCCCTCTGGGCGTCTACATGGAGGACTGCGGTCTCGTCACCGTGACGGACGCCGAGGTGGGCATGTTCTGGACCTTTTCCGATTAACGATTGCTCCGCCGAGAAAGGCCAGCAGTACGTGTCTGTTGATCAGTCGTCGTGGGAAGCGGCGGTATTCCATCTGTACGACGACGCGTACGCGTTCATCGCTACGGGTCCCCGGCTTCATGAGGACTGGGTGCTTGATGTCTTTGCGTTGATGTCCCGGTCTGTTGCGGATCCTCGGGGCTGGACGGGTCTCGACCCGGCGGCTCGGGACCCGCAGCACGGGGGAGCGGGGGACACGTACCCCTTCGCTGTCCACCCTTCTGAGTATGTCGCTGAGCGCCTCTGGAAGATCGACCGGGAGAGTGCCGAGAACTTGCTCCTGGCCCTCACGGACGACGGAGCCACCCTGGCCAACTTGGCGCGCTTCACGGAGAGCCAGGAGGAGCTGCGGGCGATGGCGTTGACGGTCCTCGCGCGTTACGGGGACAAGGCCGGCTACCACACCAACGTCATCAAGCGTGGCAGCCCGCCCGGCACAGTCGACTTCACGCTGGAGAGCTTCGGGTACAACCCGCTGACCGTCTACACGGAGGACACCGGCCTCGTCGTCGTGACCGATACCGAGGTGGGCATGTTCTGGAACTTCGCCGACTGGTGATCTTGTGCGAGAGGATGCCCCCATGCTGACGCGAGCCGCGACCTATCCCGATCGGGAGACCGCCCAATGGGCCACCCAGCAGGTGGTGACCGCCAACGAGCAGGCCGTTCATCGCTGGCTCGCCCAGAACACCCGGGCCCGGCTCACCATCGAGGCCGCCTGGCCCTCCCGTGAGGGCGCCGTGGGCCGGGTCCAGTTGGAGGGGGACCTGCTCGCGGGCCATGGGCCCGTCGATGTCCGTGCGGCACGAGTGGTGCTGCGGCGCGAGCCGTCGAGCCCGCACGGCTTCGTCGTCCAGACGACCGTTCCGTTCTACCTGTAGGGGCCGCACCCCATGTCCATGAAGCCCCTCGAACACGACCGCCGGTACGGCGAGTTGGACCAGGTGATGCGCGCCTACCTGGGACAGCCCGCCGACGACACCCCGGAGCGGCGCAGCCGCGCCCTGGACGCGTACCTCCGTCACACCTGGCACACCCGCCCGCAGGCCCTCGCCGAGGCGGAGCGCCAGCTTCGCGAGTACAGCCGCAATCCGCCGGGCCGTGTCCGGCGCGACCTGGGTGAGTTCTACGCGATCCCCGACACCGGGCTGCCCCAGGCGGACATCGGCGACTGGCTGACGGTGCTCGCCGACCACCTGAAGAAGAGCATCGAGGAAGGCGAGGTCCCGGAGCCGTCCACACCGCAGACCCACTGGGAGTGGCACGCCCGCTTCCCCGAGACCGCGCAACTCCTCGGCGGCTGGTTCTCGCAGGACATCGTGGACGAGTTCCCCGACCACGCCGCCGCCGTCACCGACTACGCCGCCACGACCCACCCCCAAGTGGTCGCGCGCCTCGTGGGCGAACTCCACGAACTGCTCGCCCTCCCACTGGACGACGGCGACTACGCCCTGGCAGCCGCCGAGTTCGGCATGGAGATCGCCCCGCCCGAGCCGTTCTCGCACGGCGCGTGGTTCCAGTCACTGGCGACGACGCTGGCCAGCACCTGAAGCGTTACGCGTGCGCGTGCCTGGTGAAGGCGGCCCAGGCGGGGGAGAGAGCGGCCGAGTCGATCAGCGGTAGGCGTGGCGCTCGTATTCGTACAGCTCCCGGGCAGCGGCTTCGTTCCGGTACGGCCCGAACCGGCTGATCGTGGTCCGTGCCAGGCCGATGCAGCGGGCCGCTCGGGTACCGAGTGCGGTGTCCAGCGCCGTGCGCGCGGCGGCGGCTGCCGCAGGGATGTCGTGGCGGGCGAGGCCGGTTTCGGCCCGATAGGCCAGGATGACGGAACGGGTGCGCCGGCGGGTGGGATCCAGCAGTCCGAGCCCCTCGTCCAGGGAGAGGTCGGCCCGGTCCGGATCGCCGAGGTCCAGCCAGGCGCGGCCGGCGTCCGCAGTCAGGTCGGCCTGGCTCATCCAGGCCACCCAGGACGGCGCGGTGCCGGGCTGCGCGCGGTCGAGCGCCTTCTCGGCGGAGACGAGGGCGCGGCCGGTGGCACGGCCGTCGCCGAGAACGGCGAGCGCGCGGGCGCGGCGCAGGTCCAGGAGCGAGCAGGCGGCCTCGGACCGGGTTCTGGTGCGGGCGTGTTCGAGGATGCTCACGGCTGTGTCCGGGTGGGAGAGCCACGTAGCGGCGTACGCGAGGTCGGAGAGCACCCCGGCGCCGAGGTCGCGGTCGGCGGCGGCGTGTGCCGCGTGCAGTGCGACATGCCACTGCCGCTGGGCGGCGGCGTACTCGCCCTGGTCGAAATGGAGCCATCCGGAACTCTGAGCGGCAGCCGCCAACACCTGGTGCAGCCGCCGGCCGGCGGCCTGGTCGTAGACCCCGTTGTCGACGAGCTGGATCGTGGTCGTCAGCAGGGCCCGCACCAGCGTGGCGAACTCGGGGCCGCCGTTGGTCATGGCCCGTAATTCGTCCACGCGGGCCTCCAGCCAGGCCAGCGTGGTCGCGTCGACACGTCGGCCGTGCAGGGCACTGGCCAGTCGGCCGGGCTCGATCGCCGCCCATGCCTGGGCGACACCGACGAGGGCGGTCGTGGTGAGCGCGAGGAATGCGCGGCGGTCAGGGTGTACCACCAGTACCTCCGTGACCGCGGCGCGGGCGGCTTACGGGTTACGCGTGCCGGGTGAAGGCGGCCCAGGTGGTGGGGGAGAGGGTGAGTGTCGGGCCGTCCGGGTTCTTGCTGTCACGGACGTGGATGGTGGTGGGGTGCGCGGCGACTTCGACGCACTGGCCGGCCTGATCGCTGCTGTAGCTGGACTTGCGCCAGTCGTAGGCGACTTCGAGGCAGTTGCCTTCCTCGCTGCTGTAGCTGGACTTGAACCACGTCAGTACTGCTCGCATGCTGCTCCCAGTCGATCCAACAGGTCCCTGGAATCCTCAGCGTTGAGGGCCTGTGTCCGCAGCATTGCATATTTCCGGGCAAGGATGCTGATCTCATCGGGGTTCGAGATGAGCGAACTCGCGCGCGGAGATTCGGCATAAGCAACGTGCTGGTGATCGGGCGTCTCCAGCAGGACAAACGTGCCGCTTAGAGCCGCGTGGGTCCGGGCGTTGAGGGGCAGGATCTGGATGGTCAGGCAGGGGAGGTCGGCATATTCGCGTAGGTGCCGCATTTGCGCTGCGTAGTCCGCGTCGTTGGTCAGGCGAAGGGAAAGCACCGGCTCCCAGATGACGAAACTGACGGTCGGAGGATTCTTGCGTTGCAGGATGGCCTGACGGTCAAGACGGCCTGACGTCTGCGTCGCCAACTCGTCCTCGCTGAACGGGGGGAGCCGGTTGCCCAGTACTGCTCGTGCGTAGTTCTCGGTCTGCAACAGGCCGGGCAGTACTTGGTTCTCGTAGGAGGAATGGGTGATCGCCTGCTCCTCCAGGTCCACGAATTCCGCCGTCCACGCCGGAAACCTGTCGATCTCTGGCATGAACTCCAGCGCTGCCTCCAGCGCGCCCTTGGTGTCGAGCAGTTTGTCCAGCAGGATCGCCTGATCCAGTTTCAGCGCCCTTCGGCCCTGCTCGATCGACGCGATCAAGTCCACGCCCATCAGCGCCGTCTCCGCCAGCGACTCCTGTGTGTAGCCCGCGATCTTACGGAAGTTGGCGAGCTGCGCTCCGAGCATCTTCATCGCCGAGCCGTTCTTGCGGCGGCGGTTCTTTGGGTGCATACCGGCCAACTCCCCCAACACGCGCGTGCTTCTAACACCGGGAACCCGTACAAAAAATCTGTACGACCTCGCTCACTGCCAGAGACTAGTCACTCTCCGCGACCCTCGTACCGTGAACACACATACCGAATTCGCGTCCGTCAGGGAACGCTTCTACCGGCGGGAACGTCGGTCCATCCCCGCCGCGCGGCGGTTCGCCGCCGCTGCTCTGGAGGCGTGGGAGTTGGGGTCGTACGCCGAGCAAGTGTTGCTCTGCGTGGGCGAGTTGTGCACCAACGCGCTGCTGCACGGCGTACCGCCGGGGCGCGGTTTTCGGCTGTTTCTGCGGTGGGACGGGGACGTGCTCACCGTCGAGGTGCATGACAGCGGGGACGGTGCGCCGAAGGAGGGGCATCCCGACAGCGGGGACGAAGCGGGGCGCGGGTTGATGCTCGTGTCCGCGCTCGCCGACGAGTGGGGGGTGGGGGAGCGGAACCCCGGGAAGATCGTGTGGTGTTCGTGGGGGCGGCCCCGGCTATGAGATGGGGGCCGTCGCCGCCGCTGATGCCTGCATCTCGCCGCGCTGGACGATCTGCTGGAACGTGAACTGGGCCAGGTCGTCGCTGATGGCGAAGACGTCCTTGTCGGCCTTCGTCACGTCCTTGCGGTTGGTGAAGCCGCTGACGGTGAAGTAGACGTACCGGCCGTAGGAGTTGGTCGTCTTCCGGCATATCGCGCCGGCCCGGCAGTAGGTCGGGACGCCCGCGCCGGAGAGGGAGGCGATGCCGTCCCTGGCCTCGGACTTCGCCTTCAGGGCCTGCGCTTCCTTGTTGAAGACGGCGACGCCGACCGTCACCGCCACTCCGCCGTCGTGGTACGTGGCGCGGATGACCTGGTCGCAACTGTTGGAGGCGAGGATCGAGCCGAGGGCGCCCTGGGCCGCTGCCGCGCAGTTGGTGGTGCGGGCGGTGGCGGCCTTCAGGTAGACGTGGTTGCCGGGCATCGTCAACTTGGCGCCGGGGAAGAGGGTTTCGGCGCTGAGCGGGGCCTTGTCCTTGTCCGCGCTGTCGATGAAGTCCTTCGGGGTCGGCGGTGCCTGCGGGGCGACCGAGGAGAAGGACGGCTCGGGCTCGCCGGCCCCGCCGGGCAGGGCGGAGTCCGGGGGGAGTGTGGTGGCGGCGGTTTCCGAGGCGTTGGCAGCGTTCGCGTCGCTGCCGTTGCTCGTGGACACCACGGCCGTCGCCACGATGGCGGCTATCGCGGCGGTCGCGAGTACACCGCCGCCCGCGAGCAGCCACCGCTTGCGGCGGGCGCGCGCGGCGGAGGCGTCGGCCAGCGCTGCCCAGTCCGGTGTGTCGCGGTCCTGCGACCCGTACGGTCTCTGTCCTGGTGCCCCAGGACCGCCCCACTGGGGTCCCCCTTGCCCAAAGCTCATAGCGCGCAGTTTAGACCCCAGAGGTGACGGCCCAAGTCGCTGCTGTGGCCAACGAAATGGGGGGTGGCAGAGAGCTGGGTCCGGGGTCTGCACGCTGTGTCGGGGGCCCGGTCGCCCGCGGCCGACTCGCCGGTCCGGCGGCTGTGTCGGCTGGTGGCGGGCGATTAGCGTGAAGATCTGATCTTTTAGCTCGATCGGGTCTGATAGGTCCCATTTAGTGGAGCGGTGGAACGGCGGTGTGGACGCTCTTGGGTGAGGCGCCTTCCTTGTGTGGGGCATATCAAGGCTCCGGGGCGTCCCACCTCGGTTCTGGAGGATCGATGCGACACCCTGTCTCTCGTCTGCGCATGCGAGCGTTGGCGGTCGGGCTTGTCCTGGCTGCCGGCGCACTCGTGCCCGCGGGCTCCGCCGGTGCGGCGGATCAGTATCAGTGGGCCGCCCTGGGCGACTCCTACACGGCCGGCGGCTTCGTCGGGGACCCGCAGCCCGCGCTCGGTGACGCGTCGCGGGACGGCTGCGACCGCACCAGCGGCGCGTACCCCGGCCTTGTCGAGCGGGAGCTCGACGAGTTCCCGCCCGGCAAGTACGTGCACCTGACCAACGTGAGCTGCGGCAACGCCACCATCGACAACATCGCCGCCACCAAGCAGACACCGATCAGCCCGGTCCAGCCCCCCGCCGACGGGTGGCCCGCGGTCGACCCGCAGATCCAGCGGGCGAACCTGAACGACCAGACCGATGTCGTCACCATCGGCGTCGGCGGCAACAGCCTGCCCTTCGGCGGCATGCTCCTCAAGTGCCTCGAACTGGGCGCGACGCTCGGCGGGTCCTGCCGTGAGTACTACACCGACCCGCCCGCCGGGGAGGAAAGCATCCAGGCCAAGCTGGGCAGGGTTCAGGACGAGTACGTCGACATGCTGTCCAAGGTGCATGAGGCCGCACCCAACGCCAAGGTGATCACCGTCGGCTACCCGGCCGTGCTGCCGCAGGAGGCCAGTGCCTGCAACCGCCTCTCCCTCACGGAGCTGGGCTCGATCAAGCACGCCGACATCGACTGGCTCCGTGACGACGTCCTCAAGCGGCTGAACAGCACGATCCAGCAGGTCTCTTCGTTCTTCGGCGACCGCTACGTCGACATCTACTCCTCCAGCGTGGGCCACGACGCCTGCCAGCCCGCGGCCACGAAGTGGGTCGAGGGGATCTGCGGCGACGCCGAGGACTACTGGCCCACCAAGCTCACCGGCACCCCGCTGAACTGTGGCCTCATTCAGAAGCGCGTCACCCTGGTGCACCCCAACGGTGCGGGATACGCCAACACCGCCGCACACGTCGAACGAGCCGTCCGCGTCGCTCTCTTGGACCGCTGACCGGCCGCCCTCCGGCCCGCCCGCCGACCCGCCCTCCGGCCCGCGCGAGACAGCGGGCCGGAGGGCGGGCCCCGGCCCGTCACCCCGTCATCCGTCACCCCGCCGCCAGTCCCGCCCGTTCCGGCAGGTCCTCGGGCGCCAGCAGCCGCAGGTCGTCCATGCTCGGTGCCGCGATCGTGCCGATGCGGCGGGCCTGCCGGGTCATCATCGACTCCAGGGTCTGCCGGGCCGTGCGGGCGTTGCCGAAGGAGCGGTCCCGGGGGAGCTGGGACACGTAGGCGCGCAGCGCCTCCAGGGTTTCCGGGGCGCAGTCGTAGCCCGAGGCGGTCGCGTACCCGTTCATGATGTCCACCAGTTCGTCGGTGGAGTAGTTCTCGAACTTCACCGAGCGGGCGAAGCGGGAGGCCAGGCCGGGGTTGGAGGCGAGGAAGCGGCGCATCTCCTCGGTGTAGCCGGCGGCGATGACGACGATCTCGTCGCGGTGGTCCTCCATCAGCTTCAGCAGGGTGTCCACCGCCTCCCTGCCGAAGTCCGATCCGGCGTTCTCGGGGGTGAGGGTGTACGCCTCGTCGATGAACAGCACGCCGCCCAGGGCGCTTTCGAACGCGTCCTTGGTGAGCTGCGCGGTGTGGCCCACGTAGCGGCCCACCAGGTCCGCTCGCGCCACCTCCACGAGCCTGCCGGTGCGCAGGACGCCGAGGGAGTGCAGCAGGTCCGCGTAGAGCCGGGCGATCGTCGTCTTCCCGGTGCCGGGCGGGCCTTCGAAGACCAGATGGTTGCTGATCTTCGGAGTGGGCAGGCCGACCGCTTGCCGCTGCCTGGTGGCGGAGAGGAGGTTGACCAGGTCGGTGACCTCCCGCTTCACCGCGTGCAGCCCCACCATCGCGTCGAGTTCGGCGAGCAGCTCGTCGGCGCCGCGGCCGTCCGCCGTCCGCCCGTCCGCCGACTCGTCGGCGACATCCTCGGGCAGCAGCAGCGACAGGTCGTTCCACGCGGCGTCGGACTGCGAACCGAGCCGGTACGCCTGCCGGTCCACCATCTCCTCGAACACCTGCCGGGCGGCGCGGCCGTTGCCGAACCCGGCGTCGCGCGGCATCCGTTCGTAGTGCCGGGCGAGTGCGTCCAGGGTGCTCGGGGCCAGCTCGTAGCGGTGGGCCCGGCACATGTTCTCGGTGATGGTGACGAGTTCGGCCACGGAGTAGTTGGCGAACTCGACGGTGCGGGTGAAGCGCGAGGCAAGACCCGGGTTGGAGGACAGGAACGAGGCGATCTCGGCGGTGTAGCCGGCGACGATGACCACCACGTCGTCCCGGTGGTCCTCCATGAGTTTGAGCAGGGTGTCGACGGCCTCCTTGCCGAAGTCGGCGCCTGAGCCCTTGCCGTCGGACAGCAGGGTGTACGCCTCGTCGACGAACAGCACACCGCCGAGCGCCTCGTTGAACGCCTCGGTGGTCTTGATGGCCGTCCCGCCGATGACCTGGGCGACCAGGTCCGCGCGTGACACCTCGACCAGGTGGCCGGAGGGCAGGACGCCCAGCTCGGCCAGGATGCCGCCGTACAGCCGGGCCACCGTGGTCTTGCCGGTGCCGGGCGGGCCCGAGAACGCGAGGTGGCGGCTCATCGGCGGGACGGGCATGCCGAGGCTGGCGCGGCGCTGCGCGAGCTGGTTGAGGTTGACCAGGGTGCGTACCTGGTGCTTGACGTCGCCGAGCCCGACCAGCGACTCCAGCTCCTTCAGCGGGCTCTGCGGCCCCTGCTTCGCCGCGTCGGTGGCCGCGCCCTCCGCCGCGAGGTCGCCTGCCGTCTCGCCCCAGGCGTCCTCGGCCGTGTTGCCACTGCTGACGAGTCCTTCGACGGTGAGCCGCCCGGTGGCACGGGACTGCTTGAGCCCGGCGCCGCCGTTGTCCCGTACGACGCAGTCGGTGAGGGTGACCTGCTCCGAGCTGTCGACCCGGACACCGTCGCCGCCCGCGCCGCTCACCTGGCAGCCCTCAAAGGTGGCCCGGCCGCCGTTCGCGACCAGCACGCCGTGCGCCGCCGAGCCCGTCACATGGGTCCTGTTGGCCGTCAACTCGCCCCCGGTCTCCACGTGCAGGCCGGTGGTGGCGCACGCGTCGATGTGGCAGTCGGCGGCCGTGGCCCGCCCGTCGGCGCCGACCCGGAGGCCGGCCTGGGTGGTGGAGCGCAGTACGGAGTCGAGCAGTTCGGGCGCGCCGCCGTTCGCGGCGAACACCCCGGCGCCGGCTGAGCCCTCGACCGTGCAGCCGTGCAGCCGGCCGCGGCCGTCCTCCAGGACCTCGACGCCGTGGCCGCCCGCGCCGGTGATCCGGGCCTTGCGCAGCAGCGGGTCGGCGCCGGTGCGGACGGAGACGCCGACGCCTGCCGCGTCCAGCACCTCCAGGCGGTCGAATTCGGCGGAGGAGTCCTCCGTCAGGAGGAGCGCGCCCGCCTTGTCGGCGCAGTCGCGCACCACGGTGCCGGTGAGCAGCGGCGCGCTGGAGCCGTTCACCCGGATCGCCGAGGCGGTGGCGGCGGTGAACTCGCAGCCGTCGAAGGTGCCGCGGGAGCGTTCCGTCACCGCGAGGCCGTTGCCCTGGGTCCGCTGGGTGACGCAGCGCAGCAGCTCGGGGTCGGCGCCGGCCGACAGCACGATGCCGGGCCCCGTGGTGTCGGTGACCGTGACGTCCTCCAGCGTGGGCCGGGACCCACTGGTCACATAGACGCCGACCGAGGTGTCGTGCACGGTCACACGCGACACGCGGGTGGCACACCGGCCCTCCAGCGCGATGGCCGGCTTCTCGGTACCGGAGATGTCGCACTCCTCCACCCGGCCCTGCGCCTCGCCGTTGGCCAGCAGGCCGTTGCCCTTGGCGTCCCGTATCCGGCAGCCGCGCACCGTGGTGCGGGCCTGCTCGCCGATGACGACGGCGGAGGTGCCGAGGTGCTCGATCAGGCAGTCGGCGACGACGCTCTCGGCGCTCGCGGTGTCCACCACACCCGCGCCCTGCCGGTTGGAGACCCGGCAGTCGCGCATGGCAAGCGAACCGCTCTCCCTGGCCAGCACCGCCGTCCAGCCCGAACCCACCACCGTGCAGCCGTCCATGACGATCTGGCCGCGCGGCGCGTCCACCACCGGCAGGTCCTCGCTGCCGCCGCGCAGTGTCAGGTCGGTGAGCATCACGGCGTCCGCGACCAGGACGACGGCGGTGCCGCGGGGCGGGCAGATCTCGACGCTGCCGCGCTCCCCGTCGGCGGCGATGGTCAGCCGGGTGTTGATGGTGAGGTTCTCCCGGTAACGACCGGGCCTGACGCGGATGACGGCTCCGGTGCGCGCCTGCGCCAGCGCCTCGCCGATCGTGGGGAAGCTGTCCCTCCCGTCCGGATCGACCCTGAGCAACTGCCGTGACACGCTGGGACCTCCTCGTTGTGGTGCGCGCCGGCCCCGGCGACCTGAGGGGAAGCGGTCGTGGCGGGCGGGATCAGCGGGACGCGCACTCGTTGCAGGCTACGGGAACCCACTGCCCCTCAGCCAGGCATGTCAGGGCTGCTCACGGGGGGTGTGACACGGCGCAGGCCGCCGGTGTGGGCCGATGCCGTCACGGCGCCCACCCGGGGGTTTTTCTGCCCACGCCGACGACACAACACTGAGCAGAAGTTGGACAGTTCGGGCCGACCGGCTGGACAACGACCCACGTATTCTGCGCACATGCGACGCGCAGCTCCCTCCCACCGCCGTCCGGTGCCGCGGGCGGTGGCCGCCGTGGTGCTGGCCGCACTCTCGTCGGCCGCGGGAGCCGTCCCGGCGGCGGCGGACGACATCCAGCTCCCCGTCGTCTCGTCGGTACTGCCCGCCGGTGCGCCGTGCGCGAAGGCATCCACCGACAAGGCCGGCCAACAGCCCTGGACCTGGCAGACGTTGGGGATGACCAAGGCCTGGCAGTTCAGCCAGGGCGACGGGGTGACCGTCGCCGTCGTGGACACCGGGGTCGGAACCGGCATCCCCGCCCTCTCGGGCCGGGTCGAGGCGGTCGGCGACGCGGGCGAGGACTGCGTGGGCCACGGCAGCTTCGCGGCGGGGCTGATCGCCGCCGCGCCGGGTGAGGGCGTCGGGGTGGCCGGACTCGCCCCGCGGGCCCGCATCCTGGCGGTGCGCGGCACGGACACCCGGGGCGAGACGACCGCGTCGCGACTCGCGGCCGGTATCCGTACGGCGGCCGACCGGGGCGCCGGGGTCATCTACGTCGCGCGGGCGATCGCCACCGGCAAGGAGGAGCTGACCGAGGCCGTCGCGTACGCGGCGAAGCACGACTCCCTCGTCGTCGCGCCGAACGTCCCCGACTACCTCCCGAAGGACAATACGGGCAAGACCGCGCAGCCCGCCCCCTGGTACTGGCCCGGGGCCGCGCCCGGGGTCCTCTCCGTCGTGGACTACGGCCCCGGCGGCCTGCGCCCCGAAGCCGCCCCGCCCGCGCACAACGCGGACCTGTCGGCCCCCGGCGACGCGGTGGTCAGCGTCGGGCCCACCGGATCGGGGCACTACTTCGGCTCGGGCTCCTCGCTGGCCGCCGCCCATGTGGCGGGGGCCGCGGCGCTGGTCCGGGCCCGGCAGCCGAAGATGACGGCCGCGCAGGTCGCCGACCAGCTCACGGTGGCCGGCTACCCGGACGACCCGCCGCGGCTCGACCCGTACGGGGCGCTGACGACACTCCTCACCGACCCGCAGGGCACCGCGCCCCGGGAGGCGGCGGCCCACGTCCCGGCGGCGGCCGCCACGGGACCGCGTAACCGGGCGCTGATGATCGCGGGCGGGGGCGGTGCGCTGGTGCTGCTGGTGGCGGGCGGTGCGGTGGTGATTCCCCGGGGGCGGGCGAGGGGCTGGCAGCCGGCGGGGGCGGCTGAGGGTGACGCGGGCGCCGGCGACCGGCCCTAGGTCGTGTCCGGAGAGGTTCACCGGGTCCGTCCGGTGGGCCGGTTCGTCCTCAATCGCCGGACGGGCTCAAAATGCGGCCTGCCCGGCGGTTGGGGATGGGCCCTGGGTCGTGTCCGGTGAGGTTGACCGGGTCCGTCCGGTGGGCCGGTTTGTCCTCAATCGCCGGACGGGCTCTGAAAGCGGCCTGGCCGGCGGTTGGGGATGGGGCGCCGGGTGGGCTCTCAATGCGGGCTTACGTGTCCACCAGCGCCGTCTGGACCTGGGTCGCCTTCCGGCGTACGACGTGGGTGGCTCGGCCCGGTGCCATCGTGCGGCCCTTGATGTTGCCGATGAGATAGCCCTCGGTCGGCGGGCATGACAGCAGCAGGGCCGGGGTGTTGACCTCTTGGAAGCGCCGCAGCAAGTGCTCGCTCAGACCCCGGCCGGCGCCGGACGCCGAGCGCGTGACCACCATGTGCAGTCCGACCTCGTAGCCGAGCGCGAGGTGCGGGAGCAGCGGGTCGAACGGTGCGTTGCCGATACCGGTGCCCAGCATGTCGTAGTCGTCCACGAGGATGAACAGCCGCGGCCCCGTCCACCAGTCGCACAGCCGCATCCGGGCCGGGGAGATCTCTTCTCCCGGCAGCCGGGTGCGGACCGCGCGGGCCGCGCCGTCGACCAGGTCCTTCAGCGCGTCGATGGAGACGGCGTGCCCCAGGCGGTATTCGTCCGGGATCGCCTCGACCAGGTCGCGGCGGTAGTCGACCACCATGATCCGGGCCTCGGCCGGGGTGAAGCGGTCCATGATGGCCTTGGCGGTCAGCCGCAGCAGGTTCGTCTTGCCGCTCTCCGCGTCGCCCACCGCGAACAGGTGCGGATTCTCCGCGAAGTCGTGCCAGACGACGGAGAGTTCTTCCTCTTCCAGACCGATCGGCATCCGCAAGTTGCCCTCAGGTGAAGGCAGTTGCCCGACCGACAGCCTGGTGGGCAGCATCCGCACCTGCGGGGTCCGCTGCCCCGGCCAGCTCTCCTTCAGGGCGGACACCAGACCTGACACACCGTCGGCGAGGTCGTCGGCGCTCTCCATGCCGTCGATACGGGGCAGCGCGCCGAGGTAGTGCAGCTTGCCCTCGCGGGTCAGACCGCGGCCGGGCAGCCGCGGCACGGTGGAGGCGCGCCGGGTGTCGATCTCGGAGTCCATCGCGTCACCCATCCGCAGCTCCAGATGGGTGGCGGCCTGGTCGCGTACGCCGGCGGACAGTTCGACCCAGCGGGACGTGGTGACGATGATGTGCACGCCGTAGTTCAGGCCGCGGGCCGCGATCCCGTTGAACGTCTGGATGTAGCGGTCGTAGTCGGCCCGCACCGTGGACCAGCCGTCGATGACGAGGAACACGTCGCCGTAGTGCTGCTCCGGGAACTCGCCCGCGGCCCTGCGGCGCCGGAAGGTCGGCATCGAGTCGATGCCGTGCTCCAGGAAGAACCGCTCCCGCGACGCGAGCAGCGAGGTGATCTCGGCGACCGTCCGGCTCACCCGCTCGCTCTCCAGCCGCGCCGCCACACCGGCGGTGTGCGGCAGTTCGGCCAGCGCGGCCAGCGTGCCACCGCCGAAGTCCAGGCAGAAGAACGACACTTCGCGCGGGGTGTGGGTGACGGCGAGAGCGGTGAGCAAGGTGCGCACCAGGGTGCTCTTGCCGCTCTGCGGGCCGCCGGCGATGGCCACATGGCCGCCGGACCCGGACAGGTCGATGGTCAGCAGGTCGCGCATCTGCTCGAACGGCTTGTCGACGATGCCGATGGGCACGGCCAGCTTGCCGCGGCCCGGCCAGCCGACGGTGGTCAGCCCCAGCTCCGGGTCGGGGACCAGCGGCGGCAGGATCTGGTCGAGGGTGGCGGGCCGGTCGAGCGGCGGCAGCCACACCTGGTGGGCCGGCGGCCCCGCGCCGCGCAGCCGGTCGACAGCCACCGACAGCAGGGTGTCGGTGGTCTCTTCCTCCTCCTCCGCCGGCTCAGGGCCTGGCAGGTCGGGCACCTGGCGCGGCACCACGTAGCCGGCGGTCCACGGCACGGTCTGACTGGCCACCCTGGCCTTGTTGGCGCTGGAGCGGCGCTCCTGGTACGAGCCGGACACGTAGGCGGCGCGGAAGCGGGTCAGCGCCTCGACGCCGGACTTGAGGTAGCCGTTGCCCGGCTGCGGCGGCAGTTGGTAGGCGTCCGGCACGCCGAGCACGCCGCGGCTCTCCATCGCGGAGAAGGTACGCAACCCGATCCGGTAGGAGAGGTGGCTCTCCAACTGGTGCATACGGCCTTCGTCCAGCCGCTGGGAGGCGAGCAGCAGATGCACGCCCAGGCTGCGCCCGAGCCGTCCGATCATCACGAACAGCTCCATGAACTCCCGGTGCGCGGCGAGCAGTTCGCTGAACTCGTCGACGACGACGAACAGGCTGGGCAGCGGCGCGAGCGCAGTGCCGGAGGCGCGCGCTTTCTCGTAGTCCAGCGCGGACGTGTAGTTGCCGGCCGAGCGCAGCAGCTCCTGGCGGCGCATCAGTTCACCGTGCAGCGCGTCCTGCATCCGGCCGACCAGCGTGGCCTCGCCGGCCAGGTTGGTGATGACGGCCGAGGTGTGCGGCAGTTCGTCCAGGCCGAGGAACGTGGCGCCGCCCTTGAAGTCGACGAGGACGAAGTTGAGGGTCTCCGACGAGTTGTTCAGCGCCAGCGCCAGCACCAGGGTGCGCAGCAGCTCGCTCTTGCCGGACCCGGTGGCCCCGATGAGCATGCCGTGGGGTCCTGTGCCGCCTTGCGCCGACTCCTTGATGTCCAGCTCCACCGGCGCCCCGTCGGCGCTCACCGCGATCGGCACCCGCAGCCGGGCGGGTCCGGTGCTGCGCTCCCAATGGGCGTGCGGCTCATGGCGGTAGAGGTCGGATATGCCCAGGAGCGTGGTCAGCTCCAGATCGGAGGAGAGGGGCGCCGAGGCGTCGGACCCCACGCCCATCCGGTACGGGGCGATGCCCTTGGCCAGCGCCGTGGAGCCGGTCGGGCCGAACCGGTCGGGCCGACCGAGCCGGGTGGTCTGCTCCTTGCGGTCGCGGTCGGTGCGTACCAGCGCGAAGTCGTTCTCCGACACCTCGAAGCGCAGCGTGACCCGGCCGGGCCGCCAGGTCAGCGCCCCCTCCAGGTCGATGACCACGGCGTTGCGGAAGCCGGCGCCGTCCAGCCGGTGCCCGGCCGGGACACCGCCGCCGTCCAGCACGATCACCGTGAACGGCTCCTCGCGCCCGGCGGCGGCTTCCGGGTCGAACGGAGGACGCTCCAGGAACTCGGCGCCGAGCAGATCCTCCAGCTCGTTGAAGGCGGAGACGAACATCCGGGCCTGGCCCGCGCCGTCGGTCTCCTGCGGATGCAGGTTGTGCGGGAGCCACTTGACCCACTCCCAGTCCGCGCGCCGCTCGTCCGAGACGCACAGGGCCACCCACACGTCGTCCGGCGCGTGGAAGGTCGCCAACTGGGCGACCATGGCACGGGCGAGCGAGCGCATGCTCTCTTCGTCGCCGCGCAGCAGCACCCGGGCCCAGGCCCGCAGATAGATGGCGATGGGCTGTTCGGGCACGGTGGCGTAGGTCCGGATGAAGCTGCGCAGCGCGTGCGCGGACAGCGGTTCGAGGTCCTCCACCGGCGTGGTGGAGTTCGGCACCAGCCGCAGACCTAGCTGCTGCTCGCCGACGGCCACCCGTACCTCGCCGAAGTCCTCGTCCTGCGGGCGGCGTTCCCACAGCCGGGTGGTGCCCACCATCGACCACAGCGCGGCCGGCTCCGGGTGCCGCCAGGCCAGCGCCTTCTGCTGGTCGGCCACCGCGGTGCGCACCTTGCGCCGGGTCTGGGTGAGGTAGCGCAGATAGTCCCGGCGCTCGCCCTTGAGCCGCTGCTTGCGCTCACTGGCCTTGCGCATCATCTGGCCGACCATCATCGCGCCGGACGCCAGCACCATCATGCCGATGGCCAGGTACATGAAGTGGCCCCCCGAGGCGCCGCTCATGCCCGGCCGCATGAACATCAGCATCATGGAGACCGACATCATCGCCATGGGCAGATACGTCCACACGGCGGAGCTGTCCGGCACCACTTCGGGCAGCGTCGGCGGCTCCTGCAGGGACAACTCCCCTTCGGGCATGTCCGGGCCACGGCGACGGGCCGGCCTGCGGAACAGGACCACACTCAACGGACGGTCTCCTCACGGGGCGGCATTCACGCGACTCAAGGTGAATCCTCAAGGACGCGCGAGGCCGTTGACCTGATCGGCATGTTCATTCCATTGCCAACTTCGGTCCAACGTGCTCATTAGCCACGCCAGTTGGCTTTTCTGCTGCTTACTGTGGCTGCACCGGCATGTGTATCCCCCAACCAGACACGTCCGGAGAGCTGTGAACCAGTACCAGAAGCGGGAGTACGTGCGATGAGTGGCACCCAGACGGCCGGTCTGTGCCGTCTGACCGTCCGCGCGCCCGGCAGGAACATCGACCTCGGGGTGCCCTCCGACGTTCCCGTCGCCGACCTGCTGCCCGCTGTCGTGGGCTACGCCGGCGACGACCTCAAAGAGACCGGGATCGACCACGGCGGCTGGGTCCTGCAACGCCTCGGCGGCGAACCCCTCGACGAGGAGCGCACCCTCGACTCGTACGACCTGCGCGACGGCGAGGACCTCTACCTCAGGCCGCGCATCGCCGCCCTGCCCGAGGTCCAGCTCGACGACCTGGTCGACGGCATCTCCACCACCATGGCGGGCAGTCCCTACGGCTGGAGCCCGAAGGCCAGCCGCAGACTGCTGCTGGGCCTCGCGGTGCTCGCCCTCACCGGCGGGCTGGTCCTCCTGGCGCTGCCCGGCGGCTCGACGGAGTCGCGTGCGCTGTGCGCGGCGGTCGTCGCGCTGCTGCTGATAGCCGGGGCCGGATCGGCCAGCCGCGCCGTCGGTGACGCGGGGGCCGGTGCGGCACTGGGCGTCATGGCCGCGCCGTATCTCGCGTACGCCGGGTGGGTGCTGCCCGGCGGTGAGCTGACCGGGCCGCACGTGCACGAGGTGGTCGGCTCCCGGCTGCTGGCCGCCTGCGCGGCGGGCGCCGGCGGCGCCATCGTCGTACTCGCGGCGGTCTCGGCCTTCGCCGCGCTCTTCCTCGGTGTCGCGGTCTTCGCCGTGTTCGGTGCGCTCGCCGGCACCCTGATGATCGCCGCCGACCTGGCGCCCCATCAGGTCGCCGGGGTCGTCGCCCTGGTGGCGGTGATCCTCGGCGCTTTCGTCCCCTCGCTGTCCTTCCGGATGGCCGGGCTGCGGATGCCGCCCCTGCCCACCAACGCCCAGCAGTTGCAGGAGGGCATCGAGCCGCACTCGCCGAGCGGTGTCGCCGCCCGCGCGATCCTCGGCGACGGCTGGATGAGTTCGCTGTACGGGGCCGTGGGCGCGGTCTGCGCCGGCTGCCTCGGCGTGCTCGCGTGGTACGCGGACCTGGCCGCCGTCTTCCTGGTCTGCGCGCTGTCACTGCTCCTGCTGCTGCACAGCCGCGGCCTCGGCAACGCCTGGCAGCGGCTCTCGCTGACCGTCCCCGGCGCGCTGGGCCCGCTGCTGCTGATCCTCGTCGGCGCCGTCTCCTACGCACCCGACCGGCGGCCCCTGCTGCTGGCAGCGCTGCTGGCGCTCACCGCCGCCATCGCCATCGCGTCCTGGACCGTGCCGGGTGCCCGGCTCGTGCCGTACTGGGGCCGGCTCGCGGAGATCCTGCACACCCTGGCGGCGGTCAGCCTGCTGCCGCTGGCCCTGTGGGTGCTCGGCGTGTACGGCGCCCTGCGCGGACTGATGGCCTGAGCGGGGGTGTGAGCGATGCAGGACCGACGCGACCAGGTACAGGCGCACATGTTCATGATGGGGCGGCTGACCTCCGGCATGCTGCGCGCCGATCCCGACGCCCCGGAGAGCCCGCAGGGCCGCACCAACCGAGGCATCGCGATCAGCGTGCTGGTCGCGATCCTGATCTGCGCGGGCGCCTTCGTCTTCGGACTGCTGAAGCCCGGCACCAAGACCTCCTGGCGGGACCCGGGCACGCTGGTCGTCAACAAGGACACCGGCGCCCGCTACTTCTACCTCGACGGCCGGCTGCGACCGGTCCGCAACTTCACCTCGGCCGCGCTGCTGGCCGGCGACCGGATGAAGGTGCTGTCGATCGGCGGCACGTCGCTGGAGGGCACCCCGCACGGGGCGCCCGTCGGCATCGTCGGCGCCCCGGACGAGACCCCGGCCGCAGGCGACCTCGACGACGGCCCCTGGCAGGTGTGCTCGGGGACCACCACCGGCTCGACCGGCACCACCGTCGCCGTGGGCGCCGAGCCGTCAGGACCGGGGCTCGACGAGAACCAGGGACTGCTGGTCACCGGGCCCGACAAGGCCGGCTACCTGGTGTGGCAGGGCCGCAAGCTGCGGCTGGACGACAAGGCGAACGCCACCGAGGCGCTCGGGTACGCCCAGGAGAGGCCCGTACCGGTCTCGGCCGCACTCCTCAACTCACTGCCGTCAGGACCCGACCTGACCCCGCCCGACGTGCCGGGGCTCGGCGAACCCGGCCGGGAGCTGGCGGGCCGGCAGACCAAGGTCGGCGAGATCTACCAGGTCACCGCCTCCGGCGCACGGACCCACTACTACCAGTTGCAGAAGGGCGGCCTGGCCCCGCTCTCCGCGACCGGCGCTGCCCTCGTGCTCGGCGACCCCGAGACCAAGCAGAAGGCGTACGGCGGGCGTTCGACCGCCGCGCGCAGCCTGGGCACCGACGCGCTGAACGGGAACCTGGCCAAGGACACGGACCCGGTCAACCGCGCGGAGGGCATGCCGGAGGCGCCGCCGGAGCCGGTGGACCTCGGCCTGGGGCAGACACCCTGCGTCGGGGTGCGGGCGGCCGGCGACGGCACCCGGGTGAGCGTGTCCCTGGCGGACCCCGGCGATCTCGGTCCCACCGCGCAGCCACCGGCCGAGGGCCTGACCCCGGCGTGCGTGACGGTCAACCGGATCGCCGTACGGCCCGGCCGCGGCGCCCTCGTCCACGCGCTCGGCGCCGGTGGCGGCGACGTCGGCAGCACGCTGTACCTGGTGACCGACACCGGAATGAAGTACCGGCTTCCTTCGCAGGAGTCGTTGAAGGCGCTCGGTTATACGGAGGCCCGCGCACAGGGCCTTCCCTCCGCACTGCTTTCCATGATTCCGACCGGCCCCGATCTCACGCCCGAGGCGGCGAGTTCCGGGCAGGCGAAAACAACGGCGGCGCTGTGCGGAAATGAATCCGAAATAGCATCGCCGCAGCGTCGTGCGAATCACTCCGATTCACAACAGACGCTATTGCGAAAGGGGTTGACGGGCTTCTAGTATCGCGTTGCACGGGGCAGATTCCAGCCGAAGGGGACACCATGCAAGGAATTTCACAGCAGGAAGAGAATGCCACCCGGAACGGCATCAACGCCTTGGAGCAGGCGTTCTCAGGTGTGCAGCGGAGCCGGCAGGAACTCGAAAACACCAAGAACAACGTGGGTGTCGGCGGTGACGTCGGCGGTAACTACCGTGCGCTGCTCGACAAGTGGGACGACCAGGCCGAGATCATTTCGAAGAACCTCCGCGACATGGTCAACGAGCTGAACAACACGTTGCAGCAGAGCGGTCAGACCCGGGGTTCGGCGAACGACGACGTGAATCAGGCGTACCAGCGGTCCGACTCGATTTTCAACGCTCTCGCAGGCTGAGCGCATCTCCCTGAACGTACCCACCGATCGAAACGAGGTTTGCCATGCCCGGTGGTGCAAACGACTTCACAGACGGCAATATCTACGTCGACTTCAGCCGCTCCAACAACGCGGTCGAAGACATGCGCGTGCAGACCAACCAGATTCAGAGCTGGCTCCAGCAGTTGAACCAGGAGCTGGGCGCGTTGAACGAGAGCTGGGTCGGTGACGACGCGGAGGTCTACCACAAGAAGCAGACGGCGTGGAACAACGCGGCCGACGCCATGAGCAAGCTGCTCACCAGTCACGCCCAGGTACTGGACGACGTGTCGAACGCCTTCGACCAGAACCAGAAGCGCTCCGCCCAGGGCTGGGAAGGCGTGCGGATCGGCGCCTGACCGGCGAGGAATCGCGGTGACGGGCGGCTGTCGGCGTCGATGGCGGACGTGGATGGCCGCCCCCACCTGCGCAAAGGCGCGAGAGGGCGGCGCCGCGGCGGACCACCGGAGTGGAAAGAGGAGCGGCACCATGGCAGACGGCGGCAAGGACGGACCGCTCGTCCTGAACAAAGAGTGGATCAAGGGCTTCATCAACGGCGATCTCCACGAGTTCCAGACGGCGATCGGGAAAATACTGGCCGACGCGCCCTCGGAGCGGTTCGCGAGCGACATGCACGGAGCCGATGTGCAGAGCATCGTCAATCTCGGACACATCCGCCCGAGCAGCATCCACACCGGGAACGCGATCCCGCTCGCGATCGGCGCCCTGGCCGGGGACGACGGTCTCGCCGGGGATCTGGTGAAGGCGGTCAAGGACACGGCCGACCAGCTCGCGGAGTTCGTCAAGGACCAGAAGACGCTCTTCGACGACATCGAGAGCAATCTGCGGGACGCGATGGAGACGCTGCTCAAGACCGAGGGCGACAGCCTGAACAAGATCGACGGCGAGAAGTTCCTCGATGTCTTCGAGGACGTCAATGACGACATCACCGACTCCCTGGGCGGCAGCGGTGGCGGCGGTGGCGGTGGCGGTGGCGACGCGTGAACCGCTGAACCGTCACCGGCTGACAGCTCTTCCCGCCGTACACCGCCGAGCCTGAGTCCCGCCCGTATTTCTGCCGTTGGAGTTCCGCCATGGATGACGTGCCGATCAGTCCCGACAACGATGACTGGCAGAAAGTCGTCAGCACCTTCACCGGATATTCGGCGCCGAAGGTCGACACTCTTTTCAAGAGCCTGACGGGCAATGACGACATTCCGCTGATGCGGGTCACGGTCGAGGAAGCGGACAACAACGACCTGCCCGAGCTGGAGGAGACCAGTTGGCAGGGGGTGAATGTCGTCGACGACATCAAGACGATGGATATCTCCATCCCGTTCTACACGGACAACGACGGCATCTTGAAGCACTACGCCAAGATCACCCTTATCGGTATCCAGGACACGAAGGGTGCCATATCTGGCGGAGGTTCCAGCGGGTCGATCGAAGGCAAGGACGAGACGGACAAGACGGACTGGGACAGCAAAGACCTGGCCCGGTACTCCTTCGGTACGGGCCATGCGCTGGACTGGCTGCTCACCAAGGAGCGGGGCACGAAGGATTTCGACTGGTCGCCGGCTGTCCCTGACTCCAGCTACGTGGATCTGTCCACCTTCGAGGCGACGGCTCAGGCTTTCGACCGTGTCCAGATATTCGTCAACGACCGCAAGGCCGATCTCGACGGCTGGGAGAAGATCTTCGGTGCGGTCGAGAACGAGAACTGGCAGGGGCAGGCGGCCGGTGTCTGGTGGAATCTGGTCCATCTGATCGTGCATCGGTACGACCGCCTGGCCGATGACATGGAGAACACCACAGGAAAGTCGCGCGGATCGAAGCAGGGGGCCGCGGTCCGTTATGCGAGCGAGGTGTTCAGGAAAGAGGCCCAGAATCTCTACGACGCGTGGGACGACTGGTCGGGCTGGGACAGGGCCAACCCCTTGTTCTTCCTGAACCGCATCCTCTACGACGTCATGAACAACGTCTGGGACAACAACCTCTTCAAGGTGAGCACGGAATACACGTCGAACACCAGCGGAAGTGACAACGCCGCGCGCGGCTACATGCCCGATACGGAAAGCCTCGAACCGCAGCCGGGCTTCGAGAACATGGCCAGGGACGACGAGAGAACGTACGGTCCGCTGGACAGCATGGGCACCTGGAAAGCCATCGGCGAAGAGGCGAAGAACCGTTGGTGGAGGGCGGTACGCGAGGACTTGGGGAAACCTGCGGAGACCGCGCTGAGGAACGTCACCAACGCGTGGAACGGGACCAATCTCGATATCGGTGACATCCGCCCGCCGTCGGGTCAGGACCTCCAGACCAGCCTCCAGGACGATCAAGCCAAGAAGGACAAGAGGGACGCGGAGGCCGACAAGGACAAGCAGGACAAGGAGAACAAAGAGAACCAGGCCAAGATGGACGCCTACCTGGACCAGATGGCGAAGGACCGGGCGGCGGACAAGGCCGAGCAGGAAAGGCTCCGGAAGGAGCAGGAGGAGGAAGCCGCACGCCTGCGCGCGGAGGAACTCGCGCGTCAGAAGGCGGAGCAGGAGCGGCAGGACAAGATCCGGAAGGAGCAGGAGGAGAAGGCCGATCGCCAGCGCGCCGAGGACCTCGCGCACCAGAAGCAGCAGGAGGCGGAGCAGGACCGGAAGGAGAAGGAGCAGGAAGCCGAGCAGGACCGGAAGGAGAAGGAGCAGGAAGCCAAGCAGGAGCAGCAGGAGAAAGAACAGGAACAGAAGGAGAAAGAGCAGGAAGCCAAGCAGGAGCAGCAGGAAAAGGAGCAGGAAGCCAAGCAGGAGCAGCAGCAGAAGGAACAGGAGCAGCGGCAGAGGGAGCAGGAGGCCAGGCAGGAGCAGCAGCAGAAGGAGCAGGAGGCCAAACAGGAACAGCAGCAGAAGGAGCAGGAGCAGAAACAGGAGGAACAGCAGCGCCGCCAGGAGCAGATGCAGATCCTGCAGATGAATCAGCAGAAGGCCCAGCAGGATCAGCAGCGGAAAGACCAGCAGAAGCAGCAGCAGGAGCAGCAGCAACAGCAGCGGGAGCAGGAGGAGAAGGCCGACCGGCAGCGCGCCGAGGACCTCGCGCGCCAGGAGCGGCAGGAGGCGGAGCAGAAGCAGGAGCAGCGGGAGCAGGAGGCCAAGCAGGAGCAGAAGGAGAAGGAGCAGGAGGCCAGGCAGGAGCAGCAGCAGAAGGAGCAGAAACAGGAACAGGAGGAGCAAGAGGCCAAGCAGGAGCAGCAGCAGAAGGAACAGGAGGCGAAGCAGGAGCGGCAGGAGGCGGAGCAGAAGCAGGAGCAGCGGGAGCAGGAGGCGAAGCAGGAACAGCAGCAGGCGGAGCAGAAGCAGGAGCAGAAGGAGCAAGAGGCCAAGCAGGAGCAGCAGCAGAAGGAACAGGAGGCGAAGGCCGACCGGCAGCGCGCCGAGGACCTGGCGCGCCAGCAGCGGCAGGAGGCGGAGCAGAAGCAGGAGCAGCGGGAGCAGGAGGCCAGGCAGGAGCAGCAGCAGAAGGAACAGCAGCAGCACCAGGACGAGCAGCAGCGGCACCAGGAGCAGCGCCAGGACGAACAGCAGCGCCGAGAGGAGCAGCGCCAGGACGCGCAGCAGAAGCGTCAGGAGGAGTTGCAGGCCAAGCAGGAGCAGCGGCAGCAGCAGTACCAGGACAGGGCAAGCGACATCCTGGACCGGCAGGGCGACGCGAACAGCGACTACCGGCAGAGCCTTTATCCGGACGACATCAGCGGGCCGGTGAACGGCGACGATTCGCTGACGAATCCCGGCGGCAGCCACTCGTACGTGGACTCGCACGGCCGTGTCGTCACCGAGTACCCGGACACCAGCTCGACCACGATCGACCCGCAGACACAGACGTCGACCGTCATGGACCCCAACGGCTCGACCCACTCAGGGCCGTTGAACGCGGGTGACCTGCTCACCAACCCGGACGGCAGCGTCTCGCACCTCGACTCGCAGGGCCAGGTCGTCACCGAGTACCCGGACGGCAGCAGGACCACCGTGGACCCGCACAGCGGCGCCACCTCGATCACCGGTTCTGACGGTACGACGACCAGTGGCTACCTGAACGGCGGTTCGGGGGCCGGCGCTCCGCAGGGAGGCGGCGGCCTCGGCTCGTACGGCGGCGGTATGCCGGACTACGAGCAGGAGTTGTACGACCCGCAGTCCGGTGGCGCCGGGGAGCAGTTGGGCGCCGCGAACGCCGCCGCCAGCCTCGGCGGGTCCTCGTCGAGCGGGAGCGGGTCATCCCCCGGCGCTCCGATGAGCCCGGGAATGATGGGCGGCGGCATGGGCGGCATGGGCGGTGGCGGCGGCCGCGGGGGCGAGGGCGGGCCCAGCGAGCGCGCCCGGAATGTCTTCGACAGCGCCAATGTGGTCAGCAGCCGCAGGCGTCTTGCGAACAGCCTCCCGGGCAACGGGCGTTACGACGACCGGGAAGCCGTGATCAACACCAGCAGTGGCAACCCCTACCTGCCTGCCGCGGGCGGCGGTCCGGGCGGAGGTCCCGGCCGGCAGCAGACGCAGAGCGGTGACCGCGAGCGTGAGGCCTGGGTGCCGGAGGACGAGGACGTGTGGGGCTCCGACGAAGGCGGCGCGCCGGCGGTGATCGGACGATGAACTACCAGTGGACGGCGGGGAGTACACGATGACGGAGTCCATGGCGGAGCGCATGGCCAAGGCCCGTGCTCATCTGGAGGCGACCCAGGCGGCGATCGCCCGTGCCGAACAGGATCTGCGCGGCACATCGGAGACCGTGCGCTCGCGTGACCGCGTGGTGGAGGTCACCGTCGGAGCACAGGGCGAGCTGACCGGACTCACCTTCCCCGACAACAAGTTCGCCGCCCTGACGGGACCGCAGCTCGCCGCCTCCGTGCTGGAGGCGTGCGACGAGGGGCGCAGGCGGATCGCCGAGCGCGTCATGGCGACGTTCGCGCCGTTGACCGGCGGCAATCCGCAGGTGCCGGGATCTCGCGGCGTGGACATCGACTGGGAGGGGATCTTCGGCTCGGCCCTCTCCGGTGGACGGCAGGCGGGCGGACGGCCGAGCGACCGGCTGCGCGACGAGATCCACGAGGACGACACCGACACGGCGCCGGGAGGCCGGGCATGAGCGCGACGAGCGGCACGTACGACAGCGACCCGGTCAAGGCGCGGCAGGCGGCCGAGGAACTCCGTTCCGTGGCGGGCGCCCCGGGCAAGATGGTGGACGACTTCCAGCAGGAGAGCCGCTTCTACGACGGGTGGAACGGCCAGGAAGGTGTCGTCGACCAGTTCAAGCAGCAGACGGAACCGGATTGGACGGGTGCGAAAGACGCGCCGGTCACGTTCCTCAACGCCATCGGGGGCGCTGTTTCCGCACTGTCTCTCGCTGTGTTGAAGCAGGTCGAGAGCATCGACGGCACCAAGGGGTTGGCCGACGACCTGATCCACGACGCGACGAGTGACACCGAGTCGCTGGACCTGTCGGACGACTCCGGCTCCGGCAGCGACGGCGGCACCGGCGGTGGGAAGCACTAGATGCTGAAGAAGTACGAGAACGACATCTACACCGAGGAAGAGCGGTGGTTGATGTTCGGTCTTATCGGGGAGTTGCCGCCTTCCGGCGTGCCGGATCTCGGTTTCGACAGCGTCGATCTGTTCTCGGGGATGATCGAGAAGGTTTCGGCGTACGAGTCGCAGATCCAGGACGCTGTCGCGAAGGCCGCGGACGCGTTTCCTGACGAGGTGGCGGGTCCGTTCAAGGACGGTATCCAGTCGCTGACGGGTATCTACGGCGGCAACAATGTCTTCGACCAGTTCCGCGGTCAGTTGCGCCGGCTCGGCGATCAGCAGATGACGCTGTCGCAGAAACTGCAGGCGGGGCAGTGGGAGATCTGGGCCGAGCTGGCGACGCTGCTGATCGAGCTGGCGGCAGCCGCCGCGATGGCGTTCTTCACCGGTGGCGCCTCCATGATGGGGGCCGTCTTCGCGCGGGCGCGTGCGGCGATGAACATCCTCATGACGCTGCACCGGATGATGAGTTACCTGCCGATCGGCTCCAGCATCATGGAGGCGCTGGAGGAGATGATCCAGGCCCTCGCGGTCAATCTGGCGCAGTTGATGATCAACCCGGCCGAGCAGCGTCCGGACGGCATCAACGGCGACAACATCTGGCAGAGCGGCCTGTTCGGTGCGGGCGCGGCAGCTTTCATCAAGGTGTTCACGAAGATCAGCAGGATCTTCAAGGACGGTCTTTCGGACGTCTTCAAGAAGAACTTCGACACGGATCTGTTCAACAAGTTCGACAAGACCAGGTTTCCCGGTGTCGACAAGGACTTGTTCAACGGCAAGGACTACTTCGACAACCCGAATCTGCGGGACTTCTTCAAGAGGCCCGACCCGGTGGCGAACACCCTGTACAACGTGCCGGAGACGTTCTTGACGCAGGGCCTCGGCGAGGCGCTGGCCGGGTACATCATCCAGGGTGCCTTGTTCGGTACGTGGAACTTCAGCGCCCTTGACTTCGCGGGTGCGGGCATCAGCGGCAATGTGCACGGTGGTCTGCATTCCGGGATCACGGGGCCGGCGAGCTGGCTGCACGGCAAGGCTTTCCGCAACGGGAATCTGTTCACCCGGTACATCAACACCACCCATTTTTCCGGCGGTTCGAACGGCCCCACCGGCGGGTCGGGCGGTCCGGGAGGGGGTGTGAACACGGCGGGCGGCCCCAGCGGGGCGTTCACGACGCCGGTCATGCCTCCCCCCGGGCCGGTCGCCTCGCCGCCGCCCCCGGTGGTGGGAGGTGATCCGCTCGCCGGGTCCGTGCCGCTTCCCGGTACGGGAGCCACGCCGTACTCGGCGCCGCCCGCCGCCCCCTCCCGTACGCCCGGCACGGTGTCCTCGGACCTCGGCCACGACACGGACCTGACGCGCTACACCGGCGGCAACGAGCGTGTGTTCGGCGGGTCGGACGCCGGGTCCGGGTCCGGTTTCGGGTCCGTTTCCGGGTTCGAGTCCGGGTCGGAGTTCGGTTCCGGGTCGGAGTTCGGGTCGGAGTTCGGTTCAGGTTCCGGTTCCGGGTCCGGTTCTTGGTCCGGTTCCGGGTCCTTCCTGGGCGGTCCGCCGCAGGTCGCGAACCTCAACCCGCCGTTGACCAAGGGTTTCGGCGACATCCCTGGCTACAGCCCGCTGCCCGGTCAGAGCGGTACGGTCAACCCGTTGCCGTACGGCGTGGGGCCGGAGGCGGCCGGGCTGGACGCCGACAAGAACCTCTCGGGTCTGGCCGCCCCGGGTCCCGTTCCCGCTTTCGGTTCCGGTCCTGCGGCCGCGTCGCCGGGTGTCCGCCCGGACGGGGCGACGGACGAGGTGACGGTGACGGACCGTGACCTGACCCCCGACCCAGCACCGGCACCGGCACCCGCGCTCACGCAAGGTGGCGGCTCACCGGCCGACACCGGCGGCCGTGTCCCCGGCGACCAGGCGCCCCGCGTCCAGCGGGACGACTCCCAACGCCGTTGGATCGCCGACCAGTTGGTCGAAGGCGACCTGGCGGGCAGCCCTCCGCCGCTCGCTCCGGACGAGATGATCAGCGTCGAGGACATGGAGGCGGCGGGCCTCACGCCCGACAACGTCCAGCGCACGGTCGCCGCGTTGAGCGGGGGCACGCTGACCGTGCGGGACAGCGGGCTCACGCCCCTGGAGCAGGCGCGGTTGCTCATGGCGGGGCCGGGTCCCTGGACAGCGCCGCTCGACACCGTCGCCGCCCGCGCCTCCGCGCGGATCTGGGACTCGGCGTACCAGGACTTCGCCACCGGTGAGGACTACGCGGACGCAGCGCCCGAGGACGTCGCAGGGGCCTGGGACACGGCACTCTCCCTGGTGCTGCCCTCGGACCCGGACGCGCGCCCGGCGCCGGCCGGCTCCCGGCCGGTGGGCGCCGGCTTCCCGAGCGCCGTACGGAAGGTGGCCGACCACCTGCTGAGCGCCGGACCCGACACGCGATCCGGCATCGCGCTCGCCGACCGGGCCCGCGGTGAACTGGGCCTGCCACCCCTCGTACGCCCGGCGACCGCACGTCCGGCGACCACGTCGACCGACACCGACTTCGACTCCGGGCAACCCGACTTCGGCTCCACGGACCAGGCGACCCCGCTGCCGCCGACCGCCCGCGCCGCCGCCACCGTCACCACCTCGGACGGTCCGGCGGACGAGACCGCGCTTCCCGTGCCCGAGGCCATGCTCGGGACGGCACCGGCACCGGCACCGGGACCCGCGCCGGACGACACCGCTCCCGACCCGCGCGAGGCCGAGATCGCGCTCGTGCGGGGCGACTTGACCGCCGCGTGGAACGACTACGCCGCCGCCGTCGGCGCCCTGGAGACGCTGGAACAGCACGCGGCGGCCGGCTCCCCGCCGCGCGTGGGCCTCTCCGACGCGCTCGCCGACGCCCGTTCCCGCGCCGTGCGGGCGTACCGGAACTGGACGGACGCCGAGGCGCGGCTGCTGGGCCTCGGCGAGCAGCCGCCCGTGCCCAGGGATGATTACGACGCCGCCGCCCGCAGTGTTCTCGCGGCGCAGGTGACGGCCGAGGACGTGCCGGTGGACCGGCTGGAGGCGGAGGTCGACCCGCGGCTTCTCGTCACGGCCGACGAACTGCGCGCGGCGGGCGTCACCATGCCGCCCGGACGGCCGGCCACCGGCGGTACGCCGCTCGGGACCCTGCCGCCGGTGGACCGGGTGCGGGTCCTGATGACCCGGCCGGGCCCGTGGCCCTCCGCACTCGACACCGTCGCTGCGCAGGTCGCGCGCAGGAAGTGGCAGGAGACCCGCGCGGAGTTCGTGACGAGCGCGGGGCAGGGTTCCGGAGCGACCGTCTCCCGGGCCTGGGAGAAGGCCATGGGCCTGATCCTGCCGCGCGAGCTGTACCAGCGGGAGTCCCTCTTCCGGTACGCGGCCGATCCGTACCGGCACTCCGTGGAGCAGGTTGCCGCGCTCCTGGTGGCGGGCGGCAGCCACGACGCGGCCACCGTGCTCGCCGGCCGCCTCCGGCGCGGTCTCGGTCTGGCCTCCGGCCTCCCGGGCGGCGCACCTTCCGGCCGCCCCGGCGCGCTGCCCGCGCCCCCGGAGTCGGGGCCGTCGTCCCAGTCCGAGCCGCCGTTGCCCGAGCTGCCGTTCGACACGGCGCCGGTGCCCGGGTCCGCGCCGTCCACCGGCGAGTCGGTGAGCGACCTGGAGGCGGTCTCCCCGCGTTCGCCGGTGCTCGCCGACCTGGCAGGCCGGCTGCCCGGCATGTCCGCGCGGGAGCGCGCGGGAGAGCTGGCGGTCCTCTCGCAGCCCGACCGGAACCACCTCGCCGCGGACGAGACGCTGGTGCGGGCCCTGTACGACGGTCTCTCGCGGGAGGACTTCGCGGCCACGGCTGCCCAGTTGATGGTGCGCGTGGCCGACGGCGTACAGCAGCCGTACACCGCACGGCGAGTGGCCGAGGAGCTGGTCGCCGGGATGCTGGCGGACCAGGACGGCCCGCCGCGTGACTCGTCCACTCCGCCCCCCACCGACGCGAACGAGGAGATGCGAAGGGGCCCGAACGTCGCCCTGCGCCTGCTCGGCCAGGGCACGCGGGTGCTGGTGGTGCCCCGGGACGAGCCGCTGACGTCGCACGGCCGGTTCACCGAGCTGGCCGGGGCGGCCACCTCGGACGGCCGTTCCTGGGAGACCACCCGCGGCGGCCACCACAACGGCCAGGTCGCGTTCACCGAGGAGAACCTGCTCGGTGAGAAGACCGGCGTGGGGCTCAGAAGTCACTTCCCCGACGGATACTCCACCGCCACCCACGAGTTCGCGCACGCCCTCCACAGGGATGGGCTGAATCCGGTCGTCCGCGCCTGGATCAAGCACGTGTACGACGCGAAGATCAACAGGGAGCGGAAGAACGCGAAGCGGCTCGGGCGGGGCCAGCACGCCACGCCCGTGGCGTGGCCGGACGGACCGCGGCACGACCCCACCGGGCGCAGGCCGTGGACCAACTACTCGTCCCGCGACGAGTTCGAGTACTTCGCCCAGTTGACCAACGCCTACCTCGGCACCAATCACGGCGTCGACCACTACACCGGCCAGCCGCGCAACAACGGCGCCCAGTGGGTACGGGACAACGACCCCGCGCTGCTGCCCCTGCTGGAGCGGCTCTTCGGACCGGATCCGGGAGCGGGGCAGGGCACCCCGGCGAACCCGTACCGCCGGACGCGGGCGGAGAACGAGCTGTGGGCGGACTTCCGCGCGCTGTGGGACACCGCCGAAGCGCACCTGCCGGAGGACCTCGCCGACCGCGCGGGGGAGCCCGTACCCGCCTCCGAGTCCATACCCGCCTCCGAGTCCATACCCGCCTCCGAGTCCGTACCCGTCGCGGAGACCGTACCCGCGTCCCGTCCCCGGGGTGCCGTGCAACCGGTGCCGCAGGACGGCAACGGCCTGCTGTCCGCCGTCATGGCGAGCGACCCCGCGCTGCTGCGTGACCGGCTGACGGGCCTGGCGGGCCGCGACCCGCAAGCGCACGCGTGGCTGTCCGACCCGGCGCGGGTCAGGCGCGATCTGGCCGGTCCCGCCGAGGCGTTGGCGGACACCCCGTACGCCTCCGTGCTCGCCGCCGCCCGCGGGCTGGTCGCCGACCGCCTGTCGGCACACCGCGGCGTGGGCGCGGGCGAGGCGCTGTGGCAGTACCGCCTCAGCGCCCTCGGAGAGGGCTCCTTCGCGGCCCGCGCCGCCGGGACGGACGTACCGGAGCTGGTCACGAGGCTGGGCGAGCTGGGTGTCCCGCTGCCGGACGAGGGCCGCTTCACGACCGACGAGGGGCTGCGCGGCGAACTGGCCGACCTGTGGCTGCGTCACGAACCGCTCGGCGACGGAGAGCTGACCGCCCTCACCGACGCCGTCCTGAACTGGGCCGAGCACTGGAACTCCGCCGAGGGCGAGGCGTTCGCGCCGCTGCTCGCGCACGTCCTGGACGCGCGCCTCGACGTCTTCAGGGCCGGCCGGTACGGCGAGGCGGGGCCGCTCGACTTCCGGACGCACCAGCCCGTCGGCCCGGCGGACGCCACCCGCACGGTCGAGCTGTTCCACACCGCGTCCTACGCGCGGCGGACCGTCACCGAGAACGGCGTCACCACCGCCCGCTGGGTCCCGTCGGGCACCGACCACTACGAGGGCAGCGACGCCGCGGCTCCGGCCGTGCCGCCGCCGGACCGGGCGACAGCTCTGCCCGGGGGCGCGCCGCGCGTGGACGCGCTGCCCCCGCCGCCCGAGAGCGCGGCCTTCCGCGCCGGACTGACCCGGGACGGACTGTCGGCCCTGGTGGCCGAGGTGATCCCGCGGGGCGCGGTGGGCGTGCCGACGTTCGGCCGGTGCGCCGCGCTGGTACGGGGTCTGGGCGACGCGCTGTTCCCCGAAGGGGTACGGGCTGCGGTCGCGCTGGACGACCTGGCGGTGGGCCGGAGCGCCACGGAGCACGCGCTGGCGGCGGGTCCCGGCTGGCGGCCGGTGCGGGCGTGGGACCAGGTGGCCGCAGGGCTGGCCGCCAGGGGCGCGGGCCCCGGGTCGGTGGCATTCGTACTGGCGGGGGCCCAGGGCGGCCGGCTGGGGCACGCGTGGGCCGCGTACCGCCTCGCTGACGGTGGTGTGGCCTGGGCGGATCTGACTCGGGCGCTGGACAGCCGGCTGAGCGACGGGCCGCCGGAGACCGTTCCGCTGGACGCGCGGGCCGTGATCGTCGGTCCTGCCGGGCAGGTGCTGCCGGAGGCGCTGCCGCTGTCCGAGGGCGCGCCGTCCGCCGACTCCTGGCAGGCGCTGGTGGACGCGCCGACGAACCACGGATACGCCGGGTGGGGGCCGGAGGTCGAGGACCGCAGGATCATCACGATCCAGCACAGGGACGGCGACCCCGACGATCTCGTACATCACCCGTTGGCCCACGGGCACGGTCTGATGGCCGTCGTCGACAGAAGGGCGGTCTATCGGAACCCCGGCACCGGAAGGCTCCAGGCCAAGCCGCCGGAGGTCGCGGCGGGGGAGGACCCGCCGACGTCCGAATACGCCTACATCGTCGAGCTTGTCGTCGATCCGATGCAGGTGATGGAGGAGGAAGAGCGGCAGACCGTCGAAGAGGGTCTGTCGGCCCTGGAACGGGCCCAGTCGCGGCTGAGCACCGTCGACGCCTTGGGGGAGCCGCTGCCGCTGAGCGCGCTCCTGCGGTCGGCCGACGGGTGGACGCTGACCGATCTCGGCACGCGGACCACCGAGGTCCATCCGGCCTTCCCCGACGAGGACCCCGGCGACTACACGCAGCTCACGGCGGGAGTGAGCGTGCTCGGTCTGCGGGCGGTCCAGCACCTGGTCCTGCGCCGGCTGACGGTGCCGACCCTGGAGCCGATCCTCCGCAGCGGCAGCGACATCGGCCGCGTCCTGGCCCGTCAGTACGTGCGCGGACTCATCGACGCCGACCCGGCGCAGGTGGACGCGCTCACCCCCTTCTTCGCCGCTGTCCCGGACGTCGAGGAGGTGTGGGGATACTCCTGGCTGCTGTTCAACGAAGCCGCGGCCGAGCCGATCTCGGAGCGGACACCCGGCCACATCCTCATCAAGAACTTCCTCCCCGCGGCGTCCCGGCATTCCTTCGAGCACCTCCTGAGGGCACTGCGGCCCCGCACCCGGACGTTCCTCAACGATCACGTCGAACAGATCAACGGGCTCGCCGCCGACCATCTGACGCGGCTGCTGGAGTGGCTGGGTCAGCAACTACCCGGCTTCGGGAACGTCCCCGTCAACGTCTTCGACATCTCCCGCGGTCCCGCGAGCCCGCGGGAGAAGATGAACGTCGGCCTGACCGGCCGCACTTCCCGTGGCAAGCGGCTGGACCGGCACGACAGCGTCGGCATGGCGGATTTCGGTGCGCTCGACACCGCCTCAGGACGGCTGTCGGTCGCCCTCGTTCTGCTGGAGCTGCGGCACTACGGCTTCGACCGGATGATGCTGCCGGGCCAGCTCCGCGAGCTGGCGACCGAGCTGGTGGAGTTTCTCCGGCAGGACTACGAGCAGGCGAAGGCCAACCGCTTCCCGCTGTCCGAGGGCGAGCTGCGCGCGTCCTTGCTGCGGATCCGGAACAGCCCCGTGGTGCGCGACCTCGCGCCCTTCCTGGAACTGGCGGCGGAAGGACTGCCGCTGGCCGGCGGGGTGCGGTATCCGCTGCTCGTCGGTCCGGCCGCTGCGGACATCGCCAAGGCTGTCGGCCGCTGGGCACTGGGCACCCCGTTGCCCGCCGGGCCGCACGGACAGTTGCGAGATGCGGTGCGGGCGGCGAACTCCCGGTTGCCGGCGCTCTCCCGTGCGGAGCGCCATCGGATCGTGCCGGTGGTCGACGACGCGTTGGCCGCGCTCGCGAAGCTGGCGGACCCGGAGTCGGCGCCGGAGCCGGTGCCCGGGGACGAGTCGGTCGAGGCGGCCGACGGGGAGCGCGTGCCGGTCGGCGACCTGGCCGTCGTCCAGTACGAGGACGCCGACCAGGAACTGGTGGGACTGTCCGTACGGCCGGCCGACGAATCCGCCGCCCGGACGGACTCCTACGCCCTGCTGCCCGGGGTGTTTCCGAAGAGGTCGGAGGAGGAGGGCGGCGAGCGGGGTGTGCCGCGCGCGGCCACCCGGCATCCGGTGCCGTTCCGCAAGGCGTTCCTGCTCGGGTTCGACGGGGACGGGACACGGGCGGGACTGGCGCTGAAGTCCGGAGCGGTCGCGGAGTTCGGCTATCCGGAGCTGGTCGACGCGCTGTTCGCCGTCGCACCGGAGCTGACCGCGCGGTCGTCGGACACGACCGTGGTGGTGATGGGAGCCGATCTGGCGGGTCCGGTGCGGGCGGACCCGTTGGAGCAGCCGACGGCCGGCGAGTTCCTGGCCACGGCCTGGGGCCGCTGGGTCTGGACGACCGCGAGCGGCCGTGAGCCGCGGATCGTGCCGCTGCCGGGCCAGAACCCGTCGGCCCGCTTCGAGTTGGCGGACGGCGACTGGTGGGTGGGCTTCCGCCCGGCCCCGGCTCTGCCGCAACTGCGCGCCGTCGCACGCCGGGTGACGGGAGAGCGGGCCACGCCCGACCAGGTGCTGCGGTGGGTGCGGGCGGCCCGGCTGATCTACGGCGTCCGGGTGGAGAACGACCAGGAGACGTTCGACGCGCTGCTGAGCGGGTTCTGGACGCTGGACCAGCACCGGGCCCGGCGCGGTGACACGACACCGCTCACCATGGGCGAGCTGTACTCGATGCGGGAGTCCTTCACCCGCTGGCAGGAACGGCCGGCCGGGTCGCTGGCCGAGGAACTGCCGCGCATGATGGACGCGTTGGCGGACGCGACCGGCGACGTCCTGGAGCTGACCGGCCTCGGCCTGACCCCCCGGTACCAGCCCCTGCGGGCCACCGAGCTGCCCGGCGCCGCTGCCCCCGCTCCTCGGCCGGTGTTCGCGCGGCCGGTGTCGCAGGTCCCGCACCGGCCGCGCTCCTCGCGTCCGCCGGTCGCGTCCGCCGCGGAGGGGACATCCGGCGGTCGGACGGCCGGACAGCTCCCGCAGCAGGCCCCGGCGCGCCTGTCACGCCGCCTGGACGCCGGATTCGGCGTCGAGCTGGAAACGTCCGGAGCCACCGTCCCCTTCTACGCCCGGGGCGTCGTACTCCTCAGGGGCAGGGGATGGCGGCTGGAGACCGACACACCGGACACCCCGCCGTACACCCACTCCAACCTTGAGTTCGTGCTGGAACCGATGCCGGACCTGGCATCCGTCGTGAACGCTCTCCAGGATCTCGTCGGACACGTCGCCAGGATGAGGGCCCTGGCCCTGGCGGACCCGGACCGCCGGTTCCGGCTCTCGGGCACGCTCGCCGGGGCCCCGGACCATGTGGAGCTGGTGCGGGACACGACCGTCACGGTCAACGACCCCAGCTTCAGTGCGGTCCTGCAAGTTACCTACGGATTCGGCCTGTTGGACCTCGAAACGGTCATCACCGACCTATTCGCCGCCGAGGAGGCGGAGCGCATCCGGCAGGGAACGTCCCGGGTCGCGGAGTTCTTCGCCGACACGTACGACCGGCCCCTGCCGGCAGCCGCCCGCGAGTTCGTCCGGCTGATCGTCCTGTACCTGGACCGGGCGGGGGCGGACAGGGGGTCCAGGTGGCGGACCATCCAACTGCATGTGGCCGCGGCCTTCCGGCTGCTGGTCCGCAGCGACTTCTGCTCCGTACACGACGAGTTGCTCACCGCGGAGGAACGCCGGGACGTCGACGGGCTGCTGCTCGGCCGGCCGGGTCAGGAGCTTCCCGACCTCCTGCGGGTGCTCGGCCATGACCTGCCGGATCTGGTGTTCCACAAGCCGTACGAGGGCCAGGACAACACCCTGAACGAGGGCCCCACCAAGGTCGATTGGCTGCGCTCGATCGTGTACGGCAGGGGCGAGGGCGAGTTCAAGAAGGACCTTCTCTCGCCCCCGCCCGGCTTCGCGCCGCACACCGGGGATCTGGATGTGGACTTCGGCATGGGCGCCATGGGCGTCGACACCGGGAACGGGGTCATGCTCGCCGAGGCGCGCGGCGCGTCCTACCGGCCCAAGGACGTGCCCCTGAACGGCATGGTCATCCCCGTGGTGGCCCAGGAATTCGCGAGGGCGATGCGCTACAACCCGGCGCTGGGGCAGGACGCCGGGGCCGTTGACACACTGCCGCAGGCCGTGGTGAAGGCCGGCGTACTCGACGAGACGTGGGAGGAGGTCACCTCGGTCTCGGCTGCGGCCAAGCGGGCGGCGGGGAATCCCACGGCCGTGAACACGCGCATCATCGGAAACAGCCTTGAGGACACGAAGGCGCGGGTCGATGCCCTGCTGGCGGGCGATGCCCCGGCGGCACTGCGGGGTCCTGTTACGCGCCTGGGCGACGTGGCGGAGAAGCTGCGGGAGCTGCGCACCGCATGGTCCGCCTCCGGTGACGTACTCGCGGCGATCTCCGAACTCGACGCGAGCCTGGACGCGTTGGAGACGGAACTGTGGGAGGCGGAGAACCGTATCGGCCTCGCCTCGCTCCCGGCGCCGACACCTCCGCAGGTACCGGTACGCACCCGACCGGTGTCGGAGACGGGCGACCGGGCCGGTGGTTCCCGGGCGGCGGGAGCGGGGACCGCTGCGGCGGCTTCCGGCAGTCGGCCGGGTGGCCGGCGGGGCCGACGGGACGATGTGATCAGCTCCGCCCGGCACCACTCGTCGCGGCCGGGACCGGTGCCGATGTCCCGGGTCGTGTCGGCGTCCGGCAGCTCGGACATGTCCCTGGACAGCTCCGAGGACGAGCAGGAGCAGCTTCTCCCCGAGCGTCAACGGAGCGCCGTGGCGGCGCTCTACGGGGTGTTGCCCCCGCATGTGGCCGCCCAGGACGGGGGACTTGACGCCCTGGTCGAGCGGCTGGACCGGCTGCGCAAGCAGCACCCGGACCTGGCACGGGGCCGGTTCGACCTCGCGGCGCTGGTCCGCCATGTGCTGCACCTCGACGCCGGCGAGCGCCTTACGGACGACGCGGTCACCGAGCTGCTGCGGGTGGCGTCCCAGCACCCGCAGGCGCGGAATCTCGCGGAGCTGTCGGCGCACCACCTGGCGTCCGGGGTGTTTGCCGAGGCGTTCCGACTTCCCCCCGACGCGCGGGGCAGGCCCCGGGGCTGGAACTGGCATCAGGCGGGTGTGCCGGCCGACGCCGACCTCAGCGTCGCCGCGGAGGTCGTCGAGCGGGTCGACGGGACACGCGACGAGAAGCAGATCACCACCCCGTGGGGGGACGTGTATCTCTACTCCGCGTCGAGTGATCCGTCCTCCGTCACGCTGCCGGGCCACGGCGGGCGCCCGCGGCGCGTGCCGTTCGAGGTGTTCCAGGAACTGCCCGCACTCGACCCGGACCTGGCCCGTGTCCCGGAGGGCACGGACCTCCTGCTGGCGATGGACTCGGTCAGCTCCCGGGGAGTCCATCTCGCCGACGGACTCGTGGCCAGGTACGGCCTCGACGTGCTCTCGACCGGCGGCAGGACGGAGTGGACACGGCCGGCCGGTCACCCCGCCAGGTCGGTGCTCGCGATCACCGCGCGGGAGCGGCAGGAGCCCCTGGGCGGCTGGCTGCGCCGGGACCCGGAAACGGTTCGCACGGTCACCGGACGAGGGCTCGGCGACGCCGCCCACTGGAGCCGCAGGCTCTCCTACTGGCCGGTCGTCGGCCCCGGCCACCGGCTCATCGGCTACCTCTCGCTGGACTTCGCCGAGGAGGGTGACGGAGGCTGGTCCGCCACCTCGTTCTACGCCCGGTTCACGGCTGGCGCGCCCGTCGAGAAGTACGTCATCCGCTACCCCGACATGGCGCGCCTCGCGGCGCGCCCGGTGCCGTGGGCCGAACTGGGGCTTCCCACCCCCGCCTTCGGGGTCAACCACGGCCTGGCGGGCTCCACCGCCTGGTCCACCCCGCACGGCACCGAGACCACGTCAGGTCCGGAGTCGGGCCGCAGGGCCGCCGCGCTGGTGGCGCTGACCGGGCTGCCCGACGCCCACCCCTTCGTCATGGACCAGTGCTACGGCGCGATGCCCGGGGAGCGCGGGCGCGGCCCGCAGGACGCTGCCTCGGTCCACGACAAGGACCCGCGGGGCGCGGACCCGCTGGGCGACCTGCCGGAGATCCAGCACCGGGCCGACGCGCTCGGCAGGACGGTGTTCTCGCAGTACTACCTGGCAACCGTCGGCTTCACGACCGCGCCGCTGCCGGGAATCGGTGCCGACGAGGGCGTGTTCGAGGTCCATCCCGACCAGCGGTTCCAGGGGGTGACCCCGCAGACCGCGTGGCCGGTCGCCCGGCCGCGGCCGCGGGGCGCGTCGCTCGACGCTGTCGCGCGTGCGGCGGGTCTGCACACGGGTCCGGGTCCGGCGTCCGACGAGGCCGGGGAACAGACCCTGCGCCTGGTGATGGCGCTGCGCCGGGTCTTCCTGCCCTTCATGGACCGGAGTGGGGCATTCCGATTCGTGGACGAGCACGCTCTGCTGCTGACCGACCCCGACGACCAGCGGGGAGCGCTGTCCCAGGTGCTGCTGCGGGGCATCGGCGCGCTGGAGCTGATGCGGCAGGCGGACGTCAGGCAAGGCCGGCCGAGCGTCCCGGTGTTCACCCTGGACCTGCTGGAACTGCTGGCGGAGAAGCACCAGGCCCTCAGCGGGCAGCCGAGCACCGCCGGGCTGCCGGCGGCGGACAGGCAGCGGAGCTTCGCCGTGCTGCTGGAGGACGCGGGCCGTGCGTGGACCGAGCGGCCGGGGCGCGGGCTGGGCGAATGGATCGCGCTGCCCGAGGTGCCCAGGGCCCTGGAGACGCTGCGCCGCTTCCCCGACCCGGCGGCCCTGGTCCGCGACACCCTGGGCCTGGCGGACGACGCACCGGTCGGCGTGGCGGAACAGTCCCGGGTGCTGTGGGCGGAGATCGCGGCCGAACGGCTCATGAGCCGCGACGCAGAAGCAACGGCCCAAGGCGAGTTCGCCGCGGCGGTCCTGCGCCTTGAGCAGCCGGACCCCTCGCGGTTCGCCGAGGCCCACGGCGCGGCCGTCAGGGCGATCGCCGCTGGCCGTGACTCCGGGGACCTCGCCGCGCTGGCCTCCCACGGACTGGAGCGGGACGGAGCGCTGTCACCCGACACGCTGCTCCACGACTCCGAAGGCACGCTGTGGGCCAGGGACTTCACCGGCGAGCCGGCCCAGGCGGCACCGGGCGATTTCGACCACAGCGTGCTCACGCTGATGGAGCGGCTGCCCGACGGCTCGTTCCGCCCGTACGACCGGATCGCCGCCCCCTGGTACGACGAGGACGAACCGGACCGCCCGGCCCCGTTCGTGTACGCCGCGGGCGAAGGCTACGCACCGGCCGGGGTGTTCGCCGATCTCGCCTTCCGCGACCCGGAACTGCGGGAGCTGGGCAACGGGACCGACGGAATCCTGGTGGTCCCCCGGGCCATGCCGCCGGGCGACGACCTCGTGGTGGACAGCCTTCCGGCGCAGGTCTCGCTCAACACGGCCAAGGGCTGGTACGCCAGCACGCACCCGGTGGGGCTGCACCGCGACGGCGACACCCTGACCGTCGCCGTCTATCCGGAGCAGGACGAGACAAGGCCGCCCGAGGACGTCTGGGGCTACGTCCCCTACGACGACGTCCGGGAGGCGGCCGAGGGTGTTTCCGGCACCTCGTCACCGGCGGCCGGCGCCGGCATCACCTCCTCGCCCCCGCACGCACAGCGTTCCGGCCGGCCGCCGCTCGTACCGCGTCCCGGCCCGGACAGGGCGGCCGGGCGCGGGCTGACCTGGGCCGGTCTTGAGGCCCGGGTGAACGCGGTGGCCGAGCGGGCCCTGCCCGCCGAACCGACGCTGGGGGAGTGCGCCGCACTGGTGCGGGACCTGGGCGCCGCGGTGTTCCCCGGCGGGGTGCGGGCAGCGGTGGCGCTGGACGACTCGGCGGTGGGCCGCAGCACGACGGAGCACGCGCTGGCGGCGGGGCCGGGCTGGGCGTCGGTGGAGTCGTGGCGGCAGGTCGAGAACGGGGTACGGGCGGCAGGACCGGGATCGCTGGCCCTGGTGCTCGGGCGGCGGCAGGGCGGCCGGCTGGGGCACGCGTGGGCGGCGTACCACCTCGCGGACGGCACCGTGGTCTGGGCGGACCTGCTGCTGCGGCGAGGGCTGCGGCTGGCGCTGACGCCGGACGGACACGACGGGGCGGATCTGCTGCGCGGACCGCAGGGGCGCTCGCCGCTGGAGATACCGGCACTGGACGGCCGTGCGGTGATCGTCGGTGCGTCGGGCCGGGTGCTGCCCGCCGCGCTGGCGCCGGTCACGCCGTCCCGCTCCACCGTGCAGGCGCTGGTCGACGCGCCCACGAACCGCGGATACGCCGGATTCTCCCTTGAGCTTGAGGACCGGCATGTCATCGAACTCTCCGTACCGGGCCTGCCGGAGCTGGAGAAGATGACGCTGGCCACCGGGTACGGCCTCAAACTCGTGGTCGAGAAGACCCCGATGTTCTGGCACTCGGCCGAAGGGCGGTACCAGTACGACCCTCCGCCGGTCCGGCCCGGGGAGCGTCCCGCGAGGGCGCAGGCCAAGATCATCGGCGAGTTCGTCCTCGACCCGCTCCAGTCCGTGGCCGACGAGCGGCGGCTTTCCCCGAGGGAGGGGCTGCGCCGCCTGGAGACGGGGCGCGCCGCGCTGGCGCGCACCGACACGGCGGGCCCCGCGCGGCTGGCCGACCTGCTGCCGGAAGCCGACGGCTGGACGGTGTCGCCCGGCGTCGGCGACCGGGCCGTGGTGTTCCCCGCGGTGGCGCACGGCGCGGACCGCAGCTACGTGCAGCCCACCGCCGGGGTGAGCACGCTGGGCCTGCGCAGCGCCCAGACCCTGGCGCTGCGGCGGCTGGTCCGACCGGAGATGGAGCCGCTGTTCTCGCGGGGCAGCCGGTTCGGCCAGAACGTCGCTCTCTACTACGTGAGCGGCCTCCTGGGCATGAGCCAGGACGACGCGGCGGCGTTGACGCCCTACTTCGCGGCCGTTCCCGAGGTCGAGGAGGTATGGGGATACGCCTGGCTGCTGTTCAACGAGGCGGCGGCGGTTACCTTCGCGTTTAGCTGGCCGAAGCCGGGCATGGACGGCAGGACCGCACACGGGGTGCTGAGCAAGAACCTGCTGCCCGTGGCGTCCCGGCACTCCTTCCCGTACATCCTGCGCGGACTCAGGCCCGGCAGCCGTGCGTTCTTCCGCGGGCACACCGGCCTGATCGGCGAGGTGGCTGTTCCGCACCTCAAGGGCGCCCGGGACTGGTTCCAGGAGAACCTCCGGGAGTTCGGCCGGATCCCCGACGACGATTTCAGCCCGTTCAAGCTGGTGCGGGAGAAGCTGAACCTCGGCCTGACGGGACGGATGTCCCAAGGGGCGACGCTGAACCGGGTCGATGCCATCGGCATGGAGGAATACGGCCCGCTGGACACCGATCTCGGGCGGCTCGCGGTCGCGCTCGTCCTGCTGGAGCTGCGCCACTACGGCTTCGACGACCCCGCCATGACGCCCGAGCAGATCCGGCAGGCGGCCGAGGAGCTGCTGGAATTCCTCCAGAAGGACGACGAGCGGGCGAAGAGGTTCGCGGTCCCGCTGTCGCGGGCCGCCCAGCGCGACGCTCTCTCGCGTATCGCGCGGCACCCCGCGGTGCGGGCGACCGCGCCCTTCCTGACCCTGGCGGCGGCGGGCTTCCCCCAGGCGGACGGCTCCACCAGCACGCTGCTGCCGGCTCTCGACTGCTTCGACATCGCCGGCGGGATCGGTGCCTACGCACTGGGCACGCCCCTCCCGGCGGACGCCCCCGCACACCGGGCGCTGCGCGGCGCCGTGGAGGCGGCGGCGGCCCGGCTGGGCGAGCTGCCCGCGCCGGAGCGGCAGCGGGTCGAGCCGCTCGTCAGGAACGCCGAGCGAGCCCTGCTGATGCTGGCCGATCCCGGGGCGGCCCCCGACCCGGTGGCGTGGGACGGGACGGTCGAAGCGGCGGACGGCGAGCCGGTGCGGATGCGCGAGGTCGCCGCGACCAAGCACCTGAGCGCGCCTCAGCAGCCGGGCATGCCCCCGCAGCCCGGCATGCCTCCGCAGCCGCCGTCCCGGGTGCCGGTCGGCTTCTCCTCCCGTACCGGGCAGGCGTGGGACGGACAGCAGGAGACCTACAGACTGCTGCGCGACGTGTACACGTTCACCAGGGTCACGCGCGGTGCCCAGGACGCGGGCGGCCCGGCGTCCGGGTCGGTGGAGTCGGCCCCGCAGGCCCTGCCGTTCACCGGCATGTTCGCCCTGGGGATCGACGGTGACGGCACGGGGGCGCGGCTCGCGCTGCTGTCCGGGGACGTCAAGACGTTCAGCTACCCCGGTCTGGTGGACGCCCTCTACGCCCTCGCCCCTGACCTGCCGTCGGGCGGCGCCCTCGTCCCGATGGGCCTCGACGTGTCGGGGCCGCCCCCGGCGGACCCGCTGGTGGCGCCGGGGGCAGGGCAGTACCTGGCGAACAGCCTGGACATGTGGGTGTGGTCCACCGTCAGCGGGCGGGCCCCCGTGATCGTGCCCGCCGACCTGGCACGTGGCCTGGGCGCGCGACTCCAGCTTGAGGCGGACGACGACTGGGCGGGATTCCGTCCGGAGCCGTCGGTGCCCGAACTCGACGTCCTCAGCGCCCGGGTGACCGGTGGACAGGCCACGGGCGGGCGGGTGCTGCGCTGGGTACGGGCGATCAGGCTGATCTACGGCCCGTCCGTCGAGGACAACCAGCCGGCGTTCGACGCGCTGCTGCGGGGCTTCTGGCTGCTGGACCGGTTCCGGGAAAACCGCTCGGGCGACAACGCGCTGCTGACCTCGGACACGCTGCGGCGGATGGTGACCGGCTACGCCCACGCGACGGGGCGGCCGGTGCCGCCGCTCGCGTTGGGCCTGCCGCTGATGCTGGTCGAGGCGGCGGCCTCGGCCGACGAGGTCCTGGAACTGTCCGGCTTCGACCTGACCCCCCGGTACGTGCCCCTCCGCGCCGCCACGTGGAACGGCGCGGTGGCAGCGCCGGCCGCCGCGCCGCGCCGGGTGTTCACCCGGCCGGTGGACCGGGCTTCGGCCCCGGTGTCCGCCCCCGCGTCGCGTCCGGCGGCTGCGCCGGCGAGCAGCGCGCCGGCGCCGGTGGCCGAACCCACCGCCCACGAGCGGGCCAGGCACCACGAGAGCGTCCTGGTCGAGGCGTTCGGTGCGGCCGAGTACTTCCCCGCAGGGGCGCACGAGGCGCTGACGCTGCTCGACCGGCTGCGGGCGCGGGACCCGGAGCCGGCCGGCGGTCCGCTGCTCGACGCGGCGGCCCTGGCCCGGCGCGTACTGATGCTGGGCCTCGACGACGAGGTCATGGCGGAGGAGCTGGCAGCGCTGGTGGCGCTGGCCGTACAGCGTCCCCGGGCCGGCTCGCTGGCGGAGCTGTCCGCCTTCCATCTGCACCAGGAGGGCGCGTTCGCCCCCGAGTTCCGCTACACCGACGCGGCGGGGAACGCGCTCGGCTGGGACTGGTCGAACAGCCTGCCCGCCACCCTCGACCTGGACCGTACGGCGGTGGAGATACGCGGACGGCAGGGCGGCGACCCGGCCGTGACCGTCGGCGTCAGCCCGTGGCGCACGGCGGCGGGGCCCGGGGGACCCAGGCCCTACGTGATCGGCGGGGACAGCGGTCCTTGGTCGGTGGAGATCCTGGGGCGGCGCGCGCCGTTCGCGGTCCTCGACGCGTTGCTGGAGTTCAACCCGGACCTGGCGCACCTGCCGCCGGGTACGCAGGTGCTGCTGTACCTGTCCGAAGCCGTCGCGTGGGGCCTCCAGCTCCAGGACGGCCTCGCCACCCGCCAGGGCTGGACGGTCTGGGCCACCAACGGCACGGTGAAGACGCTCGTTCCGCCCGGCGACGCGCGGCAACAGCCCGTCATCGCGCTCACCTCCGTGGAACGCACCGGCCCGATCCCGGGCTGGCTGCTGCGCTCCCCGGCAACCGCGACCGCCGTAGCGCCGCGACGCGCCGGGGCGATCGACTGGGGCCGGGACATGGTCGTCCGCCCGGTCATCGGCCCGAACCACCACCTGAGCGCCTTCCTGGCCCTGGACCTCGAAGCGGACGCCGACCGGGGCTACGCCCGCAGCTACCGGGCGTCCCAACTCGCCGACGCGCGGGTGTGGCACGTCAACCGCCCCGGCAGGGCGGCGGCCTGGGACCCGCGACCGCTGCCCTGGTGGCAACTCGGCATGCGCGCGCCGCTACCGCTGCTGCTCCATGCCGGAGTGGCGACCAGCTCCTGGCCCACCGCGGCAGGGGTGGCCCACCCCGGCCCCGCCGAGTTCGTCCGCAGAGTCGCGTTCCTGGTCGAGAGGTCCGGGCTGCCCGCGGGGTACCCGCTCCTGCTGGTCGGCTGCAACCTCGGGACGAGCGGCAGCGCGACCTACCACGGAATGCCGAACCCGCCCCTTTCGTACGGGGTGCCCGTCGGCGTCGATGTGCTGGACGACCTGTCCCAGAGCCAGCTCGTGGCGAACCACCTGAACTCCTGGGCCTTCGCGGCTCCCCAGGCCATCGGCGTCTACGCGGCCGGCCAACTGACCGGCGGCCCGGTCGCCGACGAGCCGGTCATCACCCTGACCACGGACCAGCGCGAGCCGCACACCGGCTGGGTCGTCAACCGTCCGGAGCCCAAGGGGCCCGAACTCGACGACCTCGCCCGCCGTGCCCACCTCCCCGCCGGTGCGGAGGGCACCCGGGAGCGGACACTGCGGCTGTGGCGGGCCGTGGTGCACACGTTCGGCCCTCTGGTGGACCGCGACCCGCAGTTCGACCGGCTGTGGCGCGGCATCGGCGCCCTGGAGCTGATGCGGGAGGCCGACGCCGCGGTCAACCGGGTGGGTGCCAAGCGGTTCACCATGGATCTCTTCAGCTACCTGGCGACAGGCTCCCCGAGCGCCCCGATCCCGGACGAGGGGCCGCACCGCCGGCTGCTGCTGGAGGCGGCGGGCGTGCGGGAAGCGGGGGACTCCCGGACGCTGTCCGACTGGCTGCCGACGGAACCCGTCGTCACGGCTCTGTCCGAACTGCGCTCCCACCCGAACCCGGTGGCGCGGATCAGGGAGGTCCTGGCACTCGACGACGACGCCCCCGTCGGGGAGAAGCAGGCGTCCCGCACGGTGTGGGCGATCGTCAAGGCCGACCTCGCGATGAGCCGGAAGCTGGTCCCGGACCCGGCGCGGTTCGACGCCGCCGCGGTCCGCGGGGCGGCGGCGGCCGGCCGGGACGTCGAGAGCGCGGCGCAACTCGGCTCGCACGCGCTGGAGCGCGCCGGAGCCCTGTCGCCCGCCACGGTGCTGCGGGACGGCGAGGGAGACGGCTGGGGCCGGGACTTCTCCGGCGGCGCACGGGAGCCGGGGACCTTCGACCCCCGCGTCGTCACCCTGCTGGAGCGGGCACCCGACGGTTCCCTCGCCGTCGCCGGCGCCGATCCCGCCCCCTGGCACGCGGACCTGGGCCCCTCACCGGCCAAGCCCTTCGTCTACACGGGCGCCGCCGCCCCGGGAACGCCGGGTGAGCTGGGCGATCTCGCCTACCGCGACCGGGAACTGCGGACCCTCACCGAGCATGCCCCCGGCGTCGCGGCCTTCCCGTACGCCATGCCGCCGGGCGCCGGCCCCGCGGTCGTCGGCAGCCTGCCGGGGGAGCTGGCCCGCAACACCGGCACCGACTGGTGGGCCTCCACGGCGGAGGTCCGGCTGCACCGTGATCCGGGCACCGGCACGTACACCGTCGCCGTGGTCCTGGAGCCGGGCGGCCCGCCGACCTCCCTGCACACCTGGGGCCAGGTCACTCCCGACATGGGCGACCCGCAGAACACGCGTCCGCCGGCTCCCGACGGTGCGGGAGCCGCCTTCGCCGCCCCCGCCGGTCCGGAATACCGGTCGCCGCCGACGCCGGCCTCGCAGGCCGCGCCGCCGCGAAGGATGGTCACGCGACCGGTCGCGGACGCGGTGCGGAGCACCGGCAGCGGGCAGGCGTGGCACCCGGCCGGTCCGCCGCAGGGCTTCCCGAACAGCGGGCGGCCCGGCTCCGCGACGTCCCTGACCGGTTCGACGCCTCCCGGGTCGCCGATGGAACTGGACGACGCGCAGGACCCGCAGGCGGTCGAGGAGCACTACGCGCAGATCCTGGCGGAGCTGTTCGGACCGCGTGCCGGGAGCGAGTACGCCTGGACGAAGGGCACGGAAGCGCTGGCCGCCCTGGACCTGCTGCGGGCGCGGGAGCCCCGATGGGCCGGCGGGCTGCTCGACCTCGGCGCGCTGACCCGCCATGTGCTGATGCTGGGGCAGGGCGAGGCGACTGCCGAGCTGCGCAAGAAGCTGCTCGAAGTGGTCCTGGACACCGGGGCACGGCAGGCGTACGGGGTGCGGGCGGACAGTCTGGCGGTGCTCGCCGCCCACCACCTGGTGCGCGAGGGCGCGTTCGACGCGCGGTTCCGTATCGCGCCGGGCGCGGGGAACCGCCCCCGGGGCTGGGACTGGACAGGGCAGTTGCCCGCTGACTTCGAGCTGGGGCGCTCCGCGGTGTCCGTGATCGACAAGGACGGCGGGCGATCCGTGGTGCGGGGCCCCGGAGCGTGGTCGGCGAACGGCAGGCCCGAGCCGTATCTCTACTCCGCGCCCAGCGACCCGACACGGGTCGGGGTGGCCGGCCGGGGCACCTTCAGGCGGTTCGTGCCGTTCGAGGTCTTCGTCGAGTTGCCCGCGTTCGACCCGGACCTGAAGCAGGTGCCGCCGGGGGCCGATCTCCTGCTGGCCATGAACCGGATCCGCGAGCTGGGCCTCGTACTGCCGAACGGGCTCGCCGCCAAGTACGGCCGGGGCACCTGGGCCCACGACACCCAGGCGACCTGGACGCCGCTGCCCGGCCAGTCGGGCCCGCCCGTGCTCACCCTGGTCGCCCTGGAGCAGCAAGGCGTCCGGGGCACCTGGCTGCGGTCCGACCCCGCGACGGTGCGCGGAGCGAACGACGCGGGGCTCGGGGACGCGGCCCACTGGAGCCGGCAGGTGACCTTCCGTTCCTTCGGCGACGCGGACCACGGCCTCATCGGCATCGTCGCGATGGACTTCAACGCCATGCCGGGGTACGAACGCTGGAACCGTACGAAGAACGCCGCGCGGATGTGGGCGCCCTCGTGGCAGGTGCTCATGCGTCCCGGCCGGATGACGCGCCATGCGGAGCTGCGGCCACTGCCGTGGGTGGCGGCCGATCTGCCGGTCCCCGTCCACCTGCACATCCACGGACTGACCGGCAGCACCCTCTGGCCCACCCCGGGAGGACGGGAGATCACCTCGGGCGAGAGTTCGGCCGACCGGATGGCGGGCCTGATCGCCCTGGCGGGGCGCTCCGCCGCACACCCCGTCGTGGCGACCAACTGCTTCGGTGCGATGCCCAGGGAGCGGCGGCGCCCCCGCACGCGGTTCCAGTCGGTCTACGACTACGAGCCGCGCGGCGCCGATCCGCTGGAGGACCTGCCGGAACTCCAGCTCGTGGCGGACCGCTCGGGCAGGACGGTGTTCGCCCAGCTCCACGAGGGCTACGACATCTGGGACGCGCCGAGTCTGCGGCTTCCGGCGGACGTGCCGGTCTTCGGCGTGGGCACGGATCCGCGCGGCAAGGGGATCGCCGCCGCCACGGGATTCGCCGTCCTGCGGCCCCGGCCGACCGGGGCGGTGTTGGACGACGTGGCGCGTATCGCCGGTCTCCACACGGGCCCGGACCGTGCCTCCGACGAAACACGGAAGCGGACGCTGCGGGTGGTCATGGCGCTGCGGCGGATCTCCACCCCCTTCAAGGACCTGAACGGCCGGTTCCTGGCCCTCGACGAGCACGCGCTGCCGCTGCGGAGCGCGGGCCTCGCGCCGGATCCGCGGCACGAGCGGGCCCGGCTGCTGCTGCGGGGCATGGGCGCGCTGGAGCTGATGCGGGCCGCCGATCCGACGCTGGACGGTCCCGGTGTCCGCGGTACGCGCCGGTTCACCGTCGAGCTGTTCGAGGCCGTGGCGGACGCGCACCCGGCCCGCCACGGGCAGGGGCAGAGCAGTGCGGCGGGCGGGGTGCCGCCGCTCGTGGCGGAGCGCTTCGGCCGGCTGCTGGAGGACGCGGCGCACGCGTGGGCCGGGCAGCCGGGGCGCCGGTTGACGCAATGGCACGAGCTGCCGACGGTGACGCGCGCCCTGGCGCAGTTGGGGTCGGTCCAGGACCCGGAGTCCGTGATCAGAGGGGTGCTGGACCTGGCGGACGGCGCGCCGGTCGAGGAGGCGGAGTGGTCCCGGACGCTGTGGGCGGGGGTCAAGGCCCAGCAGGTCGTCGAAGGGATGAGGAGCGAGGCCGACAAGGGGGCGTTCGCGGCAACGATCCTGCGCCTGGACGCGCCCGACGCCGCGCGGTTCGGGGAGGCCCGTGCCGCCGTCGTCCGGGCGCTGGCGGCAGGGCGCGATCCCCGGAGCCTCGACGAACTGGCCTCGTACGGCCTGGAGGAGGACGGGGCGTTCGCACCGGACCGGCGGCTGCTGGACTCCCGGGGCAACCCGTGGGCCCGGGTCCTTGACGGCGGGCAGTACCGGGCGGGGGACTTCGACCCGAGCGTCGTCACGCTGATGGCGCGGTCGGCCGACGGCCGCTCGTTCGTGCCCTACGACACGGAACCGGCGCCCTGGGCCGCGCGGGACGGCGCGGCGCCGTTCGTCTACGCCGTGGCCGAGGACTACGCGCCTGCCGGGCAGTTCGGCGACCTCGTCTCCCACGACCCGGAGGTGAGGTCGCGGAACCCGTGGTCCCCGGTGGTCCTGGCGGTCGGCCGCTCCAGGCCGGCCGGGCCCCCCGTGGCGGGCAGTCTGCCGGTGGAGTTCGCCCGCAACACCGGCAAGATCGCGCACTTCTCCACGCATTCGGTCGGGCTGCACCGCGACGGGGCCACGGGTGCGACCACGGTGGCGGTGTATCCGAAGGCCGGCGCCTCCCAGGCGTCGCGCGACACGTGGGGCGCGGTCACGCCCGACCAGGCGGACCACCTGTCCCAGGCCGCGGCCGGCGCCTCCGCCGCCCCCCTGGCCCCTGACCCGCTGGCGATCCCCTGGTTCGGCACCGTGGGCGCGGGGTCCGGGCCGCCGGCGGCAGTGCCGACGAACGCGTCGGGCACGCCGGGGCACGTGTTCGTACGGCGGGTGGAGGAGGTGTCCGACGACTCGGACTCGACCGCGCCCGGCACAGCCGCCGCCACCCGGCCCGGTGCGGCGCGCCCTGTCCTCACCCGGCCCGTGGCCGATCCGGCGGCCCCGCCCCGGCCGCTTCCGAGCACGGTGTCCGCGCGGCAGAACGCCGTACTGCCGCAGAACGCCGTAGTGCGGCAGACGAACATGCCCCGGCCGGGACGCGGCACGGCACCCGCGCCCAGCCGCGGGCAATCCTCCGGCGGGCGTCGGGGCTCCTCCCCCGCCGGCCGCGGACAGTCCTCCACCGGGTTCGCCCGGCTGCCTGACGCCGGGCCCTACGACAGGCTCCTCACCTTCCTGTACGGGCCCGCGTCCGGGGACGAGGCCCCGCGGACGGCGGCCCGGGACGCCCTGGGCATGCTGGACGCGCTGCGCCGGCGGGAGCGGACCCTCTCGCACGGTCCGCTCGAACTGGACGTGCTGGCCCGCCGGGTGCTGCTGATGGGACCGGCCGAGCCGGTGCGGCAGGACATCCGTCGCGATCTGCTGCGGGTGGCGATGGACGCGCGGGCCCAGGGGGCGCGGAATCTGGCGGTGCTGTCCGCCGTCCACCTGATCCGCAGGGGCGTGTTCGCGGACCGGTTCCGCCGTCTCGACGCCCAGGGTGATCCGCGGGGCTGGGACTGGAACGCGGCACGGGTCCCGCTCAACGCCGATCTGACCAGGTCGGCGGTGGAAGTGGTCGACCCGCAGCGCGGACTCTCCTACCGGGAGGACGGCCTCGCCCCCTGGGGCAACGGACCTGAGCCGTATCTGCTGGCCGCCGAGTCGAACGAGGCGGAAATCCGGCTGCGCGGGTCGAGGGGCTTCGAGGCAGCGGTGCCCCCCGAGGTGTTCCACGAGCTGATGGCGTTCGACACGACGCTGCCGGCGCTGGACGCGGCCGTCCCCGTCCTGTTGGCGATGCCTGAGGTCAGTGCCTGGGGCCTCACTCTCCAGGACGCGCTGGTCGCGCTCCACGACCGCGATGTATGGGCCTCCAACGGCCTGGTGCGCTGGGCCGACGCGACACCCGGCTCCACGCGGCCCGTGCTCGTGCTGACCTTCCAGGAGAGGGAGGGGTTCCGGGCGCAGTGGCTGCTGCGGGACCCGGCCACGGTGCGTGCGGCAGCCACGCTGCCGCACGGCGGCACGGTCGACTGGAGCCGCGAGGAGATCACCTTCCCGCTCGCCGGCGCCGACCACCGCTTCAACGCGTACATCTCCATGGACCTGGAAGGCGCGCCGGACCGGGGGAGCGAACGCAGCGATCTCTACGCCCGCCTCGCCGGCATCAGGTCGTACCTGGAATACCGGCCGAGCCGCCTGCGCCTGCTCGGACCGCGCCTCGTGCCCTGGGTCGAGGACGGACTGCCCACCCCGATCTACATCAACAACCACGGAGGCGCGGGGTTCGTCGACTGGTTGACCCGGGACCGGTACCGGGACCGGACCCGGGTCAGAAGGGACGGCGCGCGGGAGTCCGCACGGCTGATCGCGTCCCAGGTGGCGCAGGCCGGCCTGCCGCTGTCTCATCCCGTGGTGATGCTGGCCTGCTTCGCCGGGATGCCCGGGGGAACGGATCGCTCGGTGCACAACCCCCCGGTGGCCGGCGGCCGGTTGTCCGGGGCAGCTCCGCTCCCGCAGCCGACCGGAGCGGATCCGCTGGTGGATCCGCCGGTCGGCCAGTACGTCGCGAACGAGGCGGACCGGAGGGTGTACGCCTCCAGCTACTCGAACGCCGTCGGCGTCGGACGAAATCTGCGAACGGGGCTGCGCGCCGACGAGGTGGCGATCGCTCTGGTCACCGACGAGCGCGGCGCCGGGACCCGGTGGTCGGCCTTCATGCCGGAGCCGAAGGGCACCGGACTGGACGAGGCGGCGCGTGCGGCGCATCTGCACGACGCCGCGGCTCCCGCGTCGGAGGAGGTGCGGGGACGGGCGCTGCGTCTGGTGCGGGCGCTGCGCCTGGTGTTCGGTGCGGATGTGGCGGACCGGACGGACTTCGGGACGCTGCTGGGCGGTATCGGCGCGCTGGAATCGGGTCGTGCGGCTGACGCCGCGCTGAACCGGCCCGGCGGCCGGGAGTTCACCATGGAGCTGTTCGAGACCCTGGCACGTGCGCACGCCGGAACCGGACAGGGCGGGCGGGCGGTAACGGACGACGACTACCGCGGACTGCTCAGCGCGGCGGCGGCCCGGTGGAACGCGGGGCAGCGGGGCGCGCTGACCGGCCTGCTGCCGCTGCCCGAGTTCGTCCGGGCGCTGGACTGGGTGTCGACAGCGTCGGACCCGGAGTCCCTGATCAGGGACGTCCTGGGACGGGACGGGGCCGCGCCGGTCGGCGAGGCGGAGTGGTCGCGGACCGTCTGGGCCGAGGTCAGGACCCGACGGTTCTTCCAGGACGCGCCGGACCCGGGCGTCCTCACGCAGCGGATGCTGCACCTGCCCGCTCCCGACCCGGCACGTCGCGGCGAGGCGGTCGACGCGGTGCGCAGGGCACTCGCCGCCGGCCGTGACGCCGAGGACATCGACGCGCTGGCCTCCCACGCACGGGAGCGGGACGGCGTGCTGTCCCCGTACTCGCTGCACCGGGACCCCCTCAACGGTCTGACCTGGGGCCGGTCTCTCGGCGCCGGGCCGCGACTGCCCACGGTCTTCGACCCGTCCACCGTCACGTTGATGGGCCCGGGACCCCGCGGCTCGTTCGTGCCGATCGGCACCGAGATCGCCCCGTGGTACGACCCGCACGGAGCGCCGCCCTTCGTGTACGAGGTGGACGGCGCACTGGCCCCGCCCGGAGAACTCGGCGATCTGGCCTACCGCGACCCCGCGCTGCGGGCGCTGAGAATGAACACCCCGGTGATCGTGGCGGCCGTCGGCGCCATCCCGCCCGGTGCCCACCCGGCGACCGGTCCGCTCGGTGACCTGTCGCGCGGCGCCGGCAGACCGATGTGGGGCTCGCTCAACCACACCGGGCTGTACACCGATCAGCTCACCGGTGTCACCACTCTCGCGGTCTACCCGGACCCCGGGGGATCTCCGGCGGTTCCGCACACCTGGAGAGAAGTCCTGCCGGAGGACGTGTCCACACCGGCCGCGAGCCCGGGGAGCACCGTTCACGGCTCTCCGGCCCCGGCGCCCGCCGCGCCGGCGACTCCGGTACCGGGGTTCGCCGCACTCTGGACTTCCCGGGCGAATTCGCCGGGCCGGCCGCTGTTCGCGACCAATCCCGCGACCGGGTCCACGGGGCCGGTCGGGGCCATGGGAGCCGGCCCGGGGCTTGTGCTCACCCGGCCGGTGGAGGACAAGCCCCGGGCCGGCTCCCTCGCGCCCGACGCCGAGACGGCGGACGCGAGCCCGCCGCCCGAGGCCCCTGCGGTGTCCCTGTCCGCGCCCCTGCCGGCGCCGGTGCCGCACGCCGTGGCGCAGCACTACGACGGGATACTCACGGACCTCTACGGCCGGTCCTCCCGGAACGAGCCCTTCTGGCCCGACGCGCGGGACGCGCTGGCCCGGTTGGACCGGCTGCGCGCGCCGCATCCGGCGCTGCGGGGCGGCCCGCTCGACCTGGCCGTGCTGGCCCGGTCGGTGCTGATGCCGGCGCCCGGCCGGCCGACGACCCCGGCGGATCTCGCCGACCTGGTGCGCGTGGCGATGGCTCCTGAGATGCGGGACGCGCGGTCCCTGAGGGTGCTGGCCGCCTACCACTTGGTGCTCAACGGCGCCTTCGACGCCGCGTTCCGCCATCACGACGGCCAGGGCCGCCCCCGGGGCTGGAACTGGGGAGGGGCCACGCTCACGGCCCTCGACCTGAGCAGGACGGCGACGGCGACGGGCCGCGATCCGCAGGGCGGGATGATCCTCACCGGGCAGGGCGCCGCCCCGTGGACCCAGGGAAAGCAGCCCGGGGACGAGCCGTACCTCTACGCGGCCGCCGGTGACAGGAAAAGCGTCACGATCCGCGGCCGCAAGGACTTCGAGGCGGACGTGCCCTTCGAGGTGTTCGTCGAACTGGTGGCGTTCGACCCGGTGCAGGGCACGATGGGGCCGGGCGTCCCCTTCCTGCTGGCGGTCCCGCGGGTCAGCTCCTGGAACACCTACCTCCAGGACGCGCTCGTGACCCGGTACGGGCGGGAGGTCTGGGCGACCAACGGTTCGTTGATGTGGACGACGCCGGACCGGGCCTCGTACCGGACCGTGCCCGTGCTGGAGAGCTTCCCGCAGATGCCCCCGGCGAGCTGGCTGGTGCGGGACCCGGAAACGCTGCGCGCGGTGGCCGGTCTGCGGGCCGGTGACACCACCGTGTGGGACCACCGGGTGATGGCCTTCCCGCTCGTCGGCCCGGACTTCCGCCTGACGGGCTTCTTCTCGGACGACATCGAGGGGACCGGTGTCAGAGGCCATGGGATCAGCTTGCTGCTCAGCCGGGCAGCGCAGGCCACGTCGTACTTCGTCAAGCGTCCCGGTCGGGTGGCCGTCGCGGAAGGCCCGCACCCCGTGCCGTGGCGCCAGGCCGGGGCGACCTCCGTGGTCGTCGCCGGTCTGCACGGTCTGCCGGGGACCACCTTCTGGTTCACCACGGCCGGAGTGCGGGCCTTCGACGTGGCGCGGGGCGCGGCCTGGGCCGCATGGCAGTTGGATCAGACGGGCGCCCCGAGGACCGTCCCCGGTGTCCTCGCGAGCTGCTTCGGCGCGGCGCCTCCGGGTCTGGACCACACTCTGCGGAACCGGCCGGCTTCCGGTGCGCATCCGGCGGTGCAGGACTGGCTCTCGGAGCCGTCCTTCGTCGGAGCCGTGGCGAATCTGGCCGGGCGGACGATGTACGGCTCCTCCTACGCGCTCTACGTGGCCCAGTGGTCGGCGATGCGTGTCCCGGGAGACCCCAACGCGATGGTGTTCGGTCTGGGAACGGACGAGCGGGGCGGACGGACGGACTGGATCGTCCGGCGGCCCGAGCCGACGGGCGCCGCGCTCGACGCGTGGGTGAGCGATGCCGGTCTCGCCCCCGGCTCCCGGCCGACCGAGGAGGAACGTGCCGAAGCCCGGGTCAGGACACTGGAGTTGACCCGGGTGCTGACGCACTTCTTCGGCGGCCTTGTGGTCGAGACCCCCCGGTTCCCGCAGGTGCTGCGGGCCATGGGGCTCGTGGAGCGCATGCGGGCGGCGGACCCCGTACTGAACCTTCCGGGGGCGCGCAGGTTCACCGTCGCGCTGTTCGAAACCATCCTGGCGGAATACCGGCGCGGGCGGCAGGCAAGCGGCCTCCCGACGCCGTCGGACCTGGCCTCGCTGACCCGCCTCATGCTCGACGAGGTGTCGGGGGCGTGGCCGGCCGCGCCGATCGAACCGCCGCTGACCGGTTGGCTGCCGCTCCCGTCCGTGACGCGCACGCTGGCGGCCATGGCCGCTCCGGGCGGCGACGCCCGGGTCAGGGACATCCTCGGCCTGGACGGCACCGCTCGGCTCGGAGAGGCGGAACTGTCCCGGGCGCTGTGGGCACAGGTCAAGATGGGGCGCGTCACCAGTGAGCTGACCGACGTGCGGAAGGGCGTCTTCGCCGCACGCATGCTGGGCCTGGGCCGGCCGGACCGGGCGCGGTTCGACGAGGCGCTCACCGCCGCGCACCGGGCCGTGGCCGCCGGCCGGAGCCACACGGACATCCACGAGCTGGCCTCGCACCGCTTGGAGCTGGCCGGAGCGCTGTCCCCGGGAACGCTGGCGCGCGTGTCCGGGCAGGCGCCGTGGGGAAGGCATCTCCTCGCGACGTCGCCGGTCCCCGGCGCCTTCGACGCCCGCGTGATCATGTTGCTGAGGCGGAAGCCCGACGGCAGCGGGTTCGAGCCCTTCACCACCGAACCGGCCCCCTGGAGCCGGCCCGGGGTCCCCGTGCCCTTCGTCTACGACCTGCGGCACCCGGGCCCGGCGGGTCCGAGGCCCCAGCAACTCGCCGATCTGGCCTACCGCGACCCGGCTCTGCGCTCGTTGCCGTCGGACCGCGTGGTGGTCACGACGCAACCCGTCGCGCCCATGCCGCCCGGCTCCGCACCTGTCGGCGGCGGCGGCGTCGTCGGAGCGTTCGCCCGCAGCACGGGCAAGACGTGGTGTGCCTCCACGAGTCCGACCACGCTGTGGTACGACAAGGACCGCCGGACCTACACGCTCGCGGTGCTCCCGCTGGAGGGCCGGACAGCGGCCGAGGGGAACACCTTCAGGGTGTTCACCCCCGACATGGGTGACGCGTCGCCCTCGGACTGGCCGATCGGGCAGCCGGCCACCGCGGCCCGCCAGGCAGCGGCGACCGCCGCGGCGCCGACGCTCGGGCCGGTCCAGGAGCCTGTCGCTGACCTGACCGCGGCCACCCGGTGGCGGCAGGGCTCCGTACCGGAGTACCCCCGGTTCCTCGCCGCCCTGTACCGGGGCCGGGAGACTCCCGCCGGGGCGCCGGCGGCGTTGGAGCGGTACCCGATCGTCGGCGACGACCACCACGTTTTCGGCTACATCTCGATGGACCGCGCCGAGGGGACGAACTGGCGGCGTTCGCACCCGGACGGGGTGGAGCAGGCCGAGGGCAGGGAGCACGCGCGCAGGATCGCGTATCAGGTGTCGTTGCTCGGAGTGCCGGAAGAGCGTCCCCTTGTGCAGCGGGACTGCTACCGAGGGATGTTCTCCCCGCAGGGGGTGGCGGGGGTCCCGCCCACCCGCGACGGCCGGCCGGCCGGTACCGACCCGCTCTCCGACGTGCCCGGCGCCCAGCACGTGGCGAACGAGGCGAACCGGCCGGTGTACGCCGGCGTCTTCGTGAACACCAGCTTCTGGGAGCGGAGCCGGTCGGGTCTGCCTTCGTACGTGCTCATGACGGACCTGCGCGGTGGCACAGCGCGGTGGAAGCTCTTCCGTCCGGAGCCGAAGGGTGCGGCGCTGGACCGGGTGGCACTTCGGACGCGGCTGCACGACGAGGCCGGCCCCGCGTCCGAGGCCGTGCGGGAGCGGGCACTGCGCCTGGTGCGGGCCTTGCGGCTGGTCTTCGGCCCCTCGGCGGACACGCGGGCCGACTACCAGGAGCTGCTGGGCGGTATCGGAGCGCTGGAGAACCGGCGGGAGGCCGATCCGGCCCTGAACCGGCCCGGCGTACGGCGGTTCACCATGGAGCTGTTCGAGTCCCTGGCACAGCGGCACGGCGGGACCGCGCAGGGAGTCCCGGTCGCCCCGGACGCCTACCTGAATCTGCTGCGGGACGCGGCGGGTCGGGCGGACGCGGGGGAGCGCGGGCCGCTGACCGGTTGGCTGCCGCTGCCGGCGGTCACCAGGGCGCTGGACGCGTTCGAGAAGATGCCCGACCCCGCGAAGGTGATCAGGGACGTTCTCGGGCCTGACCCCGTCACCGGCCCGTCCTCCGACGCGGACGCGGATTTCGCCGCGGACACCGGCTCCGCCTCGGACACCGGCTCCGAGGCGCCGCCGGTCGAGGCGCGGTGGTCGCGGACGCTGTGGGCGCAGGTCGAGACCGAACAACTCCTCACCACCTGGGGGATGTTCGCGGCCGACCCGGCGCTGCGGGCGCAGAACAGGGCGATGCTCGCGCAGCGTCTGCTGGGCCTGCCGGCCCCCGATCCCCAGCGCTTCGGTGAGGCCGTCGCGGGGGTGCGCAGAGCGCTGGCCGCAGGCCGGGACCCGGGGAGCTTCCATGAGCTGGCCTCGCACCGTCTGGAGCTGGCGGGCGCGCTGTCCCGCGACACGCTGAGGAAGGACAGGGCCGGCCAGGAATGGGGCAGGCTCTTCAACTTCCGGGACTTCCGGCCCGGCGGCTTCGACCCGAGCGAGGTCACCCTGCTGCGGCGGAAGCCCGACGGCCGCGGCTTCGAGAAGTTCGCCACCGAGGACGCCCCCTGGCACGAGGAAGGCGGCCCGGCTCCCTTCGTGTACGGCGGACGCGGCAACGGCACGCCGTTCGAGCAACTCGCCGATCTGGCCTACCGCGACCCGGAGTTGCGCAAGAGGGAGCACGGGGTTCCCGTGGTCACGACGCTCGCCGCCGCCATGCCCCCGGGCTCGCGGTCCCTGCACGGCACCCCGCTCGGTGAGTTCGCCCGCAACACGGCCAAGACATGGTGGGGGTCGACGGACCAGGTCGGCCTGTGGTTCGACGAGAAGAGCAAGACCTTCAGCCTCGCGGTGTACCCGGCGTCCGGCGCGTCGGAGGCGGCACGTGACACCTGGCACCAGGTCACGCCGGACGAGGGCGACCCGCCTTCGGCGGCTCCCTCGGAGGCGGCGGAGAGGGCTCTCTCCGATCAGGTGTCACGGCTGGCGAACTCCGCGACGGACGGGGCGGCGCCCGCGACCGACGGGGTCGCGCCTGCGCCCGTACCCGCCTCCGAACCCGCCCGCGATCCCGTGCTCGACTCCGCGTGGAGCGGGCGCGCGCGGGCGCTGGCCGTCTTTCGGAACACCGTCGCAGGGGCGGAGGCCGCGCTGCGGAGCGGCACCAACGACAGCGCGACCGCGCACGCCTGGAGCGACGTCGCGCGGGACCGTACGGCGGTGGAGGACGCCGAGGCGCGGCTGCTGCGGCTGGGTGTCGCGCCCGCCGAGCTGACCGCGTCCCGTGCGCTCGCGGGCGAGGACAGCGGCAGTACGGCCGCCGGCCCGCTCGTCCCCCGGGACGCGGCGCACCGGGAGTGGCTGGCCCGAGCGGTGACCCCGGACGACCTGCCGGCCGGCCTGCTCGCGGGGCTGCCCGCCCTGGACGCGAACGAGAGCGTCGACCCGGCCGACGTGGAAACGGCGAACGTCGAACTCACCGGCAGCCAGAAGACCGAGCTGGTGCTGCTCGGCGACAAGCGACTGCTGCTCGGCGGCTTCGGGCGGCCGGAGCAGGCACGGTTGCGGATGCTGCGGCCCGGCGCCTGGCCCCAGGTGCTGGACGCGGCGGCGGCCAACGTGGCCCGCAGACTGTGGAGTTCGGCGAGGCAGGAGTTCGGCGCGAACGAAAGCGCCACGGCGGCGGACGTCGAGCGCGCCTGGGCCACCGCCGTCTCCTTGGTGCTGCCGGTGGAACCGCACGACGTGCTCGCCGACTCCCGCTACGCCGGGCCCGACTTCCGGGGCGCCGTCGAGCAGGTCGCGCGGCACCTGCTCACCCAGGGCGGCGCCGACCTGGCGCCGGCCGCCGAGCTTGCCGACACGCTCCGGTCCGGTCTGGGGCTGCGGAAGCGGTGGGCCGACGGTACTGGCACCGGCACCGGGACCGGCGCCCGGACCCCGGCGCCGCGCACGGCGGCGACGGCTGCCGGGCCGGTGCGGGTCGCGTCGGCCGGCGCGCGGGAGGCGGACGCGCCGACGAGCGCCAGGAGCGGGAGCGCCGCCGGGTCCCGGCCGATCGCGGTGGCGACCTCCGCACCCGCCGCCGTCAGGCAGCGCGCCGTGTCCCGCGCGACGTCCGGCCAGCCCATGCCGGGACTTGAGGTTCCCGCGCGGCCGCACGCCCCGTCGGTGCACCCAGCCGCGCAGCGGGCGCTGCCGCGGGCGACGCTGGTGCCGTTCGCCGTGGGGGCGAAGACGCCCTCGGAGTACGACGACGACCTGGAGGGCGTCGAGCGGCTGATGGTCCGGGTGGCCCTGGCCGGGATGCGCAACCGCCGTCTCGGAGTGTCCCTGCCGGGCATCCTGTTCACCGGATACGGGGCCGACGCGCCGCGGGCGGGACAGGAGAGCCGTCAGGAGGCGGCGGAGCGACTGGGCGCCGAGCGTGCGGAGGCGGTGCGCGAGGCGTTCATGGAGCGTCTCGACGAGGAAATGGAAGCCAGGCAGCGCGACCTGCCTCCGCAGGAGCGGCTGCGGGCCGCCGACTTCAGGACGCGCGCTCGCGGCCTGGGCCGGGTCCCCAGGGACGCACCGGTGCGCGCGGCACTGACGGGAACGGCCTCCGCCGCCGACATCGGACGGCAGGCGACGATCGAGTTCGCCTACGACCGGACCGCGGCCGGTGTGGAGCATCTCGACGCACTGCGGCGGCAGGACCGGCGACTGAACGGGCGGCCACTGGATCTGGACGGCCTGGCGCGGCGGACACTGCATCTGGGCGAGGGCGCCGCCGTCGGCGCGGCGGAGCGCGCGGCGCTGTTCGAGCTGGTCGAGGAGGCCCGGCGCGCGCGGCGGGCGACGGGCACGGCGGCCTTGGGCGCCTTCCACGCCGAGCGGTCCGGCGTCCTGGAGCCCGCCCGGAAACGCCACTTCACCGGCGGCGACGGCAGGACCAGGCTGCCCGGCCTGAACTGGGGCGGGACGCCGGTCGTCACACTGGACACCGGCCGCATGCGCACGCGCCTGATGAAGGACGGCAAGCCGCTTACGAGCCTGGTCGGCAGCCCCCCGTGGCCGCTCTCCTCGCAGCCCTACGTCGTGGCGGCGGAGATGCGCGAAGGAAAGATCGTGGTGCGGCGCGACGACGAGTCGGAACTGCTGCTGGAGTTCGAGGAGTTCGCCGAGCTGGTGGCGACCGACGTGGCCGAGCTGGGGCTGCCCGATACCACCCCGATCGTGCTGGCCGTGCCGTTCGCCGGTGACGGGCTGCTGCGCGGGCCGCGGCTGCTGGCCGACCTGACCGGGATGACGGTGTGGTCCCACACCGCCGAGGGGGTGCTGACGGAACAGGCCGGCACCGCCATGGTCGCGACGGTGCACAGGGCCGGGAAGAGGCAGGGCGCCTGGGTACCCAGCCCGCCGGGTCTCGGCACCGACCCGCGGGAGGCGGACCCGCTGGCCAAGTTCAGCGGTGTGCGGACCCAGGCCATTGTCAGTTCTCTGACGGGGCGTCAGATCGGGCGTAGCTCGCACACCGAAGAGGACCTGGTCGACAGGGACTTCGAGGAGGCGGGCCGCAGACTCGACACGATCACCACGTACGTGCACTACAACCCCGTCACCCTGCGGTACACGGCGGAGTCCCCGCTGCCGGCTCCCGGCCCGATACGGGACGCGTCCTCCGAGGACACGCACGGCAGTCCGAGCGGACTGGCACTGGCGCAGACCGACGGCACCACGAAGTCGTTGTCCGGCGATCGGGCGTTGTGGCACTGGTTCCGGCGCAAGAGCGTGACGGAGCGGCCCCGGCGCTGGATCGACCTGATGGGCTGCGCGACGGGTGAGTACGAGGACATGTCCGTGCCGGCCGCGATCGGTTCCGACGTGGCCCACGGGACGTTCGTCGCCGACCCGCTCGCGACGGTCCCCTTCGGTCAGCGCGTCGCGAACGTGTCCGGCCGGCCGGTACGCAGCGCCACCACCTCTGACGACGTCCGGGAGGTGAACGGACGGTGGGTCCGGGTCCTGTTCACGGACCCCTCGGGCCGCAGGGGACGGTGGGTCATGTTCCTGCCCGAGCCGAACGAAGCCGAGCTGGACCGGCTGGCCGCCCTGACCGGCCGGTACGCGGACCCCGACGACGCGGCGCGGCAGCGCACCCTGCGCGCGGTGCGGGCACTGCGGCTGGTCTTCGGCTGGGACGTGGAGCGGACCGCCGATTACGAGGACCTGGTGCGGGGGGTCGCCGCACTCGACGACATGTGGCTGGCCGACGGCCGGTTCGCGGACCTGGGCCCGTTCACCATGGACCTGTTCCGACGCGTGGTGGCAGCACACCCGGAGGGCGGCCCGGACGCCGGTCAGGCCGCCTACCGCGCGGTGCTGGCCAAGGCGAGGGGGGCCGCGCCGGGCACACCGCTGCGGGACTTCGTCCAGCTCCCCGACGCGGTGGACCGGGCCGTCGCGTGGGCCGGGAGCGCGGACACGGACCTGCGGGAGGAGGCGGCCGACGCTCTGCGCATGGACGTGGACGAGGCCGGTGTCCCTGAGCGTTCCCGGATGTTCTGGGCGCGGGTCAAGGCCGAGGAGACGCTCGGCGCGCTCGACGCCGACGCGCTCCTCGCGCGCGTGCTCGACATCGACCCGGCCGTCGAGCCGAACGACGCGCTGCGCGAGGAGCTGCGGTCCGCCTACACCACCGCGTACGCGGCGGGCCGGGACGCCGCCAACCCGGACAGGGTCGCCGCACACCGGCTGGAGCGGGAGGGCGCGCTGGACGACAGCACCCTGTTCGACACGGTCAACACCCAGGAAACACTCCGGAGCCTGCGGGACCCCGCGCAGAACTCCGGGAGCGACGGCGCAGCCCTGTCCGACGGAACGGGAAGGGACCTCGGGCCCGAACCGCGCTTGTCCCAGGTCGATCTGACCCAGATCCGCACCCCGGCGGGACTGGAGACCCCGGACTGGATCGGCACGTTCCCCAGCGGAAGGCCGTACCCGAGCCCCTACCTGGTGCGGGCTGCCCTGGACCCGCAGGACCCGGAGATCGTCCTGGCGTACGCGGGCGGGGTGGAGCAGCGGGTCCCGCTCGACGTGTTCGCCGAACTGGTCGCCGCCGACCGCGCGTTGCTGAGGTACGGTCCGCATGTCCATGTCCTCCTGTGCCTGTCGGGGGCGGTGACCCCGCTCGTCGAGCGGGTGGCGCGGCGGCTCGCCGACCGGCTCGCCCGGTCGGTGCGGTGGGCGGACGTGCCCGTGGACCTGTCGGGGACGGGCGACAGCGGACTGCCGGTGCTCACGCTGCACGACGACCCGGCGGGGAAGCGCGCGGCCACCAGCAACTCCTGGTCGCTGACCAGGCCGCGGACCGGCACCCCGGTGGGTCAGTCGCTGTCGGTCCCGCCCCCCGTGTCACGCTCCGCGCGCCCCCTGCCGCCGCGGCGCCCCGACACGGGCTCCGAGGCAGCCCCGCCCGACCCGTCTCGCGCCCCGCTCGACCCCGCACGTGCCGGGGTCCGCGCCGCCCTGGGGCCGGACGTCTCGTCGGCGGACGTCTTCGCGGCGGACGTCTTCGCTTCGGACTCCGAGGCCGAGGAGGAGGACGGCGCGCCCGGTCCGCGCGCCGCCCGCGCCCCGTCCCGGGCGGCCACGCTCGTCGGGGACTCGCCGGTCGGCCTGTCCCGGCCGCCCAGCCCCGCGGGCACCCCCTCGGCCAGGCCCCAGGTGCTCACCCGCCCGGTGGGTGAAGCGACTGCCACGCCGTCGACGGGGGGCGCGGCGACACTCCCCGCGCCGGTGACGTTCCTGTCCTTCCCGCCCCGCCGGGCGCACCTGCCCATGGCGGAGCGGGCCGCCGTCAGGAACCTGGTCAGCCGGGTGGCAGCGCTCGGCCTCCGGGCGCGGGAGTTGCGGGTCTCCCTGCCGCCGGTCACCATCCGCGGCTACGACGACATCGCCCCCGGCAGGTCCTCCCTCGGGGAACGCCGGGCGCAGGAGGTGTACGACGAGTTCACCCGGGGGCTGGGCGAGGAGCTGAACGGGCTCCGGCAGAATCTCCCGCAGGGCGAGCCGCGGCTGCGGGCCGAGCACTTCAGGATCGCCGTGAAGGCCCGTCCGGGGAACTCGGCACCGGTCGTGCGGCTCGGATCCACCGGGTCTCCGACGCGGGTCCAGGCGCGTGTGGAGGTCTCCCTCCCGCCGAGCCTGGAGTTCATGGAGGGGCTGGACGCGCTGCGGCGGCAGGACGGGAGGCTGCGCGAGGGGAGGTTCGACCTGGCCGCGCTGGCCCGACGCGTGCTGCACCTGGAGGCGACGGCGCGTGTGCCCGAGGCGGTGCGCGCCGAGCTGTTCAGCCTGGTCGGGCGCGCGAGGACGGCGGACCGGGCGAGCAGCGTGGCGGCGCTGAGCGCCTTCCACCTCTCGGAACTGGGCGTGCTCGCGACCGACAGGGAGCGGCACTTCACGGTGGGCGGCAGCCGGGTCCCCGGGCTGAACTGGACAGCGGAGAAGGTCAGGAAACTGGAGCTGGGCACCTTCCGCGTCCGCCGGGCACTGCGGGGCGGCGGTCTCAGCTCCCCTGTTTCGCTTCCGGCCCGCTGGCCGACGCACACCCCGCCCTACGTGGTGGCGGCGCACGAGGGGCGTCACGACAGGGTGACGGTGCGGCTGCCCGACGGCTCGTCGTACGAGGTGCGGACCGAGGAGCTCGTCGAACTGGTGGCGGCGGACGTGCGGAGCGCGGGTCTTCCCCCGGGGACGGAGATCGTGCTGGCGTTCCCGTTCGCCGGTGACCGTCTGCTGAAGCTGCCACGCCTGCTGGCCGGCAGGACCGGTATGACGGTGTGGGCACACAGCGGCGTGGCGGCGCTCGTCGGCGCCCGGGGCGGCACGAGCCGGGTCCAGGTGACCCATCGCCACCTGAGGCAGCAGGGCGACTGGATCCCGAGCCCGCCCGGGACGGCACCCGGCGCCGACTCCGAAGACACGGAGGACTGGCACCTGCGGGTCGTCACCCGGGCGATCGTCAGCGCGTCCGCCAAGAGGCTGATCGGCTTCGGGCTGCACAAAGACACCGAGGTCACTCTGGAGGACCACGGCCGCCACCTCGACCGGATGACGACGTACGCCCACTACAACCCCGCGACCGGGACCCTCTCCGCCGAGCACGACATGCCGGAGCCGGAGCCGGGGCCGGGCGAGCCGCCCTTCGAGGATCCGCTCCGTCTGGACGCCCACGCCGAACCGGGTGCGGTCAAGGTGCCGTTGGAGGGCGGCGGGAGCGAAATCGTGCCGGCCCGCCCGTTCTTCGAGTGGCTCAAGCGGCTGGCGGGTTTCGGGGGCTGGCTGGACGCGGTGCTCTGCTACAGCGGGGCCCCGCCGGACGGTGCCGTGCCGCCCTTCCCCGTAGGTGATTCCTTCGCCGGCCCCTTCGTCGCCGACCCCCTCGCCACCATCAGCCTGGGGCAGGTGGCCGCCAACACGACCGGGCTCGTCACCCGGGTGTCCTACCTGAAGCAGTCCACGTGGCTGTTGGGGGCGGGGACGTACGTGCGGGTGCTGTACGGCGACGCTCAGGGCCGGTTGGCATGGTGGTCGATCCACCGTCCGGAGCCCTCGGAGGCGGAGCTGGACCGCCTGGCGGTGGTCGTCGGCCGGCACACGGGCACCGACGCCGCACCGGAGGCGGTGCGGTACGGAACCCTGCGCGCGGTGCGGGCGCTGCGGCTGGTGTTCGGGTACCAGGCGGAGTTCGAACCGGACCACGAGGACCTGATGCGCGGTATCACCGCGCTGGAGGACATGTGGCTGGCCGACGGCCGGTTCGGCGATCTGGGCCCGTTCACGATGGATCTGCTGCTGCGCGTGCCGGCGGCGCACCCGGACGGCGGGACGGGCCAGGTCCCGACCGACCTCAGGGCGGTACTGGCCGCGGCACGGGCGGCGGCGCCCGGTACGCGGCTGGCGGACTTCGTGTCGCTCCCCGCCGTGGACGAGGCGGTGATGTGGGCGGGGCAGGAGGACTTGGCCGCCACTGCCGCTCACGTCCTCACGCTGTCAGGCCCTGACCAGGTGGGAGACGCCGAGCGGTCGCGGATGTTCTGGGCGCGGGTCAAGACGGCCGAGGCACTGGCCGCTCCCGGCGTCGACGTGGGCCGGCTCACGGCGAGGCTGCTGCACCTGCCTGTCGGGACCACGGACGACACCGCCGAGCACGACCGCATGCGCGCCCTCTGCACCAGGGTCTTCGCCGAGGGGCGCGAGGTGACGGGCCCGGACGTGATGGGCGCCCGGCATCTGGAGCTCCTGGGCGCCCTGAAGGCGGAGACGGCTCTGCGCACGGTCCGGAGCACATCTCGGGTCGGCGGGCGTGACTTCACGAGCGGGCCGAAACCGTCGACGGTGGATCTCGCGCAGGTCCACACCCCCGACGGGCTGAAGGCGGCCCCCTGGCTCAAGCGCACGAACGGCGACGCCCTGCCCACCCCCTACCTGGTCCGCGTCGAACTCGACCCGGCCGACCCGGACTTCGTCTTCGTGACCGTGGACGGCGACGTGGAACGGGCCCGCGTCGGCGAGCTGCTGGAACTGCTGGCCAACGACCCCTGGCTGCGCGCGAGCCGGCTGAGCACCTCGGTGATCCTCGCGACGTCGAACCTGGGCCTGCTGGCGCCCGACCTGGCCCAGCAGGGTGCCCAGCGGCTCGGGCGCTCCGTGTGGTGGACCGATTTCCGGGTGAGCGTGTCGGAGAAGGGCGACGCGGGCGACCCGGTGGTCACGCTGCACGCCGACACCGGGGCCGCCCCGCAGGGCGATGTCTGGCGGCTGTCGCAGCCGGTCGACCCCCAGACCCCCGGCGAGCTGCCGCAGCCGGGCAGCCTCGCGTTCCACCGATCCGCCGCCCCCGTCGTGGACGGGAGCAAGACCGGCGTTCCCGTCGGGGAGCCCGCAGATCCGTCCGGGACCGACGACAGCACCGAACGCCCGGTCGCGCGCGCCGCCCTGGGGCCGGTCTCCGCTGCGGACGCCTTCGACGCGGACGCCTTCGACGCGGACGCCTCCGACGCGGACGCCCCCGACACGGACGCCTCCGACGGCGCCGGCACGGCCAGGGAGGCCCAGGACCCTGACCCCGAACCGGATTCCAGCTCTGACTCCGATTCCGACCCCGATTCCGACGCGGGCCGCGGGACCGCGGTCGACGCCGGGCGCGGCGGGCTCTCCCCGTTCGTCGCCGGCTTCGGCCGCGACCGTCGCGGGCTCCAGGGGTCGGTGCACGTCATGCCGTTCCCGGCCGAGACGCTGGAGTGGCTGCATGCCACCCTGGGCCGGGCCGTACACGACAGGGCGGTTCACGACCAGGCGGTCCAGGGTCCGCCGGCCCGGGACGTGGAGGCGCAGGACGCCGGCACCGGTGCGCTGACGGCGCTGGGCACGCAGGTCAGCGACGCGTACGAGGGGACCGCGCTGCTGGAGGCTCTGCCGTACGCGCTGAGCGCCACGGGCATGGTCCGCACCGTGGCGTACCGGGGCCGCGAGTACCGGATCTCGGCACGGCTGAAACTCTCGGGCGCCCGGCCCGCACCGACGATGACGCCAGAGGGGCCCGACGGGCGCACGGTCCATATCGAGGAGCGGAACAAGACCACCATCACGTCCGCCGACACCGCGGGGCAGGGCACCGTGCGGAGCATTCCGCTCGCCTATGGCCGCAGATGGGCGACGGACGGTGCGGGGAACCCCGCGCTGTCGTCGCTGGGCTTCACCCCCAAGCTGACGCTCACGCACAATCAGGAGGCCTACTCGATCACGGTCGAGGAGGACTTCATGGCGATGTCCGGGCTGGTCATGGGCATGGATCCCTCGCACGTCCACGACTACGCGATGGAGTGGCAGGTCAAGGCCGAGCCGGTCGACGGGACGATCCCGGCGCCGGCCCCCGCGCCCGCGTCCGACCCGGCTCAGGGCGTCGACCCGGCCACCGCGGACGGCGGCTGGGGCGACGCCGCGCTCGCCCCCGGCCGGCTCGACGCGTGGTTCCCCGGCTATCTGGCCGAGACCCCGGAGCCCAGTCCGTTCGGCCCCCTGTTCGCGTCGCCGGACGATCTGCCGCCCGATCCGCTGACGCTGACCGAGGAGCTGCCGCTCCTGCGCGTGGACACCGTGCGCGACCCGGCCGCGCTCCACGACGCGATCGTGGCGGCCGACGAGCTGCGCCCCCATCTGCGCCGGATGTCGAAGGAGTCCGCGGCGGAGCTGGGCGAATTCCTCTCCGAGAACAACCAGCGCGCCGGGCTGCCGTTGATGCTGGCCGGCGCCTACCCGTCACCGGTGCTGCTGGACCGGGCCGGGGATCCGCTGGGGTTCCTGGAGGTCCGCGCGCGGCTGACCTGGCTGAGTCCCGATGTGCTGGCCAGGTCGAGGAACGTGGTGCTGGAGAACAGCCTGCTGCACACCGTCGGCCCCAAGGGCTCGTACAAGGTGTCCAACGCGCTGAAGCCGGGCTTCTCCGTCGCCCCCGCCTTCGTGGAGCCCGACGGCTCGGGCATCGGCGGCGGCCCGGTCTTCGCCGGCTCCTACCAGTACCAGCGCGACCGCGTCCTCAACTCGGGCGGCACGGCGTACGACTGGTTCAGCCTCACCACCGAGAACCCGCAGCTCCTGGTCGACGCGGACCTGGAGTTCGAGGCCGTCCTGGTCCTCGCCGAGGGGGGCCGCAGCGAACCGTTCTCCTTCACCGCCTCGGCCGACCACATCCTGCGGGTGCCCAGCAAGGCCGAGACCGAGGGAGTCCCCGTCCGGCCGGGCCAGGAGCGGCATCTGCCGCCGGAGCTGGTGGAGCTGCGCTCGCTCGGCGTGTCCGCCACCCCGCTCAAGGTCGCGGGTACGGAGCCGCTGTTCGAGCAGCTTGAAACCTGGCTGCGCGGCCACGGCTTCCTGCCCCCGGCCGACCGCCAGTCGCTCTCCTGGCTGGACCACAAGAGCCGCAGGAAGATCGTCAACGCCTGGCTGGCCAACGCCCGCAAGCTCTCTCTCGCCCGCACCCAGGTGGGGCTGCGCATCGGGCTGCGGCAGATGATGGACGGTGGCCGCCCGCTCCACTTCGACCTGCCCTTCGAGCACGACGTCTGGCGGGCCGGTGTGCTGCTCTCGGTCGCGCCGCAGGCCGGCACGTACCCCCGGCACCGCAAGAACCTGCCGAACTGGTCCTCGCTGAACTCCAACGGGCTGTCGGTGGCGGGCAGCGAGTCGTTCACCACGTCGCACACGGTGTCCGCCGAGCTGTCGGGCGAGGCCCACGGCCCGGTCCCGGGGAACACGACGCTGGCCGGCGGCATCCCCTCCAGCGCGTCGGTCGCCGCGCAGCGCGCGGACACGGCCGGTTCCGCCGCCGGGTACGGGCTGGACATGCTCGTGTACAGCCAGGTCGACCTGGGCGTCTACGACATACCTGCCACCTTCACCATGGAGGTCTTCTCGGGACAGGGCACCGAGCCGGTGGCGGCGTTCGACCCGCAGGACGGGACCGTCTCCCTCACCGTCCCGCTCGCCCGCACCCTCGGCGCACGCCCCGACCCGCTTCCCGCGCCCACGAGCAGGCCCGCCACCGACGACGACTACCGGCTCGCGCGACTGGCGCCGGACGAGGACGGCGACCGCCCGCACGAAGCACTGCTGCTGCCGCCCTACGCACACATCAACCTGGCGGTCGGCAGCGCCGAGTTGATCAGGGCGTTCCAGCACCTGCTCACGGGCGGCCACCCCGAAGGACAACCGGAGCCCGGTGCGCTCGCCACCGTCCTGAACTGGTTCGCCGAGAGCGGCGCCCAGGCGGGCAAGATGCTGCCGTCGCTCGTCACCGAGCCCGCGCAGTGGCTGAAGGACATCACGCTCGGCGAGTCCCTGACGCACCCCGAGAGCCCGGCCCAGCAGGTCGCCCGGAGCGCCCTGTCCAGCACCGTGGTGCACGCCCGCGCCTCGCAGATGCTGCGCGGCGTCTACGTCTTCGACGCCGGTGCGGCCGGCACCCTGCTGGGCACCGACACCCAGGGGGAGGTGCGCGGCTACCTGGACAACGCGGTCCACGAGGGCACCGGCTTCCGCCCGGAGGACTTCCAGGGCACCGAGTACTGGATCGAGAGCGACGTCACCGCCACCGACTCGTCCTGGCGGGGGACCGGCTCCAAGCGCACCGCGCAGATCACCTTCAGCGGCTCAGGGACCCGCACGGACGGGGACACCTCGGGCGCGGTGTCCGCCGGCGGGGGCCGGGGCGTGTCGGTGGCGTCGAGCGAGACGGACACCGACGCGGTGTTCAACGCACGGATGAACGTCGAGTCCAGGGAACCGATCCACGCGTTCCGCGCCGACATCACCTATGTCTTCGCCCTGTCCCAGGGCTACCGCAACGCGCCCGCCAACGCCGTAGGACTCGGTCCGCGCGGCACCCGGGCCATCTCCGTGCGGGTGCCGGGCGGTCTGGTCTTCCTCGTCGCCGAGACCGACGTCCGACAGGACCCGCGGCTGGCGGCGCTGGCCGGCCTCACCCCGTCGGCGCCGACGCTGGACCGGCTCCTCCCGCTGTCCTACGTACGGTCGCGGGGCAGGGCCCTGGGCCCTGCGACCGTCGCGGACGCCGTCCCGGACGGCCCCCTCGACGGATTCGTCGACGCGATCCGCACCGAGATCCTGCGCGCGGCCCCGGGCTCGCTCACCCCGGGCAGCGGCACCCAGGTCCCCGGGCTCGACTCCCTGGTCGGTGGAGTCGGTTCGGTCATCGGCCTGCGGACGCTGGCGTCGGCCGGCGCCGAGAAATGGCAGCGGATCCACTTCGTCCGCAAGGGCCGGACGGGCAGCCTCCACCTGGTGGAAGTGGCCCTCAACGCCCGCCCGGCGCCCGCTCGCGAACTGGGCGACGTACGCGGGGCGCTGCGCCCGAAGTCGGGCACGGAGAACATCTACTCCTCGTCGCCCAGTTCGGTGACGCGCACGCTCACCCGGTCGGGCACCTTCACGCTCGGCCTCTCCGGGGCGGCCGGCTACACGGTCGCACCCGGCACGGACAACACCGGCGGCGCCGGACTCGCGGCGTCGCTCTCCGTAAGCAGCTCCAGGTCCGCTTCCCTCACCCTCAACCGCAACCGCCAGCAGTGGATCCGCACCTACGCGCCGTCGGCGCAGTTCACGGTGGAGTACGAGTACCGGGTGGCGGTCTCCTCGACGCGGCTCGACGACGCGCTCCCCGGCTTCCTGATCAACCGCGTCGTCTCGCTCGGGCACCTGGCCGGGCTGCTGAGGACGGGTGCGCTGTCGCTGAGCGCGGCCACCGGCCTGACCCGGCTGATCAGCGGCCTGACCGGCGGCACGACCGGCGAGATGATCCCCCTGCGCCGGCTCACCGCTCCCGGCGGCCTGACCGCTCCCGGCGGCCTGACCGCCCCCGGCGGCCGGACCGTCGAAGATCCGGACAGCGAGCCCGCGGTGTCCGACCGGCAGCCCGCGCCCGGCACCCCCGTCTCCAGCACGCCCGTGACCGTCGAACTGCGCTTCTCCGCGGGCGAGACACCGCAGCAGCAGGACGACGGCTCGGCGGTGTGGCACACCGCGCCGGATCTGCTGGTCCCGGCCGTCCACGCGAGCGACCCCCGCGACATCGCGGACCTCCCGCTCCAGGAGCCGGCCATGGACCAGGCCCAGGACACGGTGCCGAATCCGCTGCGCGACAGCGCCCGCTGGACGCCCCGGCAGACGCTGGTCGTCGGCGACTTCGACGCCACCACGGAACTCGCCGACGCGCTGCGCGCCGTGGATCCCGCCCTGCGCGACAAGGCGCTGCCGAAGACGTCGGAGTCCCAGGAGGCCATGCTGCTGCGCATCGGCGACCTCGTACGCGCGGGCAGGGTCGCGCTGACCCCGGCGCAGGCGAGCCGCTACACCGGGCAGCAGGCGTCCGGCAGCTCCTCGGCCGTCCGACTGACGCTCTACCGGCCGCAGACCGAGACGTCCAGCCGCACGAGCACCCTGATGGAGCTGCGCACCGACATCCGGAGCGCTTCGACCGCGGGTGGGCAGAGCTACACACCCTCCGTGAACGTGCCGCTGAGCGGCGGCATGACGACGGGTGACGCCGACACCCTCAGCGGCGCGCTCCCGGTCGCCGGCGAGAACATCTCGACCGGGCAGAGCAGCGGCGTCACCAGCTTCCGCCGCGAGGTGATCAAGTACGGTACGGGCCTCTCGCAGGACGCGGACGAGGAGCCGGACGACAGCGGCGTGCTCGGCTTCACGCTGACCGTCCACACGGTCCTGGAGGTCAGCGGCCCCGACGGCACCCGCTGGGTGACCGGAAACGCGGTGGTGCGGGCCACCCTGGAGGACGTACTCGGCCTCGGTCTCGCCCCGGCCAGGCCGTCCCCCGGGGTCTACGACATCCCCGCCGCCCTCGCCGCCCTCGCCGCGCACGGGGCGCCCGACGCGGCGCGCGGTGACTGGCGCGCGCTGAGCCCCGAGGACTTCGGCGACCGGCTCGCCGCCGCCTTCGCCGACGCGGACGCGTCGCCGCAGGTGTGGCTGGACCCCGGCGACGTCCCGACGGCGGCGCGCCGGGCGCTGCTCGGCGCCCGGCAGGCGCTCACGGCCGGTGGCGCGCTCCCCGCCGCCCGGCGGGCCGCAGGCGCCGCGCTCCCCGCCGACCTCGCCTCGGCGATGGGCGCAGCGGCCCGCGCCGCCGGCCGGTCGGGCCGACCCGTCGTACTGGTCCTGCGCACCCCGGAAGGCCCGGTCCACCTGCCCTTCGCCCCGCCCACGCAGGAGGAAGTGCGCGCGTCGGAGGCGCTGGGCCGCGCGGCACTGCACCTCGCCCCCGACGCCGCGTGGGACGCGGCGACGTACATCGAGCTGAGGGAAGTCCAGGAACAGGCCGCCGCCGCACGGCAGGATCCGGCCGACCCGACGGTGCTCGGGCTCGTGCACCTGCGCACGCTCGGCGCGTTCTCGGACGCGACCCGGCTTCTGGACCCCGAAGGCCGCAACCAGGGCCGCAACTACGGCAGTACGCCCATGCCCGGCGGACTTGAGCCGCTGCGGATGTACACCGTCCGGCCGGGCCCCGAAGGGAACACCGCCCGGCTGGAGTTCGCCCCGTGGGCCGCGCACGGCGGGCCGCTGCCGTACTTCGCGCACACCGACACGGACCCCGGCACAGGCGGCCACGTGCTCCGGCTGCCGGGCGGCAGCGTGCCGGTCTCCGACGCCGAGCTGTTCGCCCTGCTCTCCGCCGACCCCGAGCTGCGCCGGGCCGGCCGGGACCGGTGGCTCGCGCTGCTGCCCGCAGGGCCGGGCACGGCATCCCGGCGGGCGGCGCAGCAGGCGTACAGCGAGCGGGAGAACCGGACGGCGATCAGCTACGGCGGTACGGCCGCGCTCTCCGAAGGCGCCCCGGCCGAGCCGAGTTGGCTCACCGCCCTCCCCGACCCGGCGACCGGGTCGGCCGGTGACTGGCACCGCACCCGGCCCGCCGTCCCGGCCGGCGGGCCCGCGCCCCGGATCCCGCCTGACGTGCCGTACTCCGCCGACGGCCGGTTCGACGAGACCTTCGCCGCCACCCAGGAGTCGTTCCCTTCCCCGGTCGTCACCTCCACCGAGCGGAGCACGGTATGGGGCCAGGGCGGGCACGAGCCGCGGCAGCACGTGTTCGTGGCCGAGCTGCCCGGCCTCGGGCTGCGCGGCGCGTACACCCCGGACGGGCCGTCGGCCGGCCGGGTGACGGACGACCAGGGGCGGCAGTACGGCGAAGGACCCGCCTGGAACTGGTACATGCCGGGCCGCGGCCTGGTCGCCTCCTCCCGGCTGCGGACGGTTCTGCTGGCGCACGACGCCGACGGCGACCCGGACGACCCGGGCGTCCTGCCGGTGCCCGCCGCCTGGCCCGCCACGGGGCCCGTCGGCGCGACGCCGCCGGTCGACCCGGCCACCGTCGCGGCGTCGCCTCTCCCGCCTCTCCCGCCCCTGCCGGACGACCTGCTGGCGGCCATCCGCTGGCGCGCGACCACCGGCCCCTTGCACGCCTTCAGTTCCCGGCCGGCGGAGCAGGTCTTCGACGAGGGACTGCGGCCGGACGGAGACGAATGGATCCACCCGATCGACCACGTGTACGGCGACGACCGCTCCACCTCGGCATGGGTCAGCGCGACGGCGAACCTCTCCGTCCGGCCGCCCGGCGGCAGCGACTGGGGCTTCGACGTCCTGGTCCCCGGCGGAGTGGACGTGAACGCCACGCTGGGGCTCGCTTCCCCCTTCCCCCAGCGCGGGGAGGTGCTGTTCCCCGGCGGCATCGCCCCCCGCTACATCCGCGGCGCGCAGCGCCTGGAGAACGGCGTGCCCGTCGGGGACTACCTCGACAACCCGCGCTTCGGGGAGGACGCCGCCGACACCCCGCCGACACCCCGTGAACAGACGTGAGCAGACGTGAGCAGACATGAACGGACGTTCGAACAGCACGACCCCGAAAGATCGGCGAGTGAGGAAAATATGAGTGAGACCAACGGCGGGGCCCCCGTCGCCACCGACCCCGCGGAGCCGGGAGCGGGCGGCGCCACCGCCACCGCCACCGCGACCGTGGACCCCGCCCCGCCCGAGGAGTTCGTCGACGCGGCCAGGCTCGCGCCCGACCACTGGCTGTACCTGATCGACCCGACCTGGTCCGACGAGGGCCCGCCGCCGGAGTGGGCCGTGGTGGGGCAGTGGCGCTCCGACGCCGACGGCGAGATCGTCGAGTGGCAGGACAACGAGGACTACCGGCCCTCTCCCTCCGCGATGGGCTGGCCGGAGCCCGCCGACGAGGTGGACGCCGCCATCCAACTGGCCACCACCGGTTACGGCCCCGCTGACGACGTCACCAAGGCGCTGGCCACGGCGGAGATCGCCGTACTGGTCACGGCCGACGGCGACCCGGTGCGCGCCGCGGCGCCCGACGGGACCCCCGTGGTCCTCGTCTACAGCTCCCCGAAGTACCTGCACCTCGCCGGCCGGCTGGCCTTCGAGACGACGCGGGTGCCGGAGTTCCTTGACCGGATTCCCGAGGGGCACAGCATGTGCATCAACAGCTCGGGTCCGGTCAGCATGGTGATGACCACCGACGGCCTCGCGGACATCATGAACGCGGCCGCGCAGGCGCCCGAGGGTGAAGGCGAGCAGCCCGCGTCCGCCGCCGCGTCCGTCTGGCCGCAGACGACGAGCACCTCGATCCCCGAGTCCGCGTCCGAGCCCGAGCCCGAGTCCGCATCCGGGTCCGCGTCCGGGTCGGAATCCGCGTCCGCGTCCGCGTCGGACGCGGCACGGGACTCCCGGTCGGAGGAGGGGCGTTGACAGCGGTCCGGAAGCCGACGGCGTGAACCTTTCCGGCCGCACGCGCATCGCACTCGGCGGGCCCAAGTGAACCCTCCGCACCGCCAGGACCACGGAAATCAGGACATGTCGATTCCATCAGGTGACAACGGTACGTGGCAGAAACCGAGTCGCCCCGCGACTCCCGAACCAGGGCAAGAGGCATGAGCCGCTTCGACAGCGGCCGGGCACGCTGGTTGTTCGGCCGCCGAGGCAACCGGACACCGGCCGCCCGGCCCGGCCCGCCCGCGGCACCCGTCCGAGGAGCCGCCGGGCGCTCCGCCGAGGCCGGCGGCGACGGTACGGGAGACGCCGGGCGACTGCTCGTTGAGGAGTACGACGGCATCAGGCTGCTGCGTACCTCCTCCGACGACACGATCAGCGACTCCGACGTCCGCGACCTGACCCGGAGTTTCGGCGCCGAAGAGAACACCGTCACGGTGGTCGCCGGGGCCGAGGCGCCGCGCTCCGCCGACCTGTGGCCCCGGCTCGGCGGGCTGCTCGACGACGTGCGCGGCGAAGGCACCGGCACGGTACGGCTCGTCCTGGCCGCCGCGGGGGACGACCGGGCGGGCGCGCCCGCCCTGGCCCGCCGTATCGCCGACGCCTGGCGGCTGGAGGTCATCGCCCCCGACGGTCCCGCCCTCGTGGTGCCCGGCGGCGGACTGTTCGTACCCCCGCGGCGCCCGGAGCCCGGGGCCGGGGACACCGCGACGGCACGCGGTGGCTGGTGGCGGTTCGCGCCGGACGAGGAGCCGCGGTGCATCGGCGCACGGCAGCCGGTGCCGGACTGGCAGTCGGCCGTCGACCTGGTCCCCGGCCGGGTCGCGGGCGGCAGCGTGATCGAGCAGATCCCCGCCGGGCTGCTCGCCAGGTCACCGGAGTCGGCGCCGCCCCGCCACGGGGACCTCTGCTACGCCGTACCCGCCGACCCCCGGGGCCCCACCGTCCTGGTGGGCGGCCGGGAGGGCGGGGAGGTCGGGGCAGGCGACATCGCGGACGTGCTCCGCGCCCTGCCGGAATCCGTCCAGGAACAGGTCATGCTCGCTCCCGGCAGCTCCCGCGACATCCTGCGGATCGGCCAGTCGGTCTCGGACACGCTGGGGGCCGGGGTCGTGGTGTACACGGGCATGCCGCTGCTGTCCCAGGGCACGGCGGACCGGCCGGGCGAGGTACGCGCGGTACTCGTCGGCGCCGACGGCGCGCCCCGCTGGGAGGCGTACCTGGGCGCGGTGAGGTGCGTACCGGCTGAAGCGGGCGGACCGGTGCGTGCCCCGGAGCCGCTGCCCTGGAGCCTGGCTGCCGGAGAACCGCCGGAACGCGGCGCCGTCCCGCTCTCCGCCGGCTGGCGGGCCGAGCTGACGCGGGCAGGACTGTGGCTCACCGACCGCTCGGACGGGCGGCCCACCGCCACCGCCAGGCCGGTGGACCCGGAGGGCCCGGCGATCGAGGTGGGCCGGCCGGGGCAGCCCCTCGACGCCTCGCTGTTCCCCGCACTCGCCGAACTCCTCGGCGGCCTGGGCCCCGATGTCCGGGGCAGGGCCCGGCTGTTCGTTTACGGAACGAGCACCGACGGCGGACGCGAGCTGCGCCGCATCGCCGCGGAGAACGGTCTGCGCGCCGTCCGCTTCGCACCGCAGGGCGCCGTGCCCGATATTCCGGTCCCGCTGTCGTCCGACAAGGACAAGGATCAGGGCAGGGACAAGGAATCGCAGCCGACCGTGCCGACGCCGCCCCCGGCGCCCCGGACGGCACCGCCCCCGCCTGAGCCTCCCGCCCCCCGTCGGCGGCAGCCGACCGAGGGCTCCCCGGTCCCGGAACCGGCCCTGATCATCCGGGAGTTGACAGGAACCCCGCTCCCCGAACCTCCGCGCGTCAGCAGCGCGGCCCCGTCCGTCCCGTCCTACCTGGACCCCATCGAACTGCCCGCGCTTCTCCCGGCGTCCATGACGCCCGCTGAGCCCGGGGTGGCGGCGCCGCTTGTGGAGCCCGCACGGGCGCTGGAACCCGTACAGCCGGGGCAACTCGCACGGCCGGAAGGCTCCGTGGTGCCCCGGGCCTTCACGCCGGCGACCCCGTTCATCGCCCCCACGGCAGCCGCGCCCCCGGACCGGACCGAGAGCGTTCTCGCACCCAGGGAGCCCGAACCGGCCACGCCCGAACCCACCACGCCCGAACGCCCCACGCCCGAACCCGCCACGAGCACACCGACAGCGGCCCTGGCCCTCGTCGTCGCGGGCCCGCTGCCGCCGGTCCCGTTCCCGCCCGGATACGCCAGCAGCCCCGCCGAGCGCGTCGCGTTCCGCGGGCTCGCGGGGGACGCCTGGGAGCGGCACGGGGCCGCGGTCACCCGGGCACTCACCAAGATGCCCGCGCTGCGCGGACGGGAGCAGGAAGAGGCCCGCGACGACCTGATCGCCCTTCACATGTACCTGCACACCACCGAAGGCCCCCTGAGCCACCGCGAACTGGGCCGCAGCCTGCGAGCGGGCGAGGCGCGGCTGCTGCCCTACGCGGCATGCGTGTCCTCCGCGCTGCGGCGGCTGCCGTCGTACCGCGGACTCGCCTTCCGGGGCACCGACGCGGCGGACGCGGGACTCGTGCCGGGAAACCTGCTGCGCGACGCGGTCTCCGTGGGCGCGCTGCCGCTCGGGACCGGCGCACCACGGCCGGGCGGAGCGCAGTACGCGATCTGGTCCGCGACCGGACGCCGGGTCCGCGAGCTGGCGAGCAGCCCGGGGGCCTCGTCAGGCCGGGACGAGATCATGTTCGCGCCGGGCTCGCTGCTGCGGGTGCTCGACGTACGCGAGAGCGACGGCGCACCCCTGGTGCTGCTGCGCGAGGTACCCGCCTCCCCCGCCACCGCGACCACCGAAACCGTGCCGCAGAGCACCGCACTCGACGACCACGACCGTGCGGCGCTCGACCGCCTCGACCAGGCCCTGCGCCGGCACCCTCTCGCCCCGGGGCGGTTCCGCTGGCCGGAGTTGTGCAGCGGGCCGCTGGGACGCGGCGGGGACACGGCCGGTGCGGTGCCCGGCGCCCGATGACCAGATCGACCGAGATCCGAAACGGAGAACACATGCCCAGCAAGGAACCGACGGGCCAGGGCCCAGAGGTGCGCCGCGCCGTACCGCTGTCCGGCTCCGCAGGCCCGCCCGACCCGGACGTGCTGCCGGCGAACGGCGACGCCCCGGACGGACCGGCCCCCACGCCCCCGACCTCCTTCGGACCGACCGCCTCCTTCGGGCCGGCTGCCTCGGCCGCCCCGACCGAGCCCGAGGGGGCCCCGGCGGCAGACCCGGAGACGGACCCGGAGACCGAGCCCGGGACGACGACCTTCGCGACGTCCGCGACGTCCGCGACGTCGGAGACCCCGGCGAACCCGGCCCCCACCGCTTCCGCGCACGGCGGTCGCGGTGCGGGCGCCGCCGGTGCCACGGCGACCGCGGCGGACGGCAATCCGCCCGAGCCGTCCAGCGGTACGGACGGCGGCGAGGAACCCCCCTCGGGCCGGCCCACCAAGTCGCTGCGCGCCGGCGCGGCCATCGCGGGCGCGCTCCTGATAGCCGTACCGCTCCTGGTCCTCGCCACCGGCAAGGACGACGACAAGCCGAAGACGACCGAGGCCGCCGCGGGGATGACCGTCCCGAAGGGCGACGGGGACATGGCGCCCGGCTCGTACGAGGGCAAGTCGCCCTCGCCCTCGCCTTCGTCCACGGCCGGAAAGGACGACACGAGCAAGACCAAGAGCAAGGGCGAGAACGGGAAGAACTCCGCCCCGGACACCACGTCCGAAGTCGGCAAGGACGATTCCGCTACGGAGGGGGCCAAGAAGAAGTCCGACGAAGCGAAGACCAAGACCACGTCGGTGAAGCCCAAGATCGCCGTATCCGGCACGGGCGCCCAGACCTTCGACAGCAGGTTGCTCTTCAATGTCATGACGGGGATGTGCGCCGATCTCGCGGGCATGGGGAAGGGGAAGCCCGAGGCGCGGATCGTGCAGTACAAGTGCGTCAAGGCCAGAAGCGCGGACAACCAGACGTGGGACTTCGTGAAGAAGCAGCAGGGCAAGGCGCCCGGCGGCCGCGATCTGTACGTGATCCGCAACACCAAGGACGGCCTCTGCATGGACCTGCCGGGGAAGGGCGCCGTGCCGGGCAGGACCGCGGTCCAGGAGTTCGGGTGCGACGGCAACCTCACGGACAACCAGTTGTGGTGGCTGGAGGGCCGGGGCGGCGGCGAGTGGTGGATCCGCAGCTACCGCGCGGGCAACATGTGCCTGGACGTCTGGGGCGAGCACGGCACCGGCGGCCAGAACGCCCGGCTCGGCGTGTCGAAGTGCTCGCCGGGCGACGACCACGCGTGGCGCCTGGCCTGACCCGGCTGCCCCGGACCCGCTGACCCCGCTGACCTCCGGGCCTCCGGGACGGATATGACCGATCGGCCGGAGACAGGACGCCGAGCGCCCTGTCTCCGGCCGGTCGGTCCCGCCCCCGACCGGAATTGGGTTGGGTCCTGGGGCCGACTCCCTTCACAATGCGGAGCATGGGACATCTAGAAGCGGCACACCTGGAGTACTACCTGCCCGACGGGCGGGTGCTGCTCGGGGACGCGTCGTTCCGGGTGGGGGAAGGCGCCGTCGTCGCGCTGGTCGGAGCGAACGGGGCGGGCAAGACCACCCTCCTGCGGCTGATCGCGGGGGATCTCCAGCCGCACGGCGGGACGGTCACCGTCAGCGGCGGGCTCGGGGTGATGTCGCAGTTCGTCGGTTCGGTACGGGACGAACGCACCGTCCGCGACCTGCTCGTGTCCGTCGCCCAGCCGCGCATCAGGGACGCGGCGCTCGCCGTGGACAAGGCCGAGCACGCCATCATGACCGTCGACGACGAGGCCGCGCAGATGCGGTACGCGCAGGCGCTGAGCGACTGGGCCGAGGTGCGGGGGTACGAGGCCGAGACGCTCTGGGACATGTGCACGAGCGCCGCGCTCGGCATGCCGTACGACAAGGCGCAGTGGCGGCTGCTGTCCACGCTGAGCGGCGGCGAGCAGAAGCGGCTCGTGCTGGAGGCGCTGCTGCGGGGCCCTGACGAGGTGCTCCTGCTGGACGAGCCGGACAACTATCTGGACGTGCCGGGCAAGCGGTGGCTTGAGGAGCGGCTGAAGGAGACCCGCAAGACGGTCCTCTTCGTCTCCCACGACCGGGAGCTGCTGGCCAGGGCCGCCGAGAAGATCGTCAGCGTCGAACCGAGCGCGGCCGGCTCGGACGTATGGGTGCACGGCGGCGGCTTCGCGACGTACCACGACGCCCGCAAGGAGCGCTTCGCGCGCTTCGAGGAGCTGAAGCGGCGCTGGGACGAGGAGCACGCGCGGCTGAAGGCGCTGGTGCTCCGGCTGCGGCAGCAGGCGGCGATCAGCCCGGACATGGCGTCGCGCTACCACGCGATGCAGACCCGCTTCAAGCGCTTCGAGGACGCGGGCGCCCCGCCTGAGCCGCCGCGCGAACAGGACATCACCATGCGGCTGCGCGGCGGCCGTACCGGCGTACGAGCCGTGACCTGCGAGAACCTTGAGCTGACCGGCCTGATGAAGCCGTTCTCGCTGGAGGTCTACTACGGCGAGCGGGTCGCGGTCCTCGGCTCGAACGGCTCGGGCAAGTCCCACTTCCTGCGCCTGCTGGCGGGCGGCGACGTCGCGCACACGGGCGCGTGGAAGCTCGGCGCGCGGGTGGTGGCGGGCCACTTCGCCCAGACCCACGCGCACCCGGAACTGCTGGGCCGGACGCTGGTGGACATCCTGTGGACCGAGCACGCGAAGGACCGGGGCGGTGCGATGTCGGTGCTGCGCCGCTACGAGCTGGAACGCCAGGGCGACCAGCCCTTCGAAAAGCTCTCGGGCGGCCAGCAGGCCCGCTTCCAGATCCTGCTGCTGGAACTGCGCGGCACGACGGCCCTGCTCCTGGACGAGCCGACGGACAACCTGGACCTGGAGTCGGCGGAGGCGCTGCAGGAGGGCCTTGAGGCGTACGAGGGGACGGTACTGGCGGTGACACACGACCGCTGGTTCGCCCGGACGTTCGACCGGTACCTGGTGTTCGGCTCGGACGGCGTGGTCCGCGAGACGCCGGAACCGGTCTGGGACGAGCGGCGGGTGGAGCGGTCGCGCTAGCCGCCTGCGGCGTGCGTTCCCCTACCCGCCCCTTCCCGAAACCGGGGCTCCGCCCCGGACCCCGGTCCTCAATCGCCGGACGGGCTGGAGGGTGCGCCCCGACGGGCCGGGTGTGGGCCGGGACGGGCTGGAAGGTGTACCCGGACGCGCTGAGGGGTGCGCTCGGACGGGCTTGATGGGTGGGCCGGAGGGGCTTGAAGGTGCGCCCGGACGGGCTGCGTGGACGCGTTTTGACCCGTGTGGGGGCGCCCGGGTATTCTTCTGGTTCGTTATGCGTATTGGCTTGGTCGTTCTCACGCGAGGGGCCCTTACGCAGGTCCGCCGGGCCGATGGACAGCGGCAGGTGCACGGGTTGCGTCCCCGTCGTACCGCCAGGGCTGTCGTGATCGTCCGGGTGGCCTTGTCAGGACTCACCCACTGAAGAAGCGAAGGCTACGACCGTGCGTACGTACAGCCCCAAGCCCGGCGATGTGACGCGTCAGTGGCACATCATCGACGCGCAGGACATCGTCCTGGGCCGTCTGGCGACCACCGCCGCTAACCTCCTCCGGGGTAAGCACAAGCCGATCTATGCACCCCACGTCGACACCGGTGACTTCGTCATCATCATCAACGCCGACAAGGTGCACCTCTCCGGCAACAAGCGCACTCAGAAGATGGCGTACCGCCACTCCGGTTACCCGGGTGGTCTGCGGTCCGTCCGCTATGACGAGCTTCTCGCCAAGAACCCCGAGAAGGCCGTCGAGAAGGCCATCAAGGGCATGATCCCCAAGAACACCCTGGGCCGTCAGATGATCTCGAAGCTCAAGATCTACGCGGGCGACCAGCACCCGCACGCTGCTCAGCAGCCTGTCCCGTTCGAGATCACCCAGGTCGCGCAGTAGTTCCGGCCACCCCCTAAGACAAAAGAAATCTGAGGATAATCGTGGCCGAGACCACTGTTGAGACGCCCGCCGAAGCCCCCGAGGCCGAGGAGACATTCGACGCGGTGACGACTTTCGAGTCGGAGACCCCCGTCGAGGGCGAGTACACCTCCGAGTCCCTGGCGTCCCGCTTCGGCGACCCCCAGCCGGCTGCCGGCCTGGGCCGTCGTAAGAACGCCATCGCCCGTGTCCGGATCGTTCCGGGCAGCGGCAAGTGGAAGATCAACGGTCGCACCCTTGAGGAGTACTTCCCCAACAAGGTGCACCAGCAGGCTGTCAACGAGCCCTTCAAGGTGCTCGAACTCGACAACCGCTACGACGTCATCGCCCGCATCTCGGGTGGCGGCGTCTCCGGCCAGGCCGGCGCGCTGCGCCTCGGTGTGGCCCGCTCGCTGAACGAGGCGGACGTGGACAACAACCGCGCCCCGCTGAAGAAGGCCGGATTCCTCAGCCGCGACGACCGTGCGGTCGAGCGGAAGAAGGCCGGTCTGAAGAAGGCCCGTAAGGCTCCGCAGTACAGCAAGCGCTAAACCCGACCGGCCTGTGGCCCGTACGGCAAATGGTTCGCCCCGGCAGCACTTTGTGCTTGCCGGGGCGTTCCGTTTATGGGAATGGGCCAGGTCGGGCGTATAAACAACATTAAACGCTCGGGCACCAGGGCCCATGAGCTTGTGTTTTATGAGCCTTTTCGGAGGGAGAGCTGTGGGACGACTCTTCGGCACGGACGGCGTGCGCGGTGTCGCCAACGCCGATCTGACGGCGGAGCTCGCGCTCGGTCTTTCGGTCGCCGCGGCACATGTGCTCGGCGAGGTGGGGACGTTCGAGGGGCACCGGCCCACCGCCGTCGTCGGGCGTGATCCACGCGCTTCGGGGGAATTCCTCGAAGCCGCCGTGGTGGCCGGACTCGCCAGCGCGGGTGTGGACGTTCTGCGCGTCGGTGTGCTGCCCACCCCCGCGGTGGCGTATCTCACCGGCGTGCTGGGCGCCGACCTCGGCGTCGTGCTCTCGGCCAGCCACAACGCCATGCCCGACAACGGCATCAAGTTCTTCGCGCGCGGCGGCCACAAACTCGCCGACGAGCTGGAGGACCGCATCGAGGCCGCGTACCGGGACGCCGTGTCCGTGGAGAGCGTGGTGCACCACACCGGGCCCTCCTGGAAGCGGCCCGTCGGCGCCGGCGTCGGCCGGGTCCGCACGTACGACGAGGGCTTCGACCGGTACGTCGCCCACCTCATCGGCGTGCTGCCGAACCGGCTCGACGGGCTCACCGTCGTCCTGGACGAGGCGCACGGCGCGGCGGCCCGGGTCTCGCCCGAGGCGTTCGCGCGGGCCGGGGCCGAGGTCATCACCATCGGCGCCGAGCCGGACGGGCTCAACATCAACGACGGGTGCGGCTCCACGCACCTGGACCAGCTCAAGGCCGCCGTCGTCGAACACGGCGCCGACCTCGGCATCGCGCACGACGGCGACGCCGACCGCTGCCTCGCCGTGGACGCGGCGGGCGAAGAGGTCGACGGCGACCAGATCCTCGCCGTGCTGGCGCTCGCCATGCGCGAGGCCGGCACGCTGCGCGGGAACGCCGTGGTCGGCACGGTCATGTCGAACCTCGGCTTCAAGATCGCCATGGAGCGCGAGGGCATCGAGCTGGTCCAGACGGCGGTCGGCGACCGGTACGTACTGGAGTCGATGAAGCAGCACGGCTACGCCCTCGGCGGCGAGCAGTCGGGCCATGTCATCGTCCTCGACCACGCGACGACCGGCGACGGCACGCTCACCGGCCTGATGCTGGCGGCGCGCGTCGCCGCCACCGGACGTACGCTGACCGACCTGGCCGGCGTCATGCGGCGGCTGCCGCAGGTGCTGGTCAACGTGCCGGACGTGGACAAGGCCCGCGTCGACACCTCCGCCGAGCTGGCGACCGCGGTCGCCGAGGCCGAGCGGGAGCTGGGCGAGACGGGCCGGGTGTTGCTGCGCCCCTCCGGGACCGAGCCGCTGGTACGGGTCATGGTCGAGGCCGCCGACATCGAGCAGGCCAGGTCCGTCGCCGGACGCCTCGCCGACGTCGTCAAGTCCGCCCTGGGGTGACGCCGGTGGCGGGGTTCCACGGTCCGTCCGCGTGGAGCCCCGCTACTTCGTCAGGCGCACCGGCAGCCGCGGGTGGCCGTACATGATGAACGACTCGTGGGTGACCGGGTCTTGCGTCCCGTACGCCGCCGTCAGGTCGGGGAAGCGCTCGTACAGCGCGGGCAGCGCGATGCTCGCTTCGAGCCGCGCCAGCGGTGCGCCGATGCAGCGGTGCACGCCCGTCCCGAAGCCGAGGTTGTCCCGCTGCGTGCGGTGCGGGTCGAACACATGCGCGTCGGGGCCGTGTTGCTCGGGGTCCCAGCTCGTGGCCGCGTACGTGGTGAGGATCGCCTCGCCCGCCGGGATGACCGTACCGTCGACCTCGATGTCGGCGGTCGCGTAGCGCAGCGGCAGATTGGCGACCGGCGGCGCCCAGCGCAGCACCTCGTCGGTGATCTGACGCCAGGTCAACTCGCCTGCCGCCAGCTCGTCGCGGTACCGCGGGTGGCTGAACAGCGCGGCCACGGTGTTGCCGATGAAGTGGACGGTCGTCTCGTGCCCGGCGCCCAGGATCAGCACGAGCGTGTCGATCAGTTCCTTCTCGGCGAGACGGTCGTTGTCGTCGGCCCGCGCGGCGATCAGGTCGCTGGTCAGGTCGTCGCCGGGGTGCAGCCGCTTGTCCGCGACGAAGTTGCCGAGCAGCTCCTGGAACTCGCCCATGGCGGCGGCCACTTCGGCCGGCGGCGCGGTCGTCGTGACGATCACGTTCACCAGCCGGGCCGTGTCGGCGTGCAACTCCTCGGGCAGACCGAACAGTTCGCAGATGAAGCGCATCGGCAGCGGGTGCGCGTAGTCCGCGACGAGGTCGACGCTCTCGCCGTCCGGTACGGCGGCCAGTTCCGCGATGAGGGTGTCGGTGATGCGCTGGACGCGGGGCCGCATCGCCTCGGTCCTGCGCGCGATGAACGCGGGGGAGACGAGCGTGCGCAGCCTGCGGTGGTCGGGGCCGTAGGCGGTGAACATGTTGTCGACGCCTATCCAGCCGTAGAGCCAGTGCGCCGCCGGGTCCGCGTGGATGGTCCCGTCCGTCCACAGCGTCCAGTGGCCCGGGTCCTTGCTGACCTTCGGGTCGAGCAGCAGGGCGCGCAGGGCCGCGTGCCGGGTGACGGCCCACGCCGGTACGTTCCCGGGCAGCGCTATGGGCACGGCCGTGCCCAACTCCCTTAACCGCGCCGTCTCGCCGGGCAGATCGCGGCCTGTCGGGTCGATCAGGACGCGCTGGGGGTCGGTGTCCATGGTGTGGTTCCTACCTGGTCGGGGTGGATGGGGGTGAAGCGCACGGGCAGGGCGGCGAGACCGCGCAGGAAGCCGTTCGGGCGCCACACCAACTCGTCCGCGGGGACGGCCAGTTCGAGGGTGGGCAGCCAGGAGGTGAGCTGCTCGATGGCGGTCGCCGCGATCTGCACGCTGGGGTCCTTCGCCGGGCAGGCGTGCGGGCCCGCCGAGAACGCCAGATGCGCGCGCCCGCCGTCACCGGGTTCCTCGGGCCACTCGGGTGCGCCCGCGTCGTTGATCGCGGCGAACGAGATCAGGACGAGTTCGTCGGCCTTGACGCGCACCCCGCCGAGGACGGTGTCCTTGCGGGCGAAGTGGGCGCCGTAGTTGGCGGCGGGCGACTGGTGCCAGAGCACGACCCGGATCGCGTCGTGCACGGTCAGGGCGCCGTCGGTGAGCGTGCTGTAGTACCGGTCGTCGGTCAGCATGCGGTGCAGGCTGTTGCCGATCAGCCCGCTGGTGGGCTCGTGGGCCGCGCCGATGGTGAGGATCAGCTCCTCGGTGACCTCCTCCGTGGTGAGGTTCGCCGAGTGGGACAGCAGCCAGGAGGTCAAGTCCCTGCCCGGCTCGCGGAGTTTGAGCGAGACCAGATCACCGATGTAGCCGGCGAAGGTGAGATACGCGGCCTGCGCCGTCTCCTCGTGCACGCTGGTGAGGTCGGTCAGCGCGCCGACCAGCCGGTCGCTCTCCTTGTCGGGGAAGCCGAACATCTCGTTGAACAGCAGGACGGGCAGGCCCCTCGCGAACTCCGCGACGAGGTCGCACTCACCCTTCGCCGCGAACCCCTGGATGAGCCGGTCGGCGCTGCGCTGCACCATGGAGCGCAGGATGTGCGGCTCGAAGCGGGCCAGGCAGTCGGTGACGGCGCCCCGGTACCGGGCGTGTTCCTCGCCGTCCGTGAACATCGGGTTCCTGCGGTAGCCGAGCATGCCCCGCACCGGCGAATCGGGCGCGAGATGGGCCGCTTCCCACGTGCGCGGGTCCTTGGACCACAGGTCGGTGCCGTGCAGCACCTCCAGCGCGGTGTCGAGGTCGGTCACCAGCAACGCCCTTACGCCCGGGGCGATTTCGGCGGGGACGACCTTGCCGCGGGCCCGCAGCCGCCGGTAGAGGCCGTAGGCGTCGGCCGCGTACTCGGGGCCGTACAGGGCGGGCAGTTCGGGGGCGGGTCCCGCGGCGGGGGCGGGGGTGGCGTGCGTCGTCACACTGACTCCAACGGGGCTAAGACGTGCCGGGTCATGGCGATCAGGGCGTCCAGGCATTCGTCGCGGTCCCGCGCGTCGACGCTTATCAGCGGAGTGCCGGGGGACAGGTCGAGAGCGGCCCGTACGCTGCTCAGGCTGTGCACGGGCGAGGTGGGGAAGCGGTTGACACCGACCGCGTACGGCACGTCGGCCGCCTCCACCATGTCCATCACCTCGAAAGCGGCCTCCAGCCGACTCGTGTCGACGAGGACGAGCACGCCGAGGGCGCCGCGCACCAGGTCGTCCCACAGCACCCGGAACCGCCGCTGCCCCGGGCTGCCGAACAGATACAGCACCATGCGCTCGTCCAGCGTCAGCCGGCCGAAGTCCGTGCCGACGGTGGTGTGGGTCTTGGCCGCCTCGCCGTCGGCCCGGTATCCGTCCAACTGGTCGACCAGCGCGCCCGCCTGGGTCATCCGCTCCTCGGTGTGCCGGCTCCTGATCTCCGAGACCGTGCTCACGAACGTGGTCTTGCCGACCGCCAGCGGGCCCGTCACGACGACCTTCAGCATCAGCGCGTTCGACGGCAGGTAGTCGGGCGCCGGACGGCCGCCCGACGCGGCGTCAGGAGACGGACTTGGCTCGCTGGAGCGCATCGAGCACCTTTCTCAGCAGGTCGGGGTCGTGCCGCGCCGCCTGCGGCACCGGGGGCCGGGCGAGCACGCACCCCGAGGCGATCAGATCCGCCAGCACCACCTTCGAGAGGGACACCGGCATCCGCAGGCAGGAGGCCGTCTCGACCAGGGTCAGGGCGCCGCCGCCGAGCAGGTCCATGGCCTCGCGCTGCTTGTCGCTCAGGCCCGGCGGGACCTCGTCGCTCACGCGGTGCAGCAGCGTTATGCGTTCGAGGGAGTAGCGATCGGTCCGGGCCTTGCCGTCGGTCTCGACATAAGGCCGCACCAAGGGCCTCGGCACCCGGCCCGCTGTCATGACACGGTGTCCGCCGCGCCGGCGCCGGTCACGCCCGTACCGGCGCCGGCCACGCCCGTACCGGGCTCGCGGCCTGCCGCGCCCGTACCGGTCGTACCGGGCTCGCGCGGCGGGCTGCTCATCGCCCGGCGCAACTTCTTGACCTGCACCTGCACTTCGTGGGCCACCACGCCCAGATCCACCTCGATGTCGGCGTAGACCGAGATGACGGTGTTCTCGCCCGCGCTGGTGAGGAAGGCGTACCCGTCCTGGCCCTCGATGACCACCTGCCGTACGGGACTGGCGCCCGCCGAGCCCTCGTACGCCCCGAGCAGCCCGCGCGAAGCGGACATGATGCTCGCCAGCATGGCGGAAGCGCCCTCCGCGTCCGCCCTCGGCAGATCGGCCGAGCGGCCCTCGATCAGCCCGTCGGTGGTCAGGACGACGGCATGCCGCACATGGGGGATCTCGGTCAGCGGATCGAGGACCCACGACATGGTCTCCTCGGTCGTACGGAGCCTGGGATGGCGCGCTGCGGTCGTCATGAGTGGGTTCCCCGTTCCTCGACTGCGTGTTCTTCGTCGGCTGCGCGGCCCGCCGCCGTGCCCAGTTGGAGCGCCGCCCACCGGTTCCGGCTCTCCGCCGGGCTCGGTCCGTCAGGCTCGGCGGTGCCGGGCTGCCCGGTGAACTGGAGCGGGGGCAGCGGGGGATGGTCGCCGGCGTGCGTATGTATCGCCGGATCCTCCCGCTCCCAGCCGCCTCGCGGCTGCGCCCAGCCGTCCTGTTCCGGCGGCGGCTGCCCCTCGGCCGCCCGTCTGCGCAGCGCCCGCCGCTGCGGCAGCGCGCTGCGGGCGTGCTCGTCGGCCTGGCCCGCGTCGGCCGCCGGGGACTCCAGGACGCCGAAGCCGCCGAGCCCGTCCAGACCGGCCGAGGCGGCGCGGGGCGGGTAGGCGGTGCCCGCCTCGTACGTCTCGTGCCGCGCGGGCAGGCCGGCGGACTCCTCGTACCGGGCCTCGACGTAGCGCTCCTCGATCGTCACGAGCAGCGGCTCGGGTACGAGCACGGCGGCGCGCAGCCCATGGCTGTACGGGGACGGTTCGAGCACGGTGTGGAAGCCGTACTGCCGGGCGATGGCGCCGACCACCGGCAGGCCGATACCGGGCGGCTCGCCCTCCAGGTCGGTGAGCAACTGCCCGAGGTCGCCGGACGCGAGGCCGTTGGCGCGCCGCAACTCCTCGGCGCTCATGCCGAGTCCCCAGTCGGTGACGAAGAACGTGCAGCCGCTGGCGCCGTGTTTGACGGCGACCTCCACGTCGACGTTGCTGGGGGAGTGGCTGAGCGCGTTGTCGAGCAGCTCGGCGAGGACCATCGCGAGCGGTTCGACGGCCCGCGCCGTCACCGCGAGCCGGCCCCTGACCTGGTAACTCGACCGGGCGACGCGCTGGTAGCCGACGACCCGGCCGGTGGCGCTCTTGACGATGTCCTGGACGGGCGAGTCCTCCCGCGCGAGACCCGGCCACCGGCCGCACACCACGGCGAGGCCCTGCACAAGACGCAGGTTGCGTTCGTTCAGCTCGTCCAGCCTGACCAGGTCCTGCGCCACGTCGGGATGGTCGTAGCGCTCCTGCATGCTCTGCACGAAGGTCTGCTGGCGGTAGTGCTGGGCCTGGAGCTTGCCCATGACGCCGCGCATCACGGCCTTGGCCGACTCGTCGCCCCTGCGCCGCTCGTCCACGACGAACTGGGCCGCCTGCTGCATCAGTTGGGTGAGGAGCTGGTCGACATCCCCGCCCGCGAGGCGGTTGTCGAGCAGTCCGGGGACATGGACGCGGGGGTGTGCGGTGGACATCACCGACTCCGGCAGCCGTACGGCGCTCAGATGGTGCAGTTCGCCGACGATCGCCCGCAGGGTGTCGTCCCGCTGGGCCAACTCGCCCTTCAGCGCCGCGATCTCGCGCTCCAGCCGGTCCTGGAGCTCCTCCTGCTCGCGGATCGTCTGCCGTGACAGGCGCGGCATCAGGTCCTGCCTCCGGCCGTCGGCGGCACGGCTAACTTCTGGCCAATCCCCGGACCGAACATAGTTGAATGCTCCATCACATCGCTGTCACGACCTCGCTTGGCCACACCAAGGTAATGGAAGGAACACATTCAGTCAGCGAAAAAGAACTCACGTACGGGGAGGGGCAGATGCGGTCACTCAGAGTTTGCGCAGCGACAACCGCTGTACCTTGTGGTCAGGGCCCTTGCGCAGCACGAGCGTGGCCCGGCCGCGGGTCGGCGCGACATTCTCCAGCAGATTGGGCCGGTTGACGGTTCGCCACATCGTGCGCGCGTAGTCCAGCGACTCCTCCTCGGACACCTGGGTGTATTTCCGGAAGTACGAAGAAGGGTCCTGGAACGCCGTTTCGCGCAGCTTGCGGAAGCGGTTGAGGTACCACGCCTCCACGTCGTCCGCGCGGGCGTCGACGTACACGCTGAAGTCGAAGTAGTCCGCGAGCGCGACCCTGGTCCTGCCGTCCTGGCCCGGCAGGGCCGGCTGGAGGACGTTCAGCCCCTCCACGATCAGGATGTCGGGGCGCTGTACGGTCAGCAGCTCGCCCGGCACGATGTCGTAGATCAGGTGCGAGTAGACCGGCGCGGTCACCTCGTCCTTGCCGGCCTTGATGTCGGCCACGAACCGGGTCAGCGCCCGCCGGTCGTACGACTCGGGGAAGCCCTTTCGCGCCATCAGCCCGCGCGCCCGCAACTCCTTCATCGGCAGCAGGAAACCGTCCGTGGTGATCCGCTGCACGCGCGGGTGTTCGGGCCAGCGCGCCAGCAGCGCCTGCAGCAGCCGGGCCACCGTCGACTTGCCCACCGCCACACTGCCCGCGACCCCTATGACGAACGGCGTGCCGCGCTGCGCGCCGTGCCCGCCGCCCGCCTCGCCGAGGAAGGTGTTGAGGGCGCCGCGCAGCCCGGCCGTCGCCTGGACGTACAGATTCAGCAACCGTGACAGCGGCAGATAGACGTCCCGCACCTCGTCGAGGTCGATCACGTCGCCGAGCCCGCGCAGCCGCTCCACCTCGTCGGCCGTCAGCGGCAGCGGTGTCTTGTCCCGCAGCGCGCTCCACTCGGCGCGGGTGAGGTCGACATAGGGGGTCGGCCCGTGCTCGGCCCGGCGCTGTGCGGTGTGTGGCGCTGAATTGATCACGCGTCCATTGTCGGGGGTGCGGGCGCGCCCTGTGCGGTGGGCTCGGTCACGTGCGCGGCGGCGCGCGGGGTACGGGTGCGCTGGCGCCAGGCCCTGGTGAGCTGGCCGCCGAGATACAGCGTCGCGACGGAGGCCAGCACGGCGCGCAGATGGCCCACGTCAGGGGCCCACCAGGCGTACGCCGTGGTCGGCAGGAACAGCAGCACACCCAGCAGGCGCAGCGTCCACCAGCCGCGCGGCCGGGGCAGCACAGGGCGCGGCAGCACCGGCGGTGGCCGCAGGGCGCCCGGCCGGTGCGCGCCGCCCGCCGCCAGCACCCGCCGCAGACCGGCGAAGAAGCCGTGCCTGGCCAGCACCTGCGCGCCCGGCAGCTCCGTCAGCACCTCGTCGCGCTCGCCGAAGGCGGCCGGCGGCAGGGGCAGGCCGAGCGCGGCGACGAGCGCGCTCTGCCGCCGGTCGGGGGCGTCCGAGCCGCGCAGCAGGGACGTCAGCGGACGGATGTCGTCGACGCCGTACACGGCGGCCAGCGCCCGCGCCGTGGCGGCGGCCGTCGCATGGTCCGGGACCGGCGCCGCCGGGTCCCACTCGTGGTCGGCGAGCGTCTTGCCGCGCTGGACGAGCGTCACGCCGTACCGGTCGGCCGTCCTGCGCAGCACCAGCGCCGGCCAGCGCTCGCCGGTGGTGAAGTTGTCGGCCGCCGCGGTCAGCCGCTCCTCGCCGAGCAGCGCCGCGCGCCCGCCGGGCACCGCTGCGCCGGTGGCCTCCGCCGCCACCTCGACGTACGACACCCCCTCGGCCGCCGGTGCGATCCGCAGCGGTACGCCGCAGACCAGCGCGGCCTCGGCGACCTTGTGCGGCGGCGCCTTGACGAGGGCGAGCGAGCGCGGCGTGTGGTCGGCGCTCCGCGTCCGCGGGGCGGGCTTCGGCGCGGAGAAGAACGGGATCCGCGCCGCCACGTGCATCCGTACGCCCGTACGGAAGTCCAGGAACTCCCTGCGCGCGTCGCCGAAGTACGCCCACGGCAGCTCCGTCGCGTGCACGCCGAGCGCCCGGAACTGCTCCAGCGACTCCTCGTGCCGCCCGGCCAGGATCAGCATCAGCGCCAACTGGTTCCGTACGCCCGCCGCCTCCGGATCGCCCGGCGGACATCCGGCGGACAGCTCCAGCGCCCGCTCGATCGCGGCCTCGATCCGGGCCCGGGGGATCCGCTGGTCGCCGGAAGTGACGTTCGCGTTCGCCACCACGTCGTACTCGACGGCGGCCAGCAGCGGCAGCCCGTGTAGCAGCGACCCGGGCAGCGCGCCGCGCGCCGCCCGCTCCGCGAAGTCGAACATCTCCTCGTGCGAGCCGTGCCACTTGTCGCACAGGTACTGCAGCGCCGCCGCATGGCAGCCGTAGTGGTGCGGGGCGCGCTCCACCGCCTCGGCCCAGTACGCGTCGAAGACCTCGCGCGGCGCCTGACTGCCCGTCGCGTGGGTGAGCGCGAGCTGCCACGGCACCGGATCGGTCGGGTTCAGCTCGGCGGCGGCGCCGATGACCGGTACGGCGTCGTCGAGCAGCGCGAAGAACGCCTGGAACTGGTCCTGCGCCACATCCTTCGCGCGGGCCGCCGTACGTATCTCCCATGCCTGCTTCACCCGCAGATCGGCCTTGACCAGCGCGGCGTCCGGATTCTCCGGCTCGGCCGCCAGCCAGTCGTCCAGCCACCCCGGGCTGTGCAGCGCGCTCGCAGCGAGCCGGGGCACCCAACTGCCGCGCCGCTCCCACTCGCCGCCGAGCCGGGTCGCGGCCAGCAGGTCACGCGCGGGGCGGTGGTCACCGGCCGCCGCCGCGATCAGGGCGCCCCGCAGCTCGGGGGCCGGCGGGTCCAGGACGACGGCGGTGTCGGGCGGCAGGTCGGCGCCGACGGCGGAGCCGTGCCGGAGCATCCGGGGCAGGGTGATCAACGTGCGGAGCGTCACCGGGCCATTGAATGCGGTCGGGGGCGGTTGACACCAGACGTTCCGGCGACTCGTCCGCTCGGGAGCGTCGGTCACGAGAGGCACGGGGACCCTCACCGTAGGCTGCCGACATGTGCGGAATCGTGGGTTACGTCGGCGGACAGTCGGCGCTTGATGTGGTCGTCGCAGGACTCAAGCGGCTTGAGTACCGGGGCTACGACTCGGCGGGGGTCGCCGTGCTCGCCGACGGGGGGCTCGCGGCGGCCAAGAAGGCCGGAAAGCTCGTCAATCTGGAGAAAGCCCTGGTGGAAGCGCCGCTGCCGAGCGGAGCCACCGGGATCGGACACACCAGGTGGGCCACCCACGGCGGCCCAACCGACACCAACGCGCACCCGCACCTGGACAACGCGGGACGGGTCGCCGTCGTGCACAACGGCATCATCGAGAACTTCGCCGCCCTGCGCGCCGAGCTGACCGACCGCGGCCACGACCTCGCCTCCGAGACCGACACCGAAGTGGTCGCGCATCTGCTCGCCGAGGCCTTCTCCTCCTGCGGCGACCTCGCCGAGTCGATGCGCCTGGTCTGCCGTCAGCTCGACGGCGCCTTCACGCTCGTGGCCGTACACGCCGACGCGCCGGACGTGGTCGTCGGAGCGCGCCGCAACTCCCCGCTGGTGGTCGGCGTCGGCGAGGGCGAGGCGTTCCTGGCCTCGGATGTCGCCGCGTTCATCGCGTACACCCGCTCGGCTGTCGAGCTGGGCCAGGACCAGGTGGTCGAGGTGCGCAGGGACGGCGTGACGGTGACGGACTTCGACGGCGCGCCCGCCGACGTCCGCTCGTACCACATCGACTGGGACGCCTCCGCCGCCGAGAAGGGCGGCTACGACTACTTCATGCTCAAGGAGATCGCCGAGCAGCCCAAGGCCGTCGCCGACACCCTCCTCGGCCGGATCGACGGCGAGGGCTCGCTGCACCTGGACGAGGTGCGGATCCCCGCGTCCGTGCTGCGCGCGGTCAACAAGGTGGTGATCGTGGCGTGCGGTACGGCGTTCCACGCCGGGCTCATCGCGAAGTACGCCATCGAGCACTGGACCCGGATGCCCTGCGAGGTGGAGCTGGCCAGCGAGTTCCGCTACCGGGACCCGATCCTCGACCCGCGCACGCTGGTCATCGCGATCTCCCAGTCCGGCGAGACCATGGACACGCTGATGGCGCTGCGGCACGCCCGCGAACAGGGCGCGAAGGTCCTGGCCATCTGCAACACCAACGGCTCGACCATCCCGCGCGAGTCCGACGCCGTCCTCTACACCCATGCGGGCCCCGAGGTCGCCGTCGCCTCCACCAAGGCGTTCCTGACGCAACTCGTCGCCTGCTACCTGGTGGCGCTCTACCTCGGCCAGTTGCGCGGCACGAAGTGGGGCGACGAGATCCGCGCCGTCATCAAGGACCTGTCGCGGATCTCCTGCGAGGTCGAGCGGGTGCTGGAGACGATGGAGCCGGTACGGGAGCTGGCCCGCTCGCTCAAGGACAAGCGCACGGTGCTCTTCCTGGGCCGCCACGTGGGCTACCCGGTGGCCCTCGAAGGCGCGCTCAAGCTCAAGGAACTGGCCTACATGCACGCGGAGGGCTTCGCGGCCGGCGAGCTGAAGCACGGCCCGATCGCCCTGATCGAGGAGGACCTGCCGGTGGTCGTCGTCGTACCGTCACCGCGCGGCCGGTCCGTGCTGCACGACAAGATCGTGTCGAACATCCAGGAGATCAGGGCGCGGGGTGCGCGGACGATCGTGATCGCGGAGGAGGGCGACGAGGCGGTGGTCCCGTACGCCGACCATCTGATCCGCATCCCCGCGACGCCCACGCTGCTCCAGCCGCTGGTCGCGACGGTGCCCCTCCAGGTGTTCGCCTGCGAGCTGGCGACGGCGCGCGGCAACGAGGTGGACCAGCCGCGTAACTTGGCGAAGTCCGTGACGGTGGAGTGAGGAGTCCGGCTTGATCATCGGGGTGGGGATCGACGTGGCGGAGATCGAACGGTTCGGCGAGTCCCTGCGGCGCACACCGCAACTCGCCGCGCGGCTGTTCCGCGACGAGGAGCTGACGCTGCCGGGAGGCGACCGCCGGGGGGTGGCGTCGCTGGCGGCGCGCTTCGCGGCGAAGGAGGCAACGGCGAAGGCGCTGGGCGCGCCGGGCGGTCTGCGGTGGACGGACGTGGAGGTCTACGTCGAACCGTCGGGCCAGCCGCGCTTGCGGGTACGGGGGACGGTGGCGGCGCGGGCGGCGGAGCTGGGGGTACGGGGCTGGCACGTGTCGCTGAGCCACGATGCGGGGGTGGCGTCGGCGGTGGTGATCGCGGAGGGCTAGCCGCCGTGTCGCCGTCCGGCGGGGGTTGCGGGTCTTGGCTGCGCCGCGGTTGCGCCGCCAGGGTCTGGGTTGCGGTGTGTTTCTCGCCTGCCGGGGTCCGGGGCCTCCGGAGGGGGGTGTCCGGACTGCGGTGTCGCCGTCCGGCGGGGGCGGCCGGGTGTGGTGGTTGCGGTGCGCTTGTCTGGTGCCGGGTTCCGGGGCCTCCGGAGGGGGGTGTCCGGACTGCTCGATCGCTAGAACTCCTACGCTTTACGTCCGGACACCCCCCTCCTGC
>NZ_JBVJLC010000016.1:0-147793 GCF_055584925.1 Streptomyces sp. NPDC087906
CGGTTACATTCCGAACCCGGAAGCTAAGCCTCATTGCGCCGATGGTACTGCAGGGGGGACCCTGTGGGAGAGTAGGACGCCGCCGAACAATCTTTAGCAAGTCCAGGGAAGCCCCTGCACCCATCGTGGTGCGGGGGCTTTTCTGCGTTTAGGGTCTGACGTATGCGCTATGAGCTCATCATTTTCGACAACGACGGCGTGCTGGTCGACAGCGAACCCATCTCCAACACCATCCTCGCCGGCTATCTCACCGAGCTGGGACACCCCACCTCCTACGAGGACTCCCTCCGGGACTACATGGGCGCCGCGGTGCATCGTGTCCACGACCTCATCGGCGCCCGTACCGGGCGTTCTCTGCCGGACGACTTCGACGACACCCTGCACTCCCGCGTCTTCGCCGCCTTCGAGCGCGAGTTGACGCCGGTCGACGGGGTCGCCGCCGTCCTGGAGAAGCTCGCCGCCGACGGCGTTCCGTACTGCGTGGCCTCGTCAGGGAGCCATGAGCGGATCAGGGTCGGTCATCGTAAGACCGGGCTCGACCGGTGGTTCGACGACCGGGTCGTCTTCAGCGCGCAGGACGTCGGCAGGGGCAAGCCCGAGCCCGATCTCTTCCTTTATGCCGCCGAGCAGATGGGAGTGGCCCCCGAAGTCTGCGCCGTCGTCGAGGATTCGCCGCTCGGTGTGGCCGCCGCCAGGGCCGCCGGGATGGATGTGTACGCGTTCACCGCCATGACGCCCGCCGAGAAGCTGGCCGGGGCCAACGGTTATTTCGCCGGGATGAACGAACTGCTGGGATTGCTGGCCTGATCCATCTACCCATGGGTAGCGCGGCGTCATACGCTTTCCGGCCATGACAGATGTGCGGTTGCGGCACGGTCGGGCCTCCCTTGCGGTGAGCTTCTTCGCCCAGGGTGTGGCCTTCGCCCTCCTCGTCACCCGTATCCCCGCGATCCAGGACCGGTACGGGATATCCGACGGGCTGCTGCCGGTGTTCCTCGCCGCCGTTCCCGTACTCGCCGGCGTCGGGAGCGTCGTCACCGAGAAGCTGGTCGCCACGGTGCGGCCCAGCGTGGTGCTGCGGTGCGCGCAGCCCGTGGTGCTGCTCGCGCTGCTCGGGGTCGGTGCCGGTGATGCGCTGTGGCAGATCGCCGTCGCCCTCGCGGCCTTCGGGCTCGCGGTGGGGGCGCTCGACGCGTCGATGAACATGCTCGGGGTGAGTCTCCAGCGGGCCTACGGCCGCAGCATCATGCTCGGGTTTCATGCCGCGTACAGCCTCGGCGGGATAGCCGGGGCCTCGCTGGCCTGGGTGGGGGCGCACTGGGATCTGTCGCTGCTCGTGTCGTATCTCCCGGTGGTGGTCGTGCTGCTGCCGCTGACGCTGATCGGCAGTCGGTGGTACGCCGATGCGACGCCCGACGCGATCGAGGCGGCCGGCGGTTCGGCCGCCGGTCCGGCCGACAAGCCCGCGACCGGGGGCGGCAAGCCCGTCGTCTTCAAGCTGCTGCTGCCCCTGTGCCTGGTGATGGCCTTCGCCTACATCGGTGACTCCACCGTCTCGAACTGGAGCGCCAAGTACCTCCAGGACATGCTGCACAGCTCCGAGGAGCTGGCGACCGTTCCGTACAACGCCTACATGGTGACCACCCTGCTGGGCCGGGCCGTCGGGGACTTCGGGGTGCGGCGCTTCGGTGCGGTGGCGGTCGTGCGGTGCGGGACGGTGCTCGCCGGTGCCGGGTTCGGGGTGGTCGCCGTCGCCTCGGGGCCCTGGGTGGGGATTCTCGGGTTCACGATGCTGGGTCTTGGGCTGTGTGTGATCGTGCCGCAGACCTTCGCCGCGGCCGGCCGGCTGTTCCCCGCAGCGAGTGACGCGGCGGTGGCGCGGCTCAATATCTTCAACTATGTGGGCTTTCTGGTCGGGTCGCCGCTGGTCGGTGCCCTCGGTGACGCGTGGAGTTACCGGGGCGCGATGCTCGTGCCGATGGTGATGGTTCTGGTGACCCTCGTGTACGCCCGCTCGTTCGGGACGGACTCGGCCGGATACGGTGGCGGGCATGAGCGGCCGCGCACTGTTGATGTGGGATGACGCAGTTTCGGGATACGACTTCGGGCCCAGCCACCCGATGGATCCGGTACGGCTGGGGCTGACCATGGGGTTGGTCCGGGCGTACGGGCTGGACCGGGCGGTGGATGTGGTGGCGGCGCCGACGGCGGGTGATTCGACGCTGCGGCTCGTGCACCACGCCGAGTACGTCGAGGCCGTACGGCGGCTGTCGCTGGACCCGGGGTCCGCCGACGGGTCGTACGGCCTGGGGACGGCGGACGATCCGGCGTTCGCGGGGATGCATGAGGCGTCGGCGCTGATCGCGGGGCAGTCGGTCGGTGCGGCGGAGGCGGTGTGGCGCGGTGAGGCCGCGCACGCGGTGAACTTCGCGGGCGGCCTGCATCATGCGATGCCGGGAGCGGCCTCGGGTTTCTGCATCTACAACGACGCGGCGCTGGCGGTTGCCCGGCTGCTGGAGCTGGGCGCCGAGCGGGTCGCGTACATCGACGTCGACGTGCATCACGGCGACGGGGTCCAGGCGGCGTTCTGGGAGGACCCGCGGGTGCTGACCGTTTCGCTGCACGAGGGTCCGCGCACGCTCTTCCCCGCGACGGGGTGGTCCGAGGAGACCGGGGCCGGCGCGGGTGAGGGGAGCGCGGTGAATGTGCCGCTGCCCGCCGGTACGGGGGACGAGGGCTGGCTGCGGGCGTTCCACGCGGTGGTGCCCGAGCTGCTGGCCGACTTCCGGCCGCAGGTGCTGGTGACCCAGCACGGCGCCGACACGCACTTCGAGGATCCGCTGGCGCATCTCGCGGTGTCGCTGGACGCGCAGCGTGCGGTGCAGGTCGCCTGCCATGACCTGGCGCACGAGTACGCGGACGAGGGCCGCTGGCTGGCGCTGGGCGGTGGCGGTTACGCGGTGGTCGATGTGGTGCCCCGGTCCTGGACGCATCTGGTGGGGATCGCCGCGCACGCGCCGATCGCCCCGGAGTCGGCCGTGCCGGCTTCGTGGCGGGACGAGGTGTACGCGCGGACGCGGCAGCCGGGTCCGGTGCGGATGACGGACGGGCGTACGGCGCGGTGGCAGCCGTGGGACGCGGGGTACGATCCGGCGGACCGGCTGGATCAGGCCGTGCTGGCGACGCGTAAGGCGGTCTTCCCGCTGCGGGGGCTGCTCGCCTGAGCTGCCCGCCCGTCGGGCCGTGGCGGTGCAGGCACGTTACGCCAACTGTGGGGTGTATACCGGGTTTCGGCCCCTCGCGGGGCCCGGTGCGCAAGCATCGGTGGTGTGTTGAGCACCGGAGCGTTGCGCGCGCATCTGCTGGCGGCCAGGCTGGCCGGTCCTGTGGCGACGTCGCGGGAGGAGAGCCTGCGGAGTTATCGGCTCTTCGCCGCCCGTGATCCGCGGGTGACGCTCGGCCTGGACCCCGAGTGGGCCTGGGGGGAGCGGGACTTGCTCAGTCTCATGGCCGACAAGTGCGGGGTCTCCGCCGATCCCGGTCATGTGTCGGGGCAGGACGTGATCGATCCCGAGCGGACGCTCGGCGCGCTGGAGGCGTTCGCCGCGCGGCTGCGGCAGGCGGTGGCAGGGCGGACTCCTGTGCTGTTCGGGACGGGCCATCCGCATCGGCTGCTGGGTTTCTACGCAGGTCTCGCAGACGCTTTGTCGGCGGCGGGATGTGTTGTTCTCACCCCTTCGCAGGGGCGATGTATCGACATAACGACCCGGTTCGGGCTACGCACGTACCGTCTTGACTACGTTCGGGGCGTCGCGTTGGTGCGTGAACCGGGCGTTCGGCGCGCCGGGAGTGAGCCGGGCGCACACACCCATTCGCCGCTGCCCGTACGGGTCGCGCTCGACGGTCTCGCGGAGGCCGGCTGGCCGCTGCCCGAGTTGGTGGTGGGGGACCACGGCTGGGTCTGCGGGGCAGGTCAGCTCGGCATTGAGGCGATCGGCCTCGCGGACACGGATGATCCGGCGCTGTTCGTCGGTGAGGCGGAGGGCCGGGTGTCCGTGGTGGTGCCACTTGATGACGCGGTGCGCTCCGATTACTACCGCCCGCTTACTCGCTATGTACTCAATCGGGCGTGTCTGTCACAGTAATCAGCCGGAGGTTGCTCCTCTTCCCCACTCGTATCACCCGCCCCTAGTCTGGTGTGTGAGCGCACAGCGACGAAGAGTTACCGGAGGGGAAGCCGGTGGCCGTCGGGTGCGGAAGGTACAGGTGGGTCATGGCTGCTGGCAGCGAGAGGCCTCTCAACGAGGTCAAGTTCCTTACCGTGGCGGAGGTCGCCTCGGTGATGCGAGTGTCGAAGATGACCGTGTACCGGTTGGTGCACAGCGGTCATCTGCCGGCGATCCGGGTGGGCAGGTCTTTCCGGGTTCCGGAGCAAGCGGTTCACGAGTACCTCCGCGAGTCCTTTGTGGGGGTTGAGTCGGCCTGAGCTGAGCCGGCGGCATCCCCTCGGATTACGTCCCTCACTCGCTGACGGGTAGGCTAGGCCGACGTAGGTCGTGTGGGCCCAGACGCCCCGCACCGAGTGAAGAGAAGTGAGCGAGGGTAGTCGTGGGCTCTGTTATCAAGAAGCGGCGTAAGCGGATGGCCAAGAAGAAGCACCGCAAGCTGCTCAAGCGCACCCGCGTTCAGCGTCGCAACAAGAAGTAAGCGGCGGCTGTTCGTTCATTCGCGGCCCTCCCACCAGCACGGTGGGAGGGCCGCGGTGTCATCCCCGGGCAATCGTGAACCGCTACGGTGACGCGTAGACGCGGTTCTAGGGGAAGGCAGTTGATCTTGGGCAAGGTCGTGCTCGTGACCGGAGTGGCCCGACAGTTGGGCGGCCGTTTCGTACGGCGCGTGCAACGCGACCCCGGGGTGGAGCGGGTGATCGCGGTCGACGCGGTTCCTCCCGAGCACCATTTGGGCGGGGCGGAATTCGTCAGAGCCGATATCCGCCAGCCGGCCATAGCGAGAGTTCTCGCCGAACACGGTGTCGACACCGTAGTCCATTTGGATGTGACGGGCACGGCGCTGGGCGGTACGGGCAGCCGCGCGTCGGTGAAGGAAAACAACGTCATCGGCACGATGCAGTTGCTCGGCGCCTGCCAGAAATCGCCGACGGTGCGCCGTCTCGTCGTCAAGTCCAGTACGAGCGTGTACGGTTCGGCGCCGCGCGATCCCGCCGTTTTCACCGAGACGATGCCCGCGAAATCGCTGCCGAGCGGCGGTTTCGCGAAGGACGCCGTCGAGGTCGAGGGGTATGTACGCGGATTCGCGCGCCGCAGGCCCGATGTGGCCGTTTGCGTGCTGCGCTTCGCGAACATCCTGGGCCCCGCGGCCGATTATCCGCTCGCCGAGTATCTGTCGCTGCCCGTGCTGCCGACGGTCTTCGGGTACGACCCGCGGCTCCAGTTCGTGCACGAGGACGACGTGATCGACGTGCTGCTGATCGCGGCGGCCGAGGCCAGGCGCGGGACGCTCAACAGCGGGACCTTCAACGTGGCGGGCGAGGGCACGCTGCTGCTGTCGCAGTGCTCGCGGCGGCTGGGCCGGCCCACCGTGCCCGTGCTGCTGCCCGCGGTGACCTGGGTCGGCTCGGCGCTGCGTACGGCGGGGGTGACGGACTTCTCGCCGGAGCAGATCAGGCTGCTGACCCACGGCAGGGTGGTGAGTACGGACCAGATGCGAGAGACACTGGGATTCGTGCCCACGTATTCGACCGCGCAGACCTTCGCCGATTTCGCGCGGAGCCGTGGCGCGGGGCTGCTGCCGCCGCAGACGGTGGCGCGCGCGGTCGACCGGCTGTCCCATTTCGTCAGCTCCCAACTCGTCGGCAAGGAGGGCATCTGACATGGCGGATGCCAAGGTCATCCCTTTCGGTGACGACCCGCGGTCCAGGCGGGGCGCGGCCGGCCGGCCCAAGCAGGCCAAGGACGCGGCCACGAAGCGTTCACAGGGCCGCACACGCAAACCGGGGGGTCTGGTCCCCGTACCGGAGGAAGAGCCGGTCCAGCGGCCCCCGGCGGACGACCAGCCCGGTGCCGAGCAGGCCGGTGCCGAGCCGGGGCCCGGCCTGGCCGCCGCAGCCGAGCCGGAGCCGCGCGACGACAGGTGGGAGCGGCGGCTGGCCGGCGGGCTGGCGTTCCTGCGGCGCCGGGTCACCGGGGATTACGAGGTCGACGAGTTCGGGTACGACAAGGAGCTGACCGACCAGGTCCTGATGTCGCTGATCCGGCCGCTGTACGAGAAGTACTTCCGCGTCGAGGTGAAGGGCATCGAGAACATCCCGGCGGAGGGCGGGGCGCTGGTGGTGGCCAACCACTCGGGGACGCTGCCGTGGGACGGGCTGATGATGCAGGTCGCCGTCCATGACAACCATCCCGCCGAGCGGCATCTGCGGCTGCTGGCCGCCGATCTGGTCTTCATGCTGCCGGTCGTCAACGAGCTGGCGCGCAAGGCCGGGCACACGCTGGCGTGCGCGGAGGACGCGGAGCGCCTTCTGCGGCGCGGCGAGGTCGTCGGGGTGATGCCGGAGGGCTTCAAGGGCATCGGCAAGCCGTTCAGCGAGCGCTACAAGTTGCAGCGGTTCGGCCGGGGCGGGTTCGTGTCGACGGCGCTGCGCGCGGGGGCGCCGATCGTGCCGTGCTCGATCGTCGGGGCCGAGGAGATCTATCCGATGCTCGGCAACGCGAAGACGGTCGCGCGGCTGCTGGGGATCCCGTACTTCCCGCTGACGCCGACGTTTCCGTGGCTGGGGCCGCTCGGGGTGGTGCCGCTGCCGACGAAGTGGACGATCCAGTTCGGTGAGCCGATCCCGACGGACGGCTATCCGCCGGAGGCGGCCGAGGATCCGATGCTGATGTTCAACCTCACGGACCAGGTGCGGGAGCAGATCCAGCACACGCTGTACAAGCTGCTCGTGCAGCGGCGGTCCGTGTTCTTCTGAGGTTTCCCGCTCACGCAGCGCTGAGGCGCGGCGCTCCCTCTCGGGGGCGCCGCGCCTCAGCCGTGCGGTCGTGCTAGTTCGCGTCTTCGGCGTTCAGGCCGAGGCCCGGCAGCAGATCCGGCAGCAGGGGCGGGATCGTGACGTCCGGCGCGGGGTTGCCGTTGTCCTGCTTGTCGGGCGGGGACGACGGCTCGTCGCTGTCCGACGGGGGGTCGAGCAGGCCGCCCGCACCGCCGTCGAGGAGGCCCTTGTCCGGCGTACTGCCGGAGTGCGAGCGGGATCCCGACGGGGAGGGGGTGCCGCTCTCGTGGTGCGGGCCGCCGCTCTCGCTCTTGTGCGGTGAGGAGGGCGAGGGACTGTCCTTGTGGGCGGAGCCGCCGGTGTCCTGGGGGGAGCCGGGGCTGGTGGAGGTGGACCGGTGGCGCTTCTCCGGGGTGGGCGGCAGCAGGGACTGGAGCGGGGCGACCTCTTCGTCTATGGCGTCGAAGACCGAACTGACCTGGTTTCCGACGTCGGTGAGCTGTACGGGCAGCCGGTCGCGTACGCCGTTCCACGCCTGGCGGTGCGAGGCGGAGAACGACGAGAGCGTGGCGATCGGGCCGAGGGAGCCGTCCCGTTCGTACGCCTGGTGGAGCAGCCGGTGGCCTTGCGTGGCGTCGTACCTCATCCCGCTCAGCGCGCGCCGGATCTCGTTGAGCTGCTCGTGGTCGAGCTGGCCAGCGCGGTCGCGTTCGAGGAGCCTGCGGGCTTCGTTGAGGCGGGTCGAGGCGTGGTCGAGGTAGATCCCGCCACGGGCGGAGTCGTCCTCCGCCATGCCGAGCTTGAAGTCCTCCATGCCGCGTTTGAGCCCGTAGAGCGAATCACCCGGCAGTGCGTTGTTGCTTGCCGCCGCCACACCGCCGAACGCGCCGGCTGCCACGCCGACCGTGAGTCCGCCGGCGGCGAGACTCTTCGACCAGCGGGACCGCGGCCGCAGCTTCCGGAGCGGGGAGGCCCGGTGGGCGCCCCTGCCTGCCGTCCGCTGCTCGGGCACCGTGGGGCCCGACGACACACCTCCGCCGATTGTGCCTTCCCGCAGCATGGTCTCCATGGCTGCCACGAGCTGCGCCCGTTGCACCACTTTGACCTCGGGGTCCAGCGTCGGTCTCGGCAGTTCGCCGAGCCCGCTCGCCAGGGCCAACAGCCGCCCCTGTTCGGCCGGTTCGGCCGAATCGGCGGGCTGTTCGGCCGCCGCGCCCTGGACCGTCTGGTCTTCCAGGGCCTGGGCGAAGGCGTTCGCCCGCCGGTGTGACGAAACGTTCGCGATCACTGGCGGCACCTCCTCTCGTCATGACGATCGACTCCCCTGGGGGTCCGGAAGGTTGCACGCCACGAACGCCTCCACACGATTGAGTGAGTGGCTGCGGGCATGGCGTGACCGCAGGGAGCCTGCATCCCGCACAACGAGCGGCGCGGCACTTGGGTTACGCGCGATGGATGATCGGACCAGTGCGTCATCGAGGCGTCACCGACTGTGAGTTGGGTCTTCGGCCGGACAGGGGTCTTGCGGGGTCGAGGGGGGCTTCGGTCAGCGGGCGTCTTCCGGGAGCAGCCGTGCAAGGGTGCGCACGGCCCGGTACTGCAAGGTCTTGATCGCTCCTTCGTTCTTGCCCATGACCCTGGCCGTTTCGGCGACCGAGAGGCCTTGCAAAAAGCGCAGTGTGACGCACTCCTGCTGCTGGGGGTTGAGCTTGCGTACGGCTTCGAGCAGCGCCGCGTTGGAGAGGGACTCCAGGACGGAGTCCTCCGGGCTGCGCGCCACCTCGTTGGCGTCGAGCATTTCGCCCGTGGTCACTTCCAGTCGGAAGCGGCTCGACTTGAAATGGTCGGCGACCAGATTCCGGGCGATGGTGACCAGCCAGGCGCCGAAGTCGCGCCCTTGCCAGGTGAAGGTGGAGATCCGGCGCAGGGCGCGCAGGAACGTCTCGCTGGTGAGGTCTTCCGCGGTCGCCTTTCCGCCCACGCGGTAATAGATGTAGCGGTAGACGGTGTCGCTGTACTGGTCGTACAGCCGGCCGAACGCGTCGGCCTCACCGGCCTGGGCACGCTCGACGAGGTCCATCATGCGCGCGCTGTCGCTGTCGGCGCTGGGCCGGCGAGCGGTGGTCGATGCGGCGGAGCTGCTTCGGCTTCCCCGTCTGCCGACTGCCGCACCGCCGCTCGCCAGGGCATAACAAGGTCCGATAGGGCCGCTCACGGCAGGGGCCGGTGCGGCGAAGGCGGGGACGGCGTACGCGGTGGGGACGAAGCCGCGCAAGTGGTCGAGGACCGTTGCGCGCAGCGTAGCCAGGCCCGAGGCGTCAACCCCGACGTGTGGGTACACGGGACTCCCAGAGGCAGAGCTTCCATCACGTGCAGTGCGGGACCGTTCACTCGTCGTGGCGACGTGTGGGGTCCGGTATGCGTCTGAGGAGAATAACGCTTCGTACAGGCAGCGCTACACCCAGTTGCTCAAATCACCGATTAGGTCGCTTCTGTGCCGTCTGGATAGCGCTTTAAGTCGCACATCGTGATCGCTAATTGATCAGATTGCGTCAAGATCTGTCCGCAGCCGGACCGGTCCGGGGATGTGCCGCGGCTGCTGTCCGCGGGTGTGGCGGATGCCTGTCAGCGGTAGCGGCGGCGCAGCGCCACGGCGGCGGCCGTACCGCCCGCGAGGGCGCCCACTCCGGCCGCCGCGGGGATGCCGACCTTGGCCGCCTTGCGCCCGGTGCGGTAGTCGCGCAGGCGCCAGTCGAGCTGCCGCGCGTGCTTGCGGAGTTTGGTGTCGGGGTTGATCGCGTACGGGTGGCCGACGAGCGAGAGCATCGGGATGTCGTTGTGCGAGTCGCTGTACGCGGCGCAGCGTTCGAGGTCGAACCCCTCGGCGGCGGCGAGTGCCCGTACGGCCTCGGCCTTGGCCGGGCCGTGCAGCGGCTCGCCGACGAGCTTGCCCGTGTAGACGCCGTCGACGGATTCGGCGACGGTGCCCAGCGCGCCGGTCAGGCCGAGCCTGCGGGCGATGATGGTCGCGGTCTCGACGGGCGCGGCCGTGACGAGCCAGACCTGCTGGCCCGCGTCGAGGTGGGCCTGGGCGAGGGCGCGGGTGCCCGGCCAGATGCGGTCGGCCATGTACTCGTCGTAGATCTCCTCGCCGATCGACATCAGCTCGGAGACGCGGTGGCCCTTGACGATGGACAGGGCGCTGTCGCGCGCGTCCTGCATGTGTTCCGGGTCCTCGACGCCGGCCAGCCTGAACCACGCCTGCTGCCAGGCGAACCTGGCCAGCTCGCGGCGCTGGAAGAACTTCCGCTTGTACAGGCCGCGGCCGAAGTGGAAGATCGCGGCGCCCTGCATGACGGTGTTGTCGAGGTCGAAGAAGGCGGCTGCCCGTTCGTCGCCCATGACGGGGAAGTCGGGCGTGTGATCGGGGCCCTTCCCGGCGCCCGGCGCTCCCGGGCCGTGCTGCTCCAGCAGGTCCGGCAGGACCTGGGAGCCTTGCGAGGACTTGCGTGCTGCCTCGGCTGCGGCTTCGCCTGCCAGCACGCTCCGGGGTGTCGCGGAGCGCCTACGGGGGGTGAGCCATCCCAGTGCGGCCATATCGTGAGCATAACGAGTCTGTCTGTCAGTTCTTCACGTGTCGCGGCGCCGGGGGCGTGAACTCTCCACGACCGGTGTGTTAATCGGGAGATCCTGGGGTGGCTGTGGATGACCGGCCGCTTCTCGCGCCGGTCGGGCGGAGAATGGGATCCATGAGTCCTCTGTTGCGGCGTGGTGTGAAGAAGAAGGATGCGGCCGAGCGCGTGGTGACGCTTATCTCCAAACCGGGCTGCCATCTCTGCGACGACGCGCGAGCGGTCGTCGAGGCCGTGTGCGGGGAGACGGGCGCGGTGTGGGAGGAGAAGGACATCTCGCGGGACGAGGCGCTGCACCGGCAGTACTGGGAGCAGATCCCGGTCGTCCTGGTCGACGGCGAGCAGCACACGTTCTGGCGGGTGGACGCGGATCGGCTCCGTCGCGCACTGGGGGCCTGACCGGAAAGGCGGTTACCATCGTGGGCGCTTTGCTGGTGTTTTCTCAGGTCCCGGGGGCGTATTCGTGAGGAGTGTGTACGGCTTTGCCCCCTTCGTGTGTGCAACGGGCTGACGTGGTCGGCGGTTCCGCCGGCGGCCGATCGGGACGCGTGACCCCGGTCACTTTGCTCGGACAAAGCGGACACCATCTTTGTGCACGCGTTCACAAAGACATAGCCTGCATTCGACGGGGCGGTCCTGGGACATACGGCCGCCTGCAGCCCCGCTCATCCCGCAGGAGCACCGTGGCAACTGGCCGAACTCACCGACCGGCGACCCGTAGCCGAGGAATCCCCGAGGCAACCGTCGCCCGGCTTCCGCTGTATCTGCGAGCGCTCACCGGACTTTCGGAGCGTTCGGTCCCCACGGTCTCGTCCGAGGAACTGGCCGCGGCCGCCGGGGTCAACTCCGCGAAGCTGCGCAAGGACTTCTCGTACCTCGGCTCCTACGGCACCCGCGGTGTGGGCTACGACGTCGAGTATCTCGTGTACCAGATCTCGCGTGAGCTGGGCCTCACCCAGGACTGGCCGGTCGTGATCGTCGGTATCGGTAACCTCGGCGCGGCGCTCGCCAACTACGGCGGGTTCGCCTCGCGCGGATTCCGGGTCGCCGCGCTGATAGACGCCGATCCCGCGATGGCAGGCAAGCCGGTCGCCGGGATGCCCGTCCAGCACTCGGACGAGCTGGAGAAGATCATCAGTGACAACGGTGTCTCGATCGGTGTCATCGCCACCCCCGCGGGAGCGGCGCAGGCCGTCTGCGAACGGCTCGTCGCCGCCGGTGTCACGTCCATCCTCAACTTCGCGCCGACCGTCCTGACCGTTCCGGACGGTGTCGACGTGCGCAAGGTCGATCTCTCCATCGAGCTGCAGATCCTCGCCTTCCACGAGCAGCGCAAGGCCGGCGAGGACGCGGCGGCCGAGGCGGCGGAAGCCGCTGCCGCGCCGCCGCCCCCCGTCGTGGAGCCTGTCGCCGAACCCGCCGCCGAGTCCGTCGCGGAGCCCGCTGCCGACGCCTCGGCCGCGCAGGACGGCACCGCCCCCGGCCGGAAGGGACCCGAAGGGGACGTCCCCGCGGTGATGCCGGCATGAGTCTTCTGGTCGTCGGACTGAGCCACCGCAGCGCGCCGGTGAGCGTGCTGGAGCGCGCGTCGCTCGACTCCGACTCTCAGGTGAAACTGCTGCGGGACTCGCTGGCCGCCGAGCCGGCGACGGAGGCGGCCGTCCTCGCCACCTGCAACCGCATCGAGCTGTACGCCGACGTGGACAAGTTCCACGCGGGCGTCGCCGAGCTGTCGACGCTGCTCGCGCAGCACAGCGCCGTCGGCCTCGACGAACTCACTCCTTATCTTTACGTGCACTACGAGGACCGCGCCGTCCACCATCTGCTGTCGGTGGCGTGCGGACTCGACTCGATGGTCGTCGGCGAGGGCCAGATCCTCGGCCAGATCAAGGACGCGCTCGCCCTCGGCCAGGAGCTGCACACCGCGGGGCGGCTGCTCAACGACCTCTTCCAGCAGGCCCTGCGGGTCGGCAAGCGCGCGCACAGCGAGACCGGTATCGACAGGGCGGGACAGTCGCTCGTCACCTTCGGCCTCGAACAGCTCGCGGCCGGCCCGGCCGGCCGCGCCGGCGGCGTCGACGGATGGGCCAAGGGCAAGAGCGCGCTCGTCATCGGCGCGGGCTCGATGTCCTCGCTCGCCGCCGCCACGCTGGCCAGGGCCGGTGTCGCCGAGATCGTCGTCGCCAACCGCACGGCGGCCCGCGCCGAGCGGCTCGTGGAGATCCTCACCGGCCCCGGCGGTACGGGCGTCGCCGCGCGCGCCGTCGACATGGCGGCCGTCGGCGACGAGCTGAAGCGCGCCGACATCGCCGTGTCCTGTACGGGCTCGACCGGTCTCGTGCTGAGCGTCGTCGCCGTCGAGGCCGCGCTGGCGGGACGCACCGACCGTACCGACCGGCTCGCCCTGCTCGACCTGGCCATGCCGCGCGACATCGACGCCGCCGTGCACCGGCTGGGCGGGGTCCGCTTCGTGGACATCGAGTCCCTCGCCGAGGCCTCGGCCGACGCGCCGATGGCGGCCGACGTCGACCAGGTACGCACCATCGTCTCCGACGAGGTGGCCGCCTTCGGGGCGGCTCAGCGCGCCGCGCACATCACTCCGACCGTGGTCGCGCTGCGCGCGATGGCGGCCGACGTGGTGAGCAGCGAGGTCGCGCGGCTCGAAGGCAGGCTGCCGGGGCTCGACGACAGGCAGCGGGCCGAGATCACCAGGACCGTACGCCGCGTCGTCGACAAACTGCTGCACGCGCCCACCGTGCGCGTGAAGCAGCTCGCCAGCGAACCCGGCGGCGCCGGGTACGCGGACGCCCTGCGGGAACTTTTCGACATCGACCCGCAGACGGTCGCGGCCGTCAGCAGGGCCGACCTGAATGACACCACCGACGGTGTAGGCAGAGGGCAGGTATGACCGAGGCACACAGGCCCCTGAGGCCGGACAAGGCCCTGACGCCGGAGAGCACGCCGGGCAGTACGCCCGAGCACAGGCCGGGCAGCATGCCCGACCGCAGGCCACTGCGGCTGGGTACGCGGCGCAGCAAGCTCGCGACGACCCAGTCCGCACTGGTGGCGCGCGCCGTGACCGAGCTGACCGGCAGGCCGGTCGAGCTGGTCGAGATCACCACGTACGGGGACACGTCCCGTGAGCTGCTGGCGCAGATCGGCGGCACCGGCGTCTTCGCCACCGCGCTGCGCGAGGCGGTGCTGCGCGGCGAGGTCGACTTCGCCGTGCACTCCCTGAAGGACCTGCCGACGGCGCAGCCCGACGAGCTGGTGATCGCGGCCGTACCGCCGCGCGCCGACCCGAGGGACGTACTGGTCGCCAGGGACGGGCTGACGTTCGGGCAACTGCCCGACGGCGCCCGGGTCGGTACGGGTTCGGCGCGCAGGTCCGCGCAGCTCAACGCGTACGCGCGCGGCCACGGCCGCCGGATAGAAACCGTGCCGATCAGGGGGAACATCGACACCCGGATCGGATACGTCCACAGCGGGGAGTTCGACGCCGTCGTACTCGCCGCAGCGGGGCTCCACCGGATAGGCATGACCGGTGAGGTGACCGACTTCCTGTCGGCCGACACCGTCCTGCCCGCCCCCGGTCAAGGGGCTCTCGCAGTAGAGTGCGCCGCGGTCAACGTAGATCTCGCCGCTTTGCTCGCCGGACTCGACGACCCGGGCACCCGGGCCGCCGTGACCGCCGAGCGTTCCCTGCTCGCCGCCCTGGAGGCCGGCTGCAGCGCACCTGTGGGTGCTCTGGCCGACCTGCTGGACGACGGACAGGCTGTCAACGAAATGCGCCTGCGGGGAGTCGTCGGGACAACCGACGGTTCGACGCTGGTGCAGCATTCCACCACCGGTCCTGTACCCACGTCGCATGGCGACGCCGTCGCGCTCGGTCGCGAACTCGCGTCCGAGATGCTCGCCAAGGGTGCGGCCGGTCTTATGGGGGAGCGAGCACTTTGAGCGCCACCGCCACTGACCTTCCGGCCTACTCCACATCAGGGCACGTCACCTTCCTCGGTGCCGGACCCGGAGACCCGGGTCTGCTGACACTCCGCGCCGTCGAGGCGCTCGCGGGGGCGGATGTACTGATTGCCGAGCCGGATGTGCTCGATGTAGTACGCAGCCATGCACGGGCGAGTGTGAGCACGCCTGCTCTGACGGTCGTTGACGATGCGTCAACAGCCGCCGGGATCCCCGCGATCAGGGATGCGGCCAATCTTGTCATGGAGGCCGCGCGGGGCGGCAAGCGGGTCGTCCGTGCCGTCACGGGCGACCCCGGTCTCGACGGCGACGCCGGCGCCGAGATGCTTGCCTGCGCGACCGCCGGGATCCCCTTCGAGGTGGTGCCCGGTATCGCGGCGGCGGTCGGCGTGCCGGCCTACGCCGGGGTGCCGCTGCGTGACGCGCAGGGCACGGACGTGCGCTTCGTGGACGCCAGGACCGCCAGCGAGCGCTGCTGGACCGAGGTCGGCGCGAGCGACGGCACGGCCGTCGTCTCCACGACGCTCGACTCCGTCGGCGCGACCGCCGGTGAACTCGTCGCGGCCGGCCGTAAGCCGGACACCCCGATGACCGTCACCGTCGCCGGTACGACGACCCGGCAGCGCACCTGGACCGCCACGCTCGGCACGATCGCGCAGACGCTCAAGCAGGCCAAGGTGCTGCCGTCCCCGGACGGACACCAGCCCGTCATAGCCGTGGTCGGCGAACGCAGTTCGGCCGCCCAGCGTGACCAGCTCGCCTGGTTCGAGTCCAAGCCGCTGTTCGGCTGGAAGGTGCTCGTGCCGCGCACGAAGGAGCAGGCCGCCTCGCTCTCCGACCAGCTCAGGTCGTACGGCGCCGTGCCGCACGAGGTGCCGACCATCGCCGTCGAACCGCCGCGTACGCCCCAGCAGATGGAGCGCGCGGTCAAGGGCCTGGTGACGGGCCGCTACGAGTGGATCGCGTTCACCTCGGTCAACGCGGTCAAGGCCGTGCGGGAGAAGTTCGAGGAGTACGGGCTCGACGCCCGCGCGTTCGCCGGGATCAAGGTCGCCGCCGTCGGCGACCAGACGGCGGCCTCGCTGGTCGACTTCGGCGTCAAGCCGGACCTGGTGCCCAGCGGCGAGCAGTCGGCCGCGGGGCTCCTGGAGGACTGGCCGCCGTACGACCCGGTCTTCGACCCGATCGACCGGGTGTTCCTGCCGCGCGCCGACATCGCGACCGAGACCCTGGTCGCCGGCCTCATCGAGCTGGGCTGGGAGGTGGACGACGTGACGGCGTACCGCACCGTGCGCGCATCGCCGCCGCCGGCCGAGACCCGTGAGGCGATCAAGGGCGGCGGTTTCGACGCCGTGCTCTTCACGTCGTCCTCGACCGTGCGCAACCTGGTCGGGATCGCGGGCAAGCCGCACAACGTGACGGTGATCGCCTGTATCGGCCCGGCGACGGCGAAGACGGCCGAGGAGCACGGGCTGCGGGTCGACGTCCTCTCACCCGAGCCGTCGGTCCACAAGCTGGCCGAGGCGCTCGCCGCGTTCGGCACGCGGCGGCGCGAGTCGGCGCGGGAGGCGGGCGAGACGGTCACGCGGCCGAGCGAGCGCCGTCCGGGCGGCAGGCGGCGGCGCACCACCTGAGCAGGGCTTTCCACGAGGTCCGCGACAAGCATGACCTCGACGACGCAAGAGGCGATGGACGATGACTGAGTACGGATCCTTCCCCGGCGCGCGCCCGCGCAGGCTCAGGGTCAACGCGACGATGCGGCGGATGGTCGCCGAGACGCGGCTGCATCCGGCAGATCTGATCCTGCCCGCCTTCGTACGGGAGGGGCTGGGCGAGCCCGTCGCCATCTCGGCGATGCCCGGGGTCGTCCAGCACTCGCTGGACTCGCTGCGCAAGGCGGCGGCGGACGCGGTCGCGGCCGGCGTCTCGGGGATCATGCTCTACGGCGTCCCTGACGACGACAAGAAGGACGCGGCCGGCACGGCGGGCACGGACCCGCAGGGCATCCTGCAGGTCGCGCTCCGCGCCGTGCGGGCCGAGGTCGGCGACGATCTCGTCGTCATGTCGGACCTGTGCCTGGACGAGTACACCGACCACGGCCACTGCGGCGTGCTGGACGACCGGGGCCGTGTCGACAACGATGCGACGCTGGTGCGGTACGCCGAGATGGCCCGCGTCCAGGCCGAGGCCGGGGCCCATATGGTGGGCACGAGCGGCATGATGGACGGTCAGGTGCGGGCCGCCCGCGAGGCCCTGGACGGCGCGGGCCACGAGGACGTCGCGATCCTCGCGTACGCGGCGAAGTACTCGTCGGCGTTCTACGGCCCGTTCCGCGAGGCCGTCGCCTCGTCGCTGACCGGCGACCGCAAGACGTACCAGCAGGACCCGGCCAACGCCCGCGAGGCGCTGCGCGAGCTGGCGCTCGACCTCGAAGAGGGCGCCGACATGGTGATGGTCAAGCCGGCCCTGCCGTACCTGGACATCGTGGCGCGGGTCGCCGCCGAGTCGGACGTGCCCGTATCGGCGTACCAGATCTCCGGCGAGTACGCGATGGTCGAGGCCGCCGCGGAGAAGGGCTGGATCAACCGCGACGCGGCGATCATGGAGACCCTCACCGGGATCAAGCGGGCCGGCGCGGGCACGATCCTGACGTACTGGGCGACGGAGGTCGCGCAGAAGCTGGGCCGCTGAGTCAGCTCCTGAGTCAGCTCCTGCGGGCCAGGACGCGGGCGAGGGCGCGGCGGCCCACCGGGCCCCAGCCGGGTTTGCCGCCCGGCAGGCCGAGGTCGCCGTTGCGGCCCATCCGGATGAGGAAGAGGCACTTCGCGGCGGCGAGGCCACGGGCGCGGCGGATCAGCGCGTCGTCCGTGTACGGATACGCGTCGAAGAGGCGCCCGGCGGCCCCTTCGGGGAGCAGCACCCACGCCGCCGCGAGATCGACCGCCGGGTCGCCCGCGCACAGGTCGCCGAAGTCGATCACGCCGGCGAGTGTGCCGTCGCGGACCACGACGTTCGCCGGATGAAGGTCGGCGTGCAGCCATAGCGGCGGCCCGTGCCACTCGGGGGCGGTGACGGCCTGCTGCCAGATGTCGCGGACGCCGGGGAACTCGGGGAAGTCGTCGAGCGACGTCAGGAAGCCGCCGGAGAGTGTGGCGAGCGGAACGCCGCGGTCCGCACTGACCGGCGCGTCGGCGGGTGCCTTCTCGTGGAGCGCGCTGAGGAAGTCCGCCAGTGCGTCGGCGGCTGCGTCTTTCGTGAGGGGGGCGCGGTCGGCGGGTTCGCCGTGGACCCAGGTCGTGACGGTCCAGGTCTTGGGGAAGCGTGCGGACGGTTCACCGATCCGTACGGGGGTGGGGACCGGGAGCGGCAGGCGCGGCGCCAGCGTGGGCAGCCAGCGGTACTCGGTGCGCAGAAGGCCGGGCGCGCGCTCGGTGCGTGGCATGCGTACGGCCAACTCGTCGCCGAGCCGCCACAGTTGGTTGTCCCAGCCGCCGGGCACCTCGCGTATGTCCAGCTCTGCGAGGTCCGGGTGCTGGTCGCGCACCAGGGCGCGGACCAGGTTCTCGTCGATGGTGAAGTCGTCCACGGCCCCAGTGAACCAGTGTCCGATTCGTACAAGACGCGGAACGCCGCACTTCCTAACGTGGCCTGCGTGAACGACTTCTCGGGCCCGGTGTTCGGGCCGGACGACCCCGCGTACGACACCGAGCGCGCGGGACTGAACCTCGCGGCCGAGCACCGGCCCGCCTTCGTGGTGGGCGCGGCCTGCGCGGACGATGCGGTTGCCGCCGTACAGGGGGCGGCGGCAACCGGTCGGGCGGTCGGGGTGCTGGCGACCGGGCACGGTCCTGCGGTGGCGGCGGGGGAGGACGGCGTGCTGATCGCCACGCGCCGGATGGACCAGGTGCGGGTCGACCCGGCGCGCCGCACGGCGGTGATCGCCGCCGGGGCCCGATGGCGGCACGTGCTCGCGGCGACGACCCCGTACGGTCTCGCCCCGCTCAACGGATCGAGCCCGAGCGTCGGCGCCGTCGGCTACACGCTCGGCGGCGGCGCGGGTCTGCTGGGACGGCGGTACGGGTACGCGGCGGACCATGTGCGCAGGCTCGAAGTCGTCACCGCGGAGGGCGAGTTGCGGCAGGTGACCGCCGACAGCGATCCCGAACTGTTCTGGGCGCTGCGCGGCGGCAAGGACAACTTCGGTGTGGTCACGGAGATGGAGATCGACCTGTTCCCCGTCGGCCGGCTGTACGGCGGCGGCCTGTACTTCCCCGGCGAAGCGACCGCCGACGTCCTGCACGCGTACGCGCGGTGGACGCGCACGGTGCCGGAGGAGATGGCGTCCTCCGTACTGCTGCTCCGCTACCCGGACATGGACCTGCCGGGGCAACTGGCTCCGCTGCGGGGCCACTTCGTGACGCACGTACGGATCGCGTACTCGGCGGACACCCCGACCCGCACGGCGGACGGCGAACGCCTGATCCGCCCCCTGCGGGCGCTGGGCCCCCGACTGCTCGACACGGTGCGGGACATGCCGTACGCGGACGTCGGAACGATCCACCACGAACCGGTGGACGCGTCCTACGTCAGCTACGACCGCAACCTCCTGCTCCACCACCCGGACGAGACCGGCATCGACACGCTCCTGTCCCTCACAGGCCCGGCGTCGCAGGCCCCCTTCGTAACGGAACTACGCCACTTCGGCGGTGCGTACACCTGCCCGCCGGCGGTCCCCAACGCGGTGGGCGGCCGCGACGCGGCCTTCTCCCTCTTCACGGGAACGGCAGAAGACCCCGCCGCCCTGGCCGCCCGGCAAACCCTGCACCACCAACTGACCCCGTGGTCGACGGGTGCCGCGAACCTCAACTTCCTGGGCGTGCAGGACACGACCCCCGACGGCGTCCGCACCGCGTACACCGAGGAGGACTTCACCCGCCTGCGCCGGACAAAGGCAACCTGGGACCCGAACAACACCTTCCGCCTGAACCACAACATCCCCCCGGCCTGACGCGCGACCGGACAACCTCACCCCTCCGGACCCGCCACCGTCCGGATGTGGTGCCTGAGTTCGTCGGCGATCCGGTCGACGCCGCCCTCCGCCGGAACCCGCCAGTCGGTCTCGATGCCGCGCTCCACGGCGACTTCCGTGCTGAATCGGATCGGCGCGGGGGAGGGCAGGTACGTGTCACGCAGCCAGTGGACGAACTCCGCCGCCTGGGCGGCCGTGTTGTCCGCGAGCAGGATGCAGTCGCGCCCGTACACGGTCGCCGAGCCGTCGTACTCAGCCCCGTCATCCGTCGCCACCCAGAACGACAGGCGTTCTTCCTCCCGGATCCTGGAGCGGGCCTGCGGGAACGCGCGGTGCAGTGCCTCGCCCAGGTCCGGTAGGTCCAGGTGCCAGGCGTGCGGGTCCGAGGCCGGGGCGTACAGCAGGAACGCTGTCGGGGCGTCCGGGTCCATGTCGTGCGTTACAGGCGCTCGGGGGCGCGGATGCCCAGGAGGGTGAGGCCCTGCTTCAGGGTGCGGGCTGTCAGGTCGCAGAGGAACAGGCGGTTTTCCACCTGGGCCGGGGTTTCTGCCTTCAGGACCGGGCACTGTTCGAAGAACGTCGCGTAGTGCGAGGCCAGTTGGTAGAGGTACGCCGTCAGTTTGTGCGGTTCGTACGCGGTGGCGACCTCGGTGAGGGTGGCCGCGAAGGCGTCCAGGTGGAGGCCCAGGGCGCGTTCTGCCGGGGCCAGGGTCAGTTCCGGGTGGGGGGTGGGGGTGGTGGTGCCCGCCTTGCGGAGGATGGAGCGGTTTCGCGCGTACGCGTACTGGAGGTAGACCGACGTGTCGCCCGTCAGCGAGACCATCTGGTCCAGGTCGAACTTGTAGTCCCGGACGGCCGACGTCGACAGGTCCGCGTACTTGACCGCGCCGATGCCCACGTACTGGCCGTTCTCGACGATCTCCCGCTCGTCCAGGCCCGCCCGCTCGGCCTTCTCGCGGACGACTGCCGTCGCCCGCTCCACGGCCTCGTCCAGCAGGTCCTCCAGCCGGACCGTCTCGCCCTCACGGGTCTTGAACGGCTTGCCGTCCTTGCCGAGGACCGTGCCGAACGCGAGCTGGACCGCCTTGACGTCGTCGTTCAGCCAGCCCGCCCTGCGGGCCGTCTCGAAGACCATCTTGAAGTGCAGCGACTGCCGCACGTCCACCACGTAGAGGAGCGTCGAGGCGCCGATGCCCTGGACCCGGTCCCGGATCGCCGACAGGTCCGTCGCCGCGTAGCCGTACCCGCCGTTGGACTTCTTGACGATCAGCGGGACCTTGTTGCCGTCCGGGCCCTTCACGTCGTCGAAGAAGACGCAGAGCGCGCCCTCGGACCGCACCGCGACACCCGACTCCTCCAGGAGCCGGCACGTCTCGTCCAGCATGTCGTTGTACGCGGACTCGCCGACGATGTCGGGGTCGCTGATCTCCATGTCCAGCTTCTTGAAGACCGAGTAGAAGTAGATCTTCGACTCGTCGACGAACTGCTGCCACAGCGCCCTGGTCTCCGGGTCCCCCGACTGCAGGGCCACCACCCGGTCCCGCGCACGGTCCTTGAACGCCTCGTCCGAGTCGAAGACCGCCCGCGACGCCTTGTAGATGCGGTTCAGCGCGGACATCGCGGCTTCGCCGTCGACCTCGTCGCCCTCGTGGTCCAGCTCGTGCGGATGCTCGATCAGGTACTGGATGAGCATCCCGTACTGGGTGCCCCAGTCGCCGATGTGATGCCGCCGGATCACCTTCTCGCCGGTGAACTCCAGGATCTCGACCATCGCCGCGCCGATCACCGCCGACCGCAGATGCCCGACGTGCATCTCCTTCGCCACATTCGGCTGGGCGTAGTCGATGACGGTCGTGCCGGGGTGCTCCGCGTACGGCACGCCCAGCCGGTCGTCGGCCGCGCGGGCGGCCAGCGTCTCGATGATCGCCCGGTCCGCGACCGTGATGTTGAGGAAGCCCGGCCCTGAGACCTCGACCTCCTTGATCAAGCTGGACGGGGAGGTGTCGGGGGAGGTCAGATCCGTTACGACCTTTGTCGCCAGCTCCCTCGGGTTCCCCTTCAGCTTCTTCGCCAGCGCCAGGATGCCGTTGGCCTGGAAATCCGCCCGGTCGCTGCGTCGCAGCAGGACATCCGCGGAACCGGCCTCCGGCAGGGCAGCCGAGAGGGCGTCCGCGATGCGCTGATCGACGGTCGAGGCGAGGGAGGGGACCGAGGCCATGGGCCGGCTTCCATTCCTGTTGAGGGGCGGGGGAATCGTCGGGAAATCGTCTCCCCAGTATCCCATGGGGCATCAACCCGTTTTCGCTCTGTCGGTGGTACCTGGGAGAATGGCCTTCGCCCGTTGCCGAGGCGGCCGAGGCGTACGAGAAAGAAGGACGTGCCGATCGTGGCTCAGAGCACCGAGACCGACTGGGTCTCCCGTTTCGCGGACGATGTCATCGCCGAGTCGGAGCGACGTGCGCCTGGCAAACCGGTCGTCGTCGCCTCCGGAATCTCCCCCTCGGGCCCGGTCCACCTGGGCAACCTCCGCGAGGTCATGACCCCGCACCTCGTCGCGGACGAGATCCGCAGGCGCGGTCACGAGGTCCGGCATCTGATCTCCTGGGACGACTACGACCGCTACCGCAAGGTCCCGGCCGGCGTCGCGGGGGTCGACGAGTCCTGGGCCGAGCACATCGGCAAGCCGCTGACCTCGGTCCCGGCCCCGGCCGGCTCCCCGTACCCGAACTGGGCCGAGCACTTCAAGGCCGCCCTGACCGAGTCCCTGGCCGAGCTGGGTGTCACGTACGACGGCATCAGCCAGACCGCGCAGTACACCGCCGGGGTCTACCGCGAGCAGGTGCTGCACGCGATGCGCCATCGCGGCGACATCGACGCGATCCTCGACCGGTACCGCACCAAGGACAAGCCCAAGCAGGGCGGTCAGGGCAAGCAGCAGCAGAAGAAGCCCGAGGAGGCCGAGCTGGAGGCCGCTGAAGGCTCCGGCGCCGCCGCCGAGGACGACGGCAGCGGCGGCTCCGCCGGCTACTTCCCGTACAAGCCCTACTGCGGGGACTGCGGCAAGGACCTCACCACCGTCACGTCGTACGACGACGAGACGACGGAGCTGACCTACACCTGCGCGGCCTGCGGCTTCGGCGAGACGGTGCTGCTGAGCGAGTTCAACCGCGGCAAGCTGGTCTGGAAGGTCGACTGGCCGATGCGCTGGGCGTACGAGGGCGTGATCTTCGAGCCGTCCGGTGTCGACCACTCCTCGCCCGGCTCCTCGTTCGTCGTCGGCGGCCAGATCGTCCGGGAGATCTTCGACGGCGTGCAGCCGATCGGCCCGATGTACGCCTTCGTCGGGATCTCCGGTATGGCCAAGATGTCGTCCAGCAAGGGCGGTGTGCCCACCCCGGCCGACGCCCTGAAGATCATGGAGGCGCCGCTGCTGCGCTGGCTGTACGCGCGCCGCAGGCCCAACCAGTCCTTCAAGATCGCCTTCGACCAGGAGATCCAGCGGCTGTACGACGAGTGGGACGCCCTGGAGCGCAAGGTCGCCGACGGGTCCGTCCTCCCGGCCGACGCCGCCGCGTACGCCCGCGCCGCGTCCACGGCCGACGGCGAGCTGCCCCGCACGCCGCACCCGCTGCCCTACCGGACGCTCGCATCCGTCGTGGACGTCACGGCGGGGGCCGAGGAGCAGACGCTGCGCATCCTCAGCGAGCTGGACCCCGCGCACCCGCTGGCCTCGCTGGACGAGGCGCGCCCCCGGCTGGACCGCGCGGAGAACTGGATCACGAGCCAGGTGCCCGCCGAGGCCCGGACGATCGTCAGGTCCGAGCCCGACAAGGAGCTGCTCGGCTCGCTGGACGAGCAGGCGCGCGAGGCGCTGCGGCTGCTGCTGGCGGGTCTGGACAGCCACTGGTCGCTGGACGGTCTGACGACGCTCGTCTACGGCGTACCGAAGACGCTCGCGGGCCTGGAGCCCGATGCCAAGCCGACGGCCGAGCTGAAGACCGCGCAGCGGTCGTTCTTCGCGCTGCTCTACCGGCTGCTGGTCGGCAGGGACACCGGGCCCCGGCTGCCCACGCTGCTGCTGGCGGTGGGCGCCGACCGGGTGCGCAAGCTGCTCGGCGCCTGAGGGTTCTTCATGAGTCCGGGTGCGTCGCGGTTACGCGATGTACTCGGACTCGTCGGCGCCTGCGGCGAACTGCGCCTGGTAGCGGTCGCGGTACGCCTTCAGCGGGCCCCTGAGCGTGCTCTCGCTGAGCGGGCCTCCGCTGCGTCCCTTGAAGCCGTAGAGCTCCAGCAAGTACTTGCCGTACTGGCGGGCGTTGGGGAACTCGCCGTGCTCGCTCACGTACTTGTTGAAGGCGGTGTAGTACGCCTCGTCCTTCGACAGGTCGTCGGGCAAGGCCGGGGTGGGCAGTTCGTCGGCTTCCTGCTGCTCCGGTACGGCAGGCTGCTCGTACTGCTCCTCCGACCGCTGGCCCGGCACCCGCAGCGGGCGGCGGCCGTTGCCCTCGGGGCCCTGCGGCTGAGGGATCATCACCGGGGTCGGTTCCAGGCCCTCGACGTACGTCGGGTTGTACGCGCCCTCGTACGCCCCCTCAGGGACCTGCGGCGCCGCGAACCAGGGGCTGCCCTGGTTCCCCTGGGCCGTCAACTCCTGCTCCTGGGGCCACTCTTGTTCCCGGGACCACTCCTGCTCCTGGGCCCAGTCCTGCTGCGGCTGCTGCGGTTGCGGTTGCTGCGGAAGCTGTTGTTGAGTCTGTTGCTGCGGGAGTTGCTGCTGCTGGACCGGCATCTGCGCCTGCCCCTGCGGCAGTTCCGCCACCGCCGGGGCCGCCGGGGCCGCCGGCAGCAGCATCGGGTCGATGCCGGCCGCCGCGAGGCCCGACGGCGCCGTGTCGGCCAGCGGCACCCCGTACTTCGCCAGCCGCAGCGGCATCAGCGACTCGATGGGCGCCTTGCGGCGCCAGTTGCGGCCGAAGCGCGCCTGGAGGCGGGACTGGTAGATGAGCCGGTCCTGTTCGAGCTTGATGACCTGCTCGTACGACCGCAGCTCCCACAGCTTCATCCGGCGCCACAGCTTGAACGTCGGTATGGGCGACAGCACCCAGCGGGTGAGCCGCACGCCCTCCATGTGCTTGTCGGCCGTGATGTCCGCGATCCTGCCGACCGCGTGGCGCGCGGCCTCGACGGCGACGATGAACAGCAGCGGGATCACGGCGTGCATGCCGACGCCCAGCGGGTCCGGCCAGGCGGCGGCGCCGTTGAAGGCGATCGTGGCCGCCGTCAGGACCCAGGCCGCCTGGCGCAGCAGCGGGAACGGGATCCGGATCCAGGTGAGGAGGAGGTCCAGCGACAGCAGGACGCAGATACCCGCGTCGATGCCTATGGGGAAGAAGTACGAGAAGTTCCCGAAGCCTTTTTCCACGGCGAGTTCGCGCACCGCCGCGTACGAACCCGCGAAACCGATCCCGGCGATGATCACCGCACCGGTGATCACCACGCCGATGAGTATGCGGTGCGTGCGTGTGAGCTGCATCGCGGCCACCCGCGATCCCCTCCTCGTACTCGAATCAGGGCTCGACTGCCCGACATCTCGCGGGCACAGCCTGGCACATGTGTGCGGTCGCCGCTTCGCTGGGCGGTGGGCCCGGCCGTACGGGACGGGCCGGGCCCAGTCGAAAGAACCGGAAAAGAGCCGGTCCGGCGGTTACGCGTCGCCGGTGGACGATTTCGGCTTCGGGGAGGGGGACGAGGAAGGCTTCGCGGGCTTCTCCGACGTCGACTTGCCGGGTTCGGGCGAATGCCCAGACCCCGAACCGGAGCCCGAACCGGAGCCCGAACCGGAGTCGGAGTCAGAGCCCGAACCGGACGCGGGGGCGCTCCCCGAGACCGCGGCGACCGCCTCCTTGGCCGCCTTCGCCGCGTCCTTCGACACGTCCGCCACGCTCGGCGACTTCGCGCCCGCGTACCCCGCGCCGTTGTACGTCAGGGTGACCACGACGTTCTCCGTACGGGCCACGACCGTCGCGTACGAGAAGTCCTCGCCGGTCTTCTTCAGGGTGTACGTGACCGTGGACGCCTGGTCGCCGATACCGGCCGCCGGCGCCGTCTTCACGCCCTTGGCGCCGACGGTCCCCTGCGCGTCCGCGATCTCCTCCGCGTAGAACTTGCCCGCGCGCGACGCACCGCTGCCGACCGTCACGTCGGAGTCGTAGCGCATGAGCGAGACGTCCAGCCAGCGGTACTGCGAGCCCTTGACGCCGTTGTCGTCCAGGCCGTTCCACGAGCAGGCGCCGCGAGTGGCGACATCCGTCGACTTGCCCTGCGTACCGGTCTTGGACTTGGCCTTCGGTACGAGCGAGCCGATCGTCTTCGCGCCGACGGTCTTGCACGCGTCGGGCAGCGTCGTGAACTTGGCGGGGGCGACCGACGGGGCCGGCTGGGAGGAAGAAGAGGTCTTGGTCGATCCGTCCGCGTCGCTCTTGTCGTCCGACCCGGACGAGCAGCCGGCGACGACGAGCATCACCGGAACGGCTGCGCAGGCGAGAATGCGGGGGAGTCGCGAAGCTGATCGGCGCATGGTTCCTTCAGTCATTGGTCGTACGGTCCGATCGGCCACGGTAACCGCCCCGGCACGTCCGCGTGCCGGGGAACCGGACTCCGCCGCTCGCGGGCGGCGGACCCGTGCGGGGGCCACGGACCGCTATTCGTTGAACTGCCCGGCGAGCGTTTTGGCCAGTCCCCGCGCCTTTTCCTGCAGTTCTTTGCTGTCGGGGACCTCGCCGATCCGGCCGGGCTGCTCGGTGTAGCCGATCGTCACGATCACGTTGGATGTGCGGAAGACCACGCTCACCTTGCGGGACTGGACGGTCGAACCGCTGCCGCCCAGGACATCGTTCAGGAACGCCACGTCACCGAGACCGTCCAACTGGCGCGGTTCGAGAGCGTCGCTCTCCTCCGACCCGCCGGGCGGGGTGGACGGGGACGGCGAGTCCGGCGCGGAAGCGGAGGCCGATCCGGAGCCCGGCCCGGGGGCTGATGCGGAGGCCGAGCCTGCGACGGCACCCGGGGCCGACCCCGTCAGCGCCGTGCTGCCGCCCGCCGGGCCACCCGTGCTGCCGCCCGTCGCGCCGCCCGCGGGGGGCGTCGTCGAGGCGCTCGCGCCCGGCGCCGGAGAGGTGGTGGGCGACGGCAGATGGGCCGAGTCCTGCTTCTTCGCGTAGATCTCCTGCGCCTGGTCCGCGTCGCTCACCGTCGGGTCGTACGACACCACGCGCTCGACGTCGACCGAGAGCTGGTACGACTCGTCGGGGGAGTCGGACTTCCAGGAGCAGCCGACCCTGCGGTCCGTGTCGTACGTCACGGCCGGGGTGCCCTGGTACGCCTTCTCCTGCTGGTCCTTGGGCAGCGTCGCGATACCGGGCAGCAGCGTCTTCAGCGTCGAGCGCGGCACGGAGCCGCACGGCTCGCGCAGCGTGCGGTACTTGCCGGGCGCCGCCGCCGAGATGGTCGGGCCGCCCGCCTTGGCGTCGGTGGCGGTGCCGTCGGTCCCGTCGCCGGACGTACAGCCGGCGGCGAGTGCCACGAGCAGCACCGCCGCGCCGGGTACGTACGCCTTTCGCGCCTTTCGCTGCACGGTCCCGGGCTCCCTTGCGTGCGGGGGTTCCGCGCGGGGCTCCGCGCGAAAACGGCTTGCCGTCGTACGACAGCCGATGGACACAATGTCTATCGCACGCGATGCCGTCGACGCTGGTCGGCTGTCCCTTTGCGCAGCCATCGTGCCGGTTTTTGCGTTTCAAGAATTTTCGGGGGAATCGAGGAAATCATGTCGTACGTGGAGCTGCCCGGAGCGAAGGTTCCGATCCGTATGTGGGCCGACCCGGCGTCGGTCGAGGACGTCGCGATGCGGCAGTTGGAGAATGTCGCCACGCTGCCCTGGATCAAGGGCCTGGCCGTGATGCCGGACGTCCACTACGGCAAGGGGGCGACGGTCGGTTCCGTCATCGCCATGCACGGCGCGGTCTGCCCCGCAGCGGTGGGCGTCGACATCGGCTGCGGGATGTCCGCGGTCCGTACGTCACTGACGGCGAACGACCTGCCGGGCGACCTGTCCCGGCTCCGCTCCAAGATCGAGCAGGCCATTCCGGTGGGCCGGGGCATGCACGCGGATCCGGTGGATCCCGGCCGGCTGTACGGGCTGCCGGGGGTGGCGGCGGGCTGGGACGGCTTCTGGGACCGGTTCGACGACGTCGCGGACTCGGTCAAGTTCCGTCAGGAGCGGGCCACGAAGCAGATGGGGACGCTGGGCTCGGGGAACCACTTCTGGGAGCTGTGCGTCGACTCGGGCGACCCCGACGGCGCTGTGTGGATCATGCTGCACTCCGGTTCGCGGAACATCGGCAAGGAGCTGGCCGACCACCACATCGGCACGGCGCAGTCCCTGCCGCACAACCAGGGCCTGGTCGACCGCGATCTCGCCGTGTTCGTCGCCGACACCCCGCAGATGGCGGCGTACCGCAACGACCTGTTCTGGGCGCAGGAGTACGCGAAGCACAACCGCGCGATCATGATGGCGCTCTCCCAGGAAGTGATCCGGCGGGAGTTCCGGAAGGCGAAGGTCACCTTCGACGACGTGATCTCCTGCCACCACAACTACGTCAGCGAGGAGCGCTACGACGGGATGGACCTGCTGGTCACCCGCAAGGGCGCCATCCGCGCCGGCTCGGGCGAGTACGGGATCATCCCGGGCTCGATGGGCACGGGCTCGTACATCGTGAAGGGCCTGGGGAACGCGGCGGCGTTCAACTCGGCCTCGCACGGCGCGGGCCGCCGGATGAGCCGGAACGCGGCGAAGCGGCGCTTCTCGACGCGGGACCTGGAGGACCAGACGCGCGGGGTGGAGTGCCGGAAGGACTCGGGTGTGGTGGACGAGATACCGGCCGCCTACAAGCCGATCGAGCAGGTCATCGAGCAGCAGCGCGACCTGGTCGAGGTCGTCGCGAAGCTCAAGCAGGTCGTGTGCGTGAAGGGCTGAGCCGCGTGCCGGGCGCGCTTCAGAGTTCCCGGTGGACCTTGGAGTTGGACGCCTGGGCGCGCGGCCTGACCACCAGCAGGTCGATGTTGACGTGGCTGGGACGGGTCACCGCCCAGGTGACCGTGTCGGCCACGTCGTCGGACGTGAGGGGCTCGGCCACCCCCGCGTAGACCTTCGCCGCCTTCTCCGTGTCGCCGTGGAAGCGGGTGACGGCGAAGCCCTCGGTCCTGACCATGCCGGGGGCGATCTCGATCACCCGCACCGGGGTGCCGACGATCTCAAGCCGCAGCGTCTCGGCGAGGACGTGCGCGCCGTGCTTGGCCGCTACGTAACCGGCGCCGCCCTCGTACGTCGCGAGGCCGGCGGTGGAGGAGATGACGACGACCGTGCCGTCCCCGCTCGCGGTGAGCGCGGGGAGCAGGGCCTGGGTGACGTTGAGCGTGCCGATGACGTTCGTCTCGTACATCTGGCGCCATTCGGCCGGGCTGCCACTGGCCACCGGATCGGCGCCGAGCGCGCCGCCCGCGTTGTTCACGAGCACGTCCACGGACGGGAAGTCGCCGAGGTCGGCGGCGAACGCGTCGACGGCGGCGCGGTCCGTGACGTCGAGTGCGTACGCGGTGGCCTGCCCGCCGCCGTCGGTGATCTCGGCGGCCAGCGCCTCGATACGGTCCTTGCGGCGCGCGGTGACGACGACGTGGTATCCGGCGGTGGCGAGTTGGCGGGCCGTGGCGGCGCCGATACCGCTGCTCGCTCCGGTGACGACGGCGATGCGGGGACCGGCGGCGGTCATGGCGTGCTCCTCGCGCATGGGGGTGATGTGCTGGCTGCGGCTGTGCCGACCAGGATAAACGGGGAGGGCGGCGGGAGTTCAGTGCCCTCGGGGGGCGAACATGATCAGCCCCATGCCGAGCAGGCAGACCACGGCACCACTGATGTCCCAGCGGTCCGGCCGGTAGCCGTCGGCGACCACGCCCCAGAGGATCGAGCCGGCCACGAAGACCCCGCCGTAGGCGGCGAGGATCCGGCCGAACTGGCCGTCCGGCTGGAGGGTGGCGACAAAGCCGTACGCGCCGAGGGCGATGACCCCGGCGCCGATCCAGACCCAGCCGCGGCCGCCGCTGTTGCCGTCACCGCGCACGCCCTGCCAGACGAGCCAGGCGCCGCCGATCTCGAAGAGGGCGGCGACGACGAACAAGGCGGCGGACCGGAGGACGTACATGGGGACAGCGTGCCATGCGGGTGATCGCGGGCGCGCCGGGCTGACGGATGGTCAGGGTTGCGGTGTGATCATCTGTACCCTCCCGCCATGACTCCAATGCGTAAGTCGCTGCTGGTGGTGGTGTCCGCGATGACCCTGGTGGTGCTGGGCGCCGGGGCGGGGGCTGAGGCCGACTCGGGCGCGGGTACGGGGGCCGGTGGCAGCGCGCCCGGGGTCGGCATCGCGCCCGAGGCCGATGTGGCGCACCACGGGCGGGTGTCGCTGTGGAGCGGCGAGCTGGGGGTCCGGGTCGCCTCCGAGAACCACGGCCCTTCGCCGGTCGCCGACGCGACGGTACGGCTGGACTTCTCGGTGCCGCTGGTGCGCGGCCAGGAGCTGCCCGCGAACTGCCTGTGGGCCGGCGACCGGACCGTCCTGTGCCGCACCGGGCGGCTCCGGGCCGTCGGGCGGGGCGGCGAGACCGACATCGCGCTGCGGACCGTGGGCGATCCGGACGAGGCGGTCGTACAGATCGACACGGTGTGGAACGGCGGAGCCAGCGACCGCAACCCCGACAACAACAGGCACCGGGTGCTCGTACCGGCCACGGGTGACGCGTACGCCTACTGAGCGGAGACAACTGATCCGGGGAGAGTGGTGAGGTCGAGGCGCCAGTTGTTGCAGCGCATCGGGTGGCCCACCGGGTACTCGAAGTCCGCCTCCCCCTGGAGCGTGAAACCCGCCTTGCGGCACACCGCGTTCGACGGGGCGTTGTCGACGGACGGGAACGCGTGCAGGAAGCGGTGCTTGCGGGCCGCGCGGGCCTCGTCCACGACCGCCCGCGTCGCGGCCGGGGCGATGCCCTTGCCGTGGTACGCCGTGAGGACGCCCCAGCCCGACTCGTACACCGCCTCGCCGTTCCAGGTCTGCTCCCAGAAGCCGACCGTGCCGACCGGCCGCTCGCCTTCGCCGTTCTCGCCCTCGCCGTTCTCGGGACCGCCGTCCTCGGGGAGCAGCACGACGCGGAACATCCTGCCCTTGCCCGTACGGTCGGCGCTCAGCTCCACATAGCGCCGGTGGCGCTTCAGCACCTGCTCCGCCGTCTCGGGACCGCCGAGATGCGCCATCAGCTCCGGGGCGTTCATTCCGCGCAGCAGGTCGAGATCCCCCTCGGACCATGGATCAAGCCGTACCCGCGGTGCTTTGATCTCCATGTCACGAAACTCTAGGTGGGGGGTCTGACACATGGGCCGAACCGGCTTCCGCTCCGGCGTCTGGACCGTCGGGGCCGTACCGGACGGTGACGTCGCGGCCCTGCCGCTGCGGTTCAGCGACACCGAGGGCGCGTGGAGCGTGCCGGACGGGTACGCCGACGATCTGCGCTGGTGGCTCGAAGGCGGCGACCGCGCACCGTACTTCACGCCGGGTCCGACGGCAGCCGCCCGCCGGTTCGACGCGTTCGCGCGCAGCGGCGGGCCCACCGCTCCGGCGGTCGCCGCCATGAAGGAGGCGAGCGTCGACCTGCTGCGGGACGCGGGCGGCGGGACGGCGGCGCCGGACGCGCGCTTCGTCGTGTCCGTACCCGGCGGCGATCCCGCCATCGCGCTCTACCACGGTCTCGGCGCCGAGGCCGCCGCCCAACTGCCCGGTTCCTTCGGGGACTTCCTGCTGCGGGCCGACGAGGTACGTGGCGTGCTGCCGCACGCGGAGGCCGTTCTCGCGGTCACGGGACCACGGCGTACCGAAGTGCTCGCCAGGATCGACGCCTGGCTGTCGGCCATGTCGGCCGCGCCCGCCGACTTCGACTCCGCCGAGCTGCTGGCGGGCCCGCTGCGCGTCCTGCGCCACGCGGCGGCGACCGGGGCGGGCGCCCTCGGAGTCACCAGCCATGGCACCAGCGACGGTACGAGCGACGACACGAGCGACGACACGAGCGACGACACCAGCGGCGGTACGAGCGGTCAGCGCGCGTAGGCCGTCGGCGGCACCCCGACCGTCGCCGTGAAGTCCCGTACGAGATGGGCCTGGTCGCTGTAGCCGAGTTCGGCCGCCAGCTCGGCCCAGTCCACCTCGGCGCCGCCCGCACCCCCGGGGCCCTGGCCCGACTCGGCACGCTCCAGCGCCTCATGGATGCGGTAGCGCAGGATGACCCACTTGGGGCCCACCCCCACGTACGTCGCGAACAGCCGTTGCAGCGAGCGCGCCGAGATCCCCTCCGTCTCCGCGAGCGACGCCACCCGGCGGACCGTGCGGTCCGTCCTGATCCGGTCGGCCAGCCGCATCGCCAGCGCGACCTGCGGGTCGGGCTCGGCCGGCTCGGCCGGTTCGGCGGGTTCGCCGGGTTCGCCGAGATCAGCTACGCCCAGGAGGTACGTGTCGAGGGCTGCTACGGCGGCGTCGTCGCCCGCCTCGCCCGCCTCGCCCGCCTCGTCACCCGGCGGCGCCAGGATCGTCGCGATGTCCGTCTCCGTCGTCGGCAACGCCTCCGCCACCGGCAGCCGCTGCCCCGTCCACCGCGACACCGGCCACCGCGGCGCGAACGGCCGGAAACCGCCCGGCCTGAACTGCACCCCGCGCACCAGGCCGCGCCCCTCCAGCTTCTGCGTGAACAGGCCGAGGCCGATGCCCGCGACCTCCCCGAACGGCTCCTGCTCCCCGAAGTGCTGGAACACCACGTTCACCGAGGGGTGCGGTACGAGATGGGAGACGTACGGCCGGCTCAGATCCCAGTCGATCAGCCAGTAGTGCTCCAGATACGGCCGCAGCGCCGCTGCGGGCTCGCGGCGGCGGAACCGTACCTGCGCGAAGAGCTCCTGGGCGTCGACGATGCCCCGGGTGTCACGCCGTGGACCAGCCATGGAACCGATCCTATGTCGCGTTTCTTCAATACGCCGGGCTGTCCGCTCCCTAGGCTCGTGCCCATGACCGAGAAGATCAGCGAGCTGCTGCGCTCGGCGGCCGGCCGTACCGTCCCCGTCGTCCGCCGCATCACCGACGACCAGCTCACGGCGCCCACTCCGTGCGGTGAGTACGACGTCCGCGCGCTCGCCGCGCACCTCCTCCAGATCGTGGTCGCCTTCCGGGCGCTCGCCGCCAAGGAGCCGGCCGATCTCGGCTCAGCGCCGCCGCCGCTGACCGGGGACTGGCGCGAGCGGTTCGCGGCCGAGACGGACCGGCTCGTGCTGGCCTGGGAGGCGCCGGGCGCCGAGGACGGCGTCTCGCAGGGGATGGGGCTGCCGTCGCGCACCATCGGCGCGATGGGGCTCGGCGATCTGATGGTCCACGGGTGGGACCTGGCCCGCGCGACGGGACAGCCGTACGAGCTGGATCCGGCGCTCGTGGACGTACTCTGCGCCGAGTACGCGGCGCTGGCACCGACCGCCCGCACGATGGGGGTCTTCGGGGCAGAAGTGCCGGTGCCGGCCGAAGCGGGGCCGTTCGCCGCGCTGCTCGGCTTGACGGGCCGCGACCCGGACTGGGTGGGCCCGTAGCCGGAGAGCCCGATCCGTCGTCCGTCGGGGGCTCCTTCCGCCGCCGCCCCGGTCCGGGTGATGATGGAGGCGTATCTCGCTACGTAGCGGAGGACCGGGGATGACCGAGCGCAAGCCACCGGGCGTGAGCTTCGAGAGCTGGGCGGACCGGCAGATCAGGGAGGCCGAGGAGCGCGGCGCCTTCGCCGACCTGCCGGGCCTCGGCAAGCCGCTGGCCTCGCCGAACGCCCCGTACGACGAGCTGTGGTGGGTCAAGGACAAGATGCGCCGGGAGAACCTCTCCTACCTCCCGCCCACGCTCATGCTGCGCAAGGAGGCGGAGGACGCGCTCGTCGACGCGCGGGCGGCCCGCTCGGAGCGGCAGGTCAGAGAGATCCTGGCGGAGATCAACGAGAAGATCGCCGCGTGCCTGGCGAAACCGCCGCCGGGTCCGGTGCTGGGCATCAGGCCGTACGACGTCGAAGAGGTCGTACGGGACTGGCGGGAGCGCCACCAAGCCTCGTAGCGCGCTCCGTGCCGCGCTCCGTGCCGCGCTCCGCGACGCTCGCCATAACGCGCCCCCGCCGTGCGCCCCCTGCGTGAAACTAGTTTCAGCGGGCACATGTTCGCATGCACGCCACCGCGCGTTGCGGGTGCGGCGAAGAGGGAGCGGACATGGAGATTTCCGGCATCATCGCGGCCATCATCATCGGCATCATCATCGGTGTTCTGGGACGGCTGGTCGTACCGGGCCGTCAGCACATCGGGGTGATCTGGACGATCATCATCGGTATCGTCGCGGCGCTGATCGGCTCCGCCATCGCGAGCGGTATCGGCGTCGCCGACACGGACGGACCCGACTGGATCGAGTGGATCATCCAGATCGTCCTGGCGGCGGTGGGTGTGGCCGCTCTGGACCGGGCGAAGTCCCCGAGCCGCCGCCGCTGACCAGCGGCAGCGCGCGTCAGTCTTGCTCGGTCCCGTCAGCCATCAGCCATCAGCCGTCAGCCATCAGTGATCATCAGCCATCAGAGGACAGCGAACGGCCGCTGAGCAGGTTCCAGCGGCCGTTCCGTCCGCTCAGCTCCGTCGCGGTCAGCGGCCGTACGTCGATCCGCCAGAACGCCGATGCCGGTGCGCCGACGGCCAGGACGACGGCCGCCCGTACGACGTCCGGCTCGGCCACCACGACGACCCGGCCGCCCGTCGGCGTCAGCTCCCGCAGCCACGCGCCGACGCGCTCGTGCAGCGCCGCAAGCGACTCCCCGCCGTGCGGCGCCGCCGCCGGGTCCGCCAGCCACGCGGCCACCGACTCCGGTTCGGCGGCGGCGACTTCGTCCAGGGTGCTGCCCTGCCACCGGCCCACCGCGCACGGCGCGAGCGCGGGGAGTGGTACGGCCACCAGGCCGAGCGCCTCGGCTGTACGGACGCAGCGCGGCGACGGGGATACGCAGACCTCGGCGCGGCCTGCGGCGAAGGAGCCCGCCACGAACGGGCCGGCAGCCGCGACGGCCGCCGCGTCCAACCCGGCGTCGTCCGTGCTGAAGCGCGCCTCGCGCAGCGCCGTCGTCATGGCGGGGGAGATCAGCGTCAGCCGCGTGGTCATCCGCCGTCCCCCGCCCTCCGCCGCCGACAGTCGCTGTCGAGTCAGTTGCTGACGCCGACCGCGTGGCCGACCGTCTCCGGAACCGTAACGAAGTCCAGCATGGCCCGTGCGACATCCGCGCGGCTGATCGCGGAACCCGCCGGGCCCGCCTCGACGGCGTGCCGGTACGTGCCCTTGCCCGGCGCGTTCGTCAGCCGGGGCGGCCTGACCGACGTCCAGTCGAGTCCGCTGTCCCGCAGGGTCCGCTCCATCGTCTCCAGGTCGGTGTAAAGCTCCCTGAGCGCCGCCCACATGACCGGCATGACGAGCTTGTGCGTGAGCCACTGCTGGCCGGCTCCCGTACGGTTCAGCGGCGCCGCGCTGACCACCACCAGACGGCGTACACCGGTCGCGCGCATCGCCTCGACGGCCGCGCGCGCCGAGGCCGAGGCGGGCTTGAGCGGGTCCTTGCGGCCCGCCTGGCCCATCCCCGACAGCACGGCGTCCGCGCCGTCGACCACGTCCCGCAGGGACGCGGCGTCGAGCGCGTCGGCCCGTACGACCTCCAGGTCCGCGTGCTCGACGCCGAGCCGTGCCGGATCCCGTACGGCGGCCGTCACCTTGTGTCCGTCCGCCAGCGCGTGCGTGACGATCTGCCGCCCGACACCACCGGTCGCTCCGAGGACTGTGAGCTTCATGGCGTTGCCCTTCCCGAAAAGAGGCGGGTGAATGCTTCCCGCGTCCAGCTTCTTCGGCACGCCGCGTTTTCCCGAAGCGCTCGTGGGACCACCTTCGCGCGTCGGGCGGCTGACCGGCCCCACGTTAGAGTTCCCAGGTGAGCCGCCCACCGACTACTACTACCGACGCCGACGCCGTGACCGTCGTAGGGATCGGCGCCGACGGCTGGCGCGGACTGTCCGACCCGGCGCGGGCGGCGCTGCGCGGCGCCGACGTACTGATCGGCGGGCCGCGCCAGCTCGACCTGCTCCCCGGGGAGTGCGCGGGCGAACGGGTCCCGTGGCCCTCGCCGCTGCGGCCCGCGGTCCCCGGCCTGCTCGCCGCCCACGCGGGGCGCGCCGTCTGCGTCCTGGCCAGCGGCGATCCGATGTTCTACGGCATCGGCCGCGCCCTGACCGAGACCGTCGGCGCCGCCGCGCTGCGGATCCTGCCGCATCCGTCGTCCGTGTCGTACGCCTGCGCCCGGCTCGGCTGGCCGGTGGAGGACACCGACGTCGTCACCCTGGTCGGCCGGCCCGCCGACCGGCTCACCGCCGCGCTGCACGACGGGCGCCGGGTCCTGGTGCTGAGCGCGGGCGCCGCGACACCCGCCGAGGTGGCGGAGCTGCTGCGGGAGCGCGGTTACGGGCCGAGCCGGCTGCGGGTGCTCGAACAGCTCGGCGGTACGGACGAGCGGTGCGTCGAGGGAACCGCCGCCAACTGGTCGGCGCCCGAGGGCGATCCGCTGAACGTCGTCGCCGTCGAGTGCCGCCGCGACCCGACAGCGCCGCGGCTCGGCGCCGTGCCGGGGCTGCCGGACTCCGCGTACGAGCATGACGGCCAGCTCACCAAGCGCCATGTGCGCGCCGCGACGCTGGCCGCGCTGGCACCCGCGCCCGGCGAGTCGCTGTGGGACGTGGGCGGCGGGTCGGGTTCGATCGCCGTCGAGTGGATGCGTACGCACCCGTCCTGCCGCGCGGTGTCGGTGGAACGCGACCCGGCGCGCGCGGAGCGCATCGGCCGCAACGCGCGGGCGCTCGGCGTCCCCGACCTGCGGGTCGTCACCGGAGCCGCGCCCGCCGCCCTGGCCGAACTGGTCGAACTGCCGCCGCCGGACGCGGTGTTCGTCGGCGGCGGGCTGACGGCGCCGGGTCTGCTGGAGAGCTGCTGGGACGCGCTGCGGGTCGGCGGGCGGCTGGTCGCGAACACCGTGACGCTGGAGTCCGAGGCACTGCTGGCCGACTGGTACCGGCGCCACGGCGGGGAGTTGACGCGGCTCGCCGTCGCCCACGCCGTGCCGGTGGGCGGGTTCACCGGGTGGCGGCAGGCGATGCCGGTCACCCAGTGGGCCGTCACGAAACCCGCTGCCACGAAACCCGCCGTCACGAAATCCCCCGTCACGAAATCCCCCGTCACGAAACGCACGAGCGACACGGCCGTAGGAGACCAACGATGACGGTGTACTTCATCGGCGCGGGCCCCGGCGCCGCCGATCTGATCACGGTGCGCGGCGCCCGCAGGCTCGCCGCGTGCGAGGTGTGCCTGTACGCGGGCAGCCTCGTACCGCGCGAACTGCTCGCCGAATGCCCGCCGGGCGCCCGGCTCGTGGACACCGCGCGGATGGATCTGGACGGTATTACGGCGGAGTTGGCCCGCGCCCACGAGAACGGCCAGGACGTGGCCCGGCTGCACTCCGGCGACCCGTCGGTCTTCAGCGCCGTCGCCGAGCAGATGCGGCGGCTCGACGCGCTCGGCGTCCCGTACGAAGTCGTCCCCGGCGTACCGGCGTTCGCAGCCGCGGCTGCCGCGCTGAAGCGGGAGCTGACCGTGCCGACCGTCGGCCAGACGGTCATCCTGACCCGCGTCGCCCAGCAGGCCACCCCGATGCCGCCCGGCGAGGACCTGGCGACGCTGGGCCGCAGCGGCGCCCTGCTGGTGCTGCACCTCGCGGCCCGTTACGTCGACCGCGTCGTGGCCGAACTCCTCCCGCACTACGGTCCCGACTGCCCGGCGGCGGTGGTGGCGATGGCCAGCCGCCCGGACGAACTGATCCTGCGCGGCACGCTCGCCGACATCGCCGACCAGGTGAAGGCGGCGGGCGTGGTCCGCACGGCGGTGATCCTGGTCGGCCGCACGCTGGCGGCGACGCAGTTCCGCGACAGCCACCTGTACTCGACGGAACGCGACCGGAACCCGGCGGAGTAGCGCGGGCGTACGGGCTTACTCGGCTTCGGGCGTGCGGGCGTGCGGGCGTGCGGGGCTACGGGGCCAGCCGGGCGACCGCGCCCGATTCGAGGGCCGCCCAGAGCGCGCCGTCGGGGCCCACGGTGATGCCGTGCGGCTCGGACCCGGGGGTCGGGAGGTCGTACGGCGTGATCGTGCCCGTCCCGGTGATGTGCCCGATCCGGTTGGCTCCCCACTCCGTGAACCAGCAGTCCCCGGCGCCCGCCGCCACGATCGCGTGGGGCTTGGCCGTACGGTCGGGGAGGGGGAACTCCGTGATCTCGCCGGTCACCGAGATCCTGCCGATCTGACCCGCCGCGATCTCGACGAACCACAGGGCCGTGCCGTCGCTGGTGATGCCCACGGGCGCGGCGCCGGGGGTGGGGAGCGGGTGCATGGCGACGTCGCCGCCGACCGTGATGCGGCCGATGGCGTTCGCCTGGTTCAGGGTGAACCACAGCGCCCCGTCCGGGCCCGCGGTGATGGCCGAAGGAAAGGCCCCGGCGACGGGCAGCGCCAACTCGGTGATCTCCCCGCCGACGGTGATACGGCCGATCCGGTCGGTGCTCATCTCCGTGAACCACAGCGCACCGTCCGGACCTGCGGTGATACCGAAGGGTCCGCTGCCGGGCGTCGGTACGGGGAACGACTCCGCCTCGCCGCCGGTGGTGATGCGGCCGATCCGGTGGTCCCGGGACCGGGTGAACCACAGCGCGCCGTCGGGTCCGGGGGCGATGACCGTGGGGCCGCAGGCCGGTGAGTCCAGGGGGTGTTCCGTCAGCTTGCCGTCGAGGGTGAGACGCGCGATACGGCCGCTGTGCACCAGGGTGAGCCACAGCGCGCCGTCGGGCCCGGCCGTGATGCCGTAAGGCCCGGCGTCCTTGTCCGCCACGGAGATCTCGGACTGCTGCACGGCGACTCCTCGCAGACGCGGGTCATGGGTTGACCCACGCACCCTGTCTGCCGGGGGACGGCATGTGCAATCGCTTTTCTCGGCTCGTGGCTCAGGTGGTCAGGTGGGAAGTTCCGCGCCCGACTGCTCGCGCACCATGTAGTCCGCGTACCAGTCCGGCCAGTTCGCGTCCTCCTCGCCCGTCCGCTTCTCGTGCTCGCCGTGGGCCGCCGCCGCGCGGCGAAGCGAGGCGGCCAGGTCCGGGGTGGAGGTGAATGTCGTTCCGGCGGAGTCGACACGGCCCGGCAGCCGGCTGGTGACTTCCTGGAGCAGCCAGGTGTTGCCGTCCGGGTCGGCGAAGATCGCCAGGGACGAGTAGCTGTTGTGCCCGGGATCGGGGCCCGCCTCCGGTCCGTTCTCGCCGAGGTGGAAGATCTCACCCACGTCGGCACCCGCGGCCAGCAGGTCGTCGCGCGTCGCCGCGACGTCCGAGACGATCAAGTACAGCCGCTGGGCCGACCCGGGCGCGCCTGTCGTGAGGCCCTCACCGAACTGGACCGAGCACCACGAGCCGGGCGGCGTCAACTGGACGACCCACGGGGGAGTTTCGTCCAGCCGCCAGCCGATCTTCTGGTAGAACTCCCGCGCCCGGTCGACGTCCGAGACGGGCAGAGTGACCACTTCCAGCTTCATGTCGGCATGCATCACAGCCTCCTCAGGCAGCGTCCGCCGCCGCGATGGCGGCGCGAACCTGCTGGGCGAACCCGGCGACGGTGAAATCCGGGGCGACGCCCTCGATGAAGACCAAGTCACTGATGGCGCTGTTGATCCGCAGATGCCGGATCGCCCCGTATTCCGGCGAGTCGTACCACTCGCGGGCCGCGTCCATGCTCGGGAACTCCATCAGCACGGCAGAGTCCGGCCACGCGCCTTCGACCACCTCCACAGGCCCTTGAGCCAGCCACCGCCCGCCGAACGGCTTTGCGGTGGCCTCCACTTGATCCAGATACGAGAGCCCCTCCTCGGTGGGAACACCGCCGGGGATACGCAGATGATTGATCAGGTACGCCGTCATGGGACTCCGTCCCTTGCGCGCATAGTGGTGATTTCGCACGTTCCGTCCCAGCGTACTGCGGAACCGCGCCTTCTTCAGAGCGGCCCGCGCGCTCGGCGGCGTCCGCGCTCAAGAACCCGATGTGCGAGGCGAAGCCGGACAAGCTCCGAAACGCATCCGCGAAGAGATGGCCACGTGACCTGAGCGGGGGATTCGGGTGGCTTGGTTCGAAAGGCTTTGAGGGGGGATTACTCGAATCCCGTTGTGGTCGCGCGGAGTTCGGCGAGGAAGGCTTCGCGGTCGTGGTGGGCGGCCAGGAAAAGGCGGATCGTGGAGCGGCGGGTGGGTTTTCTTTTCGGCGTGCGCCGGCGCATCCGAAAGTTTGATCGGATGCGCCGCCCCAGCCGTCTCACGCACCCGGGCCGGTGTCCTCGGGGGTCTTGCTGTCGGGGCACTTCGGGTGGCCGCATTCGCAGGGGGGCCAGTCCAGGGCCGACTTGCGCAGGATCTCCCCTCCCTCGCCCTCGACCCAGGCCCCGGGCGCCTTGCTGACGATGAGGACGCCGTCCTGGCCGAACTCCTCCGTCATCTCCGCCAGCATCCTGCGGGCCTCGCTCGGGCCGCGAACAATGCTGGATTCAGGGGTCTTTGATTCCGCCATGAGTCGGGTACCTTTCACCGGGTCACGTGCTCTTCACGCTTTTCTCTCTCCACCATCGGCCCAACCGCGTACCGTGAGAAGCGTTTTGAGTCCCGAGCCCATCCATGGGAGCTTTGGAGGCAGTCAAATGGCCCGCCCTTCGCGCGAATTAACCCCCGACCTGTCAGCCCGACACTTGTTCGGTGCGAAGATGCGGGTCTTCAGGGAGCGGCACGGAATGACGCTGGAGTCGTTGGCGTCCGTCGTGCACATGAGTAAGAGCCATCTGTCGCGCATCGAGATCGCCGACTATGTGCCACCACCGGGTCTTGCGGCCCAGTTGGACGCCTGTTTCGGGACGGACGGGATCTTCCAGGAGCTGTACGCGCTGGCGCGCAAGGAGATTCATCCGGACAGGTATCGGCGGCGGATGGAGCTTGAGGCCCGCGCTCAGATCATCGAGGAGTTCTCGGGGCACACCGTTCCTGGGCTGGTGCAGACGGAGCCGTATGCGCGGCAACTCTTCCGTGAGACGCATCCGAAGGCCACTCGGGACAAGATCGAGCAGTTGGTGTCCGCACGGATGGGCCGTCAGGAGTTGTTGAAGGTCCATCCCGCCCCCGATCTGTTCATGATCCTTGACGAGGCCGTGATCCGGCGGCCCGTCGGGGGTCCGGCAGCGATGCGTGAGCAGCTCGGTCTTCTGGTGGATCTCTCGGACGGTCCTAACACCACCGTGCAGATCCTCCCGTTTTCCCATGGCGCGCATGCGCTTATGGGGGGTTCCTTGACGCTGCTGACGTTGGACGACAAGCACGTGGTGGCGTACGAGGAGAGCATTGCGACCGGCTCACTGCTCGAAGACCCGGAAAGCGTCAGGACCCGGCGCCGGGCCTACCATCAGATGAGGGCCTACGCCCTGCCGCCCCGCGACTCGGCGGCACTCATCCGATCGGCCATGGAGGCACTACCCACATGAGCACCACCCTGGACCTCTCTCTTGCGGAGTGGGTCAAGTCCACCTACAGCAACGGTGACGGCGGCAACTGTGTGGAGTGGGCGCCGAAGATCGCCGCATCCGGCGTCGTACCCGTACGGGACAGCAAGCGCCCCGCAGGCCCAGTCCTCTTCGTCGACGCTGACGGTTGGGCCGCGTTCGTCCACGCTCTGACCGATGACGGTTTTCCCATAGCTTGAGCCACAACAACGGACGGCCGGAACCTGCCTGGTGCGGGCTCCGGCCGTCCGTTTTCATGGATGGCATGTGGATTAAGTCGAGCTACAGCAACGGCGGTGGTGGCGACTGCGTGGAGTGGGCGCCGAAGATCGCCGCTGTGTCTGGTGTCGTACCCGTACGGGACAGCAAGGTCCCGGCTGGTCCGGTTCTTCGTGTCCGGGCAGAGGGTTGGGCTGCGTTCGTCCACGCTCTGAACGACGTTGGCTTTCCTGCGGCTTGAGCCGCGCACAACGACGGGCGGGCGGTATGTGGATCAAGTCCAGTTATAGCAACGGCGGTGGCGGCAACTGCGTCGAGTGGGCCCCGACCTCCGCCGCCGCCACCGGCCTCGTACCCGTACGCGACAGCAAGCGACCCGAAGGACCCGCGCTTCTCCCCGCGACAGCGAGCTGGGCCGTGTTCAGCACGTGGATCAAGTCCAGTTACAGCAACGGCAACGGTGGCGACTGCGTCGAGTGGTCGCCCGCTTCCGTCGCCGCCACCGGCCTCGTACCCGTACGCGACAGCAAGCGCCCCGGCGGGCCCGTTCTTCTCCTCACGACCGCTAGCTGGTCCGCGTTCGTTCACCGTGGTCGGGAGACGGCTCACGGGACGAGCGCGGTCCGCGAGGCGACTGGTATTACTGGTGCATGCAGGAAGAAACCGCGCGGTCAGCGATCGACACGTTCATCTCCGCGTTCAACGCCTCGGACGACAGCTACGTGACTGCGCTGCTCTCCCAGGCCATAACCTCGGACGTGGTCTTCTGGGGACCGTTGGGCCGCAGTGAGGGGATCGAGGCGGTCGAGCGGTTCGTGCTGGACATCCGGCGCCACCCCGCGGGGACCGGCACGATGGTGCGCTGTTCGGCGGTGGACATGCCGGACGAGTGGGCCCGGTACCAGTGGGTCTTCACGACGCCGGATGGAGGCCCCCGCCTGGCGGGAACGGACGTCGTCCATCTGCGGCGGAGCCTCATCGACCAGGTCATCGTCTTCGCGGGGGAGATCGAGCCGTCCGCCTCCTGAGTCATTCCCCTCTGGCGCCGTCCTTCTCCTGAACCGGCCCCGTTCGGGGCTCCGGGTCTGCCCAGCCGAGATCATCTTCACAACGCTTCGGGCGTCCGCCCCAACGGATGCCCTTCTCGCTGCGGATGCGGGCGCGTTCCTTGCGTTCGGCGGCCAGGACGTGCTCGATCCGGTCCGGCGTCGCCTCGCGGACGGGGTCGGTGGTGGCCGTCCGGACGACGAAGTCCTCGTCGTCATCGCTGAGCAGGCGGGGACGGCCTCCCGCCCACCGAGGGTTCAGGCAGGCCAGGCCGATCTCGTTGAACCGGTGGATCACATCGCGCACGGTGTCCTCGTCGGCCGCCACCAGCCGGGCGATCACCGGCACCCGATTCCCGCCGGCCGAGGCCAGCGGCATCATCGCGCGCCGACAGCGCACCGAGTCGGTGCTGCCTCGGCGCACGATCTGCTGCACCTGCTGCCCCTCCTGGCCGGTCAGTCTGGGCACACGGACAGGCTCGGCCACCGCGCCTCCAGCGGTCGGATCGGACGTCACCGCGTCTCCAACCGCCACGACGACCAACCCGGCGAACCTATGCGGTCACAGCACTGGCTGGTCCGTGTTTGTTCATGGGGTGAACGTCTTGGCCCGGCCTTGAACATTCCGCTGCCCCACGTATGGCCACGGCCTGTTGGGATGACATCAACTCCCCTTGGAACGGGGGAAGTTGCCATTCCGCATGCTGACCACATGTGAAGGATGTAGCTGACACCATGCGCATCAACAGAACGGCCGCAGTCGCCGTAGCGGCGATCGGACTTGTCGGAACGGGGCTGGCCATGGCGCCCGTCGCGTCCGCCGCACCGGGCAAACCCGCCTCAGCAGTCAAGCCCGCCGTCGTGCCGCCTGGCCACGACTGCACCGCCGGCTTCGTCTGCCTCTACTACAACTCCTCGGCGTACGGCTGGGGGGCCGTCTTCGCCACCGCCGCGCCTATCTCGGACTACCAGGACTGGCACTTCTACGCAGGCAAGAACGGCAGCGCCGGTGCGGGCCTGAGCGTGAAGAACCACGCCGCTTCCGTGGACAGTTGGGGCAACTCGACGTTCCGCATCTACTACAACAGCGGCTACAACTGCTCGGTGGCCTGCCAGGACATCCCCGCGCAGGGCAGCGGGGATCTGAACTCCTCGCTCAAGAACAACAACGCGTCCGGCAAGTTCCTGTGATGCGCGGGCCGGGGAGGGCTGTCGCTCTCCCCGGCTCCGTTCCACCGTTCACCTCAAGGAACTGGGACTCATGACCGTGCGCCGTCCGGCCGCCCTGCTTGCCCTCGGGTGTGCCGTCCTTCTGCTGCCGGGCTGTTCCTCCTCGTCCGACTCCTCGTCCGCTCCCTCGCCCGCGACCTCGCCTGCAGCTTCCCCCTCGCGAGCCGTCCCGGTGCTGACCGACGCCAACCACCGGGCCATGCCGCTGGATTCGTACCTGCTCAATCCGCGGCAGACCAAGACGATCAGCCAAGCCTCCGCGACCCTGGTCTCCCGGTGCATGCGACGGCTGCGCTTCGATTACGCCCCGCCGGTGCAGAGCGGCGACACGACCGGCATCGGCGCCGACGCGCCCACCACCCGCATGGACGGCTACTTCGGCTTCCAGACCATGGCTCACGCGAAGACCTTCGGCTATCACGCGGAAGGCGCGCCTTCGCAGGCCGGAGCGCAGGCCGGAGCGCAGGCCGGAGGCCGGCCCCCTTCGCTGTCCGCCGGTGAGAACACCGCGCTGACCGGTACGGCCGACCCGAACCGCAAGAACGGCCCCGGTGGGATGACCCTCAACGGCCGCACCGTCCCCGACCACGGCTGCGTCGGTGAGGCGAACCGGATTCTGACCGGCAGCGTCACGGGCAGCGCCGGCAACCCGGACTTTGTCGTGTCGCTCAAGTTCGACACGCTGGCCAAGGGGCAGCAGGACCCGCGGACACGCGCGGTGTTCGCCTCCTGGGCGGACTGCATGCAGCGCAAGGGCCACCCGTACGCCGACCCGCTCGCGGCCTCGGGCGACACCCGCTGGTCCGCAGGACCTGCGCCGACCGCCGAGGAACTGCGGGTGGCGGTGGCGGACCAGGAATGCCGTCGCGACGCGAACGTCGTCGGGGTGTGGTTCACGGTCGATTTCGGCTATCAGCAGGCGGCCGTGCAGCAGCACAGCGCGCGGCTGGACACCGTACGCCGGGCGATGACGGACCACCTGGCGGCGGCGAAGAAGGCGCTCGCTCCGTAGGCAGTCGTCTACGCGAGGTCGCTGCGGCCGACCACCGCGCCCGCCCGGTCGATGCAGATCACGTCGACCGTCACCGGCGCCCCGCGCAGGACCCGTAGCGCTTCGTCGCGGGCCTTCGCCGCGACCGCGTCGCCCAGCGGGACCCCGGCGGACTGGCAGAGGCGCAGCGCCGCCAGGCCGGTGTTGGCTTCCGCCACCTGCTCGGCCAGTTCGGCCGACGCGCCTCCCGCCGTCGCCAGCTCCGCCAGGAAGGGCTTGTCGACCTGGGAGCGGGCCGAGTGCAGGTCCAAATGGCCCGCCGCCAGCTTGGACAGCTTGGCGAAGCCGCCGCAGATCGTCAGCCGGTCGACCGGATGGCGGCGGATGTACTTGAGGACCGCGCCCGCGAAGTCGCCCATGTCGAGCAGCGCCAGCTCCGGCAGGTCGTAGGCCGTGCGGACGGTCTTCTCCGACGTGGAGCCCGTACAGCCCGCGACGTGCGTCAGACCCGCCGCGCGTGCCACGTCCACGCCCCGGCGGATCGAGTCGATCCAGGCCGAGCAGGAGTACGGGACGACGACGCCCGTGGTGCCGAGGATGGACAGGCCGCCGAGGATGCCGAGCCTCGGGTTCCAGGTGGAGCGGGCGATCTCCTCGCCGTCGTCCACGGAGACGGTGACCTCCACGTCGCCCGTACCGCCGTGCCGCGCCGCCACCTGCGCGAGGTGTTCGCGGATCAGCCGGCGCGGTACGGGGTTGATGGCCGGTTCGCCGACGTCCAGCGGCAGGCCGGGCAGGGTGACCGTCCCGACGCCGGGGCCCGCGCGGAAGACGACGCCCGCGCCGGGGCGCAGCTCCCGTACCGTCGCGCGGATCAGCGCGCCGTGGGTGACGTCCGGATCGTCGCCCGCGTCCTTGATCACTCCGGCCGAGGCGGCGTCGGCTGTGCGCTCCTCCGTCGCGAGGGCGAAGGACGGGGTGTGGCCCTTGGGCAGGGTGATGCTGACCGGGTCGGGGAAATCGCCGGTCAGGAGGGCGGTGTAGGCGGCGGTCGCCGCCGCCGTCGCGCAGGCGCCGGTGGTCCAGCCGGCCCGCAGACCGGTGTGTTCGAGTTGGGCGGCGCGCCCACCCCTGGCAGGCTCAGACATGGCACGACCCGTGACGGTGGCGGGCGAAGCGGGAACACGTGAAGGGATTGCCAGTGCTCCATGTGTTGATCCTCGGCGGTACGACCGAGGCGCGCGCCCTCGCCGGGCTGCTGCACGGGCGTCCTGAGCTGCGCGTCACGACGTCGCTCGCCGGGCGGGTCGCCCGGCCAGTACCGCCGCCGGGCGAGGTGCGGATCGGCGGGTTCGGCGGGGTGACAGGGCTGGCCGACTGGCTGCGTGAGCACCGTGTGGACGCGCTCATCGACGCCACCCATCCTTTCGCCGAGATCATCAGCTTCAACGCGGCACGTGCCGCCACCGCCGACCATGTTCCCCTGCTGGCCCTGCGGCGGCCGTCCTGGGTCCCCGCCGAGGGCGACGACTGGCACCCGGTCGGCTCATTGGAGGAGGCCGCGGACGCGCTGCCCGCCCTCGGGGCGCGGCGGGTGTTTCTCACGACCGGCCGAACGGGGCTCGCCGCTTTCGCCGACCTGGACGACGTGTGGTTCCTCGTACGGTCCGTCGACCCGCCCGAGCCGCCGCACCCGGCCCGGATGGAGCCGCTGCTGGACCGGGGGCCCTTCACGCTCGACGGGGAGCGGAAGCTGCTGCGGAAGCACAAGGTCGACGCCGTGGTGACGAAGGACAGCGGCGGCGCGGCCACGGCGCCGAAGCTCGCCGCCGCCCGGGAGGCCGGGCTGCCGGTCGTCGTCGTACGGCGGCCCGCGATGCCGGCGGGGGTGGCGGTGGTGTCGACGGCGGACGAGGCGGCGGCGTGGCTGGAGCAGTTGTCGGTGCGGCTGGGGGAGTGACGGACGGGATCTACCGCTCCGGGTAGCGGCGCGGGGTCCACACGACCTGGTCGCCCTCGCCTCCGTTGCCGTCGCCGCGTCGTACCGTCACCGTCTGGGACGAGCCCACCAGCAGGATCGTCCGCATGTCGACCTGTGCCGGGTCCAGGTCGGCGAGCCGGACGATCCGTACCCGCTCCTCGGGACCGCCGACATCGCGCGCCAGCACCACCGGGGTGTCGGGGGCGCGGTGTTCGAGCAGCAGCTCGCGTGCCTTGCCGACCTGCCAGGTGCGGCTGCGGGAGCCGGGGTTGTAGAGGGCGAGGACGAGATCGGCCGCCGCTGCCGCGTGCAGCCGTTCCGCGATGACCTCCCACGGCTTGAGCCGGTCGGAGAGCGAGATGACCGCGTAGTCGTGGCCCAGCGGCGCACCCACGCGGGAGGCGGCGGCGTTGGCCGCCGTCAGGCCCGGCAGGATCCGTACGGGCACGTCGCGGTACGGGTCGGTGGACGCGACCTCCAGGACGGCGGTGGCCATGGCGAAGACGCCCGGGTCGCCGGAGGAGACGACCGCCACGCGCCGGCCGCGCTTGGCGAGGTCCAGGGCGAACTCGGCGCGCTCCGACTCGACCTTGTTGTCGGACGGGTGGCGCCGCTGGCCTGCCCGTACCGGCACGCGGTCGAGGTACGTCGTGTAGCCGACGAGATCCTCGGCGGCGGCCAGCTCGCCGCGCGCCTCGGGGGTCAGCCACATGGGGCCTGCGGGGCCGGTGCCGATGACGACGACCTCGCCGCGCTCGGGGGTCTGGGCGGGCGGTGCCGGCTTCGGTACGGCGCCGACGCGGCTGGGCAGGACGGCGACGGCGAAGTACGGGACGGAGTCCGGGTCGGCGTCGGCGAGGGGCAGGGTGCGTTCGCCGCTCATCGTGGCGCGCTCGACGTACTGGGCGTCGGGGAGCCGGCCCGCGCGCTCGATCGCGCGGCGGACGGCGGGGAAGGTGCGGCCGAGCTTCATCACCACCGCAGAGTCGGCGGACGCGAGGCGGGCCGTCAGCTCCTCCTCGGGGAGGGTGCCGGGCAGGACCGTCAGTACCTCCTCGCCCTCGACCAGCGGCGTACCGAGCCGGGCGGCGGCGGCGCTGACGGAGGTGACGCCGGGGACGACCTCGGTGGGATAGCGGGTGGCGAGCCGCTTGTGCATGTGCATGTACGAGCCGTAGAACAGCGGGTCGCCCTCGGCGATCACGGCGACCGTGCGGCCCGCGTCCAGATGCGCGGCGAGCCGGGCGGCGGACTCGGCGTAGAAGTCCTCCATGGCGCCCTGGTAGCCGCCGGGGTGGTCGGTGGTCCCGGTGGTGACCGGGTAGACGAGCCGCTCCTCGATGTGGTCGGGGCGCAGGTGCTCGGCGGCGATGGAGCGGGCGATGGAGCGGCCGTGCTGGGCGCAGTGGTACGCGACGACGTGGGCCTCGGCGATGACCTGGACGGCGCGGACGGTCATGAGGGAGGGGTCGCCGGGGCCGAGGCCGACGCCGTAGAGCTTGCCGGTGGGTGCGGTGTCGCCGCTGGTCCCGCCGGTGCGTGCGGTGTTCCCAGCAGTGGTCGCTTCGTTGGTCGCTTCGTTGGTCGCTTCGGTGTTCTCTGCGCTGTGCTGGGTCACTACTCTTCCTCGCTCGCGATCGCGTTGATGGCCGCCGCCGCTATCGCGCTGCCGCCGCGCCTGCCCCGTACGACGAGGTGCTCCAGACCCGAGGGGTGCGCGGCGAGCGCGTCCTTCGACTCGGCGGCGCCGATGAAGCCGACCGGGACGCCGATGACGGCCGCCGGGCGGGGTGCGCCGTCCTCGATCATCTCCAACAGCCGGAAGAGCGAGGTCGGCGCGTTGCCGACGGCGATGACCGCGCCGCCCATCCGCTCCCGCCACAGCTCCATGGCCGCCGCGCTGCGGGTCGTACCCAGTTCGGCGGCGAGGGCGGGGACGGCGGGGTCGGCGAGGGTGCAGACGACGTCGTTGCCTGCGGGCAGCCGCTTGCGGGTGACGCCGCTGGCGACCATCGAGACGTCGCACAGGATCGGCGCGCCGGCCCGCAGCGCCTCGCGGGCGCGGGCCACCACGCCGGTGGTGTAGCCGAGGTCGGCGACCAGGTCGACCATGCCGCAGGCGTGGATCATCCGGACGGCGACCTGCGCGACGTCGGCGGGCAGCCCGGTGAGGTCCGCCTCGGCGCGGATCGTGGCGAACGAGCGGCGGTAGATCGCCGCGCCGTCCTTCTCGTAGTCGAACGCTGTGGACACAGGGGTCTCGCTCATCTCGTCTGTCGCCATGGTTGGTAGGTGCCTTCGCCCGTCGCGACGAGGTCGACCCAGCCTTCACCGGTCGGATGCCCGCAGCGCCGGGCGCAGCCCGACCAGTGGACGGGCGGGTCGTCCGGGTGTTGCCGGGGGGTCGCGTCGGACCGTACGTCGGACAGCGCCTTCGCACACCCGGGCCGCCCGGTGCACGCGCTGACGCCGTACCAGGGGGAGTCGGCGTCGGTGATCAGGCCCGCCGAGTGGAGGCGGGCCAACAGGTCGCGCGCGGCGCCGGGATCGAGCCCGGGGATCACGACGCCCCGCCAGGGGGTGACGCGCAGCTCACCGGGCGCGGCGTGGGCGGCGTACAGCAGCCGCCACTGCGCGACGGTGAGGCGGCCGAGCGGCGCGTGGACGGAGACGGCGACGGTGCCGTCGCGGGGGGAGTGGATCAGCCCGGGGGGCGGCTGCCGCTGCCCGGGGGGCTGCTGCTGCCCGGGGGCGTGGGGGTACGGGATGACGCCTCGGCCCGCCGGGGTCCCCCCGGCCGCCAGCAGGCCCGCCGCCCGCAGCGTCCCTTCCACCGCCGCGTCCAGGTCGTGGCCCGCCGGCAACTCCCGTACGCGCCAGGCGCCCGAGCCGCCCGCCGCTGCCACCGTGAGGAACGTCTCCGCCGTCAGCAGCGCCGCCTTCGGGGCGTTCGCGGCGGAGACCGCCAGGCCGTCGGTGCTGTTCGCGGCGGAGACTGCCAGGCCGTCTGTCCTGTTCGCGGCGGAGACCGCCAGGCCGCCTGTCCTGTTCGTGCCGGTACGTACCAGAGCCGAGCCGTCGGGCCGTGCGAGCAACGTCACATCGGCGGCCAGCTCCGCGACGTCGCCCCGGCCGTCGTCCAGGGCGAACAGGAAGCGGCCGGACAGGGCGGTCGCCGCCGGGCTCGCGCAGAGGAGGGTGTCCAGCTCGCGGGCCCACAACTGGACGTCCGTGTAAGGGACTTCGTCCAGGCCGGCCAGCGGGGACGCGACGATGTTGCGGACCCGTTCGTGCTCCTCCGACGGCAGCAGGCCCGCCTCGTACAGCAGTCGTGCCAGCTCGCCGCCGCAGCTCTCGCCCAGGCCGCGGAGCTGGACGTTGCCACGGGACGTGAGGTCGAGACGGCCGTCGCCGAGGCGCTCGGCGGCCGACGCCAGGACCTCTGCCTGACGGAACGTCAGGAGTCCGGCGGGCAGCCGCAGTCGCGCGAGCCGGCCGTCGTCGGCCGTATGCAGCCGCAGCGCGCCGGGGCACGCGTCGCCGCGCGCGCGTACGGCGGGACCGCGCTCCCGGGCGGGAGCTTCGTCCCGGTTCACGGGTGTTGGCGAGGTCGGCGGCATGGCGGCGAGCATACCCACGTGCGCCCCTCGCACCCCCGGTCGGACGGCGGGCTCCCGCAGGCGCTCTCCCCGCCCGTGACCTGCACCACCTACTATGCAGAGCGGCGGGCCGCCCGATCCGGGCCCGCCATCGCCAGGACGGCGACCAGGGAGGAAGCCCGGTGCGAAGCCGGCGCGGTCCCGCCACTGTGAGCCCGGCGAAAGCCGGGCGAGCCAGGAACTCCCGCCGTCCGACCTACCGCCCGGGGCGCGGACCCCGAGGAAGGCCAGCCGGCTCATGATCCTGCTCCTGTCCACGTCCGACACCGACCTGCTCAGCGCGCGCGCCGCCAACGCGGCCGAGAGCCCGGTCCCGTACCGCTTCGCGAACCCCGCGCGGCTGCCGCTCGACGAGCTGCCCGCGCTGCTCGACGGCGCCGACCTCGTGGTCGTACGGCTCCTCGGCGGACTGCGCGCCTGGCAGGACGGCATCGACCTGCTGCTCGCGCGCGACCTGCCTGTGGTGGTCCTCACAGGCGAGCAGGCGCCCGACGCGCAGTTGATGGAGGCGTCGACCGTCCCGATCGGGATCGCGGCCGAGGCGCACGCGTACCTCGCGCACGGCGGCCCTGCCAACCTGGACCAGCTCGCGCGGTTCCTGTCCGACACGGTGCTGCTGACGGGGCACGGCTTCGAGCCGCCCGCCCCGGCGCCCACCTGGGGCGAGTTGGAGCGGCCGGTGTCCGCGTCCGCGTCCGCGTCTGCGGGCGGGCCGCTGATCGCCGTGCTCTACTACCGCGCCCACCACATGAGCGGCAACACCGCCTTCGTCGACACCCTCTGCTCGGCGATCGAGGACGCGGGCGGCCGGGCCCTCCCGCTGTACGTCGCGTCGCTGCGCGCCCCCGAACCCGAACTGCTGGCCGCGCTGGGCGCGGCCGACGCGCTCGTCACGACCGTGCTCGCCGCCGGGGGTACGAAGCCCGCGCAGGCGTCGGCAGGCGAGGACGACGAGTCGTGGGACGCGGGCGCGCTCGCCGCGCTCGGGGTGCCGATCCTCCAGGCGCTGTGCCTGACCGGGTCGCGTGCCGCGTGGGAGGAGAGCGACGAGGGCCTGTCGCCGCTGGACGCGGCCGGGCAGGTGGCCGTACCGGAGTTCGACGGGCGGCTGATCACCGTACCGTTCTCCTTCAAGGAGATCGACGAGGACGGGCTGCCCGCGTACGTCGCCGACCCGGAGCGGGCCGCGCGCGTGGCCGGGATCGCCGTACGGCACGCGCGGCTGCGCCATATCCCCAACCCCGACAAGCGGTTGGCGCTCGTCCTCTCCGCTTACCCGACCAAGCACTCGCGGATCGGCAACGCCGTCGGGCTCGACACCCCGGCGAGCGCGGTCGCGCTGCTGCGCCGACTGGCCGCCGAGGGCTACGACTTCGGCGCCGAGCCCGTACCCGGCCTGGAGTCCGGCGACGGCGACGAGCTGATCTACGCGCTCATCGAGGCCGGCGGGCACGACCAGGAATGGCTCACCGAGGAGCAGTTGGCCCGCAACCCGGTGCGGATACCGGCCGCCGACTACCGGCGCTGGTACGGGCAACTGCCCGCCGTGCTGCGGGAGTCGGTCGAGCGGCACTGGGGACCGCCGCCGGGCGAGATGTTCCTGGACCGCAGCCGGACCGCGAACGGCGGTGACCCGGACGGCGACATCGTGCTGGCCGCGCTGCGCCGGGGCAACCTGCTGATCCTCATCCAGCCGCCGCGCGGCTTCGGCGAGAACCCCATCGCGATCTACCACGACCCCGATCTGCCGCCCTCGCACCACTACTTGGCCGCCTACCGCTGGATCCAGGCGTCCCAGGAGGACGGCGGCTTCGGCGCCGACGCGATGATCCACCTCGGCAAGCACGGCAACCTGGAATGGCTGCCCGGCAAGAACGCCGGCCTGTCCGCCGCCTGCGCGCCCGACGCGGCCCTCGGCGATCTGCCGCTGATCTACCCGTTCCTGGTCAACGACCCGGGCGAGGGCACCCAGGCCAAGCGCCGCGTGCACGCGACGCTCGTGGACCACCTCGTACCGCCGATGGCCCGCGCCGAGTCGTACGGCGACATCGCGCGCCTGGAGCAACTGCTCGACGAGCACGCGTCGATCGCGTCGATGGACCCGGCGAAGCTGCCCGCGATCCGCGCCCAGATCTGGACCCTGATCCAGGCCGCCAAGCTCGACCACGACCTGGGGGTGGCGGACCGCCCGGAGGACGAGGGCTTCGACGAGTTCATCCTCCATCTCGACGGCTGGCTCTGCGAGATCAAGGACGCGCAGATCCGCGACGGGCTGCACGTCCTCGGCGGCGCCCCGGCCGGCGACGCGCGCGTCAGCCTCGTCCTGGCCATCCTGCGCGCCCGGCAGATCTGGGGCGGTACGGCCTCGCTGCCCGGACTGCGCGAGGCGCTCGGCCTGGACGAGTCGGCGGCGACCCGCACCACGGCCGACGAGGCGGAGGAGCGGGCGCGTGCGCTCGTACAGGCGATGGAGGACGCGGACTGGGACCCGGCCGCCGTCGCGGGCGTAACGGCCGGGCACGGCAAGGCCGTTGCGGACATCCTGGAGTTCGCGGCCCGCGAGGTCGTGCCGCGGCTCGCCGCGACGACGGACGAGATCGACCACGCCGTCCTCGCGCTGAACGGCGGCTTCGTACCGTCGGGGCCGTCCGGATCGCCGCTGCGCGGCCTGGTCAACGTCCTGCCGACGGGCCGCAACTTCTACTCCGTCGACCCCAAGGCCGTACCGTCCAGGCTCGCCTGGGAGACCGGCCAGGCGCTCGCCGAGTCGCTCCTGGAGCGCTACCGCACCGACAACGGCGACTGGCCGACCTCGGTGGGGCTCTCCCTGTGGGGCACGAGCGCGATGCGCACCTCGGGCGACGACATCGCCGAGGCACTGGCGCTGCTCGGGGTGCGGCCCGTCTGGGACGACGCGTCGCGGCGGGTGACCGGCCTGGAGGCGGTGCCGGCCGCCGAGTTGGGCCGCCCCCGCATCGACGTCACGCTGCGCATCAGCGGCTTCTTCCGCGACGCGTTCCCGCACGCCATCGGGCTGCTGGACGACGCCGTACGGCTCGCCGCCTCGCTCGACGAGCCCGCGGAAGCCAACTACATCCGCGCGCACGCCCAGGCGGACCTGGCGGAGCACGGCGACGAACGCCGCGCCACGACCCGTATCTTCGGCTCCCGGCCCGGCACGTACGGCGCGGGCATCCTGCAACTCATCGACAGCCGCGACTGGCGCACCGACGCCGACCTCGCCGAGGTCTACACGGCGTGGGGCGGGTACGCGTACGGCCGCGAACTCGACGGGCGCCCGGCGCGCGGCGAGATGGAGACGGCGTACAAGCGCATCGCCGTAGCGGCGAAGAACACCGACACCCGCGAGCACGACATCGCGGACTCCGACGACTACTTCCAGTACCACGGCGGCATGGTCGCGACCGTGCGCGCGCTCAAGGGCACGGCGCCCGAGGCGTACATCGGCGACTCGACCCGGCCCGAGACGGTCCGCACCCGCACCCTGGTCGAGGAGACCTCGCGGGTCTTCCGCGCCCGGGTGGTCAACCCCCGCTGGATCGCGGCGATGCGGCGGCACGGCTACAAGGGCGCCTTCGAACTGGCGGCGACCGTCGACTACCTCTTCGGGTACGACGCGACGACGGGCGTCGTGGCCGACTGGATGTACGACAAGCTCACGGAGACGTACGTACTGGACCCGGAGAACCGGCAGTTCCTCCAGGAGGCCAACCCCTGGGCGCTGCACGGCATCGCGGAGCGGCTGCTGGAGGCGGAGTCGCGCGGGATGTGGGCGAAGCCGGACCCGGCGGTGCTGGACGCGCTGCGGGCGGCGTTCCTGGAGACGGAGGGGGAGTTGGAGGGGTCTGCGGAGGGGACCGAGTAGGGGACGGCGGCGGGGCCTCGGCGTAGAGGTCTTCGCCGGGTTCCACGGCGGGCTCTACGGCGGGACCGCGTTGGGCCCCTCGGCGGGACCCGCGTAGAGGTCCCCGCCGGGCTCTTCGCCGGGCTCGCCGAACCCCTCCCCGGGCGGGAACGCCTCGCCGGGCTCCACGGCGGACGAGAACGTCCCCGGGCGAGAACGTCCCCGGGCGAGAACGTCCCCGGGCGGGAACGCCTCGACCGCGCCCCCCCCGGGCGAGAACTCACACCCGCACCCTCGCCGCGCCCCCACGCCCCACGCCGTCAGCTACCGGCCACTCCACGTTCACCCGCGTTCTCCGGGCAGTACCCCATGCCCGCCTATGGTCCCGGCGATGCCTTGGTGATGCGCGGGCGATGCCTGCGCAAAGCCGGGTAAAGACTCTCTAGGAGCGGTTGTGGACAAGAACGTGCGAAACACACGAATGTGGAGTGCGTCCGTGGCGGCGGCCGCGACAGCGGTCGTGGCGACCATGGTGATCAGCCCGACGCTCGGGGCCTCCGCGAGCGCCCCGCAGGTCGCGGCGAAGGCCAAGGCGCCGCAGGCGAAGAACGTCATCTTCATCAACGGTGACGGCATGGGCGCCGCGGCGCGCGAGGCGGCCCGGCTGAACCTGACCGGTCTGTACGGTCAGTTGAACATGGACAAGCTGACCAACTCCGGCCAGCTCACCACGACTCCGGACGACCCGAAGGCCGTCATCACGGACTCGGCCGCAGCCGCCACCGCCTGGGCGACGGGCGAGAAGACGTACAACGGCGCCATCAGCGTCGACGTCGACGGCAACCGTCTCGCCACGCTCGGCCAGCAGGCCAAGTCGGCGGGCAAGGCGACGGGCCTCGTCACCACGGCGCAGGTCACCGACGCCTCGCCCGCGGCCTTCTTCGCCAACAGCGCGGACCGCAGCAAGCAGGACGACATAGCGCGCCAGTACCTCGACGTCAGCAAGCCCGACGTGATCCTGGGCGGCGGCGAGGACTGGTGGCTGCCGAAGGGCACCCCCGGCGCGTTCAAGGACAAGCCCGCCGAGGACCCGGCCGAGGGCAGCGTCGGCACCCAGGGCAACCTCATCAACAAGGCCAAGAAGGCCGGTTACTCGTACGTCTCCAGCGCCAAGCAGCTCGAAAAGGCCAAGAACGGCAAGATCCTGGGCCTGTTCAGCAACGAGGAGATGTTCCAGCAGCGCCCCGAGGGCCAGGGCGACATCTACAACCCGGTGGTCGACCTGCCGACCATGACGAGCAAGGCCCTGGGCAGCCTGGAGAAGAACAAGAAGGGCTTCTTCCTCATGGTCGAGGAGGAGGGCACCGACGAGTTCGCGCACTCCAACAACGGCGCCAAGGTCCTTCAGTCGATGCAGCAGTTGGAGAAGACGGTCGCGGTCGCGCGCGCGTACGTGGCGACGCACCCCGACACCCTGCTCGTCGTCACCGCCGACCACGAGACGGGCGGCCTGGCGGTCGAGGAGACCGACACCGCCGACGAGTCGGGCGACGCGATCTCGGCCGAGGACGGTCCGTTCTCGATCCGCGGCAGCGAGAAGAAGTTCTACATCGACTGGACGACGTCGGGCCACACGAGCGTGGACGTGACGGTTACGGCGAGCGGCCCGCTCTCGGACCGCTTCTCGGGCAAGCACCCGAACACGTACGTGCACGACGTGCTGTCCGAGGTCCTGGCGCCGCGGCGCTGACGACGCAAGACAGGCATGCCGGCCCCGGGAAACGCGCGAGCGGTCCCGGGGCCGACCGGTCTAGGCTGGCCGCAATGACCGCGAACACATCCGAGGCCGGCCCCGGGACGAGACCCTTCCTGTACGTAGTCGTGTGCGCGTCCGGGATGGCCGGCGGCGTCGGCGAACTCATCACCGAGGCCCAGCGGCAGGGCTGGGACGTGGGTGTGGTGGCGACCCCGCAGGCCCTGGGCTTCATCGACGTGCAGGCGATCGAGGCGCGGACGGGCTACCCGATCCGCTCGGCCTGGCGCCGCCCCGGCGACCCGCGCCCCCTGCCGGACCCGGACGCGATCGCGGTCGCCCCCGCCACGTTCAACACGGTCAACAAGTGGGCCGCGGGCATCTCCGACACCCTGGCGCTCGGCATCCTCTGCGAGGCCCACGGCCTGCGCGTGCCCACCGCGGCCCTCCCTTGCGTGAACGCGGCCCAGGCCGCCCACCCGGCGTACCGCCAGAGCCTCGCGCGGCTGCGGGAGATGAACGTCCGGATCGGGACGTACGAACCGCACGTGATGACGCCGGGTGTCTTCAACTGGACAGAGGCGCTGGACCTGTTGGCCCCGAAGGCGCCGGACACCGACACGTACGCGTACACCTGGCGGGGCGAGTTCGAGAACAAGGCCCTCAACGAACTCCACGCAGAGGGCTTCGGCCACGAGGTCACGTCCACCGACTGGCGCGCCCAACTGACCCGCCACAGCCTCGGCTGGGTCTGCGCCCGCCGGAACGACACCCTGGTCGGCTTCGTCAACGTCGCCTGGGACGGCGGCACTCACGCCTTCATCCTGGACACGGTCGTCGCCGCGACCGCCCGCTCCCAGGGCATCGGCGCGGCCCTGATCAAGACAGCGGCCGACGGAGCCCGCGTGGCGGGCTGCGACTGGCTGCACGTCGACTTCGAGAACCACCTGCGCCCGTTCTACTTCGAAGCCTGCGGCTTCCGCCCGACCGAAGCGGGCCTCATCGCCCTGTGACAGTCAGTCTGTGCCGAGTGTCAGGCAGGTGAGGACGCTTCCCACAGCTTTTCCGTCAGACGCATGAGAAAGTCGTACGTCTCCCCGCGACGGTACTTGATCACACGTGATTCCCGGCCGTGCCGGTCGGCCGAGTACGGAGTCAGATAGACGACCCGTTCAGTAGCGATGATCCTGCCGATGTGGGGAACGCTGTAACCGCGCACTTCGAGGTATTCGGGGCGTGACAGCGGTGCGAGATAGTCATAGGTGGCGGCGATTTGACGGCGTAGCAGCCCGGTGCCGAAGGCTGCGTCGAAGACCTGGATCTCCTGTTCGCGATCAGTTATCCAATCCTGCTCGCCCGCAGCGATGTTCAGCTCCGGCAACAGGATGCGGCAGCGGCAGCGGCCCGACTGGCTCCGGAGGAGAAGCTCCTCGAAGGAGTCACGCTGCAGCTCCGCACCGCGGGACGTCAGAATGGAGACCTCGCGTGCCCGGCCGAGTTCTCGCTTGATGTCAGGAGCAGCCTCACGACTGTTGGCGAAGATTTCTTCGATGTCCAGGTGAAAAAGGTGAGAAGCCAGCCGCCGCACGAATTGTCGCGCCGTCTTCGAAACTGCCCATGCCAATACGACGAAAAGAAGGCTGGCGAGCAACGACGTACCAATGTCTCGAAGAAGATCCATTCCCACCCCCCAGCGGGCTCGACAGAGCACGCTCAGCGTCTCACATCACTCAGTTGGCCGGGGCTGTAAGCAGGGCTCTGACTGTCTTCAGAGCCCGTTCTTCGGGGCGAAGAGCTTCGAGCGCGGCAAGCAGGGCGCGCTGGGCCGGCGCGCCGCCCTCTCCGTACACGTATCCGACGATGGCCAGCAGGTGATCACGGGGAACGTTGTGATCCGCGATGGGCAGCACTCGGTCGGATCCCATGAACCGCCGCATCTCGCGCACGACGTCATCGCGGAAGTCGTGCCTCCCGATGTCCTGAAAACCTTCCAAGGCGGCGACCATCTGGGCGTAGCCGTCCATCGACTGGGAGGAGCGCCTGACACCGGCCAGGATGGCGGTCACCTCGTCGAGGTCCGCAGGGGTCCATGTCGCGGCAAGGAGGTTGGTCCGTGCAGAGATCAACGCGGCTCGGAGGTTCAGTCGGCCCGGGAAGTCGGCAGTGAGGGCTTTCAGATGCTCGACTGCCGCTGGTGTGCCGCGGTGGCTCAGCGTCACAGGAAGCGCCTCGCGCCACGCCAGCGCCTCCATCTCGGGGGTAACGGAGTGCACCCCCAGAGGACGGGCGTACTCGTCCTGCGGGAAGAGCGCGCTCACCCACCGGTAGAGCGTGCTCAGCGCGGCTTCGTCGGCGTTGTTCTCAAGGTGTTCGCGGGTGGACCGGCTTGCATAGCGCAGCGCGAGAGCCCGGCTGAAGCCGTCGGATGTATCGATCAGGTGCTTGAGCCGCGACCATGCGTCGAATCCCTCGACCCGCAGCAGAGCGTGTGCGGCGCGTACGGGAAGCTTGAGATCGTCGGCTTGGCTGTCTGCCTGGACGCGTGTGAGGGCGAACTCGGTGACCGACTGGGCGAGGGCGCTTTCGACGGTGAGAAGGCGGGCCAAGAGGCCGGACCAGGAGCGAACCAGTGCCGCCGGTCCCTCGCTGCTGCCTTTGAACGCCTCTTCGGGGACCGATAATCCGTCAACTATGCGCTCCGTGCGAAATCCTGGCAGTAGAGCGACAGTCTCCGCCGCCAGGACATCTTCCATCAACGTGGCGATCATTGGATGCCAGTTGGAGTCAAGACGTTCGAGAATTAACGGTTGCTTGCCCTGAGTGAGGTCTTTCTCGATTGCTTTTCTGATTGCGCGGTTGAGCTCCAGGGGCGCCTTCACGGCAGCGTTCTGCAGTAAGGTAGTCCATGTTGTGTCGGGGATGTTCCACGCGTCGGCGATTGCTCCTGCCCAGGAACTCCAGTGCCCCGGCTTGAGTTCGCTCAACCTTCCCTCGCGATTGAGTAGCGCCAACGATTGAACACCGGCCCAGTCCTGCCCGTCGGAGTGATCTTTTTTGTGCCGCAGGAACTCCAGTGCACAGCCGGGCAAAGCGGCAATTTCCTCCGCATTAAATACGGAGCAACCCGGCCAGTCGATGAGGTTGTCGTCCAAACGCCATGACCCTTTTCCGGTGCTTGGATCAATCTGTAGATTGTGCAGAAGAATCCCGAACTCGTCAATGTTGTGCTGACGTGCCTCGTGTAAACGAATTCGCTGCTGCACGACAAATTGCGCGCTTTCGGGCTGCAGCTTCTTGACCGTGGAATGGTAATTCATGCGCCACGACTTCGCCAGATAGCCGTCGATCTCGATTGGTTCGTAGAACCATTTCAGATATGTCCAGGCGGGACTATCCTTGCTTCGATAGGCGAGTTCGAAGTGTTCTTCACTCGACTGGTCGAAAAGGATCTCGGCGAGATGCGCGTAGGCGTCAGCCAACTCGACTTGGTCAGATGCCTCGTGTAGGACCCAGTCGAAGTCGCCCGCGTCGAGTAGCGTGCTCCGATCGCCGCCCGTCCTTGCAGATGTCACGGACCATGAACTCTGAGGCTCCCAGTCGCGAATCATGACCCACGAGAAGTAGCGCATGGGCTGACCCGCCTCGATGCCGCAGCGGAGCAGGGCGGTGGCGAGCTTGCGGCGTAGATCCCTTACTGAAGTCGGCTCCTGCCCTTCGGGGGTGGTCTGGTCCAGGGCATAAGGGAACCCGACCTTGTGGTGGTCCAGAAGGCGCTTCGTCACTATCCGTCCGAGGTCGGGCAGCAGCGCCTCTGCACCGGGGATGCTCAGAGCCCGGTCAACCACCCTCGCGACGACCTGGTCTTCACGACTGTCGCTTCCCCACGTCCCCTTTGCCATGGTGTGCACGAGCCATGACACGACCCGGTGCACATCTTCTTCGGGACATGCGGACGGCATACCGGCGATGAAGTGCTCGTAGGCTCCGTATCGATTACCGCTTGGCACCTCGCCCAATGCATCGAGCATGGTGGTCGTATCGAGGGAGTGGGGCCAGAGGAGGGTCAGCAGAGTACCCCGGAGGCTGAGCAGCGGGTCGGTGCCCTTTGTCGCCCCGAGCGTTGCCAGTACGTCCTTCAACGCAGGCAGTGCTGACACCTTGTCGCATGCGACAGCAGCTCTGGCGGCCTGCGCCCGGTTGTCGGCCGGCCACCGCGGGTCGGCCGCCACCTTCAGCAGCAGGGGAGCAAGGGCCGGTGACGGGCACTGCTCCGCCAGATGGAGTGCCACCCGCGCCCTGGCCCAGGTCGGCCAGTCGTCAAAGTCAGATGGGTCCAGGGTGAGCGCCGGTACGAGTTGGTCGGCCAGACCGGGATGTCCGAGTACCCAACGGGTTTGATGCCAGCGGGCGTCGCCGAGTTCAACATCGGCGGCTCGTTCCAGCAGACGATCGACGATCAGCTCCCTGACGCTGTCGGAGCGAACGACACCGCTGTGCATGGTCAGGCTCTCCGGATCGGCCGAGGCCAGCCACCGGGTGCGGTCGGGTGCGAACGCTACGAGCCAGGCCGCCGTTTCCCGCATTGACACGGGGATGCTGGTGGTCTCCTCATCCGGGGCGCCGACCAGGAACAGTTCGCGGAGTGCGGAGTCCGGGACGGACCGGGAGATGAGGTGCTGAGCGGCGAGGAAGGCCGCGAGCGATGAGTGGCGGAAGGCGAACCTGTGGTTGCCACTCGCTGTGAACAGACCTGTGGACATGACCTCCTTGACGACCTTCGGAGTCACGTCGAAGGATTGGAAGCCAAGGACTTGTTCGCTTCCCCCGGAGACAGTGGAGACGTCCAGGTCGGTGGTCCGTGGCCGCTCATGCAGCAAGCTGCCCTGCCACAGGGTGCGCCTTCCCGAAAGCACCAGGCGTGCGGCGATGCGACCCGCGACCTCCACGCGCTGTTGCCAGTTGGTGGTAGGTGCCGCCACAGGGAAGCGGTCGGGGTCGTACTCGTCCGCCAGCAGCCGAACGCCGTCCTCGAAGAGTTCTTCGGCGCCGCCTCTCAGCCGGCCGCTCGACTGGTACTCACGCACGATGAGTTCCAGAGTGAGAGGCACACTGGCGAGAGCCCCGGCACGCAAAGCGACGACTTCGGACAGCAGTTGCTCTCCGGGCAGACCGGCGCTGTCGACCAGCATCTCCGCGTCCGCCCGCGATAACGGAGCGAGATCCACGAGCGAGCAGCTACCGAAGGCTTCGTGAAGGACGGGGGTAAGGGCTGGCGGGTAGTCGCCCGTGCGACAGGCGATCAGCAGCCGCAGGCCGCGCACGTCCTTGTTTCGCAGAGAATATTTCAGATAGGACGGCAGATCACGACACATCCCACTCTCGTCGGCTTGGTCGATCACGACGGTCAGAATTCCGTGCTGCATCGGACGCGGGCTGGCAGCCGTCCTCGGAAGCGCCGCGAGATGGCTTCCCAGAACCTTGTCGGAGATTGCAGGAACCAGATCCGGACCGTTGATCCACACGTAACGGTCTACCCCGTCGGGAATGTCAGGGTCGTCCCACGCCGGCAGCCCCTGCACAAGCGACGTAAACACCGTCGTCTTTCCGGCCCCCGGTTCGCCCAGCAGTACAGTCGCTCCGTCACGGGCCACATCACCGGCGGCGACGAGGGCGCCTGGCACAGCTTTGGACCTGTCCCGTGCGAAGATATGATCGCTTCCCAGGAAACCGTCGTCATCCAGCGGGAACAGGTCCCCGTCAGGGGAGCTGTCAGCGCGGACGCGGCACCAGCGTGGGGCCTTTGCGGTGAAGATGTCTCGCCTCATGGCAACAACCTGGCCAGCGCGTCCAGGGCTTGGTCGTCGGGACGGGCCGACTTGAGTGCGTCATACAGGGCAGCACGTGCGGCAGGGGGCTCCCGGAAGGCGTTCATCCGGCGGACGATTTCCCGTACATGATCACGGGGCATACGCGATTCGGCCGCGCTGAAGGCGTGCGGGAGGCCGAGGATGAGGCCCATCTCGAAGAGAATCTCGTGCCGAAAGTCCGCTCGTGCCATATCGCTGAACGCCATCAGCCCATCAACCCACTCGGTGTCGGAAGCCGATTTGGTGGCCTCTGCTGCTTCAGGAAGAAGCTCGCAAACGAGAGCGGCCATCACCGCGGCAGCGTGCGCCGACGCACGGTACTGGGAGCCCGATGCGTCCGTATCGGCTTTGCCCCCGTCGGCATGATCGCTGATACCGCGAAGAGTGATGATCTGGAGACTCCGGGAAAAGTCGGCGGCGCTAGCGACACCGGCTGACTCCATCTCGATGGCTACGGCGTCCCCGTAGTGAAACTTGATCTGGTCGCGCAGCGGGGTGTCCGAGGAGTTCAGGACCACCTCACCAGCGATGATGGGCTGAAAGAGAACCTGGGGATCTGTGGCGCGCCAGGTGGTTCGAACCGCGTCGGGAACCCATCTCTGCCAGGCTTTCGAATGCACAGCCGTGCCTGCGGCCTGCTCCAACTCATGGGACACAGCGCCTGGCACCGGACGGGCAGTGAACCCGGCAGGCGTCTCCTTGCCCGGATGGAGATGGTAGATCTTCGTTGCCACCACTACGTCACCGAGTGCGGCCTCCGGTTTCAATCCGCCCGCGACACCGACAAACAGCAGAGCCTTGGGGCGCAGCCACTCGCGAGCGCGTTCTGTGGCGATGGCGGAGGTAAGGTTTCCCGCCCCGATCCTGGCAACAGCGATTGTTCCGGCTGCTCCGGGGAGTGTGCCCTTGACGAAGCGGGTCCCCTCGTGATGAACGAGCTGTGACTGGTCGCGCAGCAGCGCGGACACGGCTTCAAACTCGACCAACAGCGCAGTCAAGATCACTACGTCTGCTTGCGGCTCCATATGCGCTGCCTTTGGCTCCGGTGAAACTAGGGGTGTCTTGGTGATGTCGGGAGGACTGACGCTACCGACGAACCGGGGATCGCGTCGGCGATTGTGGTGGCAGACCAATGTCGCAGGCGGCGCCGACGAGGTAGGCCAGGGCATGCCCGTGGATGTGACCGGGGTGACCGGAACCCGCCGGTCCGCCTCAACTCCCCCTGGGGCAAGGGGATAGCGTCACTCTGAGTAGAGCCGCCTGCGGCAGCGGACAGTCAAGAAAGGCGCCGACCTATGGTGGAACCGATCGACCCGACGCGCCCCACCGCGCTCGACCTGCTGGACAACTGCGGCCGTTGGGGAGCCGAGGACGAACTCGGCACGCTTACCTGATCACCGACGACGTACGCGCGGCGGCCGCCGCCGAGGTGCGGACCGGGCGGTGGGCCTCGCTGGCGCTGCCGATCATCCCCCAGCCGATGCTCAGCACCCCGTTCTCGCCCACGACGGTGGAGACTTCACCCGTACAGCACGGGATGCGCACACCGGGGTGGGTGTCGCGGCCGACGTGATGCTGGTCGCGAACCACCACGGGAAGTCCACGCACATCGACGCGCTCGCGCACTGGTCGAGCGACGACGAGGTCTATCCAGGACGGCCGAGGGCCGAGGTCGTGACGGCCGGAGGTGTCACGGCAGCGTCGACCACGGCCTTCGCCGCCGGCATTGTCACGCGCGGTGTACTGCTCGATCTGGCTGCCGACGAGCCCCTTCCGTCCGGACACCCGGTGTCGTCCGGCGACTTCGAGGCGGCCGAGAAGCGCCAGGGCGTCGACGTACGGCCGGGCGACGCGCTGGTGGTCAGGTTCGGCTGGCCGGCCCACTCCCTGATCGCGGACCGGCCGACCCCGGAAATCAGCATCGACGCGGTGCGCTGGATGCACAGCCGAGGCGTCTCGATCTTCGCCGGCGACCGGGGCGACGCGTACCCGGCACTCGACCCGACAGGCTCGTCCCCGCTGCACGGCGTCGCACTGGGCCGGCTGGCGATGACCCTCATCGACATGGCCGAACTGGAGGACCTGGCGGCGCTGTGCGCGGAACTCAACCGCTACAGCTTCATGCTCACGGTCGCCCCGCCCCGCATCCACGGCATGACGGGAGCCCCGGTCAACCCGATAGCCACGTTTTGACAAAGCGAGCGGCCCGGCCGGGCCCGCCGACCCGGCGACCGGCGGTCACCAGCCGTGCTCAGCGATGGTGCCCGCCCCCTTCAGATATCCGAGGAGCCCCTCTTTGGGGTATTCGATGATGTCGTCGGGAAGTTCGTGGACGCTGAACCACTGGAGTCCCAGGCATTTCGCGGGTTCCCTGTTGACGGGATCCCCGGTCCAGTCCGTGGCCTCGAAGAAGAAGCCGATCCGCTCCACCGTCTCGCTCTGCTTGTGGTGGACGACCTGCACCAGCCGCAGCCGCGCGGGGTCGACCTCGACGCCGGTCTCCTCCAGAAGCTCCCGCGCGGCTCCGGCGCTCATGGGTTCGCCGTGGTCGAGCTTGCCCGACGGCATGTGCCAGCGCCCGTAGCCGTACGGTCCTCCGCGCTGCGAGAAGAGGAGCTTGTCGCCGTCGCGTAGAAGGACGTGCGTGTCGATCACGGGCTGCGCGGGGTGCGGATTCATGGTTCCTGGGGGGTGCTTGGTGGCGTTGGGGCGACAGACGTTACCGAGGAACGAGGCACCGCGTCGGCGATTGCGGCCGCTACCTCCGTCGGTGTCGCGTCGCCGGTGTCCACGACCAGCACCCTCACGTTCGCCGCCATGAGGGTCCGGGCGGCCTCGTCGTACAGGCCGACCTCGCGGGCCGGCACGGTCGGGTCGAGATGGAAGCGGTTACGTGGTCCGCGTACGGCTATCCGTCGGGAGATGAGCGCGGGGGACGCGGTGAGGATGACGGCCAGGTCCGGCATGAGGACGTGTGCGTTCAGGTCGAGCAGGAACCGCAGCGGCACGCCGTCGAGTTGCTGCATGACGAGCGTCGAGGCGAGGTAGCGGTCGCAGACCACGGTGTCGCCGGCGTTCAGCCGGGGCTCGACGTCGTGCTCAAGGTGCTCGTACCGGTCGGCGGCCACGAGGCAGGCCAGGGCGTGCCCGTGGATGTGGCTGAAGTGCTCCCTGATGAAGACGCCGACGTCGCCGGTGGTCGGTTCCACGGTTTGGTGGACAGCGTGGCCCCGACCGGTCAACTCCCCGTTCAGAGCTTGGACGGTGGTGGTTTTCCCGACGCCGCTCGGCCCGTCGAGGGTGACGAACTGCCCCCGTCCCGGCGTCATGCCGCGGCCTCCCCGGGGGCCTGGTTGCGTTCGTGCTGCTCGCGGGTGAGCGCGGCCAGCGTGGCGCGCACCTCGCTCAGGGACACGTCGCCGAACTGTATGCCGACGGAGAAGTTGAACTCGTCGCGCTGGCGCATCGCCTCGTCGGCGCCGTCCGCGGTCAGGTCGACGTCCGCGTACGCGAGGAGCTTGTCCGGGGCGTGGCCGGCGGCGGTGAGCGTCTTCCAAACGGGTGTGCCGGGGTAGGGGCGGAACTCGAACACGCTGGCCCGTACGTCGCCGGGGCTGCTGTCGGCGATGTTCCAGAGGTTGTGTATGTGGCGCACGGTCGCCCGGATGTCCTCGTGGGTCTCGCCGGGGAAACCGAGGATGAAATAGCCCTTCACGCCGATGCCGTGTCCGACGAGGCGGCGGACGACACGTTCGGTCATCTCGGCGTCGATCCGCTTGTCCATCGCGCCGAGGATGCGGTCGCTGCCCGATTCGATTCCGAGGGCGACCTCCCGCAGGCCGTTGCGGACCAGCAGGTCCAGTTCCGTGCTGCCGAGCCGGTCCAGCACGTTGATGCGTCCGGTGGCGTCCCACACGTACCGTTCGCCGATGCCGTGCCGGGTGAAGGCCGCCATCTGCGTGGTGATGACGCGCGAGGCGCCGAGGAACAGGTCGTCGACGAACCGGAACGCGGTGACGCCGTACTCGCCGTGCAGCGCGTCGAGTTCACCGATGATGTCCTCGGGGTCACGGACCCGGATCCTGACGTCGGGATTGGCGCTGACGGCAGCGCCGCAGAAGGTGCAGTTGTAGGGGCATCCTCTGGATCCGACGATGTTGGCTTCCACGTGCCCGGTGCGGGCGGCCTGCGTCAGCAGGGCGGTACCGCGGCTCACGGCGAGGCGCCGATCCGCCCGGCTGGGTGCGGCCCGGTAAGGGTCTTGCGGGAGGAACGCGCGGTTGACGTAGGGGAGGGCGTCGATGTCGGGACCGAGCATCCGTGCGCTCGTCCTGGGGTCGGCGACGCCCGCCGCCGGGGCGTCGAGCAGGCGGTCGTGCCAGAGGACTCCGGGCAGTTCACGCCTGCGCTGCTCGTCCTCCAGGAGGGCGGCGACGCGCAGCTCACCCTCGCCGAGGACGAGCGCTCTCAAGTTGCTCATGCGCGGATCGGCGAGCACGCGATCCGGCATTGCCTTGGCGTGGTGGCCGCCGACCATGAGGGCGATGTCCGGGGCGAGGCCGGCCGCGATGCGGGCGGACATCTCGTAGGTGGGTGCGAGCAGGTTCATCGCCGCCCACCGGGGGTGTGCTCCGTTGATGAGGTCCGCTGTCTCTGCGATACCGAGACCATGTGCTTCGGCGTCCACGACCCCTACGTTGAAGCCGCCGACCTCTTTGGCGTACGTCGCGATGTACGCCATGCCGAGCACGGGGAGCGTGTAGTCGTTGGCCCGGGGCCGTTCGTCGTAGTCGCGCAGTGGGGCGTTCACGAACAGGGCGTCGAGGGTGCGGGTCGGATCGGCGCCCGCGATCAGCGGTAACGGTGGAGTGGACGGCCGTAACGGTGGCGTGGACGGCATGGGTCCTCCAGATCAGCGGAGATGGGAGCCCCAGGTGAGCGTGGAGAGGGTCAAGGTGTGCAGGGCGGCTCGATGTTGACCGGCCATGGCGGTCCACATCGGCCCGAACGCCTTGTCCTTCTTGCCGGGCCAGGGGTGAGCGGGGGCGATGTGCGCGGCCCAGGTGCGTACGGCGAGATCGTCGTGCGGGTAGACACTGAAGTCGCCGGTGAAGTCCGCGGCTGCGGCTGCCGCGGTCCATGGGCCGATACGCGGAACACTTGTCAGGGCGGAGACCAGATCGCGGGAGCCCATGCGCTGCCAGTGGGCGTGGTGCTGCTCGTAGTGGGCGGCGGCGGCCCGGAGGGCGCTGCGGTGGAACTTGGCCCCGACTTCCGTGAACTGTTCGTCGTCGAGCGCCAGCACCTGAGCGGCGCTGGGGGCGACGGACAGGCCACCCGCTTCGACGGCCCGGTCATCCGATCCAACGGTGCTGCCGAACGTGCGGCACCATGCCCGGTACAGCTTGCGGGCCTGCCCGGCGCGGACGACTTGCCGCAGGATCGCGGTGGTGATGGCGTCCCACAGCCAGGGGTTGGCCAGACGCCGGGAGGGGCCGAGAGCGTCGAGCCCCGCCTTGAGTTCAGCGGGGACGCTGTCGGGCAGGCAGGCGGGGTCGGTGGTGACGAACGCCGGCTTGACGTCCTCGGAGCCCTGCGCACAGGTCAGATGCGCACCGTCCTGGTTCCACGACACGATCCAGACACCCGAGGCCGTGCGCACGGCCCGCGCACAGACACCGGTTGCCGTTTCGGCACCGGTCCCGGCGTCGGCACCGGTCCGCACTTCGGCACCGGTCCCCGCTTCGGCACCGGTCCGCACTTCGGCACCGGTCCCCGCTTCGATCCAGGCGGGGTGATCAGTCGTCAGAACGGCGGGCATGGGCGCTCCTCGGGGTTTCCGGTTGGTGCGCTGTAGCCTCTCGCGTTTGAGCGGGCGGAGGGGGCCGCATCGTCCCGATCAGTCTGATGGGCGATCGGCTGGGCGCGGAGGCGCCGACCTAGGACTTATTTGCGGTATATGCCCCTGACCGGACAAAGTTACGCGCGTCGATCGGCGGTGCCGATCGACGTATCCGCACTCTCGCCCAGGAGTTCGGCGAGGAGAGTGTGGATGCGGCGCTCGATCTCGTTCCGTACCGGTCGTACCGCTTCGACGTCCTGGCCTGCGGGGTCGTCGAGTTGCCAGTCGAGGTACCGCTTGCCGGGGAAGACCGGGCAGGTGTCGCCGCAGCCCATGGTGATGACGACGTCGGACGCCTGCACGGCCGCCGTCGTCAGGACTTTCGGTGTCTCGGCGGACAGGTCGATGCCGACCTCCGCCATGGCCTGTACGACTGCCGGGTTGACGGTGCCGGCGGGTGCGGTGCCGGCGGAGCGGACGTCGATTCGGGCCCCGGCGAGGTGGGTGAGGAAGGCCGCGGCCATTTGTGAGCGGCCCGCGTTGTGGACGCACACGAACAGTACGGACGGCTTGGTCCCGGACGCGGGCGGATGCGGGTCAGGCATGGGCGGGACCGGTGCCTTCCGGGAAGAAGCGGCGGGCGGCCAGGGCCACGTGGACCAGGCCGATGAGTACGGGAACCTCGACGAGCGGGCCGACGACTCCGGCGAGGGCCTGGCCCGAGGCGGCGCCGAAGGTGGCGATCGCGACCGCGATGGCGAGTTCGAAGTTGTTGCCCGCCGCGGTGAACGCCAGGGTCGTCGCCTTCGGGTAGCCCAGTCCGACCGCGCGGCCGGTGGCCATGGAACCGGCCCACATCACGGCGAAGTACACCAGCAGCGGCAGGGCGATCCGTACGACGTCCAGGGGCCGGGAGGTGACGGCGTCGCCCTGGAGGGCGAAGAGGACGACGACGGTGAACAGCAGCCCGTACAGGGCGAAGGGCCCGATGCGCGGGACGAGCTTCGTCTCGTACCAGCCGCGGCCCTTGGCCTTCTCGCCCAGGCGGCGGGTGAGGAATCCGGCGAGCAGCGGGATGCCGAGGAAGACGAGGACGGAGCGGGCGATCTCCCACACCGACACGTTCAGGGCGGTCTGTTCCAGACCGAGCCGGCCGGGGAGCACGGTCAGGTAGAACCAGCCCAGCGCGGCGAACGCGACGACCTGGAACACCGAGTTCAGCGCGACGAGCACGGCGGCGGCCTCGCGGTCGCCGCAGGCGAGGTCGTTCCAGATGACGACCATGGCGATGCAGCGGGCGAGGCCGACGATGATCAGGCCGGTGCGGTACGCGGGCAGGTCCGGCAGGAAGGCCCAGGCGAGGGCGAACATCAGGGCCGGGCCGACGAGCCAGTTCAGGACGAGGGAGGGGACGAGCAGGCGGCGGTCGCGGGTGACGGTGTCCAGGCGGTCGTAGCGGACCTTCGCGAGGACCGGGTACATCATGACGAGCAGGCCGACCGCGATCGGCAGTGAGACCCCGGTGACGGTGACCTTCGCGAGTGCGTTCCCCAGGCCGGGGACGAGGCGGCCCAGACCCAGGCCGGTGGCCATCGCGAGCAGGATCCAGACGGTGAGGAACCGGTCGAGGAACGGAAGTTGACGACCGGCCGTGGTCGTTGCCGGCGACGCCGTAGCGGTATCGCTCACCGCGCGGTCTCGGCCAGTGGCTGCCCGGCGGGGCGGCTGAGGAGCGCGGCGAGGCGGTCCGTCGTCTGCGGCAGCAGCCGGTAGTACACCCACGTCCCGCGCCGCTCGGAGTCGATGAGCCCGGCCTGCTTCAGCAGCTTGAGGTGGTGGGAGACGGTCGGCTGGGAGACGTCGAAGGCGGGGGTCAGGTCACAGACGCAGACCTCACCGCCCGCGCGGGAGGCGATCATCGAGAGCAGTCGCAGCCGCACCGGGTCCCCGAGCGCCTTGAACACCTTCGCCAGATCGGCGGCCTGCTCCTCGTCCAGCGGCGCGGTGAGGAGGGTGGGGCAGCAGCCGTCACCGCCGTCGTCCTGGCCGAGGATCACCAGCTCTTGTTTCGACATGCTTCTATATTGACGGATGTCGATACGGGGCGCAAGCTTGCATCGACATTCATCGATGCAGGAGGCCGCAGCCATGTCCCGTGTCCAACTCGCCCTCAACGTCGGCGACCTCGAAGCGTCGGTCGCCTTCTACTCCAAGCTGTTCGGCGTCGAACCCGCCAAGCGCAGGCCCGGCTACGCGAACTTCGCGATTACCGCCCCGCCGCTCAAACTCGTCCTCATCGAGGGCGAACCGGGTCAGGAGACCCGGCTGGACCACCTCGGCGTCGAGGTCGCGACGACCGAGCAGGTCACCGCCGCCACCACTCGGCTCAAGGACGCCGGGCTCGCGACGTTCGAGGAGGACGACACGTCCTGCTGCTACGCCGTCCAGGACAAGGTGTGGGTGCACGGCCCCGGCGGCGAGCCGTGGGAGGTGTACGTCGTCAAGGCGGACGCCGACCGGATGGGCTCCGCCCCCGACGAAGCCCTGGTCAGTGGCCGGGCGTCGACGACTTCTTCCGGGCTTCCCGGCTCTTGCTGCTCTGCTCGTTCTTCTGAGGGCGTCGGGTGAGGACCAGCGGGCCGGACTCCGTGACCGCGACGGTGTGTTCGGAGTGGGCGGTGCGGGAGCCGTCGGCCGAGCGGATCGTCCAGCCGTCCGGGTCGAAGACGATCTTGTTGGTACCGGCGGCGAACCAGGGTTCGATCGCGATCGTCAGACCCGGGCGCAGCTTCCAACCCCGGCCGGGGCGGCCGTCGTTGGGGATGTGCAGGTCTTCGTGCATCGTGCGGCCGATGCCGTGGCCGCCGAACTCCAGGTTGACCGGGTAGCCGTACTCGGCGGCGACGCCGCCGATGGCCGCCGAGATGTCGCCGAGCCTGTTGTCCGGCACGGCGACCTTGATCGCGGCCTCCAGGGCGACCTCGGTGGCCTCGATCAGCCGCAGGTCCTCCTCGGCCGGGGTGCCGACGACGACGGAGTGGGCCGAGTCGGCGGCCCAGCCGTCGACGGTCACCGCCATGTCCATCGTCAGCAGATCGCCGTCGCGCAGTTTGTAGCTGTGCGGCAGCCCGTGCAGCACGGCGTCGTTCACCGACAGGCACACCACGTTGCGGAACGGGCCCTTGCCGAACGAGGGCGCGTAGTCCCAGTAGCACGATTCCGCGCCGCGCTCCTTGATCCGGCGGCGCGCGTGGTGCTCCAGGTCCATCAGGTTGACCCCGACCGCCGCCAGGTCGCCCAGCTCGGCCAGCACCTCGCCGACGAACCGGCCAGTGACGTGCATACGCTCGATGTCTTGCGGAGATTTGTGCACGATCACTGCGATCCTCGATTCCCCAGGGCGGCCGACAGGTATATTTATACCAGAGGGTGCGATGGTTGCCGCCGTACACCCACGCCTCTAGCATGTGGGCATGGTTCGCCATCCGCTCGCTCCCGAACAGATCGAGGCGGGCCGACGCCTCGGGGCCGCGCTGCGGACCGCCCGAGCCGGACGCAGCCCCGCCGAAGTGGCCCTGGCGGCGGAGATCTCGCCCGAGACCCTGCGCAAGATCGAGACCGGCCGGCTGCCGACGCCCGCGTTCGGCACCGTCGTCCGGCTCAGCGAGGTCCTCGGCGTACCGCTCTCCGACCTCGCCGCGATCTGGCGCACGGACCCGGCCCTCAGTCAGGCGTCCTAGTCGCCCTGGGCGTATCGGCTGTCCTTGGCCCCTCCCGGCGCGGGCCTGACCCGGTTGCCCCTGCCGCCCGCCCGCCGCACGCTGGAACCATGACCACCGCCGGTTCCGTCCCGGAAACACCCCACAGTTGGGCCGTCGACAGGCCAGGGCCCATGGACACCGGGCCGCTGGTACGGGTCCGGCGCCGCCCGGCCGCGCCGGGCCCGGGGGAGTTGCTGCTGCGGGTGGAGGCATGCGGCGTCTGCCGTACGGATCTGCATCTCGCCGAGGGCGATCTCGCGCCCCGGCACCCGTCGACCGTCCCAGGGCACGAGATCGTCGGGCGCGTGATCGCCGTGGGTGACGGCGTGACCGCGTTCGGTCTCGGTGACCGCGCCGGCGGTGCCTGGCTGCGCGGCACCTGCGGGACATGCCGCTACTGCCGGGCGGGGAAGGAGAACCTCTGCCCCCGGTCCGTGTACACCGGCTGGGACGCGGACGGCGGCTTCGCCGACCTGGCGCTGGTTCCGGCCGCCTTCGCCTACCCACTCCCCGAGGACCAGGACGCCGCCTCGCTCGCGCCCCTGCTGTGCGCGGGGATCATCGGCTACCGCGCGCTGCGCCGCAGCGCACTGCCCGAGGGCGGGCGGCTCGGCATCTACGGCTTCGGCGCCTCCGCCCATCTGGCGGCGCAGGTGGCGCTGGCCGAGGGCGCGACCGTCCACGTACTGACCAGGTCGGCGCGGGCACGGGAACTGGCGCTCAGCCTGGGCGCCGCCTCGGCCGGCGACGCGTACGACCGGCCGCCCGAACCCCTGGACTCCGCCGTCCTGTTCGCCCCCGTGGGCGACCTGGTGCCGGTGGCCCTGGAGGCGCTGGACCGCTCCGGCGCGCTGGCGATCGCCGGCATCCACCTCTCCGACATCCCCTCGCTGAACTACCAGCGCCATCTCTTCCAGGAACGGGACCTGCGCAGCGTCACCTCCAACACCCGCCAGGACGGCCGGGAGTTCCTGGCCCTCGCCGCGCGGATCGGTATCCAGGTCACCGTGAGCCCGTACCCGCTGAGCCGCGCCGACCAGGCGCTGACCGACCTGGCGGCGGACCGCGTCAACGGCGCCGCCGTACTCGTACCGGACTGACCCGCGGGGCCGCGGCACCGAACCAGCCGGTGTCCCGCCGCGTTCCTCACCGGCCGAGCGATTGCCCGGGCTACTGGTCGAGTGACGCGTCGCGCTGCTTCCTGACCTGCTCGGTGAGATCGCCGGTGTCGGCGGCGGGCGGGGCCGTGACCGGCTTCGTGGCACCGAACTTCAGGAAGTCCATGGTGATGTTCGTCCCTCCGCCGCGCTGCTCGAAGCGGACGGGCAGGTCCTTCCCGTCGACCCAGACATCGAGACTCATCTTTCCGCCGCTCCCCACCATGGCGGTGACGGCGGCCTTCTTCTCCTGGGCGGTGAGACGGGAGGAGTTGATCTGCTCGGCGCCGACGCTGCCCCGGTAATGCGTGGTCCTCTTGCCGCGGATCGTGTCGTCGCCGACCTTCTTCACGTTCTTCGAGGCGCCGATGTAGCGCAGGCTCGCCGTCGGGTCGGCGTTGGCCAGCATGCTCTTCGCGCCCGACTCGCCTGCGATGGCGGAGAGTTCGATCCGCATCCAGTGCTTGCCCTTGAGCGGGCCGCTGGGCTGCGGGTCCACCTCGTAGAAATACGCCCCGTCGACCATCTTCATGGTCAGTGTCGGGTCGTCCTGGAGCGACTGCATCTGCGCGTTGGCGGTGTCCATCTGGACGTCGAGCGCTGCGCCGTCGCCCCAGGAGTAAGTCCCGTTCATCGAGACGGGCTTGCCACCGTTGGCGGTGATCGTGGTCGTCGTCCGCACCTCGGCCGAGCCGAGTTTCGACGCGTTGTCGGAGGCGCGGGTCAGCGCCGACATGATCGTGTCGGCCTGATCGACAGCGCGGACCGTCTTCTTCGCGGCTTCCGCGCCACACGCCGTGGTCGCGGCCAGCGCGACGACGGCGATGCCCGCCCATGCCGCCGTCCGGATCTGCTTCATGAGTCCCCACCCCTGAACTGTGAAGGCCCTGTGTCCTCCACGCGGAGGCAGACTCTAGCCGGGCCGCGGACACCCGCTCGCCCCGGGCACGGTCCCGCGCGAACCTAGGATCGTGCGGTGGACGCCAACGACATGCCGACCGCCGAGGTCTCGGTCTCCCCGGAGCTGGTACGCCGGCTGCCCGTCCCCGCGCCGGTACGTACCGGGCAGCCGGGCCGGGGCTATCCCTGGGCCTGGAGCGTGGTGCCGTTCCTCCCCGGCGACATCGCGGCCCGCACACCGCCGGCCGATCCAAGAGAGGCCGCGCGGGTCCTCGCCGGATTCCTCTCAGCGCTGCACCAACCGGCCCCACTTGATGCCCCCGCCAACGCGCCCCATTCCGCCGCGCATACGCCCAAGCCGACGACCCCACCTGGACACGCGCCCGAGGCTGGGCGCTGGCACTGGCCCTGGTCTTCCTTACCCACTCGGCGGACAACCCCCTGATGGCCGACATCGGCCGCCACACCCTGACCGAGGTCCTGACAGAGGCGTAGGTCAGGGCCAGACCAGGCAGTACGGCTGGTGGCCCGCCTCGTGGAGGCGGTGGCTGAAGTCCTGCCATTCGTGGAGCATCTGGTAGACGTTGAACGCGTCGCGCGGGCCGCCGCGGTCCGGGACCGTGGACCAGATGAAGGCTGCCGCGCCGACCGACTCCTCGCCTATGTCGCGCAGCGGGTCGACCACCGTCATCGGGAGTTTGACCACCGCGTAGTCCGGGTGCAGGACGACCAGTTCCAGCGGGGGGACCTTGTGCAGGGGCATGCCCTGGATGCCGGTCAGGACCATCGCCGCTATCGTCTCGGGCTTGACCTTGCTGAACATGCCGCCCATGCCCAGCTCGTCGCCGCCCAGCTCCTCGGGGCGCATCGAGATCGGGACGCGCGCCGCCGTGGCTCCGTCGGGGGCGCCGAAGTACTTGTAGGTCACCCCCACGCGGCCCCCGCTCCTGCTCGTCGGAGGGGGCGGCTCGTCACGTGCTTCCCGCTCGTGGCGCCGGTGTTTCCCACGCCGGGCAGGCTCGGGACCCAGGCCGTCGGTCCCCTCGCCCAGTCCGCCACCGCGATGCATATCTCCACCCGACCACTCGCAGCCCCGGCCGCGCAACCCGATCATCGTGACAGTGACCTCCCCAACGAACGTGCGGTGAAACACCTGTCCGCAAGAACATCCGCGCCTCTGACACCATGGATTGCGTGAGCTTCCCCTATGACGCCCCAGTTTCGCAGACCCTCTTCGACCGCGCCGCCCTTGTGACACCCGGCGGCGTGAACTCTCCTGTCCGCGCCTTCCGGGCCGTGGGCGGTACGCCCCGTTTCATGGTGTCCGGTACCGGTCCATATCTGATCGATGCGGACGGCCGCGAATATGTCGACCTCGTATGTTCTTGGGGGCCGATGATTCTCGGTCATTCCCGGCCAGAGGTTGTCGAAGCGGTCCAGGCCGCCGTGGCGCGCGGCACGTCCTTCGGTACGCCCGGGGAGGGCGAGGTCGCGCTCGCCGAGGAGATGGTGGCCCGAATCGGACCCCTCGAACAGGTGCGGCTGGTCTCCTCGGGCACCGAGGCGACCATGTCCGCGATCCGGCTCGCGCGGGGTTTCACCGGCCGCGCGAAGATCGTGAAGTTCGCCGGCTGCTACCACGGACATGTGGACGCGCTGCTCGCCTCGGCCGGATCAGGGGTGGCGACCTTCGGGCTGCCGGACACACCGGGGGTCACCGGAGCGCAGGCCGGCGACACCATCGTCCTGCCGTACAACGACCTCGGGGCCGTACAAAGGGCCTTCGCGGCGAACGCCGGCGAGATCGCCTGCGTGATCACGGAGGCATCGCCGGGGAACATGGGCGTCGTGCCGCCGCGCCCCGGCTTCAACGCCGGGCTCAAGGAGCTGTGCGCCGCCGACGGCGCGCTGTACATCTCCGACGAGGTGATGACCGGGTTCCGTACGTCGAAGGCCGGCTGGTACGGGATCGACGGCGTCGAGCCCGACCTGATGACCTTCGGCAAGGTCATGGGCGGCGGCTTCCCCGCCGCCGCTTTCGGCGGGCGCGCCGAGATCATGGGGCGGCTGGCCCCGGTCGGCCCCGTCTACCAGGCGGGCACGCTGTCGGGCAATCCCGTCGCCACCGCGGCCGGCCTCGCGCAGCTCCGGCTCCTCGACGACGCGGCGTACGCGAAGCTCGACGCCGTCTCGCTGGAGATCCAGGACCTGCTGACGGCCGCTCTGGACAAGGAGGGCGTGGCGCACAGCGTGCAGTCGGCGAGCAACATGTTCTCCGTGTTCTTCACACCGGACGACGTCCACGACTTCGAGGGCGCCAAGAAGCAGGAGTCGTTCCGCTTCACCCCCTTCTTCCACTCGATGCTCGCCGACGGCGTCTATCTGCCGCCGTCGTCCTTCGAGTCCTGGTTCGTCTCGACCGCCCACGACGAGCGCGCCGTCGAGCGGATCGCCGCCGCGTTGCCGGCCGCCGCGCGCGCCGCAGCCCAAGCCACGGAGAATGCCGAATGACCAGCCCTGACAGCACGGAAGAGTTCACCGTCGTCCATCTCATGCGCCACGGTGAGGTCCATAACCCCGACGGCGTCCTCTACGGCCGCCGCACCGGGTTCCACCTCTCGGAGCTGGGCCGGCAGATGGCCGACCGGGTCGCCGAGCATCTGGCGGGGCGTGACATCACTCACGTCGTCGCCTCCCCGCTGGAGCGGGCCCAGGAGACGGCCGCGCCCCTCGTCAAGAGCCACGGGCTGACGCTGGAGACGGACGAGCGGCTGATCGAGGCCATGAACATCTTCGAGGGCAAGACCTTCGGGGTCGGCGACGGCGCCCTGCGCAAGCCCGCGAACTGGAAGTACCTCACCAACCCGCTCCGGCCGTCCTGGGGCGAGCCGTACGTCGACCAGGTCGTCCGGATGATGGGCGCGCTGACCAGCGCGCGGGACGCGGCGCGCGGGCACGAGGCGGTGTGCGTCAGCCACCAGCTCCCGATCTGGATCGTGCGCAGCTTCCTGGAGCGCCGCAGGCTCTGGCACGACCCGCGCAAGCGGCAGTGCACCCTCGCCTCGCTGACGAGCGTCACGTACCAGGGGAACAGGATCGTGTCCGTGGGCTACTCCGAGCCCGCGCGCGACCTCGTACCCGCTCATCTGCTGGCCGGAGCCAAGCCCGTGAAGGGTGCGGGTAAGGCTTACGGAGCGTAGTGATGTTAGTCATACAAGAGTAAAGATATGACAATTACAAGAACCTCCGCGTTTGCTACGACATCTCACGTGTTGCCGCTTGTAAAAGAGAGGGGCCAACGCATGTACCAACGCGGATGGGGACAATATGCGCGACATCAGCAGGAGGGGTCTGCTCGGAGCCGGAATCGGCGCCGCAGCCGCGATCGGAATCGCGGGCTGCGGCACCGGCCGGACCGAATCACATAACAAACCGACAGGCAACAGCAGCGTCGCACCCGGTGGGCACGGAAAAGCGGCGGGACCTCCGCACAAGGACGTCAAACTCATCGGCGACGGTTCCACGGCCGACACCGGGAAACAGCCCAACCAGCCTGCGGCGCCCATTCCGCTGGAACCGGGTCAGACCCCGCCGCAGTTCGTCATCTTCTCCTGGGACGGGGCGGGCGAAGTCGGCAACGGACTCTTCCCGCGCTTCCTGCAACTCGCCAAGGAACACAACGCGGGGATGACCTTCTTCCTCTCCGGGCTGTATCTGCTGCCGGAATCCAAGAAGGACATGTACCGGCCGCCGAACAACCCGACCGGCGCCTCGGACATCGGCTACCTCACCGACGAGCACATCAGGTCCACCCTCACCAACGTCCGCCAGGCCTGGCTCGACGGACACGAGATCGGCACCCACTTCAACGGCCACTTCTGCGCCGGCTCGGGCTCCGTGAACAACTGGACCCCGGCCCAGTGGCGCGACGAGATCGACCAGGCCGTGTCGTTCGTCACCCAGTGGCGTACCAACTGCGCCCTGCCCGACGCCGACCCGCTCCCCTTCGACTACGCGAAGGAACTCGTCGGCAGCCGCACCCCCTGCCTGCTCGGCCAGGAGCGGCTGCTGCCGGCGGCCGCCGAACTCGGCTGGCGCTACGACGCGAGTTCCCCCGGCGGAAACCAGGTCTGGCCCGACAAGAAACAGGGCATCTGGGATTTCCCGCTCCAGGGCATCCCCTTCCCCGGGCACAGCTTCGAAGTCCTCTCCATGGACTACAACATCCTCGCCAACCAGTCGAAGAATTCGACCCGCGGCATGACCGCCAACTACCCGGCCTGGCGCCAGCAGGCGACCCAGTCGTATCTCTCCGGTTTCCGGCGGGCGTACGAAACGAACCGGGCGCCGTTCTTCATCGGCAACCACTTCGAGGAGTGGAACGGCGGAATCTATATGGATGCCGTCGAAGACGCGATGAAGGAGATCGCAGGTACCCAAGACGTGCGAATGGTGTCGTTCCGGCAGTTCACCGACTGGCTCGACGTCCAGGACCCCGCCGTACTCGCCAAGTTGCGCACCCTTGAGGTCGGACAGAACCCGGCCGGCGGCTGGAACACTTTCCTCAAAGCCGTCTGACAGCCTTCGCACAGCCGCCCGGCCCGGGATTCACAGCCGCCCGGCTCGGGATTCACGGGCGCTGCCGGCACGGAGGGGGGTGCGCAAGATCCCCCGAAACGCCCATGCGAAACTTTTCACATGAACTTTGGCAGCGCCCCCCGACGCCGCTCCAGCCGTCGACTCCGCGCCGTCGCCCTGCCGGTCGTCGGCGTGGCGGCGGCGCTGGTGCTGACGGCGTGCAGCGGCGGCGGCAAGTCCGGCGGCGGCGGCAACACCAACTTCGTGTCGAGCAGCGGCGGCATAGACACCGTCGCGAAGGCCGACCGCGGCTCGGCCGTGAAGATGTCGGGCGAGACGCTCACCGGCAAGCAGCTCGACGTCGCCGACCTCAAGGGCAAGGTCGTCGTGCTGAACGTCTGGGGCTCGTGGTGCTCGCCCTGCCGCGAAGAGGCGCCCTATCTGGTGCGCGGCGCCCAGGACCTCGGGCCCAAGGGCGTGGCGTTCGTCGGGATCAACACCCGCGACGAGTCGAAGGGCCCGGCGATCGCGTTCGAGAAGGACAGCGGTCTGACCTACCCGAGCTTCTACGACCCGGCGGGCAAGCTCATCCTCAACAGCTTCCCCAAGGGCACACTCAACCCGCAGGGCATCCCCTCCACCATCGTGCTCGACCGGCAGGGGAAGATCGCGGCCCGGTCGCTGGGCGGGGTCAACACCGACTCGCTGCACAAGATGATCGACCCGCTGATCGCGGAGAAGTGATCCCGTGCTGGCTCTCGCCGAGGCATCCCTGCAGAACGGCACGATCATGGACGGCGCGCTCATCGCGGCGCTGCCGATCGCGCTGCTGGGCGGCCTCGTCTCGTTCTTCTCGCCCTGCGTGCTGCCGCTCGTGCCCGGCTACCTCTCGTACGTGACCGGCGTCGCCGGTACGGATCTGGCGGACGCCCGACGCGGCCGGATGGTCGCCGGCGCCGCGCTGTTCGTCATCGGCTTCACCGCGGTCTTCGTCTCCGGCGGCGCGCTCTTCGGCTTCTTCGGGGAGCGGCTCCAGGAGAACCGGGACGTGATCTCCAAGGTCCTCGGTGTCCTGCTGGTCGCCATGGGCGCGTTCTTCATGGGCATGATGCCCTGGCTCACCCAGCGCGAATTCCGCTTCCACAAGCGGCCGGTGACAGGTCTGGTGGGCGCACCGCTGCTCGGCGCGCTCTTCGGCGTCGGCTGGACGCCCTGCCTTGGCCCGACCCTCTCGTCCGTCAGCTTCCTGGCGATGAATCAGGCGAGCGCGGGCCGGGGCGCGATACTGACCGTCGCGTACTGCCTCGGTCTCGGCGTGCCCTTCCTGCTCGCCGCAGTCGCGTTCCGCAAGGCACTCGGGGCGTTCGGCTGGGTCAAGCGGCACTACGCGTGGGTGATGCGGATCGGCGGCGCGATGATGATCGTGACGGGTCTGCTGCTGCTGACCGGCGCGTGGGACAGCATCGTGCAGCAGACGCAGTCCTGGTCCAACGGCTTCACGGTGGGGATCTAGTTCCATGAGCAAGACAGAGCCCGACAGCACAGCGCGGGCCGACAGCACAGCGCGGGCCGACGACACAGAGCGGGCCGACGACACAGAGCGGCCAGCAGGTGAGGTCAGGGCCGAGGTCCAGGACGCCACAGAACTCGGCGCCGCAGGGTCCCAGCTCTCCACCGCCCCCCGCGAGGAATCCCTCATCGGCGGCCCGGTGCTGGGGGTGGTCGGCTGGGCGCGCTGGTTCTGGCGGCAGCTCACCTCCATGCGGATCGCGCTGCTCCTGCTGTTCCTGCTCTCCCTCGGCGCCATCCCCGGCTCGCTGATCCCGCAGAGCGGCAGCGACCAGCTCAAGGTCGAGACGTTCCAGAAGCAGCATCCGACGGTCTCGCCGATCTACGAGAAGCTCCAGCTCTTCCACGTCTACAGCTCGGTGTGGTTCTCCGCGATCTACATCCTGCTGTTCATTTCCCTCATCGGCTGCATCGTCCCGCGCACCTGGCAGTTCGTCGGCCAGCTCCGCGGCCGGCCGCCCGCCGCGCCCAAGCGGCTGACCCGGCTGCCCGCCTACACCACCTGGCGCACCACGGCCGAGCCCGAAGAGGCGCGCACGGCGGCGCTCGCGCTGCTCAAGAAGCACCGCTTCCGCGCCGACGCGGCGGGGGACGCCGTCACGGCCGAGAAGGGCTATCTGCGCGAGGCCGGGAACCTCATCTTCCACGTCGCGCTGATCGTGATGCTGGTCTCCTTCGCCGGCGGCCAGCTCTTCAAGTCCGAGGGCGGCAAGCTGATCGTCGAGGGCGGCGCCTTCTCCAACACCCTCACCCAGTTCGACGACTTCAAGTCGGGCGCGCTCTTCGACACCGACAACCTCGCCCCGTTCAGCTTCACCCTCGACAAGTTCGTCGGCACCTGGGAGCGGCAAGGACCCGAGATCGGCACGGCCAGGACCTTCGAGGCGAAGGTCCGCTACACGGCGGGTCCCGGGGACCAGGAACGCACCAAGCTCATCAAGGTCAACAAGCCGCTCGTGGTCGACGGTTCGAAGGTCTACCTGATCTCGCACGGCTACGCGCCGACCGTTACCGTCAAGGACGGCAGGGGCAAGGTCGTCTTCTCCGGTGCGACGCCGCTGCTGCCCTTCGACACCAACCTCTCGTCCAGCGGCGCCATCAAGGTGATGGACGGCTACCGGGACAAGAACGGCAAGAAGGACCAGCTCGGCTTCGCCGCCCTCTTCGTGCCCACCTACGGCGGCAAGGCGTCCGGGCAGATGTTCTCGCAATTCCCCGACCTCGACTTCCCGGCGCTCAACATCGGCGCGTACCACGGGGATCTGGGCGTCAACGCCGGTGTGCCGCAGAACGTGTACCAGCTCGACACCAGCAAGATGAAGCCCTTCAAGGACGCCAAGGGCAAGATCCTGAAGAAGACGCTGCTGCCGGGCGAGACCCTGACGCTCCCCGACGGCGCCGGCTCCATCACCATGGACAAGACCATCAAGCAGTGGGCGAGCTTCCAGATCACCCACCAGCCCGGCGCCGGCTGGGCCCTCGGCGGCGCCATCGCGGCCATCCTGGGGCTGGCCGGCTCCCTCTTCATCCAGCGCCGCCGCATCTGGGTCCGGGCCACCCGGGGCGCCGACGGCATCACCGTCATCGAGATGGCGGGGCTCGGCCGCAGTGAGTCCGCCAAGCTCCCCGAGGAGCTGGGCGATCTGGCCCTCGCCCTCAACGCCCAGGCGCCCACGGCGCCCGAACCCGCCGAGACTGCCGAAACCGTCGAAACTGTCGAAGGGGCTGAGAAGTGAATCTCGCCGCCGCGGTAACCAACGAGAGCCTGGCGCACACCAGCAATGTGCTGATCTATTCATCCATGGCCGTCTATATGTTCGCCTTCTTCGCGCACATCGCGGAGTGGCTGTTCGGCAGCAGGAGCAAGATCGCCCGCACCGCCGCAGCGCTGACCGGTGACGCGAAGGAGTCGACGGCGGCCGGCTCCGTCAAGGTGCAGGTGGCCCGGAAGGGCGCGGGCACCGCCGTACTGGACCGGCCGAAGGTCGTCGTCAGGACCGCGTCCGGCACCCGTGACGTCCCCGACGGACCCGGCGCGGCGGGCGGTGACGAGCAGGGCGACATGTACGGCCGGATCGCCATCTCCCTCACCATCCTCGCCTTCGTCATCGAGGCCGGGGGAGTCCTCACCCGCGCGCTGTCCGTACAGCGGGCGCCGTGGGGCAACATGTACGAGTTCAACCTGACCTTCTCCACGGTCGCCGTCGGCGTGTACCTCGTCTTCCTCGCGCTGAAGAAGAACATCCGCTGGCTCGGACTGCCCCTGGTCACCACGGTCCTCCTCGACCTCGGCCTCGCTGTCACCGTCCTGTACACCGCGAGTGACCAGTTGGTTCCCGCCCTGCACTCGTACTGGCTGTGGATCCACGTCTCCACCGCGATCTTCTGCGGCGCCGTGTTCTACGTCGGCGGGGTCGCCACGCTGCTCTACCTCTTCCGGGAGCGCTACGAGTCCAAGCTGGCGGCGGGCCGCCGGCCGGGCGCCTTCGCCACCTCCGTCATGGAGCGGCTGCCCGCATCGGCCACGCTCGACAAGTTCGCCTACCGCGTCAACGCCGCCGTCTTCCCGCTCTGGACGTTCACGATCATCGCGGGCGCGATCTGGGCGGGCGACGCGTGGGGCCGGTACTGGGGCTGGGACCCGAAGGAGACCTGGTCGTTCATCACCTGGGTCGCGTACGCGGGCTACCTGCACGCCCGCGCCACCGCGGGCTGGAAGGGCCGCAAGGCCGCCTACCTGGCGCTGATCGCCTTCGGCTGCTGGCTGTTCAACTACTACGGCGTGAACATCTTCGTCACCGGCAAGCACTCGTACGCGGGCGTCTGAGCGGTCTGCTCGCCCCGTACCGCCCGTACGCCTGCCGCGTACCGCCCGTACCGCCCGTACCGCCCGTACCGCCTGCCCCGTCCGTACGGGGCAGGCGGTACGCGTATGTCAGCGGCGCGGCCGCACGCCCGGCTCCTGCTTCGGTACGGTCTGGCCGCCGCCCGGCAGCGTCGGCTTCGGCAGCGTCGCTACCTCTTCCTTCGCCTCCGCCAACTGCTCCGCCGTGTCCGTCGGCAGCTCCGGCGGCCGGTGCGCCGCCGACCCGAAGCCGAAGGCGGACGTCAGGTCGCCGAAGGTGCGGCGGCGCCACTCGGTGATGTTCGGCTCCTCGACCCCGGTGAACCGCTCAAGGAATTGCAGGACCGACGTGTGGTCGAACGCCTCACCGGCGGCCCATCCGCCCACCGTCCACGGCGAGATGACCAGGCACGGCACCCGGAATCCGCCGCCGATGGGCAGCCCCTGGACGAACTCGTCCACCGTCCCGGCCTGCGGCGTCGGCGGCACGACATGGTCGAAGAGGCCGTCGTTCTCGTCGTAGTTGAGGATGAAGGCCGTCTTGCGCCACACCGCGGGGTTGGACGCGATGGCCTCGATCTTCGACGCCACGAAGTCCGCACCCGCGGCAGGCAGGTAGTCGGGGTGCTCCGACTGCGCAGCCGTCGGCAGGATCCAGGACACGGCGGGCAGCCGGTCGTTGCGCGCGTCGTCCTCGAAGGTCCCCTCGGGCTGCGCGACCATCGCCCGGTCGTACAGCGGATCGCCCGGCTTGGCGTCCTGGAACCGCTGGAACTCCGACAGCATGTTCGTGCCGTAGTTGTCGGTCTGCTGGTACACCTTCCAGTCGATCCCCGCCGCCTGGAGGCGCTCGGCGTACGTCGTCCAGCCGTACGGCCTGGGCGCGGAGTTGGAGATGACAGGGCCGCCCTTGGTGCCCGACGGGTCGATGCTCCCGGTCATCCAGTAGAGCCGGTTCGGCCACGTCGGGCCCATCACCGAGCAGAAGTAGTTGTCGCAGATCGTGAACGCCTCGGCCAGCGCGAACTGGAACGGGATGTCGTCGCGCGTGTAGTAGCCCATCACGTACGGGCCGTTGACGCCGTCCGCCTTGCGGTGCGCGGGCAGCCACTGGTCCATCGCGCCGTCGTGCCACGCCTGGTGCTGCACGGCCCACGCGTGACTGGTGGACGGGATGGCCTGGGCGCTCGTGGTGTGCGTGTCCAGGTGGAACGGCAGGGTGTAGCCCTGCGGGTTGACCGTGTCCGGCTGGTGGAACACGGACCTGCCGGTGGAGAGTTCGCGCGCGTGGGGGTCGGCGAAGCCGCGCACTCCCTTGAGCGTGCCGAAGTAGTGGTCGAACGAGCGGTTCTCCTGCATCAGCAGCACGACATGCTCGATGTCGTGGATCGAGCCGCCGCGCGCGGGGCCCGCGGCCACCGCCTTCTGGATGCTGGGGGGAAGCAGACTCAGACCGGCGGCGCCACCGAGCACACCGGCCGTCGAACCGAGCAGTCTGCGACGGGTCATTTCGGGCATGGGTATTCCCACTTCCCTTGAGACGCATGGGGGTTTGGTCGACCGCAGTCGACTCTCGCGGGGCGCGGGTCCCGAGGAAGAGGGGGATTGCGTGAACGGCACTTCAAGTCATCGCAAAGGCGCCAATTGATCGCAAAGTGTGCCAGTGGTGCGGTCGTGGGTGCCCCGGGGCTCGCCGTAGCCGCCCGTACGGTACGTGCCGCCTGGTCCGGGCAGGTGCCGCGGGACCCGCTGACCGTACGTCAGATCGCTTCCGGAGCACGGCGGACGGCGGCCGTGGCGAGCGCGTCGGCGGACCGCGCCGTACGGGCCCGGTCACCGCCGGTCGCCCGGCGTTCACCTGGAGTGCGGCAAACGGTCGGAACGGGCCGGGTGCGGCGGTCAGTCGCGGCCGATGTCCTCGTACCAGAGTTCGGGGCGGTCCTCGATGAACGAACGCATCATCGACGCGCACTCCGCGTCGTCCACGAGCACAATCTCCACGCCCTGCCCGGCGAGCCAGTCGTGCCCGCCGTGGAACGTCCGCGCCTCGCCGATCACGACCCGCGAGATGCCGAACTGCCGCACCAGACCGCTGCAGTACCAGCACGGCGAGAGCGTCGTCACCATCGTCGTGCCCCGGTAGGAGCGCTGCCTGCCGGCGGCGCGGAAGGCGGCCGTCTCGGCATGCAGCGAGGGGTCGCCGTCCTGGACCCTGCGGTTGCGGCCCCGGCCCAGCAGCGCCCCGTCGGGCCCGTACAGCGCCGCGCCGATGGGGATGCCGCCCTCGGCGAGACCGGCGCGCGCCTCGGCGACGGCGGTCACCAGCCACTCCCGCGCCCGTACTCCGTCCGACGCCCCGCCGGTTGCGGACGCCCCGTCGGACGTCACGACTTCGGCGGGGTGTCTTCGTCGCGGTCCTTGAGGGACCGCAGGAACTCCGGGTTGTCGTCCGGCGCGACCCAGCCGCCCCGCCCCGCCCGCCCGCCGCGCGCCGCCCGCCTGTCCCGCCCCACGACCAGCCAGGCGATCGACCCGACCAGCGGGAACAGCAGCACGAGAATCGCCCAGACGGGCTTGGGCAGATGGCGGACCTCCTTCTCGTCACTGGTGAGGCAGTCGATGAAGGCGTAGATGCTGAGGCCCAGCGGCACCAGAATCATCAGCACCCGAAGCATGGCGGGTCCCCTCTGCGCGTGGTCCGCGCGTGGCGGTCGGGACCGGATCGCGGCCCCGTGACGGGACCAGCGTAGCGAGTGACCGATACTTGACCTCATGGCTTATGACGATCTTCGCTCGCTGCTCAGGGCGCTGGAGCGCGAAGGCGACCTCAAGCGCGTGAAGGCCGAGGTCGACCCGTATCTGGAGATCGGGGAGATCACCGACCGCGTCAACAAGGCCGGCGGGCCCGCGCTGCTCTTCGAGAACGTCAAGGGCTCGTCGATGCCGCTGGCCATGAACGTGTACGGGACGGACCGCCGCCTCCTCAAGGCGCTCGGCCTGACGTCGTACGCGGACATCAGCGACAAGATCGGCGGGCTGCTCAAACCCGAGCTGCCGCACGGCTTCGTCGGGGTGCGCGAGGCGTTCGGCAAGCTCGGCACGATGGCGCACGTACCACCCAAGAAGGTGAAGGAGGCGCCCGTCCAGGACGTCGTCCTGACAGGTGACGACGTGGACCTGGACCAGTTGCCCGCGCTGTTCACCTGGCCCGAGGACGGCGGCTCGTTCTTCAACCTCGGCCTGACGCACACCAAGGACCCCGAGACGGGCATCCGCAACCTCGGGCTCTACCGCCTCCAGCGCCACGACCGGCGCACCATCGGCATGCACTGGCAGATCCACAAGGACAGCCGCAACCACTACCAGGTCGCCGCCAGGCGCGGTGAGCGGCTGCCGGTCGCCATCGCCTTCGGCTGCCCGCCGTCCGTGACGTACGCGGCGACGGCGCCGCTCCCCGGCGACATCGACGAATACCTCTTCGCCGGGTTCGTGCAGGGCAAGCGGATCGAGATGGTCGACTGCAAGACCGTGCCGCTCCAGGTGCCGGCGCAGGCCGAGGTCGTCGTCGAGGGCTGGCTGGAGCCCGGCAAGACGCTGCCGGAGGGCCCGTTCGGCGACCACACCGGCTTCTACACGCCGCAGGAGGAGTTCCCCGCCCTCACCGTCGACTGTGTGACCATGCGCAAGCGGCCGCTGCTCCAGTCGATCGTGGTCGGCAGGCCGCCCACCGAGGACGGGCCGCTGGGCCGGGCGACGGAGCGGTTCTTCCTGCCGCTGCTGAAGATCATCGTGCCGGACATCGTGGACTACCACCTGCCGGAGTCGGGCGGTTTCCACAACTGCGCGATCGTCTCGATCGACAAGAAGTACCCGAAGCACGCGCAGAAGGTGATGCACGCCGTCTGGGGTGCCCACATGATGTCGCTGACCAAGCTGATCGTGATCGTGGACGCCGACTGCGACGTGCACGATCTGCACGAAGTGGCCTGGCGGGCGCTGGGCAACACCGACTACGCCCGCGACCTCACCGTCGTGGAGGGCCCGGTCGACCATCTCGACCATGCCTCCTACCAGCAGTTCTGGGGCGGCAAGGCGGGGATCGACGCGACGAGGAAGCTCCCCGAGGAGGGGTACACGCGGGACGGCGGCTGGCCGCATATGGTCGAGTCCGATCCCCGGACGGCGGCGACGGTCGACCGCCGTTGGAAGGAGTACGGCCTGTGACCAGCGCTGCGGCGCCCATGCGGCAACCGAGCCACACCAAGGCGTTCCTGCGGCTGGTGATGATCGAGCACTCGGTCTTCGCCCTGCCGTTCGCCTACATCGCGGCACTGACCGCGATGTTCCAGCTCGACGGCAACATCCACTGGGTCCGGCTGCTCCTCGTCACGGTGGCGATGGTCGGCCTGCGCACGTTCGCGATGGCCTGCAACCGGATCATCGACCGGGAGATCGACGCCCGTAACCCCCGTACCGCGGGCCGGGAGATCGTCACCGGCGCGGTGTCCGTACGGTCCGCGTGGACCGGGGCCGGGGTCGCCGTCGTCGTGTTCCTCGGCGCCGCCGCGCTGCTCAACCCGCTGTGCCTGGCGCTCGCGCCGGTCGCCGTCGTCCCGATGGTGGTCTATCCGTACGGCAAGCGGTTCACCAACTTCCCGCACGCCATCCTGGGTGTCGCGCAGGCCATGGGGCCGGTCGGCGCCTGGATCGCGGTGACCGGCGAGTGGTCCTGGGACGCGGTGATCCTCGGTCTCGCGGTCGGGATCTGGATCGGCGGCTTCGACCTGATCTTCGGCTGCCAGGACGTGCAGGCGGACCGCGCGCACGGCGTGAAGTCCGTACCGGCGCGGTTCGGCATCCCGGCGGCGCTGTACGGGGCGCGCGCCGCGCACGCCGTCACGACCGTGCTGCTGGTCTGGTACGGCCTGGCGACGCACGCCGGGGCGTTCTTCTGGGTCGGTCTCGTCGTGGTCGCCGGGGCGTTCCTCTACGAGCACACGATCGTGAAGCCGCACGACCTGTCCCGGCTCAACAGGGCGTTCTTCTCGGTCAACGGCTTCGTCGGGATAAGCCTGTTCTTCTTCGCGCTGCTCGACCTGCTGGTGCGCGGCCTGACGGTGTGAGCCGGGACCCTGGTGAGCGGGGGTCTCACGGCGTGAACAGGGCAGCCTGCGGGCGGCGTTCCTTGCGGAACAGGAACGCCGCGAGCACGCCGCCCACCAGCCCGAACAGATGGCCCTGCCAGCTTATTGACGGGTCACCGGGCAGGACGCCCCACAGCACCGAGCCGTAGACCACCAGCACCAGCAGGCCGATCACGATGTCGAGCGCGCTGCGGTCGACGAAGCCGCGTATCAGCAGGAAGCCCAGCAGGCCGAAGATCACCCCGGAAGCGCCGACCGTGTTGGTGTGGTCGGCGGCGGTGAGCCAGACCCCGAGGCCGCCGACCACCATGATCGTGAGGACGACGGCGGCGAACCTGCGCAGCCCGCCGAGGGCCGCGAGGAAGCCGAGGACCAGCAGCGGGACGGTGTTCGAAGCGAGATGCTCGAAGCCGTGGTGCAGGAAGGCCATCGGGATCACGTCGCGCAGCTCACCGGGGCTCCGGGGGCTCAGCCCGAACGTGTCGAGGGAGCCGCCCGTCGCGGAGTCCACGATCTCCAGCACCCAGAGCAGCGCGACCCAGGCGGCCATCACGGCGCCCGCGGCCTTCACCCGGCCGGCCCTGCCCGGCCTGCGCGGTGCGGTGGTGTCGAGGTTCGGATACGGCATCGCAGCCCCCTGCGGTCCTGAGCGGGCCGGGACACATCCCCGGCCCTGCCGTCTCTGCAACGCGCGGCGCACCGTCCGCGGTTCCTGAGCCCGCTTCCCGGCCTTGGCGGGTTCTCGCCATCGGCGGCCGGATAGGCTCGGCCGGGTGAAGCCCGGACAGCCCGCAGACCCGCACGGCCGGCAGGACCAGCACGCCCGGCACGGCCAGGACGGCCCCCGGCGGCCCTGGGTCGTCGGCGTGTCCGGCGCTTCGGGCACCCCGTACGCCGCCGCCGTGCTGCGCGGCCTGCTGGACGCGGGGGAGAGCGTCGACCTCGTGGTCAGCAGGGCGTCCCGGCTGACGCTGCTGGACGAGACGGGCATCGCCTTCCGCGACGCGCACTGGCGCGAGGACCTGGCGGCCTGGCTGGCGCGCGGCGCCGACGGCAAGCCCGGCACGTTCGCGCCCGACCTGTCCGGTGTCCGCCACTGGAGCGCGGGCGATCTGGCGGCGGGCCCGTCCTCCGGGTCGTACCCGGCCAAGGGCATGCTGATCGTGCCCGCTTCCACCGCGTCCGTCGCGGGGGTGGCGCTCGGCCTGTCGAAGGACCTGTTGCAGCGCGCGGCGAGCGTGACGCTGAAGGAGCGCAGGCGGCTGGTGGTCGCCGTCAGGGAGACCCCGCTCGGCGGGCAGACGCTGAAGCAGCTCGTCGCGCTGGACGAGGCGGGCGCCGTGGTGCTGCCGGCGTCCCCCGGTTTCTACGCGGGGGCGACGCACATCCAGGACCTGGTGGACTTCGTCGCCGGCCGGGTGCTGGACGCCGCGGGCGTGCCGCACGGGCTCTATCGCAGGTGGACCGGGGACCTCGGCGGATCTCACGGCGGATCTCGCGGAGACTGAGGCGCGGCCCGATTCCGTCCTTCGTTTCTGAGTGTAATCTTGCGCGATCGCTGAATAATGGAAGGCTTCAGGTATATGGACGCCGTGGACAGGCAGCTCATCCAGGCCCTCAGAGAGAACGGCAGAGCCTCGTACGCGGAGCTGGGCCGGCTCGTCGGCCTCTCCGGGCCCAGCGTCACCGACCGCATCAACCGCCTGGAGACCGCGGGCGTCATCACCGGCTACCGCGCCACGGTCGACTCGGCCTCCCTCGGGCTCGGCGTCACCGCGCTGATCGGGATCTCCCTCTCCGACGCGGCCGACCACGAGGACGTGGCGCGCCGGATGCGCGATCTCGGCGAGATCGAGGACTGCTGGTTCATCGCGGGCGACGACTCGTACATGCTCAAGGTGCGCGCCGACAACGTGGACGGTCTGGAGAAGACCATCGGCCGGCTCAGCAAGACCAAGGGCGTCTCCAGGACCCGCACCACCATCGTTCTCTCCACGAAGTGGGAGAACAGGGTCGGCGAGCTGCCCGAAGAGGTGTGAGCCGCCGCGCGGCGGCGCGGGCGGCCCCGGCACGGAGGGCCGCTGCGGTCGTGTCGGTGCGGGGGCGTAGGCTCGACAGGCCCGATTGGTAGACGTATGGGAGGCGGCCGGATGACTGCATCGATCCAGGATGTGGGCTTCAAGCGCGAGCTGGAGGAGAAGGTCCACGCCGGGGAGCGGCTGTCCCGTGAGGACGGCGTCGCCCTGTACGAGACCGACGACCTGGCCTGGCTCGGCGGCCTCGCCCACGAGGTGCGGACCCGTAAGAACGGTGACGTGGTGCACTTCAACGTCAACCGCCACCTGAACATGACGAACGTGTGCACCGCGTCCTGCGCGTACTGCTCGTTCCAGCGCAAGCCGGGCGAGAAGGACGCGTACACGATGCGCATCGAGGAGGCCGTCCGGCTCGCCAAGGCGATGCAGGGCGAGAACCTGACCGAGCTGCACATCGTCAACGGCCTGCACCCCACGCTGCCGTGGCGGTACTACCCGCGCTCGCTCAAGGCCCTCAAGGAAGCGCTCCCCGAGGTCTCGCTCAAGGCGTTCACCGCCACTGAGATCCACCACTTCGAGACCATCTCGGGGCTGACGGCGAGCGAGATCCTGGACGAGCTGATCGAGGCTGGGCTCGAATCGCTGACCGGCGGCGGCGCCGAGATCTTCGACTGGGAGGTCAGGCAGCACATCGTCGACCACAACACCCACTGGGAAGACTGGTCGCGTATCCACCGCCTCGCCCACGAGAAGGGTCTCAAGACCCCGGCGACGATGCTGTACGGGCACATCGAGGAGCCCCGGCACCGGGTGGACCACGTCCTGCGGCTGCGCGAGATGCAGGACGAGACGAACGGCTTCCAGGTCTTCATCCCGCTGCGCTACCAGCACGACTTCGTGGACATGAAGGACGGCAAGGTCCGCAACAAGCTCCAGGTGCGGACGACGATGGCGACCGGCGCCGAGGCGCTGAAGACCTTCGCCGTCTCCCGGCTGCTCTTCGACAACATCCCGCACGTCAAGGTGTTCTGGCCGATGCACGGCGTGCAGACGGCGCAGCTCGCCCTCCAGCACGGCGCGGACGACATGGACGGCTCGGTCGTCGAGTACAAGATCACGCATGACGCGGACAACTTCGGCACGCCCAACAAGCTGGGCCGCGAGGATCTGCTGGAGCTGATCAGGGACGCCGGCTTCCGCCCGGTCGAGCGCAACACCCGCTACGAGACCGTGCGCGAGTTCCCGGGCCCCGACCCGGACCGGCGCGAGTCGCCGCAGCCCATGCGGGTGTGAGGACCGGTACGGCAGTGGCGCTCACCTTCCGCCTCGACCCCGGGGTCGACGCCCAGCTCAGGGACGGCCTGCTGGCCCTGTGGACCGACGTGTCGAACGCCGACGGGGCCGTCGGCTTCGTCCCGCCGGTCACCACCGAGGACGTCCGGCCCGAGCTGGTCAGGCACTTCGTGGCGATGGCGGAGGGCCGCGCCCGCCTCCTCGTCGGGTTCGACGAGGAGGGCGGCGTCGCAGCCGCCGTCTTCCTCACGTACAACACCCACCGCCTGATGCGGCATTGGATATGGCTCTACACCGTGATGGTGCACCCCGACCATCAGGGCAAGGGGTACGGCCGCGAGCTGATGGCGGCCGCCGCCGACGCGGCGAGCGGGTTCGACGGCATCGAGGCGATCCGGCTCACCTGCCGCGGCGGCACCGGCGTCGACCGCTTCTACGCGTCCTGCGGCTACAAGGAAATGGGCCGGGTGCCCGGCGCGATCCGGGTCGCCCCAGGTGACGACAGGGACGACATCACGATGCTGCTCCCCCTGAATCCGGGCTGAACCGGCCGTGCTTCACTGTTCAGGAGGAACCGGAGAATGAGAGAAGGCCCGTCGTGTCCCTAGCGAAGCCGAACGCCACCGTCCGCTACACCGGCATGCGCATCGCCATCTTCATGGGCTGCCTGGTCCTCTCGGCCGCGCTGGTCCACGTCGGCGTGCTGCCCAAGGGCCTCGGGGACTCCAACGTCATCTGGGTGCTGCTGCTCGCGCTCGTCCTCTCCGCCCCGCTGAGCTTCGTCCTGCTGCGCAAGCAGCGCGACGAGATGTCCGTCCAGCTCTCGGGCCGGGTGGAGAGCGTGAAGGCCAAGCTGGAGGCCAACAGGACGCAGGAGGACGGCGTCGCCGAGTAAGCGCCGCGTAAGCTTCCTCACATCGACGCAGCACCCCGGCTCAGGGGCCGTTCCCCCGTGAGCCGGGGTGTTGTCTTGTGTCCAGGGGGAGTTGGGCGGTCAAGGGGTCCGTTCCCGCCCCCGCCCAGGCCCGCCGGACCGCCGCAGCCTCAAAGTAACGCTTTGAGCAGCTCAAAGCGCCGGTGTTAACGTCCTCGACATGAAGACAGCAGTGCGCCTCCGCCACGACATGAGCGTCCCGCTCGTGGCGCGCCTGCATGTCGATCTCTGCCGCTGCATGTCCGCGGTCTGTTGCCGCGCCGTCTGACCCGGCATCAGCAGCGGCGCCTTCCCGAACAGCTCAGCCACGCTCAGCAGCGCGCGGGCGCCGCACCCCCGTCCCCCTCGACGAACCGCGTCCCGCCCTGCCGGGACGCGCCACGACTGGAGTGTGTCCGTGCCCGCGAATTCCGCGCCCACCGGATCCCCGGCGCCGGCCGAATCCCCGGCCCCCGCCGGAACCACCGGATCCACCGGGTCCACCGGCTTCCGCATACCGAAGGTCCCGTTCTGGGTCCAGATCGTCGCCGGCCTCGTGCTCGGTGTGCTGCTCGGCTGGCTCGCCCGCAGCCAGCACATCCACTGGCTCTACACCACGCTGGACGAGATCGGCAGCCTCTTCGTACAGCTCCTGAAGCTGGCCGTGGGACCGCTGGTCTTCTTCGCGATCCTGATCTCGATCACCAACCTCCGCAAGGTCAACAACGCGGCCAGGCTGGCCACCCGCACCCTGCTCTGGTTCATGATCACGTCACTGATCGCCGTCGCCATCGGCCTCGCGATCGGTCTGATCACCAACCCGGGCTCGGGCACGGGCCTCACCCCGAAGGACGGCAAGCTCCCGCAGCACACGGGTTCCTGGATCGACTTCCTCACCGGCATCGTGCCGACCGACGTCGTCACCCCGTTCACCGAGCTGAACGTCCTGCAGATCGTCTTCATGGCGGCCGTCGCCGGTATCGCCGCGCTCAAGCTCGGTGAGCGGGCCAAGCCGATCCTCACCATCAGCGAGGCCGTGCTCGAACTGCTACAGAAGGCCCTGTGGTGGGTCATCCGGCTCGCCCCGCTCGGCACCATCGGGCTGATCGGCTTCGCCATCGCCGACTACGGCTGGGACCTGATCAGCCAGTACGCGACCTTCACCGCCGACGTCTACGTCGGCTGCGCGCTGGTGCTCTTCGGCGTCTACCCGCTGCTGCTCGCCACCGTCGCCAAGGTCAACCCGATCCAGTTCTACAAGGGCGCCTGGCCCGCGATCCAGCTCGCCTTCGTCTCCCGCTCGTCCGTCGGCACGATGCCGGTCACCCAGAAGGTCACCGAGCGCCTCGGCGTGCCGAAGGAGTACACCTCCTTCGCCGTGCCGTTCGGCGCGACGACGAAGATGGACGGCTGCGCCGCGATCTACCCGGCGCTCGCCGCGATCTTCATCGCGCAGATCTTCGACGTGCACCTCGGCGTCCAGGACTACCTGCTGATCGCGTTCGTCTCGGTCGTCGGCTCGGCGGCGACGGCCGGTCTCACCGGCGCGACCGTCATGCTGACGCTGACCCTCTCCACGCTGGGCCTCCCGCTGGAGGGCGTGGGCCTGCTGCTGGCGATCGACCCGATCCTGGACATGATGCGGACAGCGACGAACGTCGCCGGCCAGATCGTGGCCCCGCTGATCGTGGCCGCGCGGGAGAACATCCTCGACCGCGCGGCATACGACTCGGCGACGTCCCTGAACCCGGACGAGAACCCCGAGGAGAACGCGGCCGAGGACCGGCGCGTCCCCGTCGCCGCCTGACCGTACGCCCCCGCGCGGGGGCGCCGGCGCCGCACGTGCCCCCCGAGCCCATGCCCGGGGGGCACGATATCGTGGGGCCCCGCATCGGACGGATGCACGGAACACATGAGGTGAATCGTGGGACTTGCTCCGCGCGTCGTCGCTTTCGACCTGGACGACACTCTCGCTCTTTCGAAGACGAAGATCACGCCCCGGATAGCAAAGTGCCTCGAAGCGCTTCTTTCGGAAAAAGAAGTCTGCGTCATTTCCGGTGGCCGGTACGAGCAGTTCAAGAACCAGGTCCTGGACGAGCTGCCGCTCACGCCCGAGCTGGCCGGCCGGCTGCATCTCATGCCCACCTGCGGCACGCGCTACCTCCGCTGGGAATCGGGCGGCTGGCAGGACATCTACGCCGAGAACCTCAAGCCGGAGCAGACGGAACTCGCCGTCACCGTACTGACCGAGGGTGCCCGCTCGCTGGGCCTGTGGGAGTCGGAGACCTGGGGAGACGTGATCGAGGACCGCGGCAGCCAGGTCACCTTCTCGGCCCTCGGCCAGCAGGCGCCGCCGGAGGCGAAGGCCGCCTGGGATCCGGACGGTACCCGCAAGGAGAGCCTGCGCGCGTACGCGGCCGCCCGGCTCCCTGAGCTGGAGGTGCGCAGCGGGGGCAGTACGTCGATCGATGTGACACGAAAAGGCATCGACAAGTCGTACGGAATGCGGAAGCTGATGGAACATCTCGGCCTGGAAATCCAGGACGTGCTCTTCATCGGCGACCGGCTCGACGCGGGCGGAAACGACTTCCCGGTGCGCGCGATGGGTGTGTCCTGCATTTCGGTGACCGGCTGGGAAGAGACAGCGGACTGTATCGACTGGCTTCTCGGCGCGAATCCGGAATTGCCTGAACCGGCCGTAATGGCGCCCCTGCACGCTTAGTCGGGGGCGTCATGGCTGCGGGGGACGGTCGGAGCAAGCGGTTGCCGCGGGCGGTGCGGGAGCGGCAGATGATGGACGCCGCCGTGGTGACGTTCGGGCGGCTCGGCTACCGGGCCGCTTCGATGGACGGCATAGCCGAGCTGGCGGGGGTCTCGAAGCCGCTGGTGTACCTGTATCTCCACTCCAAGGAAGACCTGTTCATCGCGTGCATCCGGCGTGAGGCGCGGGCGCTGCTCGACGCGGTGGAGGCGGCCGTCGAGCCGGGCTGGGCGGCCGACCGGCAGCTCTGGGCGGGGCTCACCGCGTTCTTCGGCTACACCGCCGAGCACCCCGAGGGCTGGGCCGTCCTGCACCGCCAGGCCCGCACCAACGGGGAGCCGTTCGCGGCCGAGGCCGGCAGGACCCGGGACGAACTGGCCGCCTACGTCGCGGGATTGCTCGGCGAAGCGGCCCGCGACCCGCACGGCCCCGACGACTTCGGCGAGCGGGACATCGCCGGGCTCGCCCAAGCGCTCGTAGGCGCGGCCGAATCGCTCGCCGCCTGGGCCAACGAGACCCCGGAGGTGACGGCGAAGGAAGCGGCGTCGACGCTGATGAACTTCGCCTGGGCGGGGCTCGGCAGGCTGCTGGCCGGCGAACGCTGGTCGCCGTCGCAGCAGCCGGCCGCCGGCAGTGGAGGGTGACCGCAGCCAAGACCCGCGTGCCCCCGCTGCGGTGACGGGCGCCGGGATGTGGTGATCTCGAACGTCTTTGGGCCTGGTGGCCATGGGGAGTTGACCCGGGGCGGGCTGTTCCGGTCCCATGGCCCGGTCGTCCCACCTCACCCCCCACACGAGGAGCCGCCCGTGTCCTTCGCCGCGTCCGCCGACGCCCTGTCCGTACCCCAGGCCGGGCCCCAGAAGCTGCGGGACGAGGACGGGGAGGTGCGGGAGGTGTCCGTACCGGCGCTCGTCCCGCTCTCGCCGGGCGGTTCGCTCGCCGACATCCCCTTCGACAACGCCGAGGCCGCCCCCGACCAGCCCGTCCTCAGCAGGAAGGGCCCCGACGGCAAATGGCGTGACGTCACGTCGGCCGCGTTCGCCGACGAGGTGCGCGCCGTCGCCAAGGGGCTGATCGCCGAAGGGCTCCAGCCGGGCGACCGGCTCGCGATCATGGCGCGTACGACGTACGAGTGGACGCTCCTCGACTTCGCCGCGCTCGCCGCCGGGCTGGTCACCGTACCCATCTACCCCACCGCTTCCGCCTTCCAGGCCCGCTGGATCCTCCAGGACTCCGGAGCCGCCGCCTGCGTCGTCGAGGACAGCCAGCAGGCCTGGCTGATCCGCCAGGAGGGCCAGCAGATAGCCCGGCTCACGCACTGGTGGCAGCTCGACACCGGCGCCGTCGACACGCTGCGCGAGGCCGGCGCGCATGTGCCGGACGAGGCCGTCACCGAACGCCGCGCCGCGCTGACTCCCGCGTCCGTCGCGACCCTCAGCTACACGTCGGGGACCACGGGCCGCCCCAAGGGCTGCGCCCTGACCCACGGCAACTTCTTCGCCGAGATCGACAACGCCATCGAGCTGCTCCACCCCGTCTTCAAGACGGTCAGCAAGGAGCCCGCGTCGATCCTGCTGTTCCTGCCGCTCTCGCACGTCTTCGGGCGGATGGTCTCGATCGGCTGCCTGCGGGCCCGGGTACGGCTCGGCCACGCGCCGTCCATCAAGTCCGACGATCTGCTCGCCGACCTGGCCGGCTTCCGGCCGACCTTCCTGCTGGCCATCCCGTACGTGCTGGAGAAGGTCTACAACACCGCCCGCGCCACGGCGGAACGCATCGGCCGCGCCTCGTCCTTCGACCGCGCCGCGCGCATCGCCCGGCGCTACGGCGAGGACCTGGAGGCGGCGGAGAACGGCACGGGCCCCGGCCCCTCGACCGCCCTGCGCGCGGCCCGCACGCTGTACGACCCGCTGGTGTACCGGCGGATCCGCGCCGCGCTCGGCGGCAAGGTGAAGTACGCGATCTGCGGCGGCTCCCCGCTCGGCCGCCGCCTCGCCTCGTTCTACGCGGGCGTCGGCATCGAGATCTTCGAGGGCTACGGTCTGACGGAGACCACGGCCGCCGCGACCGTCACCCCGCCGCGCAGCCCCCGGATGGGCACCGTCGGCTGGCCGCTGCCGGGCACGGCGGTACGGATCGCCGACGACGGCGAGGTCCTGCTGAGCGGCGGCAACGTGTTCGCCGGCTACTGGGACGCCGAGCTGGGCGAGGCGGTGCCGGCGACGGAGCGGGACGAGACGGGACGGTCGTGGTTCGCGACGGGCGACCTGGGCGCGCTGGACCCCGACGGGTATCTGACGATCACCGGCCGCAAGAAGGACGTGATCATCACGCTCGGCGGCAAGACCGTGGCGCCGGCCCCGCTGGAGGACTGGCTGCGCGCGCATCCGCTGATCAGCCAGTGCCTGGTGGTGGGCGACAACCGGCCCTTCGTGACGGCGCTGGTCACGCTGGAGCCCGAAGGGCTCGCCCACTGGGGCCAGATGACGCGCAAGCCGAACATCTCACGCGAGGTGCTGGCCGACGACGACGAACTGCGCGGCATCCTCCAGCGCGCGGTCGTGGAGGCCAACCGGCTGGTGTCGCGGGCGGAGTCGATCCGCCGCTTCCGCATCCTGACCGTCGACTTCACCGAGGAGAGCGGGCATCTGACGCCGTCGCTCAAACTCAGGCGGGCCCAGATCGAGACGGACTTCGCTTCGGACATCAAGGCCCTGTACGAGCCGTGACCGCGCCGTTGGCGCACAGGCAGGGGCCCCGCTTCCCCACCCGAGTGGAGGAAACAGGGCCCCTTGGGTACTGCTGCTCAGTGATCTGCGATCGCCGCCGACCCGGGCAACTAGGCCGGGGTGACGTTCTCCGCCTGGGGGCCCTTCGGGCCCTGTGTGACGTCGAAGTTCACGACCTGGTTCTCCTCAAGGGAGCGGAAGCCGGTCGCGTTGATCGCGGAGTAGTGGACGAAGACATCCGGGCCGCCGCCGTCCTGGGCGATGAAGCCGAAGCCCTTTTCAGCGTTGAACCACTTGACGGTTCCGGTAGCCATAAGCCCTCCTTGGGCCAAAGGGTTGCCCTGCTCCAGAACCTGCAAAGAAGTCTGAATACTACAAAAGCCTGCGGTTACATGCTCCGCAGGCTCTGTACTGCAAGGGAAACCAAACTGCAACTTGCGAGCGAGCCTAGCACGCACTCCACGCACAGCGGTAGAGGGAAAGATCACGTCTCCGCGAGGTGTCACCGGAGGTTTGACGCGCTCCTGACGTGCTGACGAACCGCCCCCCGGGGCTGCCCGCGCCCGGTCGCGGGTTTAGCCTCACGATGTGGACAGTCCAGTAGAAAACGCAGCAGGAGAAGCGGCGTCACAAGCAGCGCCGGAAGCCGCCGGGACCGCCGGAGCCGACCACAGTCGAAACCGGCCGCGTGTCGGTCATATCCAGTTCCTGAACTGCATGCCCATCTATTGGGGGCTTGCCAGGACCGGAACCCTTCTTGATCTGGAGCTGACGAAGGACACCCCGGAGAAGCTCAACGACCAGCTCGTACGCGGCGACCTCGATATCTCGCCGATCAGCCTTGTGGAATTCCTCCGCAATGCGGACGACCTCGTCGCTTTCCCCGATGTGGCCGTCGGCTGCGACGGCCCCGTGATGTCCTGCGTGATCGTCTCGCAGGTGCCGCTCGACCAGCTCGACGGCTCCCGGGTCGCGCTCGGCTCCACGTCCCGTACGGCCGTACGCCTCGCCCAACTGCTGCTCGCCGAGCAGCACCACGTGACCCCCGACTACTACCGGTGCCCGCCGGACCTGGGCCTGATGATGCAGGAGGCCGAGGCCGCCGTACTGATCGGCGACGCGGCGCTGCGGGCCTCCCTGCACGACGCCCCGCGGCTCGGCCTGCAGGTCCACGACCTCGGGCAGATGTGGAAGGACTGGACGGGACTGCCGTTCGTCTTCGCCGTGTGGGCCGCGCGCAAGGACTTCCTGGCCCGCGAGCCCCGGGTCACCCGGCAGGTGCACGAGGCGTTCCTCAACTCGCGTGACGTCTCCCTGCGGGAGGTCGACCAGGTGGCCAAGCAGGCGGCGCGCTGGGAGGCGTTCGACGCGGAGCTGCTGGAGCGGTACTTCCGGACGCTGGACTTCCGCTTCGGCGCCGAGCAGCTCGCCGGCGTACGGGAGTTCGCCCGCAGGACGGGAGCGACGACGGGTTACCCGTCCGACGTGCACATCGAACTGCTCGGAAGCTGAGCGGGACACCGGCCGGACTCCGCACAGACCCTGAATGAACCCCTCCGTGTCACGACGAGCCCGTTAGGCTGCTTCGTGCACGCAGGATCGCGGTGACACCGGGGGGTCGGGGGCCATGCAGCCGTTGGATGCGGGCGAGCCACGGACCATCGGTCCCTACCGGCTGCTCGGCAGGCTCGGGGCCGGCGGGATGGGACGCGTCTATCTGGCGCGCTCCGAGGGGGGCCGCACGGTCGCGGTGAAGGTCGTCCATCCGCACTTCGCGATGGACGAGGAGTTCCGCGCCCGCTTCCGGCGCGAGGTGGATTCCGCGCGCCGGGTCGGTACGGGCCCCGGCGGTCACCGCTGGTCGGCGCCGGTGCTCGACGCCGACCCGGAGGCCGCCGTGCCGTGGGTGGCCACCGGCTATGTCGCCGGGCCCTCGCTGACCCAGGCGGTGCAGGGGCACGGGCCGCTGCCCGCGCAGACCGTACGGGCCCTCGGCGCCGGGCTGGCCGAGGCGCTCGCCGGCGTCCACGCGCTCGGTCTCGTGCACCGGGACGTCAAACCCTCGAACGTGCTGCTCGCCCTCGACGGACCCCGGCTGATCGACTTCGGCATCGCGCGCGCCACCGACGGCACCGCCTCGCTCACCTCGACCGGCGTCTCCGTCGGCTCGCCCGGCTACATGTCGCCCGAGCAGATACTCGGCAAGGGGGTCACCGGCGCGGCCGACGTGTTCTCGCTCGGTGCCGTGCTCGCGTACGGGGCGACGGGCGCGAGCCCGTTCCCCGGCGACTCGTCGGCCGCGCTGCTCTACCGGGTGGTCCACGAGGAGCCGGATCTGAGCGCCCTGACCGGCGAGGGCCTCGCCGGTCTGCGGGAGACCGTCGCACGCTGCCTCGCCAAGGACCCGGCGGCCCGCCCCGCGCCCCAGGAGGTCGCCGCGCTGCTCGCCCCGCAGGGCGCGGCGGGCGCCGTGGCGGCCGGCTGGCTGCCGGGGCCGCTGGTCGAAGAAGTCAGCCGCGCGGTCGTCCAACTGCTGGACCTGGAGCCGTCGGCGCCCGCGCCGACCGGGCTCGTACCGTTCACCAACGACTCGCTCCAGGGCCCTGGCCAGGGGACGGGCAACGGCTCGGGCAACGGAACGGGCAACGGCTCGGGGGGTTTCGGTACGGCGCCGCCGCTCGGGGTGTTCGGTGACCCGGTGGAGCCGGTGCCGGACCCGCGGCGGCCCGACCGGGCGGTGTCGTTCTCCTTCGAAGCCGGGGCAGGGGCCGGCACCCGTACCAACGGCCAGGGCCCGCACGGCGCGACGCCCGCCCCCGCCGCCGCCCGCCCCCGGCGCAGGGTCAGTTGCACGGTGGCGCTCGCCGTCGCGGGCGCCTTGGCCGCTGTCATGGTCGGCGGCGGCTTCCTGGCCGGGATCATGCCGGGCCAGGGCGACGACAGGGACACCACGGCGGACCACGGCAGCGTCGGCGGCGGACAGAAGACGTCCGAACCGGCGGCCACCGGGGGGCCGTCGGCCCCGGGCGGCCCGGCGCCCTCGCCGGGCGACTCCGGCCCGGCAGGCTCGGCCGGCCCCTCGACCTCGCCCGATCCGGCCGAGACCCCCGCGCCCACCGGCGGGTCCGAACTGCCCAAGACGTTCGTCGGCACGTGGTCGGGCCCCACCGTCGAGAGCGGCGGCCTGCCGCACGGCGACTACCTCGTCAAGTTCAGCAAGGGCGCGGTGGGCACGGATGTGGCCCGTACGACCAGCAGCTTCTCCCTGCTCGGCACGACGGTGCACTGCTACGGCATCGGCAAGCTCGTCTCCGCGACGGACACGCTGCTGCGCGTCGACGAGCGCCCCGACCCCGACCGCCCCGGCGACGCCGACCTGTGCACCAGCTCGGCCGCCGCCCCGCTCACCTTCACCCTCACCCGCGCGGGCAGCCTGCGCTACGAGTCGAAGGAAGAGGCGGCCGGCAACCCGAGCGGCACGTTGACCAGGCAGTGAGCCCCGTGCCCCGGCGGCAGGGGCACCCTGGCGTACGCTGGATCGGACCTCGCACCCCCCTTGGGAAGGACCCGCGCCAGTGACCGAGAAGGCCGCCCTCACGCCCGTGGAAGTCACTGGAGTCCTCGACCGCGCCGCCGCAGGCGGGCGCATCACGCCCGAGGAAGCGCTCGACCTCTACCGCTCGGCGCCGCTGCACGCGCTGGGCTCGGCCGCCGACGCCGTGCGCCGCCGCCGCTACGCCGGTACGGAGCACATCGCGACGTACATCATCGAGCGCAACATCAACTACACCAACCTGTGCGTGACGGCGTGCAAGTTCTGCGCGTTCTACGCGGCGCCCAAGGACACCGAGAAGGGCTGGACCCGCGACCTCGACGACATCCTGCGCCGCTGCGCGGAAACCGTCGAACTCGGCGGCACGCAGATCATGTTCCAGGGCGGCCACCACCCGGACTTCGGTGTCGAGTACTACGAGGAGCACTTCTCCGCGATCAAGAAGGCGTTCCCGCAGCTCGTCATCCACTCCCTCGGCGCCTCCGAGATCGAGCACATGGCCCGGATCTCGGGTGTCTCCGCCGAAGAGGCGATCAGCCGGATCCACGCGGCGGGGCTCGACTCCTTCGCGGGCGCCGGCGCCGAGCTGCTGCCCGCCCGGCCGCGCACGGCCATCGCGCCGCTCAAGGAGTCCGGCGAGCGCTGGCTGGAGATCATGGAGACCGCGCACGGCCTCGGTGTCGAGTCGACGTCCACGATGCTGATGGGCACGGGCGAGACCAACGCCGAGCGGATCGAGCACCTGCGGATGATCCGCGACGTGCAGGACCGGACGGGCGGCTTCCGCGCGTTCATCCCGTACACCTACCAGCCCGAGAACAACCACCTGAAGGGCCAGACGCAGGCCACGCTCTTCGAGTACCTGCGGATGATCGCCATCGCCCGGATCTTCCTCGACAACGTGGCCCATATCCAGGGCTCCTGGCTGACCACGGGCAAGGAGGTCGGCCAGCTCTCCCTGCACTACGGCGCCGACGACCTCGGCTCGATCATGCTGGAGGAGAACGTCGTCTCGTCGGCGGGCGCCAAGCACCGCTCCAACCGCCTGGAGATCATCGACCTGATCCGCAAGGCGGGCCGGGTGCCGGCGCAGCGCGCCACGACGTACGAGCACATCGTCGTGCACGACGACCCGGCGAACGACCCGGTCGACGCGCGGGTGGTCTCGCACATCTCGTCCACGGCGATCGAGGGCGGTACGGCGCACCCCGAGCTGAAGCTGCTCAGCGCCAACTGAGCCGCGCGTGCTGACGATCCATCACCCGTGGGGCGGGCTGCGTGCCGAAGGGGACGGGCCTGTCACCCCGGGACGGGCGGTCGTCATCGACGGCGGACGCGTCGCGGCGCTCGGGCCGTACGAAGAACTGCTCGCCCGGTACGGGGAGCGGGCCCGGGTCCGGGAGTGGCAGGGCGTGCTGGGCCCCGGGCGGTACGAGCCCGACGGTGCGGCCCTGCTGGAGGCGGCCTACTGGCCCGACCCGCGCGAGGCGGCCGACCTCGGCGCCGAGCCGCTGACCGGCGCCGCGCTCGGCGCGCTGGAGATGACGGACGCCCGCTGGGGCGCGAGCGCGCGCCGTGGCGTGCAGCGGCTGCTGGCGCGCGGGGTGACGGCGCTCGCGGGCCCGTTCGCCCGCGCCTCGGTCCGCACGGCGGTGGAGCGCTCAGGCCTGCGCGCCTCGGCGGAGCCGCTGGCCGTCGGCGCTGACGCCGACTTCGCGGTCTTCGCCGACGACGACGGCTGTCTGGTCACGGCGCTCGGCGGACGCCTGGTGTTCCGCCGCGCGTAGGGCGCGCCGTACGCGCGGGGCCGAGGCTGCTTGAATGAGCGGGTGACCCGAGCATCCCTGGACAAGCAGCCGCACGAAGTCGCCTCGATGTTCGACGACGTGGCGGCCAAGTACGACCTCACCAACGACGTGCTCTCGCTCGGCCAGGCCCGGCTGTGGCGCAAGGAGGTCGCGAAGGCGGTCGACGCGCGCCCCGCCGAGAAGGTCCTCGACCTGGCAGCGGGCACCGCCACCTCCTCGCAGCCCTTCGCGGCGACCGGCGCCTACGTGGTGCCGTGCGACTTCTCGCAGGGCATGCTGCGGGAGGGCAAGAACCGCCACCCCTGGATGCCGTTCACGGCCGGGGACGCGACGAAGCTGCCCTTCGCCGACGAGGTCTTCGACGCGGTGACGATCTCCTTCGGACTGCGCAACGTCCAGGACACGGATCGCGCGCTGAGCGAGCTGTTCCGGGTGACGAAGCCCGGCGGCCGTGTCGTCATCTGCGAGTTCTCCCATCCGACCTGGGCGCCGTTCAGGACGGTCTACGAGGAGTACCTGATGCGCGCGCTGCCGCCGACGGCGCGCGCCGTGTCCTCCAACCCCGACGCGTACGTCTACCTCGCCGAGTCGATCCGCGACTGGCCGGACCAGCCGGCGCTGGCGGCGAAGCTCCAGCGGGCCGGCTGGTCGAAGGTGGCGTGGCGGAATCTGACGGGCGGTGTGGTGGCGCTGCACAGGGGCGTACGCGCCTGATCCGGCCGGTGCCTCACAGCTTCAGCCGGAAGCACAGCGCCAGCACCTCCTCGGTCTCGCCGCCCTGCCGCCGCCTGCTGAACGGGTACGTCTCGGCCGGTGTCATCCCCAGCCGCCGGGTCACCGCTATGGAGCGCTCGTTGCGGGAGTTGACCATCGCGACGACCTCGCCGACCCCGGCGGCCCGCACCCGGTCCAGGGTCTGCCGGGCGGCGGCCGTGACGTAGCCGTGGCCCCAGGCGGCCCTGGCCAGCCGCCAGCCGATCTCGATCTCGCCGACCGGGCCCTCGGTCTCGTGCGGCCATGGCTGGGCGCCGGTGAAGCCGATGACCTCGCCGTCGTCGTCCAGGACGCTCCAGAGGCAGAAGCCGCGCTCCGCGTCGTGCCGCCGCTGGCGCGCGGTCAGCTCCTCGTACACCGACAACTCGGCGGGGGCGCCGCCGTGGAACTCCATCACGTCGGGGTCGGCGAAGATCCGGTGCCAGACGAGCGCGTCCTCCTCGGTGGGGACGCGCAGCCGTACGGCGGGCACCGGCCGGGTCATGTCGTTCACGATGGCGGCCCTTCAACTGTTGGATCAGTACGCACCCATAGACTGCACACGTCCAGTGCCGTCCGGTACGCCATTTCCAGTCTTCGGGAGAACCCGCTGTGACCGAGCCCCTCTCCGAGAACACCGCAGATGTGATCGTCGTCGGTGCGGGCCCGGCCGGCTCGACCACCGCGTACTACCTCGCCAAGGCCGGACTCGACGTCCTGCTGCTGGAGAAGACGGCGTTCCCGCGCGAGAAGGTCTGCGGCGACGGACTCACCCCGCGCGCCACGAAGCAGTTGGTGTCCATGGGCATCGACATCTCCGAAGAGGCCGGCTGGCTGCGCAACAAGGGCCTGCGGATCATCGGCGGCGGTGTGCGGCTCCAGCTCGACTGGCCGGACCTCGCCACGTACCCGGACTACGGACTCGTCCGCAAGCGCGACGACTTCGACGAGCAGTTGGCCCGCCAGGCGCAGAAGGCCGGCGCCCGGCTGTACGAGCGGTGCAACGTGGGCGCCCCGATCCTCGACGAGCGCACGGGCCACATCACCGGCGTCAACGCGAAGCTCGGTGAGGAGAAGACCCCGGCCACCTTCCACGCGCCGCTCGTGGTCGCCGCCGACGGCAACTCGACCCGGCTGTCGCTCGCGATGGGCCTGCACCGCCGCGAGGACCGCCCGATGGGCGTCGCCGTCCGCACGTACTTCACCTCGCCGCGCCACGACGACGACTACCTGGAGTCCTGGCTGGAGCTGTGGGACCGGCGCGGCGCCCAGGACCGGCTGCTGCCCGGCTACGGCTGGATCTTCGGCATGGGCGACGGCACGTCCAACGTGGGCCTCGGCATCCTCGACTCCTCCGCCGCCTTCCGCGAGCTGGACTGGCGCGAGGTGCTGAAGGCGTGGTGCGCCTCGATGCCGGCGGACTGGGGCTACGTCCCGGAGAACATGACGATGCCGATCCGCGGCGCCGCCCTCCCGATGGCCTTCAACCGCCAGCCGCACTACACGAAGGGCCTGCTGCTGGTCGGCGACGCGGGCGGCCTGATCAACCCGTTCAACGGCGAGGGCATCGCCTACGCGATGGAGTCGGGCCAGATCGCCGCCGACGTGATGGTCCAGGCGGCCTCGCGCCAGACGGCAGCCCAGCGCGAACTGGCCCTCCAGCGCTACCCGAAGGTCCTCAAGGACACCTACGGCGGCTACTACACCCTGGGCCGCGCCTTCGTGAAGCTCATCGGCAACCCCAAGATCATGAAGATCGCGGCCCAACGCGGCCTGACCCACCCGATGCTGATGCGCTTCACCCTGAAGATGCTGGCGAACCTGACGGACCCGACGGGCGGCGACGCGATGGACCGCATCATCAACGGCCTGACAAAGGTGGCCCCGAAAGCCTGACCCGCTGTTCCGCCGTACGCGGAAAGGCCCCCGTCGGGACGCCGTGCTCGCCGTCCAGTGATCTGCGAGTGTGGGAGCTTCCGCCCGGCCGGTCGTCGAAAACTTCCGCCCGCTGCCCGCCCCCCCACGACTCTTGGGGGTGGGCGGCTCCAGCCGCGTGCCGCGCTACATGAGGCCCGTGACGAGTTTGACGAGGAGGCTGACATCGGTCAGGTCGTCGAGGACGACGTCGGCTCCAGCGGCACGCAGATCGGCTGCGGAGCTTCGGCCTGTTGCGACGGCGATAACCCGAACGCCGTTCCCCCGCCCGCCTTCGACGTCCGCCGAGGTGTCGCCGATCAGTACCGCATCTGTCGCCGTGGCGGAGGAACGGGCGAGAGCGAGGCCGACGAGAGCGGGCCGGAGATCCGCGTCCTCCCCGTACGCGCCGGCATCCCAATCGATATGTGTGTCGAGACCGAAGACGCCCAGCTTGATCTCCGCCACTGGGCGGACGTTGCCCGTCACCACGGTCTGCCGGACGTGCGCCGCTGCGAGGGCGTCAAGGGCAGATGCCGCCCCGGGCAGCGCGGACCCGCGCTCTCTCAACTTCGCGGCGTGTCGCATGTGCTGCTCGGTGAGAGCTTGCGCGAACCGCTCGAAGTCGCTCCGGTCCGTGGAGATGCCGTGCATCGTCGCGGTCTCGCGGAAGATTACGGCCTCGGTGATGCCGTCGATCTTCGCTTGGTCCCGCATGGGCTGACCGGTCACCTGCTCGAAGGCCGCAGCGGACAGTTCGCGCCCGACGCCGCGTGACTCGACAAGTGTGTGGTCGATATCCCACAAAACCAAGTGAGGCATACGTGACGCCCCTCCCCAAATTTTGATCACAATCATTGCCCAGATAGTTGCGGAAGTCCCCCCGTACCGGAGAAGTCCGCCCTACGCTGACGTAACGGGAGGGCGGATGGCGCAAACACCGAAGCTTCCTATCGGGGCACGGATCAGGCACTACCGGAAGAAGAACGGTAACCGACCGCTGGCAGCCGTCGCCGGGCTGTGCTCGATCTCCGAGCGGTACCTCTCGATGATCGAGAACGGGAAACGCACCCCGTCGCCCAAACTGCTCGTGCAGATCGCTGCCGAGCTCGACGTGCCGGTGGCAGCGCTCCTGTCCGACGATCCGGCTGCGAAGACCCCGCTGTCCCTGACGACTGCGCCGGAAGTCGCCAGGGCCCTCATGGGATACGGCTCCACCCCTTCGGCCCCCGCCATCGGACCGGCCGAACTGCGGGAGCGAGTTGAAGGAGCATGGCGGGCCTGGCAGACCAGCGCGGAGCGGTTCACCGAGATCGAGCTCCTGCTGCCGGAGCTCATCGCGGACATGGAGCACTCTGTGCGGGCGCACCGCACGTCGAGCGACGCGACAGCTCGACGTGACGTGCTTCGCGCGGCGTCCGACCTCTACGGCCTCTTGCGTTCCTATTGCCGTCGGTCTGGCCGTCTCGACCTCTCCCTCATGGTCGCGGACCGTGCCCGCCGAGCCGCAGAGGACGCGGACGACCCGATCCGGCTCGCGGCCGCGCACTGGAACCTGGGGCACTGTCTCCTGTCTCAGCCGGGCGGCACCCAGGAAGCGGACGAGGTGGCGCGCCTCGCCGTCGACGAACTCCGGGCCGTCCCAGAGAGCACTGACAGAGCGGCGATGCAAGGAGCGTTGGAACTCGTCCGCGTCGTCGCCGACGCGCAGAGCAAGAAGTGGTGGGACGCCCGCGAGCGCCTGCACAAGAAGGCGACCCCGCTCGGCGAGACGGCCGGGGACTCCAACACCATGTGGACCGTCTTCGGCCCGACCAACATTCACCTGCATGCCCTGAGCATCGAAATGCTTGCGGGACACAGCGCCGAAGGGCTGCGTCTGGCCGACGGGGTTGACATCTCCCGCCTCCCCAGCCGGGAACGGCAGTTCACCTTCACCCTCGACCTGGCCCGCTGCTACGACCTCCGCAGGGACGACGCGGCTGTTCTCGTTCACCTCCTGGACCTGGAGAAGCTGAGCGGCGAGGACATGGCCCGCAGCTCTCTCGCGGTCGACTTGGTGACCGGCCTGCTCCACCGGGTGCGTCCCACCTACCGGCGTCAGGTGTCCAGCCTCGCCGACCGCCTCGGCATCACCTGAACAACCCGAACCGAGGGTTCCCCCGAACTCTCAGTTCGGGTCGTCGGCCCGGAAACGCCATAGTTTCCTCCTCGTCGCAGTCGCCGACGAGATGAGACCCAAGTGATGACAGTGCCGCCGCCCATCCTCCTGCGCCCCAAGAGGGACGCGTTGGCCTCACCGTGGTGGGTCGTGCCTCTCGACGGCACGGGGTTGCTCTGTTCGCCCAGCCGTTTGCGTGGGGTCGTCGGCGCTTCGCGTCTGGGGCCTCGAAGGGACCGTCCACCGCAGCGGGTTGCGGCGACTCATGCCGGAGTACCTGCCTCGTGTGTACGCCCCCGCCGACCGGCACCTCCTGCGGCGGGTCGAGGACGGTTCGCGGCGGTTGACGTGTGCGCTTCGCCGGCCGAGCAGCGCGAGGACGCTCGCCGACGGGGAGGCGTGCCAACCGTTGAGGAATGTAACCACGAACCGCGGTCCCACCCGCACAAGGAAGGAAGAACATGACCGAGCGATCCCATCCACCGGCCATGGATCCTGTGATTCGCTCGGGTGCCCAGTCAGTAGCGGGCGACTCTGGGTCGGTGCAGGTGGGTCAGCCGCCCAGCGAACATGGCCCGCGCGGCGAAGGCGGCCCGCTCATGATCACGGAGCAACTGACTGAAGGCAGCCGGCCGCTCATCGTGAAGCGCTGGCCGAGCAGCAGCCGGTCAGTGGCAAGAGCCCGGCATCTGTTACTCCGGCACCTGGACGCATGGCACCTCACCGACCTTGAGGCCGAGCTGGTCCTCTCCGAGCTGATCACCAACGCGGTGGTGCATGCGCGTGTCCCCGGGCGGCTGATCGAGACACGGTTCGAGCGCCTGCCGGACGGGGTGCGGATCGAGGTGCACGACGCCGACGACACCAAGCCGCAGCTCCGGACGGCGGATGACAGCGAATCCGGGCGCGGCCTCATCCTGGTGGACGCGCTCACCGCCGGCCGGTGGGGAGTCAGCGCCCGGATGGGGGTGGGCAAGGCCGTGTGGGCTGTCTGTATGGCTGACAGCGACAAGCCGGATAGCGGGCACTAAGACTCCCGACCGGCGGTGTTTCCGGCCGCTTTCCCCGTGTGTGTCTCCACCAGCGGAGCCGTGACGCCTGCGACGTGCCGGTTCTATGGCTCGGGCCGGTCCACAGGCAGATACAGGGCGACGCCCCGTTCTGCTGCTGCCAACCATGCATCCGGCGCTTTGAAGCGCTGGTGAATGAGTACAAAAGATGTCGGATCCAGATCGAGTGATGGCCATCTACTCCGCCCAGGTCGTGCCGACACCACGTCGTCGGCCGGAGCGTGGGCTCCAACAACCAGCTTGGCTCTGATCCCTGGGCCCGTTCGTAATGAGGAAGGACCAACCGGCCTGTCCTGATTCCATCGCGCGCCATCATCCGCACCTTTCGGAGGCAACGTGCACCAGACCGCGAGTCCAGTCGCGCCTAGGGTCGACTGGACTGCCCTGCAGAACTTCGCACTGCTGCGCGGACAGTTACGGGTATCGCTGACCCCTCGCTGCAACATCAAGTGCTGGTTCTGCCACAACGAGGGCGACGTACCCCCGCCCTTCACCCACCTGAACCGAGACGCCCAACCGCGGGCACGGGAACTCGCCGCAGACAACTATCTGAGCATCATCGGCGGCATGGTGGACGCCGGCCTGCGGCGTGTGTACTTCACCGGCGGTGAGCCGCTGGCATCTCCCCTCGCGCAGCCCGTGCTGACACGGCTTCCACAGGCCGGGCCCGACGCCTCGTACACGCTCATCACGAACGGCACGCTCGTGCGGGCCAATCAGGATTGGCTCGCGCGGACCCGGCTCGACAAGGTCAAGATCAGCCTGCACTACTTCTCGGACGAGTCGCTCCGGACGATCGCGCATACCCGGATCGGAATCAAGGCGGTCCTCGACGGCATCGAGGCGGCGCGGGAGTTGTTCGACAGGGTGGAGCTGAACGCGCTGCTCCAGCGGGAGAACGCACACGAGGTTCGCCAGATCCTCCATTTCGCCCTCGCCCGTCGGATGCCGGTGCAGTTCATCGAACTGGTCGACACCGACTTCAACGACGGCCGGCAGAGTTCCGCTGTTCCGGCGCAGAGCATCGTCGACTACCTGCGGTCGATCGCTCAGGACGAGCAGATCGAGATCGTCGGCGTCGGCCAGGGGCGGCGGGTCTTCCGGGTCGACGGCGTCGAGATCGACGTCATCCAGAAGGGTCTGGGGCGCCATCACGTCGGGCAGTGCGGTCCGTGTCCCAAGCGGAGCCAGTGCGTTGAAGGGTTCTGGGCGCTGCGCCTGGATCACGCCGGCGGGGTCCAACCCTGCCTCCTGCGGGACGATCTGCGCCTCGACGTCCTGCCGCTCTTGTCCAACCCGGAGACCATCCCGGCTGCCGTTGCGGGCCACGTAAACGCTTTCACCGAGGGGACGCTATGAGCAGCGAACTGTCCGGTCCGTACGAGCCCGCACCGATTGATCGGCGGTGGCCGTTCATCGTGGTCGAGGGGGTGTCGGGCGTCGGGAAGTCCACGCTGACCCGGAAGGTCGCCGACAAGCTCGGCGCCACCACCCTGCATACGCTGCCCGAGCCGATGACCCGGCTGTCGTCCGCGATCAACTCCGAGACCCGGGCGTTGCCACAGTTCGCGTTCTACCTCTCCGGCGCGCTCCACGCTTCGGACAGGGTGGCCGACGGGCTGACGCGGGGACCGGTTGTCGCTGACCGGTACCTGTCGTCTGTGATCGCCTGCCACGCTGCCGTGAACAGGGTGGACCTGAGCCGGACTCGCCGTCTCGCCGCCCCGTTCCTCCCGTACTTCGCCCTCCCCGACGTGACGTTCTACCTGCTGTGTTCGGTGGACACTCTGCGCGAACGGATGGAGGTCAAGGCGGACCTGAAGGAGGACGACACGTCCCTTCTCAGCACCCCGGGCCGGCTCGAACGGCTACTGGCCAACTTCGCCGCCATGGCTGAGGAAGACCCGTCGGCGGTCCTTCTGCAAACGGACGGGCAGACCCCCGATGAACTGGCGGCAACGGTCCTGAGCAGTCTGGGGGCCGTCCATGCTTAACCCCATCGACACCGTGACGGTCATCCGCGACGGCCGCGCCCAGGGCGCGTTTCCGGGCGAGATCCACCCAGGCGTCGGCTGGTGGATCGCCTCGTGCTTCGTCGTCGTCGGAAAACTGGGCAGTCTCGTGCTCGCCCACGACGGAGACCCGACGAGCCGTGAGTTCGCCGACCGGTTCGGGCAGGGGGCGACCCACGCGCAGCACTATGCCTGCCAGATCGCCGACATCGGTACGGCGAGCGAGCAGACCCTGCTGACTGCGGCGGCCGAGCTCGGCGGCGTCCCGGCAGCGCTGATCTCAACTGCTCGCGGCGAAGCCCGCGAAGCCGGTGACGCGCTGGTGACGATCCGGCTGTACGGGACGAACGGTGCCCCGGTCGTGGACGAGGTGTGGGACGACATCCGATCCATGATCGACCGCGAGCGCGTGCCGATCCCCGTGAACTACTCGTCGCAGGGGAAGGTCCATGATCGCCGCGATCTTGCGACGGGACAGGCGGCCGCGGCGTGATCGACGCGAGGCGGATCATCACCGAGGGCCACAGCATCCTGTTCGCGACGCTGGACTCCCTGCGGTACGACGTCGCGCGGGCCACCTTGGCGACGGGCGCCACGCCGCACCTTGCCCAGTGGTTACCGGATGGCCGCTGGGAGGACCGACGGACCCCCGGCACCTTCACCCTGCCCGCGCACATGGCCTTCTTCAGCGGGTTCCTGCCGAAGCTCCCACAGCCCGTGCAGCCGCCACGCCTGTGGGAGTGCCGCCCGCCGGCGGTCAAGACGCCGCACCCGTCGACGTTCGTATTCGACGCCCCGGACTTGCTGACCGGGCTGCTCCAGCACGGCTACCACACCGTGTGCGTGGGCGGCGTGACGTACTTCTCGCGGGAGACGCCGCTCGGGTCGGTCCTGCCGAACATGTTCCAGGAAGATCACTGGCGCCCTGAGTTCGGCTCTCCGGAGCGCCACTCGACCCAACACCAGGTCGACCTGGCCCTTGAGATCATCGGCCGACATGAACGGCACCCTCTGTTTTTGTTCGTCAACGTCTCGGCCACGCACGTCCCGCACGGCCACTACATCGGCAACAGCGGCGACTCGTGGGAGTCGCAGGCCGCCGCGCTGGAGTACGCGGACGAGCACCTGGGCCGCCTCCTCGCCGAGTTGGACCAGCGCGGCCCCTGGCTCGTCATCATGTGCGCCGACCACGGCGACGCATTCGGCGATGACGGCTACCACGGCCGGGGGATTGCGCACCCGGCAGTCTGGTCGGTGCCGTACGCGGCGCTGACCGTCGGCGACTGACAGGGCGCTGCCAGGCCGGCGGGTTGCTGTGTTCCGCTAGCCGGTGAGCCCGCTGCGGCGGGGGCCTGGTGCCGAACGGGACGCTGTTGGTCAAGAAGCCGTTCCTCTGTCGATCACATCGCGCTCAAGGTCGATAGAGCAACGGCTTCTCAGGAGCCGACGTGACGCGCGAAAGGCCCGCACCCCCCGTCGGGTGCGGGCCTTTCGCGTACGTGTCAGTTGCGTGGATGCCTCAGAGGACGCGGACCGCGCCCGACGGCGGGTCCCAGTCCAGGGACTTCTCCACCACTCCCGTGCTCGGGTTCTGCGCGCCGACGAACTGGCCGCCGCCCACGTAGATCCCCGTGTGGTACGCGTTGCCCGCGCCGCCCCAGTAGAGGATGTCGCCCGGCTGGAGGTTGCTCAGCGAGACCTGGGTGCCGGCCGTCGACTGCGCGCCCGAGACGCGGGGGAGGTCGACGCCGACCGAGCGGTACGCGGCCTGGACCAGGCCCGAGCAGTCCCAGGCGTTGGGGCCCGTGGAGCCCATCACGTACGCGTCGCCGAGCTGCGACTTGGCGAAGGCGACCACGGCGCCGGCCGAGCCGGTGGCCGTGGAGGCGCTGTACGAGGCCGTGTCGGACGTGGAGGCCGCTGTGGTGGTCGCGGTGAGGGTGGTGCGTTCCGTGGTGCGAGAGGCGCGCTCGGCGGCCTTCGCGCGGGCGGCCTTCTCCGCCTTCTCCGCCTTCTTCTTCGCCTCGGCCTTGCGCTCGGCCTCGGCGTGCGCCTTCTTGGCGGCCTGCGCCGCCTTGGTGGCTGCCGCGTCCTCCTGGGCCTGAAGTTCCAGGGTGAGCGCGATCTGCTGGGTGGCTTCGGCGGACTGTGCCGCGCTGCTCGCCAACCCGGTGGTGAGGGTGGGGATCTCGATGGTCTGGGTCACCGGCTCGGCGTTCGCCGGGCCGGCAGCACCTGCCACCGCGATGGTGCTGAGGACGCCACCGGCAACTCCGGCACGGAGCGCGGTTCTCGACGCACTCTGGCGGGGCTTCCGGTGGCTTCGTATGAGAGCGGTGTGGGACATGGGACAACCCGTATCAGGGGTTCCCGGGTTGCCGTCAAGCAAGGTGTGTTGCGCCACAGTTACGTTCGGAATCTGTGAATCCGCTTATTCGGGGCCTTTATTGACGCCGTAACGGGCAAAACGGGCAGTCGTGATCACGGGCATGATCACGGCCTTTCAGCTAAACGCCCGAATTGCCCGCCGCCTACCATCCCTTCACACCGTTGGCCAAGCCCCGCTTTTCCGCCATCTTCGCGACGTGGTACAGGTCACACCGCCGACGGTCGCGGGTGGGAATTGTCCGGACCCGTCGCTCGTGAAAGCGCGCACGTGTCCACCTCGCTCCGCGCGACCCCCTCGACCGGGTGAGCGCGAGCGCCGTATCACCCAAAAGCCGTCCATCGCCAATTTGCCTGTATCGAGCACCGCTTGATAGAGGCAGGCGGCCGCGACCAGCGGCAACGCCGGTTGATGTGACGTCGGGTGACCGTTCGGGCGCCTCACGTGGGACGGCTTCCGCTCATCCGACTTCATGATCCTCGGCCGGGTGGTGGAGATCACAAAGCCCTTGTCGCACCCCGTGTCGCAGATCACAGACCACCAGGCATAGGATGCGGGGCAGCCGGGCTTGTGAACTGCCTCACATGTAAGCGATCTTCGTGGGGTGGCGAGCGAAAGGCCCGCTGCGGTCCATCGGTCAAGGACGACTGGAAGGAGCTGAGGAGCGTGAATGCCTACGCGCCCATCCTCGTGCTCGGCGCCCTCGGAGCTGGGTTTGCGATCTTCTCCGTGGTGATGGCCACGCTTATCGGCCCAAAACGGTACAACCGGGCGAAACTTGAAGCGTACGAGTGCGGGATCGAACCGACGCCGACCCCGGCCGGGGGCGGTCGCTTCCCCATCAAGTACTACCTGACGGCGATGCTCTTCATCGTCTTCGACATCGAGATCGTCTTCCTTTACCCCTGGGCGGTCACTTTCGACTCCCTGGGGATTTTCGGGCTCGTGGAGATGCTGCTCTTCGTGCTCACCGTCTTCGTCGCCTACGCGTATGTGTGGCGGCGCGGCGGTCTGGAATGGGACTAGAGGGGCTGAGGGGCCACCAATGGGACTCGAAGAGAAGCTGCCGAGCGGTTTCCTGCTGACCACCGTCGAACAGGCGCAGGGCTGGGTGCGGAGTTCGTCCATGTTCCCCGCGACCTTCGGCCTTGCCTGCTGTGCCATCGAGATGATGACGACGGGTGCCGGACGGTACGACCTGGCACGGTTCGGGATGGAGGTCTTCCGCGGCTCACCGCGGCAGGCCGACCTGATGATCGTCGCGGGCCGGGTGAGCCAGAAGATGGCGCCCGTGCTGCGGCAGGTCTACGACCAGATGCCCAACCCCAAGTGGGTGATCTCCATGGGGGTCTGCGCCTCGTCGGGCGGGATGTTCAACAACTACGCGATCGTCCAGGGCGTCGACCACGTCGTCCCCGTCGACATCTACCTGCCCGGCTGCCCGCCGCGGCCCGAGATGCTGATGGACGCGATCCTCAAGCTCCACGCGAAGATCAAGGACGGCAAGCTCGGCGTCAACGCCGAGGAAGCCGCCCGCGAGGCGGAGGAAGCGGCCCTCAAGGCCCTCCCCACCATCGAGATGAAGGGGCTGCTGCGGTGACCGACGAGCAGCGAGCCGCCGAAGCGGCGAACGGGTCCGGGCAGAACGGATCCGGCGGCAACGTTCCCTCCGAGCGGAACCAGGCCGGCGAGGTCATCCGGGTCAAGCGGGGGATGTTCGGCGCCGAGAACGGCGGCGACACGTCCGGCTACGGCGGACTCGTCAGGCCCGTGGCCCTCCCGGGCGCCTCGTCGCGCCCGTACGGCGGCAAGGACGGCGTCTTCGACGAGATCGCCGACGAACTCGAAGGCGCCCTCGACGAGCAGGGGCTCCTGCCCGAGAACGCCATCGAGAAGACGGTCGTCGACCGCGACGAGTTGACCTTCCACATCGCCCGCGAGCATCTGGTCCAGGTCGCGCGCACCCTGCGCGACGACCCGGCGCTGCGCTTCGAGCTGTGTACGGGGGTGTCGGGCGTCCACTACCTCGGCGACAAGGGCCGCGAGCTGCACGCCGTGTACCACCTGCGCTCGATCACCCACAGCCGGCTGATCCGCCTTGAGGTGTCGGCCCCCGACGCCGACCCGCACGTCCCGTCCCTGGTCGAGATCTATCCGACCAACGACTGGCACGAGCGCGAGACGTACGACTTCTTCGGCCTGATCTTCGACGGTCACCCGGCCCTGACCCGGATCATGATGCCGGACGACTGGCAGGGCTTCCCGCAGCGCAAGGACTATCCGCTCGGCGGTATCGCCGTCGAGTACAAGGGCGCCCAGATCCCGGCTCCGGACCAGCGGAGGTCGTACTCCTGATGTCAACTCCCCAAGCTCCGCACGCGACTCCCCGCGCCACGACCGAGGGCACCGTCTACACGGTCACCGGCGGCGACTGGGACGAGGTCGTCGAATCGGCGGTCAAGAGCGACGACGAGCGGATCGTCGTCAACATGGGCCCGCAGCACCCGTCCACGCACGGCGTGCTGCGGCTGATCCTGGAGATCGACGGCGAGACCGTCACCGAGGCCCGCTGCGGCATCGGCTATCTGCACACCGGGATCGAGAAGAACCTCGAATACCGCACGTGGACGCAGGGCACCACGTTCGTCACGCGCATGGACTACCTGACGTCGTTCTTCAACGAGACGGCGTACTGCCTCGGCGTGGAGAAGCTCCTCGGCATCGAGGACCAGATCCCGGACCGGGCCACCGCCATCCGCGTCCTGCTGATGGAGCTGAACCGGCTCTCCTCGCACCTGGTCGCCATCGCCACCGGCGGTATGGAGCTCGGCGCGACCACGATCATGATCTACGGCTTCCGCGATCGTGAACTGATTCTCGACGCCTACGAGCTGATCACCGGGCTGCGGATGAACCACGCGTTCATCCGCCCCGGCGGCCTCGCCCAGGACCTGCCGGCGGGCGCCGTCGACCATCTGCGCGAGATGCTCAAGACGCTCCGCAAGAACCTGCCGGAGTACGACAAGCTCGCCACCGGCAACCCCATCTTCAAGGCCCGTATGCAGGACGTCGGTTACCTCGACCTGGCGGGCTGCATGGCGCTCGGCGCGACGGGGCCGATCCTGCGGGCCGCCGGACTCCCGCACGACCTGCGCAAGTCTGACCCGTACTGCGGCTACGAGACGTACGACTTCGAGATCCCGACCGCCGAGACCTGCGACTCCTACGGCCGCTTCCTGATCCGACTTGAGGAGATGCGGCAGTCGCTGCGGGTCGTCGAGCAGGTCCTGGACCGGCTCGAACCCGGCCCGGTCATGGTCGCCGACAAGAAGATCGCCTGGCCGGCGCAGCTCGCGCTCGGCCCGGACGGGCTCGGCAACTCGCTCGACCACATCAAGAACATCATGGGCACGTCCATGGAGGCTCTGATCCACCACTTCAAACTGGTGACGGAGGGCTTCCGCGTCCCGGCGGGACAGGCGTACGCGGCGGTCGAGTCGCCGAAGGGCGAACTCGGCGCGCACGTCGTCTCCGACGGGGGCACGCGCCCGTACCGGGTCCACTTCAGGGACCCGTCCTTCACCAATCTCCAGGCCATGGCCGCGATGTGCGAGGGCGGCCAGGTCGCCGACGTCATCGTCGCTGTCGCGTCCATCGACCCCGTGATGGGAGGCGTCGACCGATGACGACCACACCCGCCAACTCCGAGGTCAGCCTGGGGATGCCCCAGCTACCCGCCCCGGACTTCCCGGCCGACGTGCGGGCCAGGCTGGAGACCGACGCGCGGGAGATCATCGCGCGCTACCCGGGCTCCAGGTCGGCGCTGCTGCCGCTGCTGCACCTCGTGCAGTCGGAGGAGGGCTACGTCTCCCGTACCGGCATGGCGTTCTGCGCCGACCAGCTCGGCCTGACGACCGCCGAGGTCACGGCCGTCGCGACCTTCTACACCATGTACCGGCGCAAGCCGAGCGGTGACTACCAGGTCGGCGTCTGCACCAACACGCTCTGCGCGGTGATGGGCGGCGACGCCATCTTCGACGAGCTGAAGCAGCACCTCGGGGTCGGCAACGACGAGACCACCGAGGACGGCAAGGTCACCCTCGAACACATCGAGTGCAACGCGGCCTGCGACTTCGCCCCCGTGGTGATGGTCAACTGGGAGTTCTTCGACAACCAGACGCCGGACAGCGCCAAGCAGCTCGTCGACGACCTGCGCGAGGGCCGTCCCGTGTCACCCACCCGCGGCGCGCCGCTGTGCACGTACAAGGAGACGGCCAGGATCCTCGCCGGGTTCCCCGACGAGCGCCCCGGCGCCGTCGCGGCCACCGGCGGCGCGGGACCCGCCTCCCTGGCCGGCCTGCGGCTCGCCAGGGGCGAGGGCCCCCAGCGCGTCGTGTCGCCGCGCGGCGGGGACGACACGGGCGCCCCCAAGGACGCGGCGCAGCCCGGCTCCCAGCACCTCAGCTCGCACGACGCACCGCAGGACACCTCGGCCTCCGACCCCGCGCACCCCGCAGGGCCCGCGGCCGAGGAGGGGGAGTGATGACGACCATGCCGACCGAAGTCGACCAGCAGGGCACCAGCCCGGAGAAACTCCTGGCACCTGTCCTGTCCGCGTTCTGGGACCAGCCGGACTCCTGGACGCTGGACACCTACCAGCGGCACGACGGCTACGAGGGGCTGAAGAAGGCCCTCGCGATGTCCCCCGACGACCTCATCGCGTACGTCAAGGACGCGGGTCTGCGCGGCCGCGGCGGCGCCGGCTTCCCGACCGGGATGAAGTGGCAGTTCATCCCGCAGGGCGACGGCAAGCCGCACTACCTCGTCGTCAACGCCGACGAGTCGGAGCCCGGCACCTGCAAGGACATGCCGCTCCTCTTCGCCAACCCGCACTCCCTCATCGAGGGCATCGTGATCGCCTGCTACGCGATCCGCTCCTCGCTCGCCTTCATCTACGTACGCGGCGAGGTCGTACCGGTCCTGCGCAGGCTGCACGAAGCCGTGCGCGAGGCGTACGAGGCCGGCTACCTCGGCAAGGACATCCTGGGCAGCGGACTCGACCTCGACATCGTCGTGCACGCGGGCGCGGGCGCGTACATCTGCGGTGAGGAAACCGCGCTGCTCGACTCCCTGGAGGGCCGTCGCGGACAGCCCAGGCTGCGTCCTCCCTTCCCCGCGGTCGCGGGGCTCTACGCATGCCCCACCGTCGTGAACAACGTGGAGTCCATCGCGTCCGTTCCCGCGATCCTGCAGCGCGGCAAGGACTGGTTCAAATCGATGGGCAGCGAGAAGTCCCCGGGCTTCACGCTCTACTCGCTCAGCGGCCATGTCGCCAACCCCGGCCAGTACGAGGGCCCGCTCGGGCTCACCCTGCGCCAGCTCCTCGACATGGGCGGCGGCATCAGGGCGGGCCACCGGCTCAAGTTCTGGACGCCGGGCGGCTCTTCGACCCCGATGTTCACCGAGGAGCACCTCGACGTCGCCCTGGACTACGAGGGCGTCGGCGCCGCCGGATCCATGCTCGGCACCAAGGCGCTCCAGTGCTTCGACGAGACGACCTGCGTCGTAAGGGCCGTCACCCGCTGGACCGAGTTCTACGCCCACGAGTCCTGCGGCAAGTGCACGCCGTGCCGTGAAGGCACCTACTGGCTCGTCCAGTTGCTGCGCGACATCGAGGCGGGCAAGGGCCAGATGTCCGACCTGGACAAGCTGAACGACATCGCCGACACGATCAACGGCAAGTCGTTCTGCGCGCTCGGCGACGGCGCCGCCGCCCCGATCTTCTCCTCGCTCAAGTACTTCCGCGAGGAGTACGAGCAGCACATCACCGGCAAGGGCTGCCCCCTCGACCCCGCGAAGTCCACCGTGTGGGCAGACCAGCACAACCCGCACCTGGAGGTGAACGCATGACAGTCACCACGTCCGCTCCCTCCGGCGGCGGCGAGGCGGCGGTCCCGCCGGAAGATCTCGTCTCGCTGACGATCGACGGCATCGAGATCTCCGTCCCCAAGGGGACCCTGGTGATCCGCGCCGCCGAACTGCTCGGCATCGAGATCCCGCGCTTCTGCGACCATCCGCTGCTCGACCCGGTCGGCGCCTGCCGGCAGTGCATCGTGGAGGTCGAGGGCCAGCGCAAGCCGATGGCCTCCTGCACGATCACCTGCACCGACGGCATGGTCGTCAAGTCGCAGCTCTCGTCGCCCGTCGCGGAGAAGGCCCAGCGCGGGGTGATGGAGCTGCTGCTCATCAACCACCCGCTGGACTGCCCGGTCTGCGACAAGGGCGGCGAATGCCCGCTGCAGAACCAGGCCATGCAGGTCGGCGACCCGGACACCCGGTTCGAAGGGCGCAAGCGCACCTACGAGAAGCCGGTACCGATCTCGACCCAGGTGCTGCTCGACCGCGAGCGCTGCGTGCTGTGCGCCCGCTGCACCCGGTTCTCCAACCAGGTCGCGGGCGACCCGATGATCGAGCTGATCGAGCGCGGCGCGCTGGAGCAGGTCGGCACCGGCGAGGGCGACCCGTTCGCCTCGTACTTCTCCGGCAACACCATTCAGATCTGCCCGGTCGGCGCGCTGACATCGGCGGCGTACCGGTTCCGCTCACGCCCCTTCGACCTGGTGTCGTCGCCGAGCGTCTGCGAGCACTGCGCGGGCGGTTGCGCGACCCGCACCGACCACCGGCGCGGCAAGGTCATGCGGCGGCTGGCCGCCGACGACCCCGAGGTCAACGAGGAGTGGATCTGCGACAAGGGCCGGTTCGGCTTCCGCTACGCGCAGAAGCCCGACCGGCTCACCACCCCGCTGGTACGCGGCGAGGACGGCGTCCTGGCACCCGCGAGCTGGCCCGAGGCGCTGGAGGCCGCCGCCCGCGGTCTCGCGGCGGCGCGCGGCCGGGCCGGGGTGCTGACCGGGGGCCGGCTCACCGTCGAGGACGCCTACGCGTACGCGAAGTTCGCGCGGATCGCCCTCGAAACCAACGACATCGACTTCCGCGCGCGCGTGCACAGCAGCGAGGAGGCCGACTTCCTGGCGTCGCAGGTCGCGGGCCGCGGCCACGACCTGGACGGTACGGGCGTCACCAACGCCAAGCTGGAGAAGGCCCCGGCCGTCCTGCTCGTCGGGTTCGAGTCCGAGGAGGAGGCGCCCGGCGTCTTCCTGCGGCTGCGCAAGGCGTACCGCAAGCACGGCCAGCGGACCTTCTCGCTCGCCACGCACGCGACGCCAGGACTGGCGAAGGCGGGCGGCACGCTGCTGCCCGCGGCGCCCGGCACCGAGACCGAGTGGCTGGAGGCGCTCGCCTCCGGCACCGGACTCGACGGCGACGGCGCACAGGCGTCCGAGGCGCTGCGCGCGCCCGGCGCCGTGATCATCGTCGGCGAGCGGCTCGCCGCTGTGCCCGGCGGGCTGACCGCCGCGGCCAAGGCGGCGACGGCGGCCGGCGCGTATCTCGTCTGGATCCCGCGCAGGGCGGGTGAGCGCGGCGCCGTCGAGGCGGGCGCGCTGCCGTCGCTGCTGCCCGGCGGCCGTCCCGCCACCGACCCGCGGGCCCGCGAGGAGACCGCGGCCGTCTGGGGCGTACGCGAACTGCCGCACAGCTACGGCCGCGACACGGGCCAGATCGTCGAGGCCGCCAGGACCGGCGAACTCGGCGCGCTGCTCGTCGCGGGCGTCGAGGTGGCCGACCTGCCGGACCCGGCGGGCGCGCTGGCCGCGCTGGACGCCGTCGGATTCCTCGTCTCGCTCGAACTGCGGCCCAGCGAGGTCACCGACCGCGCCGATGTCGTGTTCCCCGTCGCGGCCGTACCGGAGAAGCCCGGTACGTTCCTCAACTGGGAAGGCAGGGCGCGGCTGTTCGAGGCGGCGCTCAAGCCCGAGCAGATGACGAGGCAGCTCGCGCCGAGCGACGCGCGGGTGCTGCACATGCTCGCCGACACCCTCGACGTGCACTTCGCCCTCCCCGACCTGCGGTCCGTACGGGCCGAGTTGGACCGGCTGGGCGGCTGGGACGGAGCACGCGCCGGTACGCCGGCCGAGTCGGCCGTTCCCGTGCCGCGCCCCGGCGACGGCGAGGCGGTCCTCGCTGGCCACCGGCTGCTGCTCGACCAGGGCAAGCTCCAGGAGGGCGACGAGGCCCTGGCCGGTACCCGGCACGAGGCGGTCGCGCGGCTCTCCGCGACGACGGCCGCCGAGACCGGCGTCAAGGACGGCGGCGCGCTGACGGTGACCGGCCCGGCCGGCGCCGTGACGCTGCCGCTGCGGGTGACGGCGATGCCCGACCGGGTCGTGTGGCTGCCGCTGAACTCCACGGGCGGCGGTGTCCTCGCCGACACCGGTTCCCGCCCGGGAACGCTGGTCCGTATCGGCCCGGCCGCGCAGGAAGCGGCCACCCCCGCACCGGAGGTGCGCGCATGACCGCCTTCGCCCAACTCGCGACGGCACCGCAGACCGTGCTCGCAGCGGAGGACCTGTCGCTGTTCGGCCGCGACCCGTGGTGGCTCGTCGTCGTCAAGGCCGTCTTCTGCTTCGCGTTCCTGATGGTGAACGTGCTGTTCGCCATCGTCTGGGAGCGCAAGGTCGTCGCCTGGATGCAGCTCCGCATCGGCCCGAACCGGCACGGCCCCTGGGGCATGCTCCAGTCGCTCGCCGACGGCGCGAAGCTGATGTTCAAGGAAGACATCATCGTCAAGCGCGCCGACAAGGTCGTCTACATCATCGCGCCGGTCATCGCCGCGATCCCGGCCTTCATGGCGATCGCCGTGATCCCGTTCGGCCCCTCGGGCAACGAGGTCTCGATCTTCGGCCACCGCACAACGATGCAGCTCACCGACCTGCCGATCGCGATGCTGTACATCCTCGCCGTCGCCTCGGTCGGTATCTACGGCATCGTCCTGGCCGGCTGGTCGTCGGGCTCGACGTACCCGCTGCTCGGCGGACTCCGCTCCTGCGCGCAGATGATCTCGTACGAGATCGCCATGGGCGCGGCCTTCGCGTCGGTGTTCCTCTACTCGGGGTCGATGTCGACCTCGGCGATCGTGGACGCCCAGCAGGACCGCTGGTACATCCTGCTGCTGCCGGTCTCCTTCATCATCTACATCATCACGATGGTGGGCGAGACCAACCGCGCCCCGTTCGACATGCCGGAGTCCGAGGGCGACCTGGTCGGCGGCTTCAACACCGAGTACTCGTCGATCAAGTTCGCGATGTTCATGCTCGCCGAGTACGTCAACATGATCACCGTGTCGGCCGTCTCCGCCACGCTCTTCCTGGGCGGCTGGCGCGCGCCGTGGCCGATCTCCACCTTCTGGGAGGGCGCCAACCACGGCTGGTGGCCGATCCTCTGGTTCGTCCTGAAGGTGCAGCTCCTGCTGTTCGGCTTCATCTGGCTGCGCGGCACGCTGCCGCGCGTGCGCTACGACCAGTTGATGAAGCTCGGCTGGAAGGTCCTGATCCCGGTCTCGGTGGTCTGGCTGATGCTCGTCGCGACGGTGCGCGCGCTGCGCAACGAGAACTACGGCTTCACCTCGATCCTGTTGTACGTCGCGGGCGCGATCATCGTGATCCTGCTGCTCTCCTTCGTCGTGGACATGTTCCGCAACAAACAGGAGAGGGAGGCGGCGGCGAGAGAGCCCGAGACGCCCGCCTTCGACCCGATGGCCGGCGGTTATCCCGTGCCACCGCTGCCGGGACAGGCGCTGCCGCCCGTGCCGCGCAGGACTCCGCGCCGTGAGCGCGAGCTGATTGTCAGTGGCGGGGTCAATACTGTGAGTGACGGAACTGAGAGTGACGGAAAGGAGGATGGCGGTGTCTGACGAGTCTTCGCAGGGGGGGACCCCGAGCGCCCCCCGGAATCCTGTGGCCGGCTTCGGCGTGACCTTCAAGGCCATGTTCAAGAAGCGGCTGACGGAGCAGTACCCGGAGCAGCAGAAGGTGACAGCGCCGCGCTTCCACGGCCGTCACCAGCTCAACCGGCATCCGGACGGCCTGGAGAAGTGCATCGGCTGCGAGCTGTGCGCCTGGGCGTGCCCGGCGGACGCGATCTATGTGGAGGGCGCCGACAACACGGAGGAGGAGCGCTACTCCCCGGGCGAGCGGTACGGCCGCGTCTACCAGATCAACTACGCGCGCTGCATTCTCTGCGGGCTGTGCATCGAGGCGTGCCCCACCCGGGCGCTCACGATGACCAACGAGTTCGAGCTGGCCGACAGTTCGCGCGAGAACCTGATCTACACCAAGGAGCAGTTGCTCTCGGGTCTTGAGGAGGGCATGGTCGAGTCGCCGCACTCGATCTTCCCCGGCACCGACGAGCAGGACTACTACCGGGGTCTGGTCACGGAGGCCGCGCCCGGCACGGTCCGCCAGGTCGCCCTGACGAAGGGCGAGCGCCCGCAGGAAGGCGCGTCGGACTTCGGTGAGGACGAGCCGGCGTCGAAGAAGGTGATCGGCGAATGAACACCATCGCCGCTGCCGCCTCCACCACCTCGACCGGCGAGGCGGTCCAGTTCTGGATCCTCGGCATCGTCGCCGTGATCGGCGCGCTCTGCACGGTGCTGATGCGCAAGGCCGTGCACAGCGCGCTGTGCCTGGCGGGGACGATGATCATCCTCGCGGTCTTCTACATGGCCAACGGGGCCTACTTCCTCGGCATCGTCCAGATCGTCGTCTACACCGGCGCGATCATGATGCTGTTCCTCTTCGTCGTGATGCTGGTCGGCGTGACAGCGGCCGACTCGCTGACCGAGACCATCAAGGGCCAGCGCGTCTGGGCCGTGGTCTGCGGGCTCGGCTTCGGCATCCTGCTGATCGCCGGTATCGCCAACGCGTCGCTGAAGACCTGGACGGGCACCGGCGGTGCGAACGCCGGGGGGAACGTGCAGGGCCTGGCCCGGCTGATCTTCACCAAGTACGTGTTCGCCTTCGAGATCACCGGTGCGCTGCTGATCACGGCGGCCGTCGGCGCGATGGTGCTCACGCACAAGGAGCGCACCGAACGGGCCAAGACGCAGCGGGAGATGTCCGAGGACCGCATCCGCAGCAAGCAGCTCCCGCCGCTGCCCGCGCCCGGTGTCTACGCCCGGCACAACGCGGTGGACATCGCCGGGCTGCTGCCCGACGGCACACCGTCCGAGCTGACCGTCAACAAGACGCTCAGGGGCCGCGGTCAGATCCGCGACGTGTCCGACGAGGCCATCGCCGACCTGAAGGCGCTGGAGCAGCGCTCGAAGGAGCGGCTGGGCCGTGACAACCACGACGAGGAGGAGGTCACGCGATGAGTCCGGTCTACTACCTCTATCTCGCGTCCCTGTTGTTCACCATCGGCGCCGCGGGTGTGCTGATCCGGCGGAACGCGATCGTGGTGTTCATGTGCGTGGAGCTGATGCTCAACGCCTGCAACCTCGCCTTCGTCGCGTTCTCCCGGCTGCACGGCAATCTGGACGGCCAGATCATCGCCTTCTTCACGATGGTCGTCGCCGCCGCGGAGGTCGTGGTCGGGCTCGCGATCATCGTGTCGCTGTTCCGTTCCCGCCACTCGGCCTCGGTCGACGACGCCAGCCTGATGAAGCTCTGAGGGGTCGCTGAATCGTGGAGAACTTGATTGCGCTGCTCGTCGCGGCGCCCCTGCTCGGAGCTGCCGTCCTGCTGGTCGGCGGCCGCCGGTTCGACCGTCTCGGCCACTGGCTCGGTACGGTGCTGGCAGCCGCCTCCTTCGTGATCGGCGCCGTGCTGTTCACGGACATGCTCGGCAAGAACGCGGACGACCGGGCCCTGCACCAGCACCTGTTCAGTTGGATCCCGGTCGACGGCTTCCAGGCGGACGTCGGCCTCCAGCTCGACCAGTTGTCGATGACGTTCGTGCTGCTGATCACGGGTGTCGGCACCCTGATCCACATCTACTCCGTCGGGTACATGGAGCACGACGAGCGGCGCCGCCGCTTCTTCGGCTATCTGAACCTGTTCCTCGCGGCGATGCTGATCCTCGTCCTCGCGGACAACTTCCTGCTGCTGTACGTCGGCTGGGAGGGCGTCGGTCTCGCCTCGTACCTGCTCATCGGCTTCTGGCAGCACAAGCCCAGCGCCGCCACGGCGGCCAAGAAGGCGTTCCTGGTCAACAGGGTCGGCGACATGGGCCTGTCGATCGCGATCATGCTGATGTTCACCACCTTCGGCACCTTCGCCTTCGGCCCGGTCTTCGCCGCCGCCGACAACGCGACCGAGGGCAAGCTGACGGCGATCGGCCTGATGCTGCTGCTGGCCGCCTGCGGCAAGTCGGCCCAGGTGCCGCTGCAGTCCTGGCTCGGTGACGCGATGGAGGGCCCGACCCCGGTCTCGGCCCTGATCCACGCGGCGACGATGGTGACGGCGGGCGTCTATCTGATCACCCGCTCCGGAGTCATCTTCAACGCGGCCCCGGACGCCCAGGTGGTGGTCGTGGTCGTCGGCGCTGTGACGCTCCTGTTCGGTGCGATCGTCGGTTGCGCGAAGGACGACATCAAGAAGGCCCTCGCGGGTTCGACGATGTCGCAGATCGGCTACATGATCCTCGCCGCCGGGCTCGGCCCGATCGGCTACGTCTTCGCGATCATGCACCTGGTGACGCACGGCTTCTTCAAGGCCGGCCTCTTCCTCGGCGCCGGATCGGTCATGCACGGCATGAACGACGAGGTCGACATGAGGAAGTACGGCGGCCTGTGGCGCAAGATGCCGATCACCTTCGTCACCTTCGGCCTCGGCTATCTGGCGATCATCGGCTTCCCCGGTCTCTCCGGCTTCTTCTCCAAGGACAAGATCATCGAGGCGGCCTTCGCCAAGGGCGGTACGGAAGGCTGGATCCTCGGCGCCGTCACCCTGCTGGGCGCCGGGATCACCGCCTTCTACATGACGCGCGTGATGCTGATGACGTTCTTCGGCGAGAAGCGCTGGCAGCCCGACGCCGAAGGCCACGAGCCGCATCCGCACGAGTCGCCGAAGTCCATGACGGTCCCCATGATCGTCCTGGCGGTCGGCTCGGTCGGCGCCGGTGCCTTCTTCTCCATCGGCAGCCGGTTCCTGCACTGGCTGGAGCCCGTCACCGGGCACAGCGAGGGCGACTCCCCGGTCAGCGCGGCGGCCGTCACCACGGCGACGCTCGTCCTGCTGGTCGTCGGCGCCGGTATCGCCTGGCTGATGTACGGGCGCAGGCCCGTCCCCGCGCTCGCGCCGCGCGGCTCGCTCGTCACCCGCGCCGCCCGCCGCGATCTCCTCCAGGACGACTTCAACCATGTGGTCCTGGTCCGCGGCGGCGAGCACCTCACCCGCTCCCTGGTGTACGTCGACCACACGCTGGTCGACGGGGTGGTCAACGGCACCGCGGCGTCGTTCGGCGGGCTCTCCGGCCGGCTGCGCAAGCTGCAGAACGGCTACGCCCGCTCCTATGCGGTCTCGATGTTCGGAGGTACGGCAGTGATCATCGCCGCGACCCTGCTGATGAGGGCGGTGTGACGGACATGTCGTTCCCCTTCCTGACGGTGACGGCCGCGCTTCCCGCGGTCGGCGCCATCGCCACGGCGGCCGTACCGGCCGCCCGGCGCACCGCGGCCAAGTGGCTGGCGCTGCTCTTCTCGCTCGCCACGCTCGCGCTGGCGGCCGTCGTACTGGTCCGGTTCGAGCCGGGCGGCGACCGCTACCAGCTCGTCGAGTCGCACGCCTGGATCAAGGACTTCGGTGTCCGGTACGAACTGGGCGTGGACGGCATCGGGGTGGCGCTCATGGCGCTCACCGCGCTGCTGATCCCGTTCGTGATACTGGCCGGCTGGCATGACGCCGACCCGCTGGAGGACGCGGCGCCCAACCGCCGCTGGCGGCCCACCCAGGGCTTCTTCGCGCTGATCCTGATGGTCGAGGCGATGGTGATCCTCTCCTTCGAGGCCACCGACGTCTTCCTCTTCTACATCCTCTTCGAAGCGATGCTCATCCCGATGTACTTCCTCATCGGGGGCTTCGGCGACCGGGCCCACGCAGGCGGGGACGAGGCGGCGGCGACCCAGCGGTCGTACGCGGCCGTGAAGTTCCTCCTCTACAACCTGGTCGGCGGGCTGATCATGCTGGCCGCCGTCATCGGCGTCTACGTCGTCGCCGGGACGTTCTCGCTCTCCGAGATCGTGGAGGCGCGGGCCAACGGCAGCCTGTCCATGGCGACCAGCACCGAACGGTGGCTGTTCCTCGGCTTCTTCTTCGCCTTCGCGGTGAAGGCGCCGCTGTGGCCGCTGCACACCTGGCTGCCCAACGCGATGGGGGAGTCGACGGCGCCCGTCGCCGTCCTGATCACCGCCGTGGTCGACAAGGTCGGCACGTTCGCGATGCTGCGCTACTGCCTGGGCCTGTTCCCCGAGGCGTCCAAGTGGGCGACCCCGGTGATCCTGGTGCTGGCGCTGATCAGCATCGTCTACGGCGCGCTGCTCGCCGTCGGCCAGCGGGACATCAAGCGGCTGATCGCCTACGCCTCGATCTCGCACTTCGGCTTCATCATCATGGGCATCTTCGCGATGACCAGCCAGGGCCAGTCGGGCGCCACGCTCTACATGGTCAACCACGGGATCTCGACGGCCGCGCTGATGCTGGTGGCCGGCTTCCTGATCTCGCGGCGCGGCTCGCGGCTCATCGCTGACTACGGCGGGGTGCAGAAGGTCGCGCCGATCCTGGCCGGCACCTTCCTGATCGGCGGTCTCGCCACGCTCTCGCTGCCGGGGCTCTCCCCGTTCGTCAGTGAATTCCTGGTCCTGGTCGGCACGTTCAGCAGGTATCCGGTGATCGGCATCATCGCCACCATCGGCATCGTGCTCGCCGCGCTCTACGTGCTCGTCCTCTACCAGCGCACGATGACGGGCCCGGTGAAGGCGTCCGTCCAGGGCATGGCGGACCTGAAGATCCGCGAACTCGTCGTGGTGACCCCGCTGATCGCCCTGCTGCTCTTCCTGGGTGTCTACCCGAAGCCGCTGACCGAGATCATCAACCCGGCGGTGAACCACACCATGTCCGACGTGCACAAGACCGATCCCAAGCCCGAGGTGGAGGCCGCTCCGTGAGTGCGACAGCCGTCCACAGCCTGTGGACAACGACGGCGGCCGTCCCGATCGACAAGATCCCGGCCCCGACCATTGAGTACACGCAGCTCACCCCGGTGCTGATCGTGCTGGGCGCGGCGCTGGTGGGCATCCTCTTCGAGGCGTTCGTGCCGCGCAAGGCGCGCTACTACGCGCAGGTCTTCCTGACCGTGGTCGCGCTCGCCGCGGCCTTCGCCGCCGTGGTCGCGCTCGCCGCCGGCCATTACGGCACGACGAAGGCGCACATCGCGGCCATGGGCGCCATCGCCGTCGACGGCCCGGCGCTGTTCCTGCAGGGCGTGATCCTGCTGACGGGCATCGCCGCCGTGTTCACCTTCGCCGAGCGCAAGCTCGACCCCGAGGCGCACGGCAACCGCACCGACTCCTTCGTCGCCCAGGCCGCCTCGACCCCGGGCAGCGACAGCGAGAAGGCCGCCGTCAAGGCCGGGTTCACCACCACCGAGGTGTTCCCGCTGGTCCTGTTCGCCGTGGCCGGCATGCTGGTCTTCCCCGCGGCCAACGACCTGCTGACGCTGTTCGTCGCGCTGGAGGTCTTCTCCCTCCCGCTGTACCTGCTCTGCGCCCTCGCCCGCCGCAAGCGGCTGATGTCGCAGGAAGCGGCCGTCAAGTACTTCCTGCTGGGCGCCTTCTCCTCGGCGTTCCTGCTGTTCGGCATCGCCCTGCTGTACGGGTACGCGGGCTCCGTCTCGTACTCCCGCATCGCGGAGGTCGTCGACGGCACGGTCACCAACGTCGACCCGGCGCTGGCGAGCACGATGGGCAACGACGCGCTGCTGCTCATCGGCGGCGCGATGATCCTGATGGGGCTGCTCTTCAAGGTCGGCGCCGTCCCGTTCCACATGTGGACCCCGGACGTCTACCAGGGCGCCCCGACGCCGGTCACCGGCTTCATGGCCGCCGCGACCAAGGTGGCCGCCTTCGGCGCGCTGCTGCGGCTGCTCTACGTGGTCCTGCCGGGGCTGCGCTGGGACTGGCGCCCGGTCATGTGGGCCATCGCCATCGTCACGATGCTGGGCGGCGCGATCGTCGCCATCACCCAGACCGACATCAAGCGGCTGCTGGCGTACTCGTCCATCGCGCACGCCGGCTTCATCCTGGCCGGTGTGATCGCCTCCACGCCCGACGGTGTCTCGTCGGTCCTCTTCTACCTCGGCGGGTACTCGTTCGTGACGGTCGGCGCCTTCGCCGTCGTCACACTCGTACGGGACGCGGGCGGCGAGGCGACGCATCTGTCGAAGTGGGCCGGGCTCGGGCGGCGTTCACCCCTGGTGGCCGCGGTCTTCGCGGTCTTCCTGCTGGCCTTCGCCGGTATCCCGCTGACCTCCGGGTTCTCCGGCAAGTTCGCGGTGTTCAAGGCGGCGGCCGACGGCGGGGCCTCAGGACTCGTGGTGGTCGGTGTGATCTCCTCGGCCATTGCCGCGTTCTTCTACATCCGGGTCATCGTGCTGATGTTCTTCAGCGAGCCGAAGGCCGACGGCCCCACGGTCGCCGTCCCCTCGCCGCTGACGATGACGACGATCGCGGTCGGCGTGGCCGTCACGGTCGTGCTGGGCATCGCCCCGCAGTACTTCCTGGACCTGGCGGGCCAGGCGGGGACATTCGTGCGGTAGCCGCCGTACAGCGCGCAGCCGAAGGCCCGGCGCCCCGATGGGGGAGCCGGGCCTTCGCCGTGTCCGTACGCGGGTGTCCGTACGGGGGTGTCCGTACGGGGATGCTCAGACGATCCGTCCGGTCACCTCGCCCAGACCCACCCGCGTCCCGTCGGGACCCGGTGCCCAGGCCGTGATGGTGACCTCGTCGCCGTCCTCCAGGAACGTCCGCTTGCCGCCGGGCAGTTCGAGCGGTTCGCCGCCGTTCCAGGTCAGCTCCAGCAGCGAGCCGCGCTGCGCACGGCCGCTGCCGCTGACCGTGCCCGACGCGAAGACGTCGCCCGTACGCAGCGAGGCGCCGTTGACGGTCATATGGGCCAACTGCTGCGCCGCCGTCCAGTACATGGCGGAGAACGGCGGCTCGGAGACGAGCTGCCCGTTGAGCGCCACGGACATCCGCAGGTCGAAGCCGCCCGGCTCCTCCTCGTCCGTGTCGTCGAGGTACGGCAGCAGCGGCTCCGTACGGGCCGCCGGCGCCACCCGGGCCGCGTCCAGGGCCTCCAGGGGCGTCACCCAGGCGGAGACGGAGGTGGCGAAGGACTTCCCGAGGAACGGGCCGAGCGGCACGTACTCCCACGCCTGGATGTCGCGCGCCGACCAGTCGTTGAGGAGCGAGAGCCCGAAGACATGGTCGCGGAAGGAGGCGAGATCGACCGGGCTGCCCTGCTCGGACGGCACACCCACGACGAAGGCGACCTCCGCCTCGATGTCCAGCTTCACCGAGGGCCCGAAGACCGGCGCCGGGTCGGCGGGCGCCTTGCGCTGGCCCGACGGCCGCTTCACGTCCGTGCCCGAGACGACGACCGTGCCGGCCCTGCCGTGGTAACCGATCGGCAGGTGCTTCCAGTTGACCGGCAGCGCGAGCCCGTCCGGGCGGAAGATCTTGCCGACGTTGGTGGCGTGCTCCTCGCTGGCGTAGAAGTCGACGTAGTCCGCGACCTCGTACGGCAGATGCAGCGTCACCGAGCCGAGCGGGTGCAGCAGCGGCTCTATGTCGGGGCGGTGCGCGGGGACCGTCACCCACGCGGTGAGGGCCCTGCGGACGTCGCGCCAGGCCGTACGCCCGGCCGCCATCAGCGGGTTGAGGCTGGGCCTCGCGAGCAGCGCGGCGTACGGGGAGCCCAGGGCCCGGGCGGCGGCTCCCGCGTCGAGCACGGCATCGCCGATACGGACCCCGACCCGGCGGTGGTCCGGGTCGTCGGGGGTGGAGAACACGCCGTACGGCAGATTGTGCGGGCCGAAGGGATCGCCTTCGGCAGGTTCGAGCGGGCTGTGCTCGGGCATGGTGCCGCCTCGCTTCCTGTCGATGCAGGACACGTTACGTGTCGGCCGACGCCCGGCGGCAGCGAAATACGCGCCCGTAATGACCGGAAAGCGGTGACTGTCGCGGTGCTGCCCGTCCGGTCAGCCGGCCGTGCGCGGGACGCGCTTCTCCCAGGTGCGGTGGAAGACGATCTCGTCGCCGTCGCGGCAGATCACCTCGTCCGACGTGATGAAGTCGTCGGCGTCGCAACTGATCTCGGAGTGCGTCTCGACCAGCGCGTCCCAGCCGGTGTCGGGGCGGTGCAGCCGTACCGTCCACTCGGACTCGGCGTGGGCGGACAGCGGGTCGCCCTCCTGGATCGTGTACGTCTCCAGCGCCTCCTCGGTGAGTTCCAGGCCGTCGGGGTAGACCCGGGTGCCGCCGGGGCGCGGGTCGACCTCCAGCCGCCAGGTGCCCTGGGCGACGTCCCTGATCACCAGCCGCTCCGGGCGCGGTTCGTCGAGCGTGACCGGCCGTACGACGCCGAGCGGTTCGGCCTGCTCGGCCGGTTCGAAGCTGACCGGCTGCTCCCGCGGTACGGGCCTGCGCACGGGCAGGTGGAGCGAGGAGCCCACCGGCTCCAGGGTGAAGCCCGCCGCGTTCGCCTGCGGCCAGATCCACGGCCAGTACGCGGACGAGACGGCGAGCCGGATGCGGTGGCCCGGCGGGAACGTGTAGCCGATGCCGCCCAGTTCGAAGGTGACGTCCTCGGTGGCGCCCTCCGGCCACGGCTCGACCCGGTCGCGGCCGTGCCTGGCGGAGAGGTTGAGGGCGCCCCGGGTGACCAGGGTGGACGAGCCGTCCGGCGCCACGTCGCAGAGCCGGGCGACGGCCTGGCCCGCCGGGGCGTCCATCCGCAGCCGCAGCGTCACGCGCGGCCTGCCCAGCACCTCGATGGACCCGCCGGTGACGGGGAACTCGTAACAGGCCGACTTGGCGTCCTCGTCGCGCTGGTCCGGCGGCAGGTCGGCGTCGTTGCCGGACGGGGCGAAGCGCCCCGCGTCCAGGCCCGTCTGGTGCGGGGAGTCGACCACGACGGGCGCGCCCTGGAAGGCGTACGGCACGGGCACCACGTTCGGCGACGGCCAGCTCGTCTCGGCGGCCCAGTACCCCGGCAGCTCGGGGTAGAGCGTCGCGGGCGGGTGCGAGGCGCTGATCCAGGTGCGCAGCAGCGGCTCGGCCATGACCCCGTTGTCGACGCCCTTCAGATGGTGGTCCCACCAGCGCAGCGTCTCCTGGAGGAAGCCGATCGCGGGCCCCGGCGGCAGCCCCTGGTCCGGGTACTGGTGCGACCAGGGTCCGATGATCCCCCGTACCCGGTCCTGGCCGAGGTGTTCGACCAGCCGCAGCACGGTGTCCCGGTACGGGTCGTGCCAGCCGCCGACGGCGAGCACGGCCGCCTCGACGGCGCCGTAGTCCTCGCAGACGCTGCCGTGCTTCCAGTAGGTGTCCCTGGTCTGGTGGGCCAGCCAGGTGTGCACGGCGGGCTCGACGGCTTCGAGGCGCTTCAGCCACATCTCCCGCCAGTTCTCGCCCGCCCCCGCCGGGTCCGGCGGCCGGCAGACGAAAGCCAGCGTCGTCGCCGCCCAGGCGTGCATGTCGACGGCGAGGACCGAGCCGCCCAGGTAGTGGACGTCGTTGTCGTAGCGGTCGTCGGACGAGCAGACCGTGACGACGGCCTTCAGCGGCTCGGGCGCGAGGGCGGCGAGCTGGAGCGAGTTGAAGCCGCCCCAGGAGATCCCGAACATGCCGACCCGTCCGGTGCACCAGTCCTGGGCGGCGAGCCAGTTGACGACGGCGACCCCGTCGGCCAGCTCCGTCGCGTCGTACTCGTCGCCCGGCATCCCCTCGCTGTTGCCGTGGCCGCGTACGTCGACCCGTACGGACGCGTAGCCGTGGCCCGCGTACCAGGGGTGCCGCTGCCGGTCGACCGGGGCCGTCCAGTCGCTCAGCCGGCAGGGCAGGTACTCCAGCAGCGCGGGCACGGGCCGCTCGGTGACCGGGCGCCAGATCCGCGCGTACAGCCGTGTGCCGTCGGGCAGCGGGACACGCACGTCCTCGTGGACCGTGTCGTACGGGAAGTCGGTGCGGATCATGGGGGACATACCGCTCACCTTCCTGGAGCGGCGCGCAAAGCGCGCGGCGGCCCCGGCGCTGTCCCGCTGCGTCAGGAGTTCTCCTGGGCGCCCGCAGAGGGCATGATCGTCGCGTGGAGGCGGCTTTTCTCCGTACTCTTCGGTGTCGGCCGTGGCTTCGGACAAAAGAGCTACGGACAAAAGAGCTACTTCGCGTCGTACGACTGATCACGAGCATCCGGGGGGCGCCGGGAAGCCGCCCATGGTGATCGAAAGGCGACCGGATACGCTGACTTGAGTGAAGACACCGACACATCGACATTTCGTTTGATCGTCAGCAGACAGGAGTACCCCTCGTGACCGTCGTCGGGCCGTTCGGGCTGAGCGTGCGGGACCAGGCTCTTGAGGCCGATGTCCAGACCGGATTGTCGGCCGTCGAGGCGGGGCTGCTCGATGCCACCAAGAGCGAGGTGCCCTTCATCACCGAAGCGGCCCAGCACCTGGTGCGGGCCGGCGGCAAACGGTTCCGGCCGCTGCTGGTGATGCTCGCCGCGCAGTTCGGCGACCCGTACGCGCCGGGTGTCGTGCCGTCAGCCGTCGTCGTCGAGCTGACCCACCTCGCGACGCTCTACCACGACGACGTGATGGACGAGGCGGACGTGCGGCGCGGCGTGGACAGCGCCAACGCCCGCTGGGGCAACTCCGTCGCCGTGCTGACCGGTGACTTCCTCTTCGCCCGCGCCTCGCACATCCTGGCCGACCTCGGCCCCGAGGCCGTCCGGATCCAGGCCGAGGCGTTCGAGCGGCTGGTCACGGGCCAGATCCTGGAGACGGCGGGACCGCGCGACGGGCGCGACCCGGTCGGCCACTACCTGGACGTGCTCTCGGGCAAGACCGGCGCGCTGTTCGCCGTCTCCGGGCGGTTCGGCGCGCTGATGTCGGGCGCCGACGAGACCGTGGTCGACATCCTCACCCAGTACGGCGAGCGCCTCGGCGTCGCCTTCCAGCTCGCCGACGACGTCCTCGACATCGCCAGCGACAGCCACGAGTCCGGCAAGACCCCCGGCACGGATCTGCGCGAGGGCATCCCGACCCTGCCCGTCCTGCTGCTGCGCGCCGAGGCCGAGAAGCACGGCAGGGCCGACGACCTGGAGCTGGTCCGGCTGCTCGACGGCGATCTGTCGGACGACGCGGGACTCGCCGAGGCGCTGCGCCGGCTGCGTGCCCACCCCGCCCTGGAGCAGGCCCGCCGGGACACCGTGCGGTACGCGGAGGCGGCCCGCGGCGCGCTCGCCCCGCTGCCCGAGGGATACGCCAAGTCGGCGCTCGTCGAGCTGTGCGACGTGGTCGTCCACCGCGCGGGCTGACGGACTGTCGGGCCGGCTGACGATCCGTCGGGCCGGCCGGCGGCCGGCTTCGCCCGGTCGGCGGAATCCTGTGATCCGCCTCACTCTCCCGGTGGATTCCCTGGCATCGTCCCGCACCCCGTCCCCTACTGGACGGGGGTCCCGCCATGTCCCTGTCTCATCCCAGCGGGGTACGGGAAGTTGCGCCTGCGGTCTGACGCTTCGCCGTGGCCGATTTGGTCAGATGGACAACAGCACTCCTGACCAATTCGGGTGAGAATGGCGGCGGGGAGTGGACGAGTGCACCGCACGGAAGGCCGCCGACCACGGAGGTAGGGCAACACATGGCACCGAACGACAGCGCACAGACCACCGACGAGGCAGGAGCCTTCGTCCCGCACCGCCGGAGCAAGACGGTGCGGTACGTGGTTCCGGTCGCGGTCGCCGGCGTGGCTGCCGCGACCATCGGACTGGTCCCGGCCCTCGCGGCCAACGGCAGTCCGGATCTGCCGAACATCACCGCTCAGGAACTCATCGAGAAGATCGCCGCTTCCGACACCCAGCAGCTCTCGGGCTCGGTGAAGATCACCACGGATCTGGGTCTGCCCTCGCTGGCCGGCCTCGGCGGAGCGGCGGGCGGGGCCGCCGGCGGGGCGTTCGCCCCCCAGGGCGGCGCTGACGACGGCAAGGGTTCGTCGGCCGACCCGAGCACCAAGGCGCTGGAGCTCAGCTCCGGCACCCACACCCTGCGGGTCGCGGCCGACGGCCCCGACAAGCAGCGCGTCTCCATCCTGGAGAACGCGGCGGAGTACAGCCTGATCCACAACGGCGACCAGGTGTGGGGTTACGACAGCGCGAGCAACGAGGCGTTCCACGCGACCAGGCAGGCGCCGAAGGGCGATGCCCCCAAGGGCAAGGCGCCCCAGTTGCCGAAGGGCACCGAGCTGCCGACGACGCCGAAGGAGTTCGCCGAGCAGGCGCTCAAGGCGTCGGCCGGCACGACATCGGTCGGTGTGGGGGACACGGCGCAGATCGCCGGGCGCGACGCGTACACCCTGGTCATCAAGCCCACGCAGGCCGGTTCCACGATCGGTTCGGTGAAGGTCGCCGTCGACGCGAAGACCGGTACTCCGCTCAAGTTCACGCTCGCGCCGAGCGGCGGCGGCAAGGCCGTCCTCGACGTCGGCTTCACGAAGGTCGACTTCGCCAAGCCGGCCGCTTCGACGTTCGACTTCAAGGCGCCGAAGGGCGCGAAGGTGACGGAGAGCGGGCCGCGCGAGGACCAGCCGAAGCCGGCCGTGCCCGGGGTCCCCTCGGGTGGCGGCGTGAAGGTCATCGGCAAGGGCTGGACGTCGATCGCCGAGCTGAAGCTGCCGGCGGGCGAAGGCGCTCCGGCGGCGGGCTCGAAGGACCTGCCCAAGGAGGCCCAGGGCTTCCTGGACTCGCTGGGCGACAAGGTGTCGGGGAAGTTCGGTTCCGGCACCGTGTTCCACACCCGCGTCGTCAACGCGCTGATGACGGAAGACGGCACGGTCTACGTCGGAGCGGTGACGAAGGACGCGCTGGTCAAGGCGGCCGACAGCGCCAAGTAGCAGGGCAGTGGCGCCGCCCCGCCGTAGTGGTCCTACGGCGGGGCGGAACGCTGAGCGGCCCGTGTCCGTTCCTGAATCGGCACCCCGCGCGGGAGCCGGCAGGGCGCTCGGCACGGCATCCTGCGTCCGCCGACCGACAGAACGGGGGAGCGAGATGGCATCCGTCATCGAGACGAGCGGCCTCACCAAGCGCTACCGCGGCGGCCAGCTCGCCGTCGACCACCTCGACCTGGCGGTCCCGGCGGGCAGCGTCTTCGGCTTCCTCGGCCCCAACGGCTCGGGCAAGACCACCACCATCCGGATGCTGCTCGGCCTGATCGAGCCGACGGCCGGCTCGGCGACGCTGCTCGGCCGCCCCATGCCGCGCGCCGCCCGCGGCGTCCTGCCGCAGGTGGGCGCGCTGATCGAGGGCCCGGCCCCGTACGGCTTCCTGAGCGGCCGCGACAATCTCGTACGGTACGACTCGGCCGACCCGACCGCCGACCCCCGCACCCGGCGCGCCCGGGTCGGAGCGGCGCTGGACCGGGTCGGGCTGACGGCCGCAGCGGCCAAGAAGGCCAAGGCGTACTCGCTGGGCATGAAGCAGCGGCTCGGTATCGCGGCCGCCCTGCTCCAGCCGCGCAAGCTGCTCGTCCTGGACGAGCCGACGAACGGCCTCGACCCGCAGGGGATGCGCGAGATCAGGACATTGGTGCGGGAGCTGGCGGCCGACAGCACGACGGTCTTCCTCTCCTCGCACCTCCTGGACGAGATCGAGCAGGTCTGCACGCACGCGGCGGTGATGGCGCAGGGGCGGCTGATCACCCAGGGCTCGGTCGCCGACCTCGCGGCGGGCACGCGCGGCCGGCTCGTCGTCACGACGCCCGACCCCGCCGAAGCGGCCCGGCTGCTGAAGGAGCAGGGCGTCACCGATGTCACGGTGACCGACGACCGGGTGACCGGCGAACTGCCCGGGGCCGATGTGGAGCTGGCGGACCTCAACGCCGCGCTGGTACGGGCCGGGGTGCGGGTCAGGTCGTTCGGTGTCGAACGGGCCTCGCTTGAGGACGCCTTCATGGCGCTGACCGGGGAGGGCTTCGATGTCGCGGGCTGAGACGGTCGGCACGGACGTACCCGGCGGGGACGTACCAGGCGCGGACGTACCAGGCACGGACGTGGACGCACCGGGTACGGAGGTGCCCGCCGCCCGTCCTGCGACCCGGGCGCCAAAGCTGCGCTGGACCCTCGGTCTGTTCCGCTCCGAGCTGACCACGACCTTCCGCCGCTGGCGCACGCTCGCGCTGCTCGCGGTGCTGGGCGCCGTACCGGTCCTCATCGGGATCGCGGTGAAGATCCAGACGGACGACGGCGGCACGGCGGGCGGCGGTGGCGACGGGCCCGCCTTCCTCACCCAGATCACCAACAACGGCCTGTTCCTGGTCTTCGCCGCGCTGGCGGTGACCCTGCCCGTCTTCCTGCCCATGACGATCGGGGTGGTGGCGGGCGACTCGATCGCCGGTGAGGCGAGCGCGGGGACGCTGCGCTATCTGCTGGTCGCCCCGGCAGGACGCAGCAGGCTGCTGCTGGCCAAGTACGCCACGACGCTGACGTTCTGCCTGGTGGCGACCTTGATCGTGGCGGTCTCCGCCCTGGTGGTCGGGGCGCTGCTGTTCCCGCTGGGCGAGGTCACCACGATCTCGGGGACCCGGATCTCCTTCGGCGAGGGGCTGGCCCGCGCCCTGTTCATCGCCGTCCTCGTCACGGCTTCACTGATCGGCCTCGCGGCGCTCGGCCTGTTCGTGTCGACCGTCACCAACAGCGGGATCGCGGCGATGGCCACGACGGTCGGCCTGGTCATCACCGTGCAGATCCTCGACACCATCCCGCAGTTGCACGGGATCCAGCCGTATCTCTTCTCGCACTACTGGCTGTCGTTCTCCGACGTGCTGCGCGAGCCGGTCTACTGGACCGACATCGGCAAGAACCTCGGCATCCAGGCGGTGTACGCGGCGGTCTTCGGCTCGGCGGCCTGGGCCCGCTTCACGACGAAGGACATCACGGCCTGAGGGCTGCCTGCGACCCTGGCCTGCCTACGACCCTGCCAGGCCGTGATGTCCGCGCCCGGCTCAGAAGGTGAGCCGCCAACTGTTGATGTAGCCCGTGTCCTGCGCCGCGACATCCTGGACCTTGAGCTTCCAGACGCCGTTGGCGACCTCGCTCGACGCGTTCACCGTGTACGTGGTGGTGACGTTGTCCGCCGAGTCGCTGCTGCTGGAGCTCTTCAGCCGGTAGGCGGTCCCGTCAGGTGCGACGAGGTCCACCACCAGGTCGCCCCGGAAGGTGTGCTTGATGTCGACGCCCACCTTGAGCGCCGAGGGCGCGTTGCCCGTACGGCCCGAGACGGTGACCGGCGAGGTGACGGCCGGGCCGTTGTCCGGCACGGTGACGTCGGCGAGGTTCTCGAAGACGGTGCCCGAGGGGGCGGTGCCGCCGGCCGAGAGCGTCCAGACCGCGTAGGCGATGGCGTCGCTGTTGCGGTCGAGCGCTGTGTCGTCCACGTTCGTCAGGGTGTCGCACGAGCGGTGGTAGCAGGCGTCGAAGGCCCGGCCCGTCGTACCGCCCCACTTCTGCGTCTGCGCCGCCGTCTTGGTGTAGTCGGCGCCGCTGAACAGACCGCCGACCGGGACGCCCGCGTTCTTGAACGGCGAGTGGTCGGAGCGGCCGTCGCCCTCGGTCTCGATCTCCGTCGCTATGCCGAGACCCGCGTAGTAGTCCTTGAAGGTCTGCTCGATGGCGGGGTCGTCGTCGTAGACGAAGTAGCCCGGGTTGGGCGAGCCGATCATGTCGAAGTTCAGATAGCCGCTGATCTTCGTCCGGTCGGCCGATGCGAGATGGCTGACGTAGTACTGCGACCCGACGAGCCCCAGCTCCTCGGCGCCCCACCAGGCGAATCTCAGGTGCTTGGTGGGCTGGAGCTGCGCCCGGGAGACGGCGAGCGCGGTCTCCAGCACGGCGGCGGAACCGGAACCGTTGTCGTTGATGCCGGGGCCCGCGGTGACGGAGTCGAGATGTGAACCGGCCATGACAACCTGATTCGTGTCACCGCCCGGCCAGTCGGCTATCAGGTTGTAGCCGGTCGCGCCGCCCGAGGTGAACTGCTGGACGGACGTGGTGAATCCGGCCGCGTTGAGCTTGCCCTGCACGTAGTTGATCGAGGCCTGGTAACCGGCGCGGCCGTGCGCGCGGTTCCCGCCGTTGGCGGTCGCGATCGACTGGAACTGGGAGAGATGCGCCTTGACGTTGGCCAGGGGGATGTCGGGGGCGGCCAGCACGGCGGGGGCGGGTGCTTCGGCGGGGGCGGCCGAGGCCGCCGCGGGGACGGTGAAGGCGAGCAGCCCGGCGAGGGCTGCCGTTGCTGCCGCGGCGCTGTTGCGCACGGAACGCTTCATGTGGGGGCTCCGGATTCCGAACAGGGGATGGGAACGGAACGTGCGAGGCGCCCCACACCGTTTTCGGCGTGAGGCGCTGGAGTTGTTGCTGCGCTGTGCGTGAACTGTGAGCGGGTTGTGCGTGCTGAATGGTCGATGACGGCCCCCACGACCGTCAAGAGCGCAAATCGGGCACGCCTGTTCGCTCAACGGACATACCGTCAGTTCGCCGATGTCAGGGCGAGGTCACGGCCGATGTTTACGTTGCTGTGACAGCTTTCAGCGCGTCGAGCGACTCCCGCATCAGCTCCGGCAGGGCGCGCTCGTTGGACGCGTCGACCCAGCGTTCGAAGGCGATCTTGAAGACGGCGACGCCCGCCTCCGCCGCCAGGCTCGCCGCCGGTTCGGGGAGGCCGCGCGCGCGGTAGGTGTCGGCGAGCGCCCTGGACAGCCGGGCGAGCTTGATCAGCTCGCGTTCCTGCAACTCCGCGTTGGCGGCGACGATCGCCTGGCGCTGCTGGGAGAACGGACGGTGTTCCTGGAACCGCGCGCCGGCCGCGTAGAGCGCCTCGCTCATCGCCTCGACGGGCGTCGCGGTGGCCGGTGCGCCCGCGAGCTTGCTGACGAAGAGGTCCTGCAGCTCCTCGGCGCCCGCGAACAGCACCTCGCGCTTGTCGGCGAAATACCGGAAGAACGTCCGCTCCGTGAGCCCGGCCCGCTTGGCGATCTCGGCCACGGTGGTCTGCTCGAACCCGCGCTCGCTGTACAGCTCCATCGCGGCTTCCCCGAGCCGCTTGCTCGCGTTGGGCTCCCATCGACTCATGTGTTGATCCTACGCGATGGCAGCGACTGACATCGGGTGTTACGGTTGATGACAGCGACTGACATCGGCGGTCCTGGCGCGCTTCCCACGGCAGGACGGCCCCGCTCACTGGAGGTTTCCCATGCGTGTTTTCGTCACCGGCGCGTCCGGCTGGATCGGCTCGGCCGTCGTACCCGAACTCATCGGCGCCGGCCATCAGGTCGTCGGGCTCGCCCGCTCGGACGCCTCGGCCGACGCGCTCGCCGCCGCCGGCGCCGAGGTGCGCCGCGGCACCATCGACGACCTCGACGTCCTGCGCGAAGCGGCCGCCGCCTCCGACGGCGTGATCCACCTCGCGTTCAAGCACGACATCGCCTTCACCGGCGACTTCAAGGGCGCGACGGACGCCGACCGCGCCGCCATCGAGACGTTCGGCGACGCGCTGGCCGGCTCCGACAAGCCGTTCGTCATCGCCGGCGGGCTCCTGGGCCTCGCTCCCGGGCGGCTGGCGACGGAGCGGGACGAGCCCGTCATCGACGCGAACCCGACGTCGGGCCGTGCGGTCAACGCGAAGCTCACGCTGGGCCTCGCCACGCGCGGCGTCCGCTCGTCCGTCGTACGGCTGTCCCCGACGGTGCACGGCGAGGGCGACAACGGGTTCGTCCCGGGCCTGATCGGCATCGCGCGCGACAAGGGCGCCGCCGGCTACATCGGCGACGGAGCCAGCCGCTGGACCGCCGTGCACAGGCTCGACGCCGCGCACCTCTTCCGGCTGGCGCTGGAGAAGGCGCCCGCGGGGTCCGTGCTGCACGGGCTCGCCGACGAGGGGGTGTCGATGCGCGACATGGCCGAGGTCATCGGCCGCCACCTGGAGCTGCCGGTGGTCTCGGTCTCCCCCGCGGACGCGGCCGGGCACTTCGGCTGGATGGCCGGCTTCGTCGGGCTCGACAGCCCGGCGTCGAGCGAGCTGACCCGTGAACTGCTCGGCTGGCAGCCGACCCAGCCCGGCTTCCTCGCCGATCTGGACAAGGGGCACTACTTCGAGACCCCGTCGGCGTAGTCGGGGCTGGTCAGGAGCGGGGCGGTACCGGCCCGCTCAGTGACTCGCGGGGCGCGCCGAGGAGGCGGCTTCGGCCGCTGCCTCGGCCGCCCGCGCGTCGTAGGCGGCCCGCGCCGTCGCGATCTCCGTCTGGTGCTCCTCGGTCCAGCTCACCAGCGCGCGGATGGTCGTGTGCAGCGTCCCGCCGAGCGCCGTCAGCTCGTACTCCACCCGCGGCGGCACCACCGGATGGACCGTCCGCTCGACCAGGCCGTCGCGCTCCAACTGGCGCAGGGTGACGGTCAGCATGCGCTGGCTGATGCCGTCGATCTCCCTGCGCAGCTCGGTGAAGCGCAGCCTCCGGTGCTCCAGCAGCGCGATGACCAGCAGCGACCACTTGTCGGCCACCCGGTCCAGGATCTGCCGTACCTCGCAGTCCTCCCGGGCGTCCCACTGGAAGGGATCGGTGTCTCCGTAGCCGTCGGACTGGGCGGTGCCCGCGCAGTTACTCGGTGACTTCAAAGTGCCTTCTTCCATGACACGTCATGGTGCCGCAGGATTCCAGTGGTTACAAGAAGGAACCGACAGTCGGTCCGGTAACCGCCTTGCGAGGAGACCGCCATGCCGTCCGTGTCCGCAGCGCCGCCCGCCATGTCCGCACGCGCCTGGGCGCTGTTACTCGTCCTCTGCGGGACGATCTTCCTGGAGGGCATCGACATCGCGATGCTGGCCGTGGCGATCCCCTCGATCAGATCCGATCTGGTCCTGTCGACCGACACGACCGCCTGGGTGATGAGCGGTTACGTGCTCGGCTACGCGGGATTCACGCTGCTCGGCGGCCGTACCGCCGATCTGCTCGGCCGGCGCAGGACGTTCCTCGCCGCGCTGACGGTCTTCCTGCTCTTCTCGGGCCTCGGCGGCTTCGCGGGCGAGGGGTGGATGCTGGTCGTCGCCCGTATCGCGACCGGTGTCGCCGCCGCCTTCATGACCCCGGCGGCGCTGTCGATCATCACCACCTCCTACCCGGAGGGACCGCAGCGCAACAAGGCCCTGCTGGTCTTCGCGGGCACGGGCGCCGGCGGGTTCTCGCTCGGCCTCGTCATCGGCGGGCTGCTGACCGAACTCGGCTGGCGCTGGGTCTTCTTCGCCCCGGTACTGCTCGCGGGCGCCCTGCTCGTCGCGGCCTCCCGCGTACTGCCCCGGCAGGAGCCAGCGGCGCCGACCGCGGAAGAGACCGGGAAGCGCGCCTTCGATCTGCCCGGCGCCACCGCGGCGGCCGGGGCGATGCTGCTGCTGGCGTACGGGATCATCCGGCTGGAGCACGGCACGGACGACTGGCTCCGTACGGCCGGTGTCTTCGCGGCGGGGCTGCTGCTGCTCGGACTCTTCGTCGTGATCGAGCGCCGGGCCGCCGCCCCGCTCGTACGGCTAGGGATCCTCCGCAGGGCGGCGATGGTCCGGGCCGATCTCGGGGCGCTGCTCTTCGTCGGCTCGTTCTTCGGCTTCCAGTTCGTCGTCACGCTCTACCTCCAGGAACTGCGCGGCTGGTCGTCCCTGGAGACCGCGCTCGCCCTGGTGGTCATGGGCTGCGACGCGGTGCTCGCGCCCACCCTGACGCCGCGTCTGGTGAACCGCTTCGGCAACGCCCGGGTGATACTCGGCGGCTTCCTGCTGGGGACCGTCGGGTACGGGCTGTTCCTGCCGGTCGGCCTCGACTGGACGTACGCGGCGATGTTCCCGACCCTGATCCTGACCGGCGTCGCGTTCGCGCTGGCGTACGGGCCGCTCACCATCGCGGCGACGGACGGGGTGGCGGCGGAGGAACAGGGCCTGGCGGGCGGGCTGCTGAACACCGCGATCCAGTTCGGCTCGGCGGTCGGCATCTCCGCCGTCGCCGCCGTGTACGGCATCGCCGTCAGCGGTACGGACGGGTCGACGGAGGCGCGGATGGACGCGTTCCGTACGGCGCTTGCGGTGCCGCTCGTGATGGTGGTGCTGGGCGCGCTGATCACGCTGGCGGGGCTGCTCGGCCGGCGCGGCGGCAGGGAGTCCGGCCGGACGCCTGACGCGCTGCCGGTGGCGCGCAGCGCAGAGCCGGTGCGGTAACGGCGGGTCAGGGCGCCTGGGGGAGACGGGGAGCCTCGGCCGGCCGGTCGGCGGCCGGCCGGTCGGCGGCCGGCAGGTCGGCGGTCGGCCGGGGCTCGGGCGCAGGAGCGGGTGCGGGTGCGGCGGCGGACGGCGGGTCCTGGCGGCTGTCCAACTCCGCCGCCAGCCGCCGCGCCCGCGCCTTCGTGCGGTGCGCCGTCCGCAGCGCGTCCCAGGTCAGTACGGTCAGCGCCACCCACACCAGCGCGAAGCCCGCCAGGCGCTCGGGCGGCATCTCCTCGTGGAAGTACGTGACCCCCAGGATGAGCTGGAAGACCGGCGCCAGGTACTGGAGCAGGCCGAGCACCGACAGCGGCACCCGGATCGCGGCGGCGCCGAAGCAGACGAGCGGTACGGCGGTGACGATGCCGGTCGAGGCGAGAAGCGCGGCATGCCCGGGGCCGTGGGTGGTGAACGTCCCGTCGCCGGAGGCGCCGAGCCAGAGCAGATAGCCGAGGGCGGGCAGGAACTGGATCGCGGTCTCGGCGGCGAGCGATTCGATACCGCCGAGGTTGATCTTCTTCTTGACCAGCCCGTACGTGCCGAACGAGAAGGCCAGCACCAGCGAGATCCACGGCGGCTGCCCGTATCCGATCGCCAGCACGAGCACGGCGACGAAGCCGATCAGGACCGCCGTCCACTGCGCGGGCCGCAGCCGCTCCTTCAGCAGCAGGACGCCCATCGTGATCGTGACCAGCGGGTTGATGAAGTAGCCCAGGGACGCCTCGACGACATGGTCGGCGTTGACCGCCCAGATGTAGACGCCCCAGTTGACGGTGATCACGGCCGCAGCGACGACCAGCAGCCCGAGCTTGGCCGGCTGCCGGACCAGGTCCTTGATCCAGCCCCAGCGGCGCAGCGCCAGCAGCGCGACGCCGACGAAGGCGAGCGACCAGACCATCCGGTGGGCGAGGATCTCCAGCGCCCCGGTGGGCTTGAGCAGCGGCCAGAAGAGCGGGACGAGGCCCCACATTCCGTACGCGGCGATTCCGTACAGCAGTCCGGCCCGCTGTTCACCCTCTGCCTTCACCGGTTTTCCCTTTCCCGCGCCGCCGCCCCCGCCGTCCAGATGGAGCCTCCGGACGAAAGGTAGTGCGGCGCGGGCCGGGCTGTCATGCCCGTATCGCCATACGGTCATGACAAGGGGGCGGGAAGGTCAGGACGCGAGCGCCGCGGCGATCGACGTGGCCAGCGGGGTCGTCGGCCGGCCGATCAGCCGCGCCAGGTCGCCGCTCGTGCCCGCGATGAGGCCGCGGCTGATCGCGGTGTCGACGTCGGCCAGGATCTCGGCGAACGGCTGGGGCAGCCCGATCCCGACGTAGATGGCGGTGTGCTCGGCCTCGCTGACGGACCGGTGGACGATGGTCGAGCCGGTCTGCCGGGACAGCTCGGCCGCGTACTCGTCGAAGGACCACGCCGTGTCGCCGCTCAGCTCGTACGCCGTGTTCAGATGGCCCTCGCCGGTCAGTACGGCGGCGACGGCCGCCGCGTAGTCGGCGCGGGCCGCCGAGGCCACCCGGCCCTCGCCCGCGTTGGTCACGACGGCCCCCGACGCCAGCACCGGAGCCAGGTTCTCCGTGTAGACCTCGGTGTACCAGCCGTTGCGCAGGAACGTGTACGGCACTCCCGAGTCGAGGATGAGCTGCTCGGTGGCCTTGTGCTCGTCGGCCAGCGCGAAGTCCGCGTCGGGGCCGCCCAGCGCACCGGTGTACGCGAGCTGCGCCACCCCCGCCGCCTTGGCCGCCTCGATGACCGCGGTGTGCTGCGGCACACGCTGGCCGACCTCGCTCCCGGAGATCAGCACGACCCGGTCGCCCTGCCGGAACGCCCCGGCCAGCGTCTGCGGCTCGTTGTAGTCCGCGATCCGCACCTCGACGCCGCGCGCCTCGAACTCGGCGGCCTTCTCCTTGCTGCGGGCCACGGCCGCGATTCCGGCGGCCGGCACCCCGGAGTCCAGCAGGGAGGCGATGACCAGCTTGCCGAGGTGACCGGTGGCTCCTGTGACGACGATGCCCATGCCATATCTCCAAATTTGTCTGGTTCGTGTTGCTCGGTCACCACCCTACGGTGCACGCTAACCAAAAGTAAGTACCCACCTTGAAGTAAGGTACAGACATGTCAGTAAGTGAGGTGTTCCCGGGTCTCGCGAAGCCGGACGTCAACGAGCCGATGTGCGAATCCCGGCTGATCCTGGAACATGTGACCAGTCGCTGGGGCGTCCTCGTCCTGGCCGCGCTGCTGGAGCGCTCGTACCGCTTCAGCGAGCTGCGGCGGATGATCGGCGGGGTCAGCGAGAAGATGCTGGCGCAGACGCTCCAGACGCTGGAGCGGGACGGATTCGTGCACCGCGACGCCAAGCCCGTCATCCCGCCGCGCGTCGACTACTCGCTGACCGAACTGGGCCGCGAGGCGGCCGAGCAGGTCTGGGCGCTGGCCCGCTGGACCGAGAGCCGGGTGGCCGCCGTGCTGGCGGCACGCGAGGAGTACGACGAGGCCCGGACCTCCGCCGAGGAGATCCGGGCCCCGCGTGTGCGTGCCTGAGCGCGTGTACGCGCGTGAGTGCGTCTATATGCCTGGGCGTCAGCCCGCGACGGTCCAGGTGTCGTTGCCCGCCAGCATGCCCGCGAGGTCGCCCTTGCCGTGCTGTTCGACGGCGGTGTCGAGTTGGTCGGACATGAGGGTGTCGTAGACGGGTCGGTCGACGCTGCGGAAGACCCCGATGGGGGTGTGGTGCAGGGTGTCGGGGTCGGCGAGCCGCGACAGCGCGAAGGCGTTGGTCGGCGAGGCGGAGTGCGCGTCGTGGGTCAGGATCCGGGACTCGTTCTCGGGCGTCACGGCGACGACCTCCAGGTCGCCGGTGGCCGGGTCGCGCACGACGCCCTTGCTGCCCAGGCCGTTCTCCAGCGGGGCGCCGAAGCGGATGGGCTGCCCGTGTTCGAGGCGGATGACGGCTTCCTGTGCCTGGTCCTTGTCCTTGAGGACCTCGAAGGCGCCGTCGTTGAAGATGTTGCAGTTCTGGTAGATCTCCACCAGTGCGGTGCCGGGGTGTTCGGCTGCTTCGCGCAGTACCTGGGTGAGGTGTTTGCGGTCGGAGTCGACGGTGCGCGCGACGAAGGACGCTTCGGCGCCGATGGCCAGGGACACCGGGTTGAAGGGGGAGTCGAGGGAGCCCATCGGGGTGGACTTGGTGATCTTCCCCAGCTCGGAGGTCGGCGAGTACTGGCCTTTGGTGAGGCCGTAGATCCGGTTGTTGAAGAGCAGGATCTTCAGATTCACATTGCGGCGCAGTGCGTGGATGAGGTGGTTGCCGCCGATGGACAGGGCGTCGCCGTCACCGGTGACGACCCAGACGGAGAGGTCGCGGCGTGAGGTGGCGAGGCCGGTGGCGATGGCGGGGGCGCGGCCGTGGATGGAGTGCATCCCGTAGGTGTTCATGTAGTACGGGAAGCGGGAGGAGCAGCCGATGCCGGAGACGAAGACGATGTTCTCTTTCGCCAGGCCGAGTTCGGGCATGAAGCCCTGGACTGCGGCCAGGACGGCGTAGTCGCCGCAGCCGGGGCACCAGCGCACTTCCTGGTCCGACTTGAAGTCCTTCATCGACTGCTTGGCTTCGGCCTTGGGTACCAGCGTCAGCAGCTCGTTGGTGATCTCAGACATCGATGGCCTCCTTGAGGGCCGTGGCGAGCTGTTCGGCCTTGAACGGCATCCCGTTGACCTGGTTGTAACTGTGCGCGTCGATCAGGTACTTGGCGCGGATCAGGGTGGCGAGCTGGCCGAGGTTCATCTCCGGCACCACGACCTTGTCGTACGACTTCAGCACGTCCCCGAGGTTGGCGGGGAAGGGATTGAGGTGGGTCAGATGTGCCTGCGCGATGGGCACGCTGTCCTTGCGCAGCCGGCGTACCGCCGCCGTGATCGGGCCGTAGGTGGAGCCCCAGCCGAGGACGAGGGTGCGGGCGTGGTCCGGGTCGTCGACGTGCAGGTCGGGGACGGTGATGCCGTCGATCTTGGCCTGCCGGGTGCGGACCATGAAGTCGTGGTTGGCCGGGTCGTACGAGATGTTGCCCGTGCCGTCCTGCTTCTC
>NZ_JBVJLC010000017.1:0-145363 GCF_055584925.1 Streptomyces sp. NPDC087906
GGTTACATTCCGAACCCGGAAGCTAAGCCTCATTGCGCCGATGGTACTGCAGGGGGGACCCTGTGGGAGAGTAGGACGCCGCCGAACAATCTTTGAAGGGCCCGTGGTCCAGCGTTCAACGCTGGGCTACGGGCCCTTTTTTTGTTTTGTCCTTTTCTGCATGATGCGCACCCGAAGGCCGGTTGCGCGAGAATGACTGCGTCACCCGAAGACAGGAGCTCAACCCATGTCCCCCAACTCCTCCGAGGATCGTCCCGACCGCGAGCAGCCTCGCCGGGACAACAGTGGTGACCGGGGCGGGTTCCGTGGGGGTCGTGACGACCGTGGGGCCCGCTCCAGTGGCCCCCGTCGTGACGACCGCCCCAGCAGCAGTCCTCGGCGTGACGATCGCGGTCGTGATGATCGCGGTGGCCGGCCCAGCAACAGCGGTGGCACCGGCGGCGGTTTCGCGCGTCGTGACGACCGTCCCAGCGGGCCGCGTCGTAGTGACGACCGGCGCGACGACCGTCCCTCCTTCCGTCGTGACGACCGAGGTGACCGGCCGAGTGGTCCGCGTCGTGACGACGACCGTGGTGGACGCCCCAGCACAGGCGGCCGTCCGAGCACCGGGGGCCGTCCCACCGGCGGAGGCCGTCCCAGCAGCTCCGGGCGCCCGACCGGCGGTGGCAGGCCCACCGGTGGTGGTCGTCCCACCGGCGGCCGTGACGATCGCGGCCGCGACGATCGCGGTAGCAGGCCCAGCAACAGCGGTGGCGGTTACGGGCGTCGTGACGAGCGGCCGAGTGGTCCGCGCCGTGAGGACGACCGTGGCGGACGTCCCAGCACAGGTGGGCGCCCCAGCACGGGCGGCCGTCCCAGCAGTGGTGGGCGTCCGACCGGCGGTGGTCGTCCCACCGGCGGTCGTGACGATCGCGGCGGCCGTCCCACCACGGGCGGTGGCGGCGGCGGTTACGGTCGGCGTGACGATCGGGACCGTGGCGGATACCGCGGGCGGGACGACAACCGGCGCGACGACAGCCGTGGTGGCGGCTACACCCGCCGCGATGACCGCGAGCGGGACAGGGAGCCGATCAAGCGGCTGCCGATTCCCGACGAGGTCACCGGGTTCGAGATCGACAAGAGCGTCCGGCAGGAGCTGATGAGCCTGCCCAAGACCCTCGCCGACGACGTCGCCAGGAACCTCGTCATGGTCGCGCAGCTCATCGACGACGACCCCGAGCAGGCGTACGCGTACTCGCGTATCGCGCTGCGGCTCGCCTCCCGCGTCTCCGCCGTGCGCGAGGCCGCAGGCTTCGCCGCGTACGCGACGCAGAAGTACGGTGAGGCGCTTGCCGAGTTCAGGGCCTCGCGGCGGATGACCGGCGGCGTGGACCTGTGGCCCGTCATGGCGGACTGCGAGCGCGGCCTCGGCCGCCCCGAGCGTGCGATGGCGATGGCCGGCGAGCCCGAGGTGCAGAAGCTCGACAAGGCCGGCCAGGTCGAGATGCGGCTGGTCGCCGCCGGCGCCCGCAGGGACATGGGGCAGATCGATGCCGCCATCGTGACCCTGGAGAGCCCGGAGTTGGGGTCGAGCGCCATTCATCCGTGGACCTCGCGGCTCCGTTACGCCTATGCCGACGCGCTGTTGTCGGCCGGGCGTGAGGACGAGGCACGCGAGTGGTTCGCCAAGACGATCGAGGCAGACAAGGACGGGGCGACGGACGCGTCCGACCGGCTCGCCGAGCTGGACGGGATCGAGTTCGTCGACGCCGAGGCGGCCGACGAGGACGCTGACGGAGACGACGAGAAGTGACCGTGTAGTCCGACGAGAGGGCGGCGCCGGAATCCCGAACAGGGTTCCGGCGCCGCCCTTTTGCGTTGCCCGGCCGCAGCCGCACTCAGTCCAGCGTGAGGCTCCGCATCACCAGACCGGTCGCGGGCTTCGGTCCGAACGACGTAGATTTGCGCGGCATCGTGACGCCCTGGCGGGCCAAGTCCCGTACGACGTCCTCGCGTACCGGGTGCAGCAGCACGGCGGTCGAGCCGTTGCGTTCGGCGTGCTCGACCACCGCGTCGGTCTCGTGGATGTACGCGATATGTTCGCGGTCGTCGGGGATCCGCAGGATGTGGTCCAGCAGTGTGCTGTGCAGCACCGTCGCGTCCAACTCCCGCCAGGCCGCAGGCCGGTCGGCCGGGATCGTACGGGCCAGCAGTGCGGGGTCCGGGCGGTCGACCAGGTGGAAACGGCCGTCCCCTGCGAGCAGGAACGCGGTTCCGTCCTCGGCCGCCGCACCGAGGGCGCCCAGGGCCGCCGGTAGCGGTCCTTCGACCGTGCGCACGCGGAAGGCGCCGTCGAGAGCGTCGAGCGCGCGGGCCACCGGTATGCCGTGCAGCAGCCGGTGGATGGCCCGCACCCGCAGCGGATAGCGGTTCGTGTCGACGAGCAGGACCAGCCCGTAGCTCCACGGTCCGCCCGCCGCGTGCTCCGTACGCAGCCGCAGATACGTCGCCCACCGGTGGTGGCCGTCCGCGATCAGCGCCTGATGGCTGCCCAGGTCCGCGGCGATCTCGGCGAGTTCGGCGGGATCGGTGACCGACCACAGCCGGTGGCTGAAGCCGTCCTCGGTGGTGGTGGCGAGCAGCGGGGCCTTGCCGACCGTGCGCTCGATGACCGCCGCGGTGCCCGTGTCCTGAGCTGTGCCGCGGTAGGTCAGCAGCAGCGGCTCCAGGTTGGTCGCCGTCGTGCGCATCAGGGCCGCGCGGTCCGCCACCACGTCCGGCATGACGTCCTCGTGCGGCAGCACGATGCCGTCCGCCGGTTCGGAGAGGGCCAGCGCCCCGATGATCCCGCGCTGCAACACCTCGCCCCTGCGCTGCTCGTAGACGTACAGCGCGGGGTCCGGGTCCGGGGCGATGACACCCTCGCCCCGCCAGCGCTCCAACGTCTCCGCCGCCTGCCGGTGGCGCTCGTCGGCTGTCGGCGCCTGCGGCAGGATCAGCCGGACGATGTTGTGGGGATCCGCCGATTCGAGGTGCTGCAGTCCGTCCGGCCTGATGACGACGTCGTACGGCGGTGACGTCACGGCGGCGAGGCTGCCGACCAGTTCGGGGACGTAACGCAGGCCGCGGAAGGGAAGCAGCCGCAGCCCATCGGGCGCCGGACCAGTCGTCTTCATCTGAGCATGGTAGGTGGGATGCGGCTATGAGCGATGATCTGGGGGATGGTCCCGAGCGAGGAGCGGAAGACGGATGAGTCAGCAGGGCAGGTCCAGGCCGGGCAGCAGCGCCGAAGCGCTGGACGAGACGTACGACACGGCTCTGCTCGATCTTGACGGTGTGGTGTACGCGGGCGGTTCCGCCATCGCGCACGCCGTCGAATCGCTCGGCACGGCGCGGGACGCGGGGATGCACCTGGCATACGTGACGAACAACGCGCTCAGGACGCCGGACACCGTCGCCGGGCATCTGACGGAGCTGGGGGTGCCGGCCGAGGCGGCCGATGTGATCACGTCGGCGCAGGCGGTGGCGCGGCTGATCGCCGAGCAGGTGCCGGCCGGGGCCAGGGTGCTGGTCATCGGCGGGGAGGGGCTGCGGGTCGCGCTGCGCGAACGCGGCCTCGAACCGGTGGAGTCGGCGGACGACGATCCCGCCGCCGTCGCCCAGGGGTACGGCGGTCCCGACCTCGCCTGGGGGAGGTTCGCCGAGGCCGGTTACGCGGTGGCCCGCGGTGTGCCGTGGTTCGCCTCGAACACGGACCTGACGATTCCGAGCGGGCGCGGGATCGCGCCGGGCAACGGGGCGGCCGTCGAGGTCGTACGGATCGCGACCGGCGCCGAACCGCAGGTCGCGGGCAAGCCGTTGCCGCCGATGCACCGGGAGACGATCCTGCGGACCGGCGCCAAGCACCCCCTGGTCGTGGGGGACCGGCTGGACACGGACATCGAAGGCGCGTTCAACGGCGAGGTGGACTCGCTGCTCGTGCTGACCGGCGTCACGGACGCGGCCCATCTTCTTGCCGCCGAGCCCAAGCACCGGCCGACGTATGTGGACGCGGATCTGCGCGGACTGCTGACCGGGCAGCCCGAAGTGACGGATGCCGACGGCGGGTTCGGCTGCGGCGGGTGGACGGCGGCCGTGCGCGACGACGCGTTCGTCCTCGACGGGGACGGCGCCGCGCTGGACGGGCTGCGCGCGCTGTGCGCCGCTGCCTGGACGCAGGCCGGTGAGGGCTCCTGCACGCTCGACGCGGGGAAGGTGCTGGCGAAGCTGGGCTTCTGAGCGGCGGGGGCTGCGCGCTGGAGGGCCGCCCGCAGGGGCTCTGAGCAGGCACGCAGCCCCCTCACCGGGGTGGCTTGTCAGGGTAGGCTAGCCTAACTTCCGTGTTGGTCGACCGTCCCTCCGAACAGCGCGCGGAGCCCCTGCCCGCAGCGCCGCCCGCGCGCCGCACCCTGCGTGCCGCCGGGTTGCTGCTCGCTCTCTGCGTGCTGCTCCTGGTGTGTGTCGCGAGCATCGCCGTCGGTGCGAAGTCGATCTCGCCCGCCGACGTGTGGCACGGGCTGTTCCACGCTTCGGGCACCGACAACGACGTGATCGTCACCGACGTACGGTTGCCGCGCACCGTCCTCGGGCTGCTCGTCGGCGCCGCCCTCGGGCTGGCCGGCGCCGTGATGCAGGCGCTCACCCGCAACCCGCTCGCCGAGCCGGGGCTGCTGGGTGTCAACGCCGGTGCTTCGGCGGCCGTGGTCTCCGCGATCAGCTTTCTCGGCGTCACCTCCCTGACCGGGTACGTGTGGTTCGCCTTCGCCGGCGCCGCCGTCGTGTCCGTGGCGGTCTACGTCCTCGGCGGCAGCCGTGGCGCCACTCCCGTACGGCTCGCGCTCGCCGGTACGGCGGCGAGCGCCGCGCTCTTCGGCTACGTCAACGCCGTCCAACTGCTGGATTCGGCCGCGCTCGACCGGCTGCGGTTCTGGACGGTCGGCTCGCTCGCCTCTGCCGACATGTCGACCGTCGGCAAGGTGTGGCCGTTCATCGCGGCCGGTGTGCTGCTCGCGCTGCTGATCGCCCGCCCGCTGAACGCCATGGAGCTGGGTGACGACACCGCACGGTCCCTGGGCGCGCGGCTGACCCGTACGCGCGTGCTCGCGATGCTCTCCGTCACCCTGCTGTGCGGGGCGGCGACCGCCGCGTGCGGGCCGATCGTCTTTATCGGGCTGATGGTGCCCCACCTCGTCCGTACCGTCACGGGCCCCGACATGCGCTGGATCCTGCCGTACGCGGCGGTCCTCGCGCCGGTGCTGCTGCTCGGCTCCGACGTGCTGGGCCGGGTCGTGGCCCGGCCCTCGGAACTGCAGGTCGGCATCGTCACCGCGCTGGTCGGCGGCCCCGTCTTCGTCCACCTCGTCCGCCGCAAGAGGATGGCCCAGTTGTGAGCGCGCCGACACGGGTGATCCGTACGCCCGGTGGACTGTCCGTACGGTTCGACGGCCGGTCCTGTCTCGTCCTTCTCCTGCTGACGGTGGCGGCGCTCGCCGCCGGGGTCGTCCTGATCGGCAGTGGCGACTTCGCGATGTCGCCGGGCGACGTCGTGGCCACCCTGGTCGGGAAGGGCACGGCCTCGCAGGAGTTCATCGTCCGTGACCTGCGGCTGCCCCGGGTGCTCGTGGGGCTGCTGGTGGGCGGGGCGCTCGGGATCGGCGGGGCCGTCTTCCAGTCCGTCAGCCGCAACCCGCTCGGCAGCCCCGATGTGATCGGCTTCGGCCAGGGCGCGACCGTCGGCGCGCTCGGCGTGATCGTGCTCTTCCACGGCGACGCGGCGGCCGTCTCGGCCGGTGCGCTGGCCGGCGGTCTGCTGACCGGCGCCGGTATCTATCTGCTGGCGTGGCAGCGCGGGGTGCACGGATACCGGCTCGTGCTCGTCGGTGTCGGCGTCGCCGCGATGCTCACGGCCGTCAACTACTACCTGATCACCAAGGCCGATCTGAACGACGCGACGCGGGCCGTGCTGTGGATGACCGGCACGCTCGACGGCCGCGACTGGGCGCAGTTCTGGCCGCTGCTGGTCCTCTGCGCCGTGCTCGCGCCGCCGGTCGTCGGATACGCCCGGCCGCTGCGGGTGATGGAGATGGGCGACGACGCGGCGTACGCGCTCGGCATACCGGTCGAGCGGGTGCGGGTGCTGCTGATGGGCGCGGCGGCGCTGCTCGTGGCCGCCGCGACCGCCGCCGCCGGGCCGATCGCCTTCGTCTCGCTCAGCGCGCCCCAGTTGGCCCGCCGGCTGACCCGCGCGCCGGGACCCAACCTCGCCGCCTCCGCCCTCATGGGCGCCGTACTGCTGCTGGCGGCCGACTGGGTCGCCACCAACGCGTTCGGCGGCCGGGAGCTGCCGGTCGGGGTGGTCACGGGCGCGCTCGGCGGCTGCTACCTGCTCTGGCTGCTGGTCACCGAACGCAAGGCGGGACGCATATGAGAGCGGTACGCAGATGACGGCCCCCACGGCCCCCACGGCCCCCACGGACCCGCCGGCCCCGCCCGCTCCGGTGGACCCGACAACACCCCCGACCGCTAAGGCTCCTTCCATGCAGCGCCTCACCGCGGAATCGGTGACCCTCGGCTACGACCGGCGGATCATCGCCCGCGATCTGTCCGTGGAGATACCCGACCACTCCTTCACCGTGGTCGTCGGACCGAACGCCTGCGGCAAGTCGACATTGCTGCGTGCGCTCTCCCGGATGCTCAGGCCGTCCGAGGGGCGGGTGCTCCTCGACGGCGCCGCCATCCACTCGCTGCCGGCCAAGAAGGTCGCCAGGACCCTCGGTCTGCTGCCGCAGTCCTCCGTCGCGCCCGACGGCATCACCGTCGCCGACCTGGTCGCCCGTGGCCGCTACCCGCACCAGGGGCTGCTGCGGCAGTGGTCGCCCGACGACGAGCGGACGGTCCACGAGTCGATGGCGGCGACCCGTATCGACGATCTCGCCGATCGCTATGTCGACGAATTGTCCGGCGGACAGCGCCAGCGGGTCTGGATCGCGATGGCCCTCGCCCAGCAGACCCCGCTGCTGCTCCTCGACGAACCCACCACCTTCCTGGACATCCAGCACCAGATCGAGGTGCTGGACCTCTGCGCCGAACTGCACGAGACGGCGGGCCGCACGCTCGTCGCCGTCCTGCACGACCTGAACCACGCCGCCCGCTACGCCACGCATCTCATCGCCATGCGCGACGGGGCGGTCGTGGCGGAGGGGCCGCCCTCGGAAGTGGTCACGGCGCCGCTGGTGGAGCGGGTGTTCGGGCTGCGCTGCCAGGTCATCGAGGACCCCGAGACGGGTACGCCGCTGGTGGTCCCCGCAGGCCGCCGCGCCAGGAGCCGGGGACCGGGTCAAGCAGCCCTGCCGACAGTTCCGAAGAAGTGAACGCCCCGGAGAAGTGAGCGGAGAAGTGACTGGGCAGTCCCGGAGAAGCGACTAGAGAAGCGACTTCAGCCGCAGCAGGTCGCGGAAGCCCGCATCCAGCTTGACCCGCCCCGAACCCCAGGCCCGTACGAAGTTCAGCTCACCGTCGACCAGCGCGACCAGGTCGTCGCCCGCCATCGCCAGCCGGATCTGCGCCGGTTCGCGCGGCGGGCCCGGCCGGGTGTCGGCCACCTCGATACGGCCGTCCGTCAGCCGGCCCGTGAAGGTGATGTCCAGATCCGTGATGTGGCAGCTCAAAGATCGGTCGAACCCGGCAGCGTCGCGAACCTTTCCGTCCGCCCCTGCCAGATTGTCCGAGAGCCTGTCGAGTGCGCCACGGCACTCCTCCTTCGTCGCCATCGTGATCGACGGTACCCCACCCCTTCGGGGTAGCGTCGTGGCATGAGCGACTCGATGGCGGGAACGGCCGGTGGCGACGGCCCGCACGACCCTGAACCGCGGCCCCTGGGGGTGGTGCGGACCCCGACGGGCAACGCCGATGTGGACGGCCAGCTCGCCCGGCTCGACGATGTGGACCACCTGCCCGCCGAGGGCCATGTCGAGGTGTACGAGGATGTGCACAGGGGCCTGCGCGACACCCTGACGGCGCTCGACGCGCGCCCGGCGCACCCGGGCCCCCCGGCGCCGGCAGCGTCGTCTTCGCCTTCGCCGGCCTCGTTCACGTACGACCACAGGAGCTGAACCGAACGTGGCAGGACTGGCACGCCGCCGTCTCGATGCCGAGCTGGTACGCCGCAACCTCGCCCGCTCACGCGAGCACGCGAGCGCGCTGATCGCCGCCGGCCGGGTCACCGTCGGCGGCAACACGGCCACCAAACCCGCGACCCAGGTGGAGACCAGCGCGGCCGTCGTCGTCACCGAGGACGACGGCGATCCCGACTACGTCTCGCGCGGCGGCCACAAACTCGCGGGCGCCCTCGCGGTGTTCGAGCCGCTCGGCCTCGTCGTACGCGGCAGGCGCGCCCTCGACGCCGGTGCGTCCACGGGCGGCTTCACCGACGTACTGCTGCGGGCCGGCGTCGCACACGTCGTCGCCGTGGACGTCGGATACGGACAACTCGCCTGGTCGCTGCGGAGCGATGAACGGGTGACCGTCAAGGACCGTACGAACGTACGTGAGTTGACGCTCGACCTGATCGGGGGAGTGCCTGTGGAGGTAGTCGTGGGGGATCTGTCGTTCATCCCGCTCGGCCTCGTGCTGCCCGCGCTGGTGCGCTGCGCGGCCGACGAGGCCGATCTGGTGCTGATGGTCAAACCGCAGTTCGAGGTGGGCAAGGAGCGCCTCGGCAGCGGCGGTGTCGTACGCAGTCCCGAGCTGCGTGCTTCGGCCGTGAAGAACGTGGCGGGGAAGGCCGCCGAACTCGGCCTCGGCGTACGGGGGGTCACGGCGAGCCCGCTGCCCGGCCCCTCGGGGAACGTCGAGTACTTCCTGTGGCTCAGCGCCGGAGCGCCCGCACTCGATCCGGCGGACGTCGACCGTGCAGTGGCGGAGGGACCCCGTTGACCGCGAACGCAGACCGCACCGTGTTCCTGCTGGCGCACACCGGAAGACCGGCGGCGATCCGCAGTGCCGAGCGGGTCGTCAACGGGCTGGTGCGCAACGGACTGCGGGTACGCGTCCTGGAGGCCGAGGCGGCCGACCTGCCGCTGTCGGGCTCCGTCGTGGAGACGGTCCCCGACGCGACCCCCGAGGCGCTCGACGGCTGCGAGCTGCTGATCGTGCTCGGCGGCGACGGGACGCTGCTGCGCGGCGCCGCCTTCGCCCGCGCCTCGGGCGTCCCGATGCTGGGCGTCAACCTCGGCAGGGTCGGGTTTCTCGCCGAGGCGGAGCGCGACGACCTTGACCGGGTCGTGTACCGGGTCGTCACCCGCGCCTACGAGGTCGAGGAGCGGATGACGATCGACGTCGTCGTACGTATCAACGGCGCCGTCGTGCACCGGGACTGGGCGCTCAACGAGGCGGCCGTGCAGAAGGTGTCCCCCGAGCGGATGCTGGAGGTCGTCCTGGAGATCGACGGCCGTCCCGTCACCGGCTTCGGCTGCGACGGCATCGTCTGCGCCACCCCCACCGGGTCGACGGCCTACGCGTTCTCGGCGGGCGGCCCGGTCGTCTGGCCCGATGTGGAGGCGCTGCTGATGGTCCCGATCAGCGCCCACGCGCTGTTCGCGAAGCCGCTGGTCACCTCCCCGACGACGGTGCTGGCCGTGGAGGTGCAGCAGGACACCCCGCAGGGCGTCCTGTGGTGCGACGGGCGCAGAACGGTCGAGCTGCCGCCGGGGGCCCGGGTCGAGGTACGGCGCGGCGCCGTCCCCGTACGGCTGGCGCGGCTGCACCACGCGTCGTTCACGGACCGGCTCGTGGCCAAGTTCGCCCTGCCGGTTTCCGGCTGGCGCGGAGCCCCGAACTGACCCCGGGCGTGCGGCGCTCCCGCAGGTCGGAGCCGGTACGGCCGGCGCCGTCCTGCGGGAGCCCGGCCGATCGGGGGGTGGGGTCCGTCGCACAGGGGGGCCCGGACCTCGTATGGTCATGACCGTGTTGGAGGAGATGCGGATACGGTCGCTCGGAGTCATCGACGACGCTGTGGTGGAGCTGTCACCCGGCTTCACAGCGGTGACCGGTGAGACGGGCGCCGGCAAGACCATGGTCGTCACCAGCCTCGGGCTGCTGCTCGGCGGACGCGCCGATCCCACGCTCGTACGGATCGGCGCGAAGGCGGCGGTCGTCGAGGGGCGGATCACGCTGTCCGCGGGATCGGCCGCGGCGCTGCGCGCCGAGGAGGCGGGGGCCGAGCTGGAGGACGGTGCGCTGCTCATCAGCAGGACCGTCTCTGCCGAGGGGCGCTCACGGGCGCACCTGGGCGGCCGCTCCGTGCCCGTCGGCATGCTGGCGGAGCTGGCGGACGACCTCGTCGCCGTACACGGCCAGACCGACCAGCAGGGCCTGCTGCGGCCCGCCCGGCAGCGCCAGGCCCTCGACCGGTACGCGGGTGACGCCGTCACCGGACCGCACGCGAAGTATCTGGCCGCCTACCGCAGGCTGCGGGCCGTCGTCGCCGAACTCGACGAGCTGACGACCCGCGCCAGGGAGCGCGCCCAGGAAGCCGATCTGCTGCGCTTCGGCCTCAACGAGATCGCCGCCGTCGAGCCGCTGCCTGGCGAGGACGTCGAACTCGCCGCCGAGGCCGAGCGGCTCGGCAACGCGGAGGCGCTGGCGTCGGCTGCGGCCCTCGCGCACGGCGCGCTCGCCGGCGACCCCGAGGACCCGGAGGGCGTCGACGCCACCACGCTGGTGGGCGGCGCGGGCCGCGCTCTGGAGGCCGTACGCTCCCACGACCCGGCGCTCGCCGGGCTCGCGGAGCGGATGGGCGAGATCTCGATCCTGCTCTCGGACGTGGCCGGCGAACTCGCCAGCTACGCCGACAACCTCGACGCCGACCCGCTGCGGCTCGGCGCCGTCGAGGAGCGCCGCGCCGCGCTCTCCGCGCTGACCCGCAAGTACGGCCAGGACATCGCCACAGTCCTGGCCTGGTCGCAGGAGAGCGCCGCCCGGCTGACCGAGCTGGAGGGCGACGACGACCGGATCGGCGAGCTGACCGTCGAACGCGACGCGCTGCGCGCCGAGCTGTCCGGGCTCGCCCAGGCGCTCACCGACGCCCGTACGGAAGCGGCTGATCGCTTCGCCGAAGCCGTCACCGCGGAACTGGCGTCGCTGGCCATGCCGCACGCCCGCGTCTCCTTCGACATCCGGCAGACCGAGGCGGCGGACGAGACGTCCGGCATCGAGGTCGGCGGGCGCGCCGTCACGTACGGCACGCACGGCGTCGACGAGGTCGAACTGCTGCTCGCCCCGCACCCGGGCGCCCAGCCCCGGCCGATCGCCAAGGGCGCTTCGGGCGGTGAGCTGTCGCGCGTGATGCTCGCCGTCGAGGTGGTCTTCGCGGGCTCCGACCCGGTGCCGACGTACCTCTTCGACGAGGTCGACGCGGGCGTCGGCGGCAAGGCGGCGGTCGAGGTGGGCCGCAGGCTCGCGAAGCTCGCCAAGTCGGCGCAGGTCGTGGTCGTGACGCACCTGCCGCAGGTCGCCGCCTTCGCCGACCGGCAGTTGCTGGTCGAGAAGACCAACGACGGTTCGGTGACGCGTTCGGGAGTGACCGTCCTGGAGGGCGAGGACCGGGTGCGGGAGCTGTCGCGGATGCTGGCCGGCCAGGAGGACTCCGAGACGGCGCGGGCCCACGCGGAAGAACTCCTGGCGACGGCACGCGCCGACGCGTAATCTGCGGAGCCTTCACCCGGGTGAGTGATTCAACGGGCCGATATCGCGCTGGCGGACGCAAGAACGCCACCTCCTCGGTGCCGGAACGTGCGTACGGGCTGGCATCCTTGACGGCAGACCCGCTGCGGCGCACCCCCGCCGCGGCGGCCCCAGCCCGCCCCCGATCCAGGAGCCTTGGCCACGTGACACAACTGCGTACGGTCCAGGTGCTGGGCGGAGGCAGTGCGGGCAGCAGCGCGCACGTCCGGTCGCTGACGGCGGGACTCGTCGCCCGGGGCGTGCGCGTGACGGTGTGTGCCCCCGCCGAACTGGACGACGCCTACGACTTCCGGGGCGCCGGGGCGCGGCACATCCCCGTACCGCGCTCCGGCGACCCGGCGTCGGTCGCCGCGCTGCGGGTGGCCTGCGTCGGCGCCGACGTGGTCCACGCGCACGGACTGCACGCCGCCGTACGGACCGCCCTCGCCCTCGGCGGCCGCCGGGTGCCGCTCGTCGTGACCTGGCACACCCGCGCCCTCGACGAGGGCGCGCGCGGCCAGGTGCTGCGGCTGCTGGAGCGAAGAGCCGTACGAGCGGCGGCCGTTGTGCTGGGCACGTCGTCGGGTCTCGTCGACCGCGCCCGTGAGCGCGGAGCGCGCGACGCCCGGCTCGCACCGCTTGCCGTACCGGCGCCCCGGGCGGGCGCGGGCGGCTCCGAGAGCAAGGCCCGCGCCGAACTGGGCGCGGTGGAGCGACCGTTGGTGATGGCGGTCGGAAGTCTCGTGCCGCACCACGGCTATGACGTGCTGTTGGACGCGACCAACACCTGGAGCACGCTCGACCCGGCGCCGCTGCTCGCGGTGGCGGGCGAGGGCCGGGAGCGCGCCAAGCTGCAACGGCGCATCGAAGAGGACGAGTTGCCGGTACGGTTGATCGGCAGACGCGACGACGTCAGCGAACTGCTCGCCGCCGCCGACGTCGCCGTACTGCCCAGCCGCTGGGAGGCGCGCTCCGTCCTCGCGCAGGAGGCGTTGCGGCTGGGAGTACCGCTGGTCGCCACGGCGGTCGGCGGGGTGCCCGAACTCGTGGGCGAGGCGGCGGAACTCGTCCCGTACGGAAACGCGGCGGCGCTCTCCCGCGCGGTGCTGCGCCTGCTGGCCGACCCGCGCCGCCGCCACGAACTGACCGCGGCGGGCCGCGCCCAGGCCGCGACGTGGCCGACGGAGGACGACACGATCGCCCAGATCCTGAGCGTGTACGACGAGTTGACGCAACCTTGGTCGTTCGCGTAGTCGCGGTGTCGCCGTCCGGCGCGGTGTCGCCGTCCGGCGCGGTGTCGCCGTCCGGCGGGGGTTGCGGGTCTTGGTTGCGGTGGTCGCCGGTGGCCGTTCCGGGGTCGTGTCCTGCGCTGCACGATTTACGGCGCGTGCGCCTCTGACGCGAGGTGGACCCGGACATGCGCCGCAAATCACGCTTTACGCTCCGGACACCACCCCTGCACGACCCCCTTCAGCCCCCGGGCCCGGATGGGGTGCTCCCGACCACCGGCGGCAAGGGGCCGGGCGTCCACGACAGGGACGCGGCCCCGGGCCCGAACGCACCCCGCAAGCCGCGCGCACGTGGACAGGTGCATGGGACCGCCGGGGGGAGGGGGCCGGGGCCGCAGGAGGGGGGTGTCCGGACGTAAAGCGTAGGAGTTCTAGCGATCGAGCAGTCCGGACACCCCCCTCCGGAGGCCCCGGAACCCGGCAGACGACAAGCGGGCCGCAACCACCGCACCCCGGCCGCCCCCGCCGGACGGCGACACCGCAGTCCGGACACCCCCCTCCGGAGGCCCCGGAACCCGGCACGGGCAACGACAACCGCAACCCAGACACGCCAACCGAACCCCGCCGGACGGCGACACCGCAGCGACGGGACTACGGCGCGTGCCTGCGCGCCCGTAGCGCGAGGCTCAGGGCCAGGACCGTCTCGGGGTCGTCCAGGTCCGTGCCCAGCAGCTCCGCGATCCTCGCCAGCCGGTTGTACAGCGTCTGCCGGTTCAGGCGCAGTTCGCGTGCCGTCTCCGCCTTGCGCCCCGCGTGCGCCAGATACGTCTCCAGCGTCGGCAGCAGCGCCGGGCGCGACGACGCGTCGTGCGTGCGCAGGGGGCCGATCGCGCGGTCCACGAACGCGGCCAGGTCGGGGTGGTCGCGCAGGCGCCACAGCAGCAGGTCGATGTCCAGGCGGCGGGCGTCGTACCACGGCCGGTCCGGCAGGCCCTCGGCCGCCGCGGCCGTTTCGCCGGCGTGCCGCAGGCCGCCGCCCGCCGCCGCCCAGCCGCCGGGTACGCCCACGACGACGACCGGTGGCCGCGTGCCACCGCGTTCGAGGCCGGCCCGTGCCACTCCCGCCCGCAGCGCGACAGCGACCCGGTCGGCGACGGCCGTGCGGTCCGACTCCTGGCGCAGTCCCAGCAGCAGCGGCACCCGGCCCTCCACCGGGCGCACACCGAGCAGGACCGGCATGCCCAGCGACGACAGCTCCTCCTGCACCGCGCGGGCCAGCACGGCCCAGTTGCCTGACGGTACGGGCTCGGCCGCCAGCCGCATCACGACCGGCAGCAGCGGCCCTTCGCCCGGCCGGAAGCCGAGCACCTTGGCCTGCGCGGGGGCGTCCGCGTACCCGACGCGGCCCTCCGCGAGATCGGTGAGGAAGTCACCACGGCCGCGCGCCGCCAGCTCGTCCTCCTGGCGGGCCTGCATCAGGACGACCGCCAGGAGCCCCGCCGCGCGCTCGGCCGCCATCCGGTGCACCGGCAGCGGCGGCCCGGCCACGGCGGGCAGCACCAGCCGGGCCCGTACGCCGCCCGCGCCCTGGCCGCCGCCCGCCACGTCCACCAGCACGGTGTCGGCGGGCGGTCCCGCGGCGCGGGCCGTGCGCTGGCCGCGCAGCCCCTCCCAGACCTGGAGCGGATCGACCCGCAGCGGCTCCGCGCCCGCCGGGGCCTCGCCCGCGCCCGCCGCGTACAGCAGCCGCCCGTCGGCGGTTTCGAGGAAGACCGGATTGCCCGCGAAGTCGGCGAGGATCCGCAGCACCTGCGGCGCGCCGCCGCCGTCGAGCAGCGCCTCCGTGCACCGCCGGTGCACCTCGTCGGCCTGCCGCAGCAGCGCGTAGTGCCCGTTGACGATCTCGGTGTGCACCTCTTCGGTCACCGCGACGAACGGCACCTCGCGCCGCAACTGCACCAGCGGCAGCCCGGCCGCCGTCGCCGCCTCCACCAGCGCGGCGGGCAGCCGGTCGAACCGGGACCCCAGCTCCACCACCAAGGCGGCGATGCCGCGCTCGGCCAGCCTGCGGACGAACGCGCGTTGCTCGGCGGGCCGGGTGCCGAGGCCGAGCCCCGTGGTCAGCAGCAGCTCGCCGCCCTTGAGCAGCGAAGCGATGTTCGGCACCTCACCCGCGTGCACCCAGCGCACCCGGCGCTCCAGCCGGTCCCCGCAGGCCACGACCTCCGGCAGCCCGCTGCGCAACCCCGGCAGCTCCAGCGCCCGCCGCACGGTGATTCCGCCCTGTTCGTCCATGGGCCGGAGGCTACCGGGCGCCCCGCCCTGCGCGGCACCTCAGCCCGAAGTGCCGCACACAGCCGCCTGCGGGCGTCAGCCGCCGTACGCGCCCGAAGCCGTCAGCCGCAGTGCCGTGTCGATCAGCGGCACATGGCTGAACGCCTGCGGGAAGTTCCCCACCTGGCGCTTCAGGCGCGGGTCCCACTCCTCGGCCAGCAGGCCCAGGTCGTTGCGCAGGGTCAGCAGCTTCTCGAACAGCTTGCGGGCCTCGTCGACGCGGCCGATCATCGCGAGATCGTCCGCCAGCCAGAACGAACAGGCCAGGAAGGCGCCTTCGTCGCCCTCAAGACCGTCCAGGCCCGCCTCTTCGCCCGCCGTCGGGTAGCGCATCACGAAGCCGTCCACCGTCGACAGCTCGCGCTGGATCGCCTCGATCGTGCCGATGACGCGCTTGTCGTCGGGCGGCAGGAAGCCCATCTGCGGGATCAGCAGCAGGGAGGCGTCCAGCTCCTTCGAGCCGTACGACTGCGTGAAGGTGTTGCGCTCTTTGTCGTAACCCTTTTCACACACGTCGTGGTGGATGTCGTCCCGCAGGTCCCGCCAGCGCTCCAGCGGACCGTCCGCGTCGCCCGACTCGATCAGCTTGATCGTCCGGTCGACGGCGACCCACGCCATGACCTTGGAGTGCACGAAGTGCCTGCGCGGGCCGCGCACCTCCCAGATGCCCTCGTCGGGCTGGTCCCAGTGCTTCTCCAGGTAGCGGATCAGCTTGAGCTGGAGAAGAGATGCGTAGTCGTTACGGGCGAGTCCCGTCATGTGCGCCAGATGCAGCGCCTCGGTCACCTCTCCGTACACGTCCAACTGCAGTTGGTGCGCGGCGCCGTTGCCGACCCGGACCGGGCCCGAACTCTCGTAGCCCGGCAGCCAGTCCAGCTCCGCCTCGCCCAGCTCGCGCTCGCCGGCGATGCCGTACATGATCTGCAGGTTCTCCGGGTCGCCGGCGACGGCCCGCAGCAGCCACTCGCGCCAGGCGCGCGCCTCCTCGCGGTAGCCGGTGCGCAGCAGCGAGGAGAGCGTGATCGCGGCGTCCCGCAGCCAGGTGTAGCGGTAGTCCCAGTTCCGTACCCCGCCGATCTCCTCCGGCAGGGACGTCGTCGGCGCGGCGACGATGCCGCCCGTCGGGGCGTACGTCAGCGCCTTGAGCGTGATCAGCGAGCGGACGACGGCTTCCCGGTAGGGGCCGTGGTACGTGCACTGGTCGACCCATTCGCGCCAGAAGTCCGTCGTCGCCTCCAGCGACCCCTCGGGGTCGGGCAGCGCGGGCGGCGTGCGGTGCGAGGGCTGCCAACTGATCGTGAAGGCGATCCGGTCGCCCGGCGCCACCGTGAAGTCGGAGTAGGTGGTGAGGTCCTTGCCGTAGGTCTCCGCCTCGGTGTCCAGCCACACGGAGTCGGGTCCCGCGACGGCGACCGTGCGGTTGTCGACCTTGTGCACCCAGGGCGTCACGCGCCCGTAGCTGAACCGCATCCGCAGCGTGGAGCGCATCGGCACCCGGCCGCTTATGCCTTCCACGATGCGGATGACCTGCGGGGCCCCGTCACGCGGCGGCATGAAATCCGTCACGCGCACGGAACCGCGCGGCGTGTCCCACTCCGATTCCAGGACCAGCGAGTCCCCGACATAGCGGCGGCGCGCGGCGCGCGGCGGGTTGGCACCCGCCGGGTACGCCGGCCCGAGCCGCCAGAAACCGTGTTCGTCGGTCCCCAGAAGGGCCGCGAAGACGGCGTGCGAGTCGAAGCGGGGCAGGCACAGCCAGTCGACTGTGCCGTCCCGGCAGACCAGGGCAGCGGTCTGCATGTCTCCGATGAGTGCGTAATCCTCGATGCGCCCGGCCACGTGCATCTCCAGTCGAACGGCCACGTTCGCCCCGAGGGGCGCTTACTGCGACGAAAAGGGTCGTTGACGAGCTGTTTGTTCCGGGAATACGGGCGGGGGTGATGCCTTTTCCGGCCTGACTCGGCAGCGAGTGTCCGAGCAGCTTACGACGCACCTCGTAGTTCCGCGCCACGCTCCCGGCAACATGAGGCCGCCGAACGGGTGAGCCAGGGGTGAGCAGGGGTACGGATAGGGACAGACGCGGCGACGCGTGGCCGGAAGCGGCCTCCCTTTGTCGCTGATACCCTGGTAGCCCGTGGACCGGTGGTCTCCCTGCGACGCACAAGGGGCCCCGAACCCGCAGCGACGGCAGCCCCCGCACCTCCGGCAAGGACGGCGCGCGGAAGCGGCCGGTACGCACTCCAGACCGCGACCACGGGAGCCCCCTCTTGGCCATGCCGAACCGATCCTCGACATCCTCGACGACCAAGCACATCTTCGTCACCGGGGGTGTCGCATCCTCCCTCGGCAAGGGCCTGACCGCCTCCAGCCTGGGTGCGCTGCTCAAGGCGCGTGGGCTGCGGGTCACGATGCAGAAGCTCGATCCCTACCTCAATGTCGACCCCGGCACGATGAATCCGTTCCAGCACGGTGAGGTGTTCGTCACCAACGACGGCGCCGAGACCGACCTGGACGTCGGCCACTACGAGCGCTTCCTGGACGTGGATCTCGACGGCGCGGCCAACGTGACCACCGGGCAGGTCTACTCGACGGTGATCGCCAAGGAGCGGCGCGGCGAGTACCTGGGCGACACGGTCCAGGTCATCCCGCACATCACCAACGAGATCAAGCACCGCATCCGCCGGATGGCCACCGACGACGTGGACGTCGTCATCACCGAGGTCGGCGGCACGGTCGGCGACATCGAGTCCCAGCCGTTCTTGGAAACCGTGCGTCAGGTACGCCATGAGGTGGGCCGCGACAACGTCTTCGTCGTACACATCTCGCTCCTCCCGTACATCGGCCCGTCCGGCGAGCTGAAGACCAAGCCGACCCAGCACTCGGTCGCCGCGCTGCGCAGCATCGGCATCCAGCCCGACGCGATCGTGCTGCGCGCCGACCGCGAGGTGCCGCTCTCGATCAAGCGCAAGATCTCGCTGATGTGCGACGTCGACGAGGACGCGGTGGTCGCGGCGATCGACGCCAAGTCGATCTACGACATCCCGAAGGTGCTGCACACGGAGGGCCTCGACGCGTACGTCGTGCGCAAGCTCGACCTGCCGTTCAGGGACGTCGACTGGACGGTCTGGGACGATCTGCTGGACCGGGTCCACCACCCCGACCACGAGGTCACCGTCGCACTCGTCGGCAAGTACATCGACCTGCCGGACGCCTACCTGTCGGTGACCGAGGCGCTGCGCGCCGGCGGCTTCGCCAACAAGGCGCGCGTGAACGTCAAGTGGGTCACGTCCGACGACTGCAAGACCCAGGCGGGCGCCGCCAGGCAGCTCGAAGGGGTCGACGGGGTGCTGATCCCCGGCGGGTTCGGCGACCGCGGCGTGACGGGCAAGATCGGTGCGATCCAGTACGCGCGCGAGAACCTGATCCCGCTGCTCGGCATCTGCCTCGGCCTCCAGTGCGTCGTGATCGAGGCGGCGCGCAACCTCGCGGAGATCCCCGAGGCGAACTCGACGGAGTTCGACGCGGGCACGGCGCATCCGGTGATCTCCACGATGGAGGAGCAACTGGCTTACGTGGAAGGCGCGGGCGACCTGGGCGGCACGATGCGGCTCGGCCTGTACCCGGCGAAGCTCGCCGAGGGCTCGCTGGTGCGCGAGGCGTACGCGGACGAGCCGTACGTGGAGGAGCGCCACCGGCACCGCTACGAGGTGAACAACGCGTACCGCGCCGAGCTGGAGAAGAAGGCGGGCCTGGTCTTCTCGGGCACGTCGCCGGACAACAAGCTCGTCGAGTACGTCGAGTACCCGCGCGCCGTGCACCCGTACCTGGTCTCGACCCAGGCCCACCCGGAGCTGCGCTCCCGGCCGACGCGGCCGCACCCGCTGTTCGCGGGGCTGGTGAAGGCGGCGGTGGAGCGGCAGCAGGGCGCGAAGGGTGACGCGTCTGTCGCGTCCGGCGCCGACGCGTCCGTCGCGGACGGCGTGTCCGGCACGGCCGGCTAGCCGGTCACGGCCGGACGATACGGTGGCAGCCGGGGTACGGGCCCTTCAGGGCCGGTGCCCCGGTTTTCCGTTTGTGTTCGGTTCGGGTGAGCCGCGGTGCGTGGCCGCTGTGTGGGAGGACGCTTTCATGACCATCAAGGATGCCGCCGAGGAATGGCGCGTCACCGGGACCGCGACGCCGTTCCAGGGCAACAAGACCAGCGTCCGCACGGACCACGTGGTCATGCCGGACGGCTCCGTCGCGACGCGCGACTACCAGGTCCACCCGGGGTCGGTGGCGATCCTCGCGTACGACGACGCGGGCCGGGTCGTCGTACTGCGCCAGTACCGCCACCCCGTACGGCACAAGCTGTGGGAGATCCCGGCCGGGCTGCTCGACGTACCGGGCGAGAACCCGCTGCACGCGGCGCAGCGCGAGCTGTACGAGGAGGCGCACATCAAGGCGGGGGAGTGGCGGGTACTCGCCGACATCTACACCTCGCCCGGCGGCTCCGACGAGGCGGTCCGGGTCTTCCTCGCCCGCGACCTCTCGGAGGCGGACGGCGACCGCTTCGAGGTCGCCGAGGAGGAGGCGGACATGGAGGTCGCGCGGGTGGAGCTGGCCGATCTCGTCCGGGGCGTACTCGCGGGCGAGCTGCACAACAGTTGCCTGGTGACGGGGGTCCTGGCGCTGTCGGCGGCGCTGGCGGGCGAGGGCCTGGACGCGCTGCGGGCGGCGGAGGCGCCGTGGCCGGCGCGGCCGTTCGAGTCCTGACCTGAACCGAATGCGTCCCTGATCCGACAAACTGCTGATCCGATCGGGGGACGTACCGGCCGCGCTCCCACCGACCCGTCGCAGAGAGTGAACTAGGCTCGATCCGCCCGCGCGGATACCCGCCGGGCTCGGCTCGTGCGCAGGCGGACGGAGCGTGGCCCGTGACGGATCAGGCGGTGGACTCGAACGACCAGGGCACCCCGCAAGCCCAGCGCCCGACCACACCTGACACCCCGACACCAAAACCCCGCCGCCGGGGCCGCAAGGCCCCCACCGAGCCCCCGGCGCCGACCGCCCCGGAGCCGGGAGGGGAGCAGGAGCCGCCCCCCGAGCCGGAGTCGGCGGCTGCCCAGGAGCGTCGTGTCGCGGCTGGTCGGCCGGCCGCTCAAGAGCCGTCGGCCGATCCTGAACGGCCCGTCGTGCCGGAAACACCCGCGCCCGAGGCGCATGCTGCCGGCGAGCAGCCGCCTGCCGTTCCGGCGGCGCAGATCGGCTCGGAGCCGCGAGCCGATCAGGCACGGCGACCGAAGCAGGAGCCGCGCCTTCCCGAGCCGCAAGCGGCTCAGGAAACGCCTGTGCCCGAAGGGCATGCCGCTACGGGAGTGCGAGCCGAGGCCGAGGGCCGCGTCGCGTCCGGGACGCTCGCTGTCGGCGAGCAGCCGCCTGCCCAGGGGGCACCGGCCGTCACCGAGTCGCCGCTTGTGCGTGAGCCGCACGTCGCCCCGGAGCCGCGAGCCGGGGAGGCGCGGTCCGCTGTGCCTGAGCCGCTAGCCGTCGGTGAGCCGTCAACTACCCAGGAGCCTTCGGCCGTCCAGGGATCGCCCGTCGCTCCGGCGCCGCAGGCCGAAGGCGAATCGTCCGCCGTGCCCCAGCCACATGTGGCTCCGCAGCCGCAAGCGGCTCAGGAAACGCCTGTGCCCGACGGGCATGCCACTACGGGAGTGCGAGCCGGGGCCGAGGGCCGCGTCGCGTCCGGGACGCTCGCTGTCGGCGAGCAGCCGCCTGCCCAGGGGGCACCGGCCGTCACCGAGTCGTCCACCGCGCCCGAGCAGCCGGGGGCACCGGAGCCCCGGGCCGAACAGGCGCCGGCCGCCGGACCCGTCGGCGCTGAGCCAGCGCTTGTGCGTGAGCCGCACGTCGCTCCGGGGCCGCGAGCTGAGCAGGGGCCCGCCGGCGGACCGGAGTCGGCTGCCGACCAGGAACCGTCCGTTGCGGCTGCGTCGTCGGTTGTTCCGGAGTCCCGTGTCGGGCCTGAGCCCTCCGTGGTGTCCGAGCCGCCCGCGGCTTCGGAGCCGCGCGCTGCCCAGGAATCCTCGGGCGCTTCGGCGCCGCGAGCCGAAGGGGCGCGAGCCGTCGTGGCTGAGCCGAGTGCCGATGGCGAGCCGCTGGTGGTTCGGGAACCCGCCCCCGCACAGGAGTCGTCCGTCGTATCCGAGCCGGACGGGGCTCCGGAGCTGCGACAAGGGCCGCCTGGCGGCCCGCAGGTGGCGGGGGGCCAGGAGCCGTCCGGCGCGCCCGAGCCGGGCCCGGAGTCGGCTGCGTGCCAAGCGCCGCGCGTAGCTCCGCAGCCGTCCGGGGCCTCCGCCTCGCGCGGCGACCAACCTGCGTCCGCCATCCCCGTCGCGTTCTTCGGGCGTGAGCGTGAACTCCGTGCCCTGCGCGGGGACGCCGAGCGGGCCGGGCTCAATACCATTTCCGGGCGTAAGGAGCCTCGGGCGCGGGTGCTGCTCATTGCCGGGCGCGGCGGGACCGGGCGCAGTGCTCTCGCCGAAGAAGTCGCGCGGCGGTTCGCCGTCGGGTATCCGGACGGGGTCGTGCGGGTGCGGCTCACCGAGGCCGGTGGGGAGGCTGTGGGTACCGAGGGGTCCGCTCGGGAGATCCTCGGCGTGCTCGGCGTGGACGCGCCGCCCGGGGCCGGTGGGGACGAGTTGTCCGGGATGGTGCGCGACGCGCTCGCCGGGCGGCGGGTGCTGCTCGTCCTGGATGACGCCGTGGACGCCGAGCAGGTCGATCCGCTCGTGCCCGACAACCCCGAGTGCCTCGTGCTCGCCGTCTCCCAGGGCCCGCTCACCGGTATCCCCGACGTCCGCCCCTGCACCCTCGGCGGCCTGGACGCCAAGGCCGCCGTCGAGCTGCTGGCCCGGTTCGCGGGCGCCGTGCGGATCACCGTCGATCCGCAGGCCGCCGAGTCGCTGGCCGAGGAGTGCGGCGGGCTGCCCGCCGCGCTGGTGCTCGCCGGCGGGTGGCTGGCCGCCCGGCCCACCGCTTCCGTCGCCGATCTCGCCGGGCGGCTGCGGGCGCTGCCGCTCGACACCGAGCGGCCCGCCGGCGACCGGCCGCTCGCCCGTGCCTTCCGGCTCGTGTACGAGACGCTGCCGCAGCCCACGGCCCGGATGCTGCGGCTCCTCTCGCTCGCCCCTGCGGGCATCGCCGACGCGCACACCCTCTCCGCGCTCGCCGGCTGCTCCGTACCGGCCGCCGCCAAGGCGCTGGACGACTTCGTCGCCCTCGGGCTGCTCGGCCCGGCCGCCGAGGGCGGGGCGGCTGGCCTCCAGGGCGCCGGGGTGCAGTACGAGGTGCCCGGCTGCCTCGTACCGCTGCTGCGCGAGCGCGTCGCCGAACAGGACAGGCCCGCCGAGATCCAGTTGGCCCGCGCGCGGATGCTGGAGCGGACCGTACGGCTGCTCCAGTCGTGCCGGGCCGTCACCGACCCCGAGGGCTCCCCTGCGCGCAAGAAGCTCGCGGGGCTGCCCGGCGCGCTGCGCTTCCCCAGCGCCGCCGTGGCGGCCGGCTGGCTCCGCACCCGGCAGCCCGCGCTGCTGGCCGCCGCGCGTGTCGCCGTCGCCGACGGCGAACTGGACACGCTGGCCCGCCGGCTCGTCGCCGCGCTCGTACGGGCGCTGGCGACCCATCGCGGCACCGAGGCCGCCGCCCCCGAGCTGTACGGGCTGCACCACCTCGTCCTGGACGTCGCCGAGCGGCGCGAGCTGCACCGCGAGAAGGCCGCCGCCCTGCTGAACATCGGCGATCTGGACGCCCGTACCGGCCGCACGGCCGACGCGCTGGTGCGCTACCGCGCCGCGCTCGACGCCGGAAGGGCCGCGAACGACCTCTACGCGACCGGCCGCGCGATGGAATCCGTAGGCGGCGCCTACCAGGACCTCCAGGACTGGCAGCGGGCCGCCGACTGGTACGGCAGGGCGCTGTCGCAGCGCATCGGGCGGGGCGAGCGCGCCGACGAGGCGCGGCTGTACGGCCGGCTCGGCGCCGTCCACGCCTACGCGGGCGAGTACGAGGACGCCCTGCGCGACTGGCGCGCGGCGGCTGTCGGCTTCCGTCGGCTCGGCGATCTGCCGGGCCTGGCGCGGGCGTTGAGCGAGACCGCCCGGGTACTCGAACACGGGGGCCGCCCCCAGGAGTCGCTGCGCGTCTGCGAGGACGCCGCCGCTGTCGCCCGCCAGGCCGGTGACGTACGGCTCCAGGCGGCGCTCCAGCTCCGGCTCGCGGACACCCTGGAGCGGCTCGGCGACCCCACGGCCGCCGGGCTGCACCGCGCCGCAGCCGACCGGTTGCTGGCAGAACCGCCGACAGAACACGAATCCGCCTACGAAATCCGCAGCGGTTCCGGGAAAGATTAATGCTTTGCAAGGCTAGACACCTGGAAGTCCTTCATTAGACTGGCTCCGCCGCATGCTTCTGTGGCGACTCCCGGAGCGCCCCGTGCTGCCCGGGTACGTATGGAATTGCCCCGGTAATCCCCTGAGCCCCTGAGTCAAGGACCGTGATCCACGTGCTGGTCGGCATCCCCCGCGAGGTCAAGAACAACGAGTTCCGGGTGGCCATCACCCCCGGCGGTGTGCACGAGCTGGTGCGCCACGGTCATCAGGTCGTCATCGAGCGTGACGCCGGCGCCGGATCCTCCATCACCGACGACGAGTTCACCGCTGCCGGCGCCCGCGTCCTGGCCACGGCCGACGAGGTCTGGGCCGCCGCCGACCTGCTGCTCAAGGTCAAGGAGCCGGTGCCCGAGGAGTACCACCGGCTGCGCAAGGGCCAGACGCTCTTCACGTACCTGCACCTCGCCGCCTCCCGCGCCTGCACCGACGCCCTGCTGGACTCCGGCACCACCGCCATCGCCTACGAGACGGTCGAGACCGCGAACCGCGCGCTGCCGCTGCTCGCCCCGATGTCCGAGGTCGCGGGCCGGCTCGCCCCGCAGGTCGGCGCGTACCACCTGATGCGCTCGGCCGGCGGCCGCGGCGTCCTGCCCGGCGGGGTCCCCGGCACGGCGCCCGGCCGCGCCGTCGTCATCGGCGGCGGTGTCTCCGGCTGGAACGCGACCCAGATCGCCGTGGGCATGGGCTTCCACGTGACCTTGCTCGACAAGGACATCAACAAGCTCCGCGAGGCCGACAAGGTCTTCGGCACGAAGGTCCAGACCATCGTCTCCAACGCGTACGAACTGGAGCGCGCGGTGGTCGGCGCGGACCTCGTCGTCGGCGCCGTGCTCATCCCCGGCGCGAAGGCGCCGAAGCTCGTCACCAACGCGCTCGTGGCCAAGATGAAGCCCGGGAGTGTACTTGTCGACATTGCAATCGATCAGGGTGGCTGCTTCGAGGATTCGCACCCGACGACCCACGCCGAACCGACCTTCCAGGTGCACGACTCGGTCTTCTACTGCGTGGCCAACATGCCGGGCGCCGTGCCCAACACCTCCACCTACGCGCTGACCAACGCGACGCTGCCCTACATCGTGGAGCTGGCGAACCGCGGCTGGGTCGAGGCGCTGCGCCGCGACCCGGCCCTCGCCAAGGGCCTCAACACCCACGACGGCCAGGTGGTTTACCGTGAGGTGGCAGAGGCGCACGGCCTGGACAACGTGGAGTTGAGCGCCCTTCTCGGCTGACGCGTCAACGCCTTCGTCAACATCGCGCCAACGGCCGGATCTTGCTCAGCGAGGTCCGGTCAGGTGTCTGTCCGGACACATTCGGACCGTCGGTCAACTCGCCTCGTACGTAACACTTCGACCGATTCGCGCACCCGGGAAACCCGTGCGCCATGCCTTGGTGAGAGGCCCGTGCGCCCTTGACAGAGAGGTGTTCGGTTGCCGACACATCGGGCCGGGTCCGGCGGATTGTGTTGCTGCGGACCGGTGACACGCCATAGAGTCGCCCATCGTCGGCATGGTGCCACGCTGACCTATCGATAAGTTTCCTGGTCACGTCCAAGGAGGTAAGACGACTTGTGAATGAGTCGACATTTACTCCCGGGGGTGGTCAACCAGGAATGCCTGCGAGGGGCCAGAGCCCTTCGTCCGGGCTCGACGCTGTCGGCTCCGTCGCAGTCCGCACCTTCTCGACCCACCCGCACATGACGACAGCCCACCAGATGATGGACGGCCAACACGTGAACGCCATGGCCGGCAACGAGGGCGGGCGAGAGTCCAGCCCATTCGCCGACTACAACGAAGTGCCCGAGGGTCACTTCTACGACCCTGACGCCGAGTACGAGCCCGACCCCGAATACGCGGCCACCCTCGCGCCCGACGCTGCCCGCCAGCGCCGCGAGCGGATCGGCCCGACCGGGCGTCCCCTGCCGTACTTCCCGATCCCAGGACCGCTCACCGATCACGGCCCCGCGAAGATCATCGCGATGTGCAACCAGAAGGGCGGCGTCGGCAAGACCACGTCGACCATCAATCTGGGTGCCGCGCTCGCGGAGTACGGACGGCGCGTCCTGCTCGTCGACTTCGACCCGCAGGGAGCCCTGTCGGTCGGACTCGGTGTGAACCCGATGGAGCTCGACCTCACCGTCTACAACCTGCTCATGGAGCGGGGCATGGCGGCGGACGAAGTGCTCCTCAAGACCGCTGTTCCCAACATGGATCTGCTGCCGAGCAACATCGACCTCTCGGCCGCCGAAGTGCAGTTGGTGAGCGAAGTGGCGCGCGAGTCCACGCTCCAGCGGGCGTTGAAGCCGCTGATGCAGGACTACGACTACATCGTGATCGACTGTCAGCCCTCGCTCGGTCTGCTCACCGTGAACGCGCTGACAGCGGCGCACAAGGTGATCGTGCCGCTGGAGTGCGAGTTCTTCGCGCTGCGCGGTGTGGCCCTGCTCACGGAGACCATCGAGAAGGTCCAGGAGCGGCTCAACCCCGAGCTGGAGCTCGACGGCATCCTCGCCACGATGTACGACTCCCGCACGGTGCACAGCCGCGAGGTGCTCGCCCGCGTGGTCGAGGCGTTCGACGAGAACGTCTACCACACGGTGATCGGGCGGACCGTGCGCTTCCCCGAGACCACGGTCGCAGGTGAGCCGATCACGACCTACGCGTCGAACTCCGTCGGCGCCGCCGCGTACCGCCAGCTCGCCAGGGAGGTGCTCGCCCGGTGTCACGCCGAGTGAGTCTGCCCGGGGCCGACGAACTGTTCCGTACGACCGGTGGCACGGCTCTGCAGGCATCGTCGCCCGCGGACCGGCGCCGGAGCGCGAACGGCGAGGCCCGGGTGCCCGGTCCCGCGGGGGAGAGCGACCCGTCGGGCGAAGGGGCGGGACCGGCTTCGCCGGCGGCCTCGGCCGGTACGTCGACGGAGGAGCACTCCACCGCCGGAACGGGTCCCGCAGGGCCGCCGCGCAGCCGCACGTCGGACGCGGAGCAGGCGGCGTCGTCCGTGAAGGGGCGCCGCCCGCCGGAGCAGGGCAACGGCCCTTCGCAGCCGGGCGGCCCGCAGGGGCCCCAGGGCGGGCAGCAGGGCGGCCAGCGCCGCAGGGGGCGCGGTGCCAACCGCCGCCCCAGCGGCCGGGAACGGCACGACGAGAAGATCACGGTCTATGTCTCGGCCGAGGAACTGATGGACCTGGAACACGCGCGGCTCGTGCTGCGCGGTGAGCACGGCCTCGCCGTCGACCGCGGGCGGATCGTCCGCGAAGCGGTGGCCGTCGTGCTGGCGGATCTGGAATCGCGCGGCGACGCGAGCATCCTCGTACGGCGCCTGCGCGGCCGCTGAAGATAGCCTGCGCGGGCCGGACCCGCCGCCCACGCACCTGGACCCCGATGCCGCCGACCGACGACCCCGCCCGCCCCGCCCGCCGCTCGCTCGGCCGCGGCCCCGGCGTGCCGGACGCGCGGCCACCGGCGGTTACGGACCCGGCGCCGGCGGAGCCGGTGCTGCCGGAGCCGGTCGCGGAAGCGGTCGTGGAACCGGAACCGGTTGTGATGGCCGAACCGGAACCGGAACCGGAGCCGGCACCGGTCGTGCTGGCGGAACTGGGACCGGAGCCCGCTCCCGCACCGGAACCCGTACCCGCCGGCGAAACCGAGCCCGAAACCGAGCCCGAACCCGTCGACGACGGCCGGTTCACCGTGCGGCTCGTCAACTTCGAAGGCCCCTTCGACCTGCTGCTCCAGCTCATCTCGAAGCACAAGCTCGATGTGACCGAAGTGGCGCTCTCCAAGGTCACCGACGAGTTCATGGGCCACATCCGCGCCATGGGCCCCGACTGGGACCTCGACCAGACCACCGAGTTCCTCGTCGTCGCCGCCACCCTGCTCGACCTCAAGGCCGCCCGGCTGCTGCCCGCCGCCGAGGTGGAGGACGAAGCCGACCTGGCCCTGCTCGAAGCGCGTGACCTGCTCTTCGCGCGGCTGCTGCAGTACCGCGCCTACAAGCAGATCGCGGAGATCTTCAGCGACCGGCTGGAGACCGAGGCCCGGCGGTATCCGCGTACCGTGGGCCTGGAGCCCCAGTACGCCGAGCTGCTGCCCGAAGTCGTGATCCGCATCGGCCCCGAGGGCTTCGCCCGGCTCGCGGTGAAGGCGATGCAGCCCAAGCCCCGGCCGCAGGTGTACGTCGACCACATCCACGCGCCGCTCGTCTCCGTGCAGGAACAGGCGGGCATCGTCGTGGCCCGGCTGCGCGAGCGCGGCGAGGTGAGCTTCGAGGCGCTCACCGAGGACGCGGCGGACACCCTCACCGTCGTGGCGCGCTTCCTGGCCCTGCTGGAGCTCTACCGCGAGCGGGTGGTGGCGCTGGACCAGGAAGAGGCCCTGGGCTCGCTGATGGTCCGCTGGACGGGCGGGGACGACGACGTGGAGCCGACGGTGACCGACGAGTTCGACCGGCCACCGGACGTACCCGACGGGCCGGCGGCACCGGCACCGGCACCGGAGGCCGACCAGACGCGCGAGGAGAAGGTGTGAGCGAGCAGCAGCAGGCCCCGTCCGGTACGGCGGTCCCTTCCGGTACGGCGGGGACGGCGGCCAGCGGCGTGGCGGGCACGGCGAGCACCGTCGCCGAGCTGGACCTCCGGCCCGCCCTTGAGGCGGTCCTCATGGTCGTGGACGAGCCCGCGAGCGAGGAGCACCTGGCCAAGGTCCTCGACCGGCCCCGCAGGGCCGTGGCGGACGCGCTGCGCGCGCTGGCGGACGAGTACACCGTGCAGGGCCGCGGTTTCGAGCTGCGGCTGGTCGCCGGGGGCTGGCGGTTCTACTCGCGCCCCGCGTACGCGGAGGCGGTCGAGGGCTTCGTCCTGGACGGCCAGCACGCCAGGCTGACCCAGGCGGCGCTGGAGACGCTGGCCGTCGTCGCGTACCGGCAGCCGGTCAGCCGTTCCCGGGTCTCGATGGTGCGCGGAGTGAACTGCGACGGTGTGATGCGCACCCTCCTCCAGCGGGGGCTGGTCGAGGAGGCGGGCGCGGAACCCGAAACAGGTGCGATCCTGTACAGGACGACGAACTACTTTCTGGAGCGGATGGGCCTGCGCGGCCTTGACGAGCTTCCGGAGCTCGCGCCCTTCCTCCCCGAGGCGGAGGCGATCGAGGCCGAGACCTTGGAAGGGGTTCCGTCGTTCGACCCAGACGCGCCGGACACCCCGGAAACTTACGCAGACGACAAGACGGAAATTTGATGCGAAGCGGCAACAGCAACAGCGGAAGCGGCAACAGGAACGGCGGAGGCGGTAGCGGCGGCGGCAACCGGGGGGCCGGCAGCGGCGGCCGGGGCTCCGGCGGCGGCAACCGCGGCGCGGGCGCCGGCGGCGGCCGTGGCGGCGCGGGCGGCCGGGGGGCCGGCGGCGGCCGTGGCGCTTCCGGCGGCGGTGGCTGGGACAACCGGGGCGGCGGCGCGGGCAACAGGGGCAGCAACCCCGGCGCCCGTACGTCGGGCAGCGGACGCGAGGACGAGCAGAAGCGCCCGTCCCGCCCGCGCCCCGAGGAGCGCCGCTACGACGTGGGCCGCTCGGGTCCGACCGGCGGCGCCGGTGCGAAGGGCACGCCGCGTGGCACCGGCCGGGCCGGCGGCTCGGCCGCGTTCACGCGTGACGCGCGCGACGGTGACGACGAGCGCCGTGGCGGCGGTGCCAGGGGCGCGGCTGCCCGTGGCGGTGCCAAGGGCGGCCCGAAGTCGCCGCAGAGCGCGCCCAGGGCCCGCAGGGACAGCCAGGGCCAGTCACGCCCCCGTGAGCTGGACGCGAAGATCGAGCAGCGCAACCGCGACAGGTACGCGGACGCCCCGGAGATCAGGACCCCGAAGACCAACCCGAACGACGAGGGCGAGCGGCTGCAGAAGGTGCTCGCGCGGGCCGGTATGGGCTCGCGGCGCGCCTGCGAGGAGCTGATCGAGCAGTCCCGTGTCGAGGTCAACGGCGAGATCGTGCTGGAACAGGGCATGCGCGTCGACCCCGACCAGGACGAGATCAAGGTCGACGGGCTGACCGTCGCCACCCAGTCGCACCTCTTCTTCGCGCTGAACAAGCCCGCGGGTGTCGTCTCCACGATGGAGGACCCCGACGGCCGGCAGAGCCTCGGCGACTACGTCACCAACCGGGAGACCCGGCTGTTCCACGTGGGGCGGCTCGACACGGAGACCGAGGGCATCATCCTGCTCACCAACCACGGCGAGCTGGCCCACCGCCTCACGCACCCCCGGTACGGCGTGAAGAAGATCTACCTCGCGGCGATCCAGGGGCCCCTCCCGCGCGACCTGGGCAAGCGGCTGAAGGACGGCATCCAGTTGGAGGACGGTTACGCGAAGGCGGACCACTTCCGGGTCGTCGAGAACACCGGCAAGAACTACCTCGTCGAGGTCACCCTGCACGAGGGCCGCAAGCACATCGTCCGCCGCATGCTCGCCGAGGCCGGTTTCCCGGTCGACCGGCTGGTCCGGACGTCGTTCGGCCCGATCCCGCTGGGCGACCAGAAGTCGGGCTGGCTGCGCCGTCTCACCAACACCGAGGTCGGCATGCTGATGAAGGAGGTCGGACTCTAGGCCCGCGCCTGGTACTCCGAACACTCCAGGCAATCCGAGCACTTCGAGCACCCCGAGCGAACCCGCGGCCCGACGGCCGCGGGTTTTTGCTTGTGCGGGCGGCCCGTTCGCCTTTATAGTCAACATGACTATTAAGGAGGCGGGCCATGAGTCTCGCTGACATCCTCGACCCGTTGCAGCAGCCGCTGTTCACCGTGCTGGACACACCGGTCAGTTGGACCGAGTTTCTCGGGTTCGGCAGCGGCGCGCTCTGCGTCTGGCTGGTCGCCCGCCAGCACCTCGCCAACTGGCCCGTCGGTATCGCCAACAACCTGTTCTTCGTTCTTCTGTTCGTCCCGGCGGGGCTCTACGCCGACGCCGGGCTGCAGGTCGTCTTCATCGCCCTCGCCGTGTACGGCTGGTGGATCTGGACCCACGGGGGTGGCCCGGACCCGCGGTCCCTGCCGGTGCGGCGCAGCAGCCGCACCGAATGGGGCGTGCTGCTCGCGGCGGGGGCGGTGGGGACACTTGGACTCACGTTCCTGCTCAGCCGCTTCACCAACTCGACCGTGCCGTTCTGGGACGCGCTGACCACGGCGCTGTCCCTGGCGGCGACCTACGGCCAGTGCCGGAAGCTGCTGGAGTCGTGGTGGCTGTGGATCGCCGCCGACCTCGTCTACATACCGCTCTACGCCTACAAGGGGCTGTACTTGACCTCGCTGCTGTACGTCGGCTTCCTCGCCCTGTGTGTCGTGGGGCTGCGCGGCTGGTCCCGTGATCTGGCCGGCGCGAAGGCGCCGGCGGCCGAGGCGGTGACGGCATGACGGATGCGGGCGACCTGACGCGCCATCAGCACGGCCTGGTACTGGGGAAGTTCTATCCGCCGCACGCCGGCCACCACCACCTCGTCCGCACGGCGAAGGGGCGCTGCGCCCGGCTGACCGTGCTGGTCTGCGCCTCGTCCGTCGAGTCGGTGCCGCTCGCCGACCGGGTGCGCTGGATGCGCGAGGTCCACCCGGACGTCACGGTCGTGGGCGCGGTCGACGACGTACCCATGGACCTGGGCGACCCCGACATCTGGGACGCGCACATGGCGGTCTTCCGCGCTGCCGTGCCCGAGCGGGTCGACGCGGTCTTCTCCTCCGAGGCGTACGGCACCGAGCTGGGCCGCCGGTTCGGCGCGGCGTCGGAGTGCGTCGACCCCGGGCGTACGGCCTACCCCGTCTCCGCCACGGCGGTGCGCAAGGACCCGGTGGGCTGCTGGGAGTTCCTGTCGCCACCGGTGCGCGCCGCGCTCACCCGCCGGGTCGTGGTCGTCGGCGCCGAGTCCACCGGCACCACCACCCTGGCCCTGGCTCTCGCCGAGCACTACCGGGGGCGCGGCGGGATCTGGGCGTCGACCGGCTATGTGCCCGAGTACGGACGGGAGTTCAGCGAGGAGAAACTGGCCGAGCTGCGCCGGGCCCGGCCCTCGGCGCACTGGTCGGAGGTCGAGTTCAGTACGGACGACTTCCCGCTGATCGCCCTGCGGCAGAACGAACTGGAGGAGCGGGCGGCGCGGTCGGGCTCGCCGGTGCTCTTCTGCGACACCGACTCGTTCGCGACCACCGTCTGGCACGAGCGGTATCTGGGCGGCCGCAACCCGCGCGTCGAGGAGATCGCCGACCGCGTCGAGCACCAGTTGTGGCTGCTCACCGACCACACCGGAGTCCCCTTCGAGGACGACGGACTCCGGGACGGCGAGGAGCTGCGGCCCTGGATGACCGGCCGGTTCCGGGCCGAACTGACCCGAACGGGACGGCGGTTCCTGACGGTCGGCGGCCCGCCCGCACGGCGGCTCGCGGCAGCCGTCGAAGCCGTGGACGAACTGCTCGGCCGGGGCTGGGACTTCGCGCCGCCCCTCCCGGAGCGCCGGTGACAGCGCGCCCCGGAGCGCCGGAGGGCTACGACCCGGCCGCCTTCGAACCGTTCGCCGTCACCGTCGACCTCGCCGTCTTCACCGTCCGGGAGGGCCGGTTGCACGTGCTGCTCGTGGAGCGCGGCCAGGAGCCGTACCGGGGCGCCTGGGCGCTGCCCGGCGGGTTCGTGCTGCCCCGGGAGTCCGCCGGGGACGCCGCGCTGCGTGAACTCGCCGAGGAGACCGGGCTTTCGCGGGAGAACGCCACCGCGCTCCACCTCGAACAGCTCGCCACCTACAGCGATCCCGACCGCGACCCGAGGATGCGGGTCGTCTCCGTCGCGTACGCGGCGCTCGTCCCCGACCTGCCCGAGCCGCGCGGCGGCGGCGACGCGGCGAGCGCCGACTGGACGGCGCTCGGCGCGGGCGGGGCACCGGCGGCGGGGCCGCTCGCCTTCGACCACGAACGGATCCTCGCCGACGCCTACGAGCGGGTCGGCGCCAAGCTCGAATACACCTGTCTCGCCACGTCGTTCTGCCCGCCCGAGTTCACCCTCGGCGAGCTTCAGCAGGTGTACGAGACGGTCTGGGGCGTCGTGCTCGACCGGCCCAACTTCCGCCGCAAGGTGCTCGCCACGCCCGGCTTCGTACAGCCCGTCGAAGGACCGCCGCGCAGGACCGGCGGCCGGGGCAAACCGGCCGCGCTCTACCGGCAGGGCCCCGCCACCACGCTGCATCCACCGCTGCTCCGACCGGAAGGGCGCACCCCATGACCACAACTCCCGCGAAAACGTACGCGAAGCGGCCGGCGACCGGCGCCCTGATCGGGCTGGCGCTCGGTGACGCGCTGGGCTTCCCGACCGAGTTCAACGACGTGCCGTCGATCCTCGCCAAGTCCGGCCCCTGGCGCGACATGGCGCTGCCGGACCCGGCCTTCGTCACCGACGACACCCAGATGACCCTCGCGCTCGGCAAGGGCATCGTGACCGCCCTCGACCGCACCCGCGCGCTCGACCCGGCGAGCCTCGAACCGCCCGTGCGGGCTGAGTTCGTCGCCTGGTACCACGACCCGCAGAACAACCGCGCCCCTGGCCGCACCTGCCTGGACGCCTGCCGACTGCTGGAGGACGACCGCCCCTGGCAGCGGGCGAGCCGGCTCGGCTCGAAGGGCTGCGGCGCCAACATGCGGGTGGCGCCCGTCGGACTCGTACCCGGCCTGGACGACGAACAGCGCGCGGGCGCCGCGCAGTTGCAGGCCGCCCTCACCCACGGCCACCCCACGGCGCTGGCCGCTTCCGACCTCACGGCCCGCGCCGTCCACCTCCTCGCACAGGGCACCGAACCCCTCGGCCTCGTCGGCCGGCTGCGCTCGTACGCGTACGAGAACCGCACCCGCTACGACCACCGGTGGCTCGGCGACCTGTGGACCCTGGCCGACGATCCGACCCCCGAGGCGTTCATCGCCCGGGGCTGGGACGACTGCCTCGCCGCCCTCGACCGCCTCCAGCAGGCCCTGCGCACCCCGTCCCCCGAGACCGACCCGTGCCTGACGACGGGCGACGGCTGGATCGCCGAAGAAGCGCTGGCCACGGCGCTGCACTGCTTCCTGCTCTTCCCCACGTCCCCCCTGACCGCCCTGCGCCGAGCGGCCTGCACCAAGGGCGACTCGGACTCCCTCGCCTGCCTGGCGGGCGCTTTCGCGGGAGCCCACCTGGGCGCGGCGGCCTGGCCCGAGCAGTGGGCGACCCGCATCGAGTACCGGCCCGACCTGCTGACCCTCGGCGCGCTCTGGGACGCCTGAGCCGACCGGCTCGGCGCTACCCCGCGCTCCCGTCAGGGACATCCGGCGACGACAGCGCCGAGGCGCGGCGGGTGCGGGTCAGGAATGCCTCCACTCGCGCGCGGTCCGGTTCCGGTGGGAGGGGGGAGCCGGGGAGCGCCGCCTCCGCCTCCGCCGCCAGGTCGTTCATCCGGCGTTCGACCTCCGGCCAGCGGACCTCGCCGCGCTTCACCGCCAGCAGCGGCTCCCGCTGGTCGCCCACGTCGATGACGAGTGCCCCCGTGCGGAGCAGGTCGCGGCAGGAGGCGAGCAGCCTGAGCAGGTGCATGGCGTGCTTCCAGCGCGGGGCGCCGTGCTGCCGTACGTCCGCCTCCAGCTTTCTGCGCTGGCCCAACGCGTAGCGCAGGAACGTCTCGTGCGCCCGCAGCGACAGGAACGCGTCGCGCAGGGCGAGCAGTTCGCGGCCCGTGGCGTCCGCGTGCTCCACGAGCGGGGAGTGCAGGCACTCCAGGACGTTGGGGTTGGCGCGCAGGGCGAGTTCGCAGAAGCGTTCCAGCTCCCAGGAGAACTGCTCGTCCGCCGGGCCCTCCACGTGCGTCGGCGGCTTCTCGAAGCGCCAGAACAGCGCGGTAGGGGCGAGGAAGACCCCGCGCCGGTCCGTGTCCGACCCCTCCGTCGCGAGCCCGAAGGCGCGGGAGCCCGTCACACACGCGTAGACGGTGTGGTCGCGGACCAGGGCCTCAGGCGTCATGGGCGCGACGCTACCCGGCCGGACACGCTCTAGGCTGAACGGAGCACGCGATCATCGTGGACGAACAAGGAGGAACCGTGGCGGTACGAGCGGTCCGTGGCGCGGTCCAGTTGGAGCGGGACGAGCGCGGGCACATGGACGAGCAGGTCAAGCAGCTCCTGTCCGCGATCCTCGACCGCAACGACCTCACGCCCGACGACCTGATCAGCATCTGGTTCACGGCCACCCCCGACCTGCACAGCGACTTCCCCGCCGCGGCGGCCCGCGGCCTCGGCATCGTGGACGTGCCGCTGATCTGCGCGCAGGAGCTGGACATCGCCGGTGCCATGCCGCGCGTCGTGCGGATCCTCGCCCACGTCGAGTCCGGCAGGACCAAGGCGGAGATCGCGCACGTCTACCTCGGCGCCGCCGCCGCCCTCCGCAAGGACATCGCCCAGTGAGAACAGCCGTCGTCATCGGAACGGGCCTGATCGGCACATCGGCCGCGCTCGCCCTCGCCGGCCGCGGCGTCGCCGTGCACCTCACCGACCACGACCCCGACCGGGCCCGCACGGCCGCCGCGCTCGGTGCCGGTACGGACGAGCCGGCGCCCGGCACCGTCGACCTCGCGATCGTCGCCGTACCGCCCGCGCATGTCGCCACGACCCTCGCCGACGCCATGCGGCGCGGGGCCGCCCGCGGCTACCTCGACGTCGCCAGCGTCAAGGGCGGCCCGCGCCGCGAGCTGGAGGCGCTCGGCCTGGACCTGACCAGCTACATCGGTACGCACCCGATGTCCGGCAAGGAGCGGTCAGGGCCGCTCGCCGCCACCGCCGACCTGTTCGAGGGGCGCCCCTGGGTGCTCACCCCGGCCAGGGACACCGACACCGAGGTGCTCAACCAGGCCCTGGAACTCGTCGCGCTCTGCCGCGCCGTGCCCGTCGTCATGGACGCCGACGCCCACGACCGGGCCGTCGCCCTCGTCTCGCACACCCCGCAACTGATCTCCTCCATGGTGGCCGCCCGGCTCGAAGAGGCCGACGAGACCGCCGTGCGCCTCTGCGGGCAGGGCATCAGGGACGTCACCAGGATCGCCGCGTCCGACCCCGCCATGTGGATCGACATCCTCACCGCCAACCCGGGCCCCGTCGCCGACGTGCTGGCCGGGATCGCCACCGACCTCGGCGAGACGGTCGAGGCGCTGCGCGCCCTCCAGTCGTCGGACGAGGAGAAGCGGCGCGGCGGCGCCGCGGGCATCGAGGACGTGCTGCGCCGGGGCAACGCGGGCCGGGTCCGGGTGCCGGGCAAGCACGGCGCCGCCCCGAAGACGTACGAGATCGTGGCCGTCCTGATCAGCGACAGCCCCGGCGAGCTGGCCCGGATCTTCGCCGACGCCGGGAGCGCGGGGGTCAACATCGAGGACGTACGGATCGAGCACGCCACCGGGCAGCAGGCGGGCCTCGTCCAGCTCATGGTCGAGCCGGCGGCCGCGCCCGTCCTCAACGCCGCCCTGCGCAACCGCGGCTGGTCCATCCGGCAGTGACCCGGGGGCCGTCCGGCCCCCGGAAGGACGCGTGCACCGGCGCCCTGAGTACTCGGTAACCTTGTGCGGGGGCCGTTGCCACGTCCCACCGCACCCCAGCCGTGAACCAGGAAGGTGTCCACTCCCGTGGAAAGCGCCGCAACCGCCGCAACCGCAGCCAGGACCGCCCCTGCCGCCGTGATCGTCGCCATCGACGGCCCCTCGGGCACGGGCAAGTCGAGCACCTCCAAGGCGGTGGCCCTCAAGCTCGGGCTGAGCTTCCTGGACACGGGCGCGCAGTACCGCGCGATGACCTGGTGGATGATCAGCAACGGCATCGACGTACGGGACGCCGCGGCGGTCGCGACAGCGGCGGGCAAGCCCGTCATCGTCTCGGGCACCGACCCGGCAGGACCGACGATCACCGTGGACGGGGCCGACGCATCGGGCCCGATCCGCACCCAGGAAGTCACGTCGAAGGTCAGCGCCGTCAGCGCGGTCCCCGAGGTGCGGGCCGTCATCACGCGGCTGCAGCGCTCCGTCGCCGCCTCGGCCGAGCACGGCATCGTGGTCGAGGGCCGGGACATCGGTACGACGGTCCTGCCCGACGCGGACGTCAAGGTCTTCCTCACCGCGTCGGCCGAGGCGCGCGCCGCCCGCCGCAGCGGCGAGCTGGGCGGCAAGGACGCCGCCGACGTCGCGGCGACCAGGGAAGCCCTCATAAAGCGGGACGCCGCCGACTCCAGCCGCAAGACCTCCCCGCTCGCGAAGGCGGACGACGCGGTCGAGGTCGACACCACCCACCTCACGCTTCAGCAGGTCGTCGAGTGCATCGTGACCCTGGTCGAGGAGAAGCGGGCGGTCCGGTGAGCACCGCCGAGCGGGCCGCCCCGTCCCGCAGAGGCGCGGCGGTCGGACGGGGCATAGGCGTCGGCCTGATGAACGGCCTGTGGCGGCCCCGGGTGCTGGGCGCCTGGCGGGTCCCCGCGAGCGGCCCGGTGATCCTGGCCGTCAACCACTCGCACAACATCGACGGCCCGATGCTGATGGGCACGGCGCCCCGGCCCGTGCACTTCCTGATCAAGAAGGAAGCGTTCGTCGGGCCGCTCGACCCGTTCCTGCGCGCGATCGGGCAGCTCAAGGTGGACCGCGCGGTCGCCGACCGCACGGCGATCACCGACGCGCTCGGCCTGCTGGCGGCCGGCGGGGTGCTCGGGATCTTCCCCGAGGGCACCAGGGGCGAGGGCAATTTCGCCTCTTTGCGGTCCGGTCTCGCATACTTCGCAGTACGGTCCGGTGCGCCGATCGTGCCGGTGGCTGTCCTGGGCAGCACGGAGAGCCACGGCCGGCTGGTCAAGGCGCTGCCCCGGCTGCGCAGCCGCGTGGACATCGTCTTCGGCGACGCGTTCGTGGCGGGCGACGGCAGCGGCAGGCGTACGCGCGCCGCGCTGGACGACGCCACGGTCGGCATCCAGCAGCGGCTGGCCGCCCACCTGGACGACGCCAGGCGCCTTACCGGGCGCCCGGCAGGACTTGAGTAGTGCGCCACATGTGGTGGCGCACCGATCACGATGGATGAACGAGGTACAGACTTCATGAACGACCAGATCGACTCCGACGACGAGCACGGAGAGCTTGGCGATGCCGAGTACGCGGAGTTCATGGAGATCGCCGCGCAGGAGGGCTTCGACCCCGAGGACGTGGAGGGCGCGATCGGCGAGGCCGGACACGGCCCGCTGCCCGTGCTCGCCGTCGTCGGCCGGCCGAATGTCGGCAAGTCGACCCTTGTGAACCGCATCATCGGCCGCCGTGAGGCGGTCGTCGAGGACAAGCCGGGCGTGACCAGGGACCGGGTCACCTACGAGGCCGAGTGGGCGGGCCACCGCTTCAAGGTCGTCGACACCGGCGGCTGGGAGCAGGACGTCCTCGGTATCGACGCCTCCGTCGCCGCCCAGGCCGAGTACGCGATCGAGGCCGCCGACGCGGTCGTCTTCGTCGTGGACTCCACCGTCGGCGCCACCGACACCGACGAGGCCGTGGTCCGGCTGCTCCGCAAGGCAGGCAAGCCCGTGGTGCTCTGCGCCAACAAGGTCGACGGGCAGAGCGGCGAGGCGGACGCCACGGCGCTGTGGTCGCTCGGCCTCGGCGAGCCGCACCCCGTCTCGTCCCTGCACGGCCGCGGTACGGGCGACATGCTCGACGCCGTGCTCGAAGCGCTGCCGGAAGCCCCCGCGCAGACCTTCGGCACCGCCATCGGCGGCCCGCGCCGTATCGCCCTCATCGGGCGGCCGAATGTCGGCAAGTCGTCCCTGCTGAACCGGGTCGCCAAAGAGGACAGGGTCGTCGTCAACGAGGTGGCGGGCACCACCCGCGACCCGGTCGACGAGCTGATCGAGCTGGGCGGCGTCGTCTGGAAATTCGTCGACACGGCGGGCATCAGGCGCCGGGTCCACCTCCAGGAGGGCGCGGACTACTACGCGTCGCTGCGCACCGCCGCCGCCGTCGAGAAGGCGGAGGTCGCCGTCGTCCTGATCGACACGAGCGAGTCCATCAGCGTCCAGGACCAGCGCATCATCACGATGGCCGTGGACGCGGGCCGCGCCCTGGTCATCGCGTACAACAAGTGGGACACGCTGGACGAGGACCGGCGGTACTACCTGGAGCGCGAGATCGAGACGGAGCTGGCGCAGGTCGCCTGGGCGCCCCGGGTGAACGTGTCGGCGCGTACCGGACGGCACATGGAGAAGCTGGTACCGGCGATCGAGACGGCGCTGGCCGGCTGGGAGACCCGGGTGCCGACGGGACGGCTCAACGCGTTCCTCGGCGAGCTGGTGGCCGGGCATCCGCACCCGATCAGGGGCGGCAAGCAGCCGCGCATCCTGTTCGGCACGCAGGCGGGTACGAAGCCGCCGCGGTTCGTGCTGTTCTCCTCGGGCTTCATCGAGGCCGGCTACCGGCGGTTCGTCGAGCGCAGGCTGCGCGAGGAGTTCGGCTTCGAGGGCACCCCGATCCATATCTCGGTGCGGGTGCGCGAGAAGCGCGGCCGTAAGAAGTAGCGGCAGACGGGCGGGCCCGGCACGGATCATCCGTGCCGGGCCCGCCCGTCTGCGCTGGTACGCCGACTCACGCCTCGCGACGCGGGGCGGGCGGCAGCGCCGCCGGGGTGTGGCGGGCGACGGGCTGCCGGGAGTCCCGCTGCCAGGAGCCCTGGTACGGCGTGTGCGCGCGGTCGCCGTGTCTGCCGCGGCCGGCGCCGAAGGCCGTGAAACCGAGGTTGTCCTCACCGCTCCTGTCGCCGGGGAGCGCTCTGAACGACCGGAGGAACTCGGAGTACAGCGCGTCGTAGATCGGGGTCGTCGAATACCCGTCCGCCACGTCCTGCGCGGGGCGCATCGAGGGGATCTGGCTCTGGTACTGCGGGCGGGAGGGGTCGTATGAGTGCACGTATGTGCCAACGACCCCGTGCCCCGTCGGATGCGGGTATGACCGGGAAATTGCCGGTCAACGGGGTGGTGACGGGTGCGCGACGGGGCGCGCCCGCGCCGTCACGTGCCCGCCAGCGGCATCGCGGCCGCCACCAGCCGGCCGTTGGCCGCCGCCTTCTCCAGGGCGTCCCGCAGCAGGTCCTCACGGGGCTGCTGGCCGATCGAGCCGACCGGCGCCGCGAACACCAGGACCTGGTGCGACTTGTTGGCAGCCGCCCGCCAGCCCTCGGTGACCTGGAGCGGCTGGTGCGCCTGCCACCAGGCGACCTGGCCGCTGCCGCCCGTGCCGGGCTGCAGAACGGCGTGGAGCTGGCCCATGGCGAGCAGCACGGACCAGCCGGGCAGCACGCCGGGCCGGCCGCCGAGGTCGGCGACCGGCTGGAAGCCCTGCTCGACCAGGAGCGGGAGGAACTCGTCCATCGTGCCGCCGGATCCCGCGCGGGCGATCGGCGCCGTCGGCTCCACCACAAGAGCGGGGTGCAACTCGCCCTCGATCAGCACCAGCCCGCTGGTGACGCCCAGCACGGCCTGCTGCTCGGCCCCGGCAGGCGCCTGCGGCTCGTTGCCGGTGATGGACCTGACCGCGCCCTGGAGCTGGTCCTCGGCGACCTGGACGACCTGGGACGGGATGCAGGTGGCGTGGGCGAAGGCCAGGACGGCCGTCTCCTCGCCGACGAACAGGACGGTGCTGGTCCGCTCCTGCTCGGAGTCTCCGGGGGTGCGGCAGGACGTGCAGTCGTAGCTGCCCGGGGAGTTCTCGCCGGTGAGCAACCGGTCGGCTTCTTCGTCGCCGATCTCGGCGCGGACGTCCTCGCTGACATCGAGCATGCGCGGCACGGGGTGGCTCCTCGAAATCGGTGCGTGAACCGGGCTCTTCCCGGCTCGTACGAGGTTCAACGGGCGAGCCGTGGCCGGGGTCACGCGCGAGGGCGAACAGAATCGGACGGGCCAGGACCGCAAGATCGAACAATTCTGCTGCCGGAGGGCACCTGTGCGGCGATTTTCGCATCTATAGCCGTATGACCAGATCGACCGGGCGGCGGACCGCGCGCGAGGAATGGGCCGCCGACTGCGTGGCCGACTCGGCCGGCGGCATCACCTTCGACGTGCTGGGCGCCGCCCGCCCCGACGCCGTACTCGTCCTCCGCAGGCGCCCCGCCGCCGACCCGGCGGACGACGTACGGCTGCCCCTGACGGGCGCGGGCGGACGCCGGCTGCGCGCCGTGCTGCCGAGCACCGTCGAACTGCCCGAGGGCCACTGGGACGTACGCACCGGGGCGCGCGGCGAGCGCCCCGTACGCCCCGGTGTACGCGACGCGCGGGCGCTCGTGGGGCGGACGCCCGGCGCGGGCCGGGTGATCGCCCGCGTCCCGTACGTGACAGCCGACGGCACCCTCGCCGTACGGAGCTGGGTCAGGTCGCCGCACGCCGAGGTCGCCGAGGTCCGCTGCGCGCCGGGCACGGTCACGGTCGAGGGCGCGCTGTACGGCGCCGAACTCGGCCGGGAAGCAGCGGTCGAAGCGCGCCCGCGCGACGCCGGGGAGACCCACCGCGCCCCGGTCACCGGCAAGGGCGGCACCTTCGCCTTCACGCTCCCGCACGCGCCGCTGACCGCCGAGTCCGGCGAAGCCGCCCGATGGTGGGACCTGTGGCTGCTCCCCACACCCGGCGGCCCCGCGGTCCGGCTGGCGCGCATCCTCGACGACGTCTGGAACAGACGAGGCAGCGCCCTAAGACTGCCGCCCCCGACGGACGGACGCCGGGTAACGCCGTACTACACGGACGACAACGGCCTGAGCGTACGTCTGGACGCCCTCCCCACGGCGACTCCTGTGGCCCCACCGTCGGAGCCCGCACCGCTCGGGGCCTAGCGCCTGGGACTCACCGGGGGGAGGGGGCCGGGGTCGGAGGAGGGGGGTGTCCGGACGTAAAGCGTGGGAGCGCTAGCGATCGAGCAGTCCGGACACCCCCCTCCGGAGGCCCCGGACCCCGGCACCAGCCGGACGCGGCGCAACCAAAACCCGCAACCGAAACCGCGCCGGACGGCGAAACCGCGGACCGAACCCGTCCGCAACCCCTGGCAGACTCAGCCGCATGTTGGACACCTCCGCCCGGCTGCTCCGGCTCCTCTCCCTCCTCCAGGCCCACCGCGACTGGTCGGGCGCCGATCTCGCCGAGCGGCTGGGCGTCACGCCCCGGACCGTCCGGCGCGACGTCGAGCGGTTGCGGGAACTCGGCTATCCGGTCAACGCCAGCCCCGGCACCGGCGGCGGCTATCAGCTCGGTGCCGGCGCCGAGCTGCCGCCGCTGCTCCTCGACGACGACGAGGCGGTCGCCGTCGCCGTCGGGCTGCGTACCGCGGCGGGCAACGGCATCGAGGGCATCGGCGAAAGCTCCGTACGCGCCCTGGCCAAGCTCCAGCAGGTGCTGCCCGACCGGCTGCGCCGCAGGGTCACCGCGCTCAACGCGTTCACCGTCCCGATGCTGCGCAGCCCCGGCCCTTCCGCCGTCGACCCGGCCGTCCTCACCGAACTGGCCACCGCGTGCCGGGACAGCGAGGGGCTGCGCTTCGCCTACCAGGACCACGACGGGGCGGTCGGGCAGCGCCGGGTGGAGCCGCACCGCCTGGTGTGCACCGAGCGCCGCTGGTACCTCGTCGCGTGGGACGTCGACCGCGCCGACTGGCGGACGTTCCGGGTGGACCGGATCACCCCCACCCCGCCGCACGGCCCACGCTTCGCCCCGCGCACCCCGCCGGCCGACGATCTCGCCGCGTACGTGTCGCGCGGGGTCTCCACGCGCGTCTACGCCACGTCCGCGGTGCTGCGGCTGCTGGTGCCCCGCGAGGAGGCGGCGGGGCTCGTGTCACCGTCCTCGGGCACCCTGGAGGCGGTCGACGACCGGAGCTGTCTGCTGCACACCGGGGCCGCGAGCCTCGACGTTCTGGTCCTGCACGTGGCGCTGCTCGGTGTCGACTTCGAGGTGGTCGAACCGGTCGAGCTGACCGAGCACGTGAGGGTCCTCAGGGACCGGCTGTCCCGGTCTCTTCGCTGAATTCGGCCCGCGGCCGATATTCCGCCGGCTTACCGGACGGTTACCTGCGGGTGGAATTCAGGGGCAGCGAATTTATGTGATCTTCAGGTGCTTTGAATTCATCCGGGGCATCTTGTGAACACGCTGTGAGCGCGCGTCATTCGCTTCGGAAGCGTGTCGTCATTCTGTGACGAAAGCGTGACCGCTCACTGACCGGAACGGGTTGTCCGGATGGCGGACGCTTCCTTCACCGTCCGCGTACGCCTACGGTGAATGGCATGGCACCGACACCGACATCACCCGACCGTCCCGACGACGACACCGAGGCGTACGTGGGCCTCACAGCCGAGAGCGCCGAGCGGCGCGCGAGGGAGCGCGGCTGGACCACCGTACGGTCCCTGCCGCCCGGCTCGATCATCACGATGGAGTACGTCGCCGGGCGGCTGAACTTCGAGGTGGACGACGAGACTGTGGTCCGCTGCTGGCTGGGCTAGCCCCCCGTCGGGGCAGGTCAGCCGCCGGTGACGGGCCGCGAGTGCGGCGGCCTGCGCGAGCCGGCCGGCGTGCCCGGTGAGCGCTCCGAGCGCAGCGTGTGCGGCCGCGGCTGGGCGAGCTGCGCCGGGCTGCGGCCCGCCGGGTTGCGGCCGGTGTGACCCGCGCCGATCGGCTCGCGCTGGGAGTCGTCCTCGGTGGGCGGCAGCGTCGGCACCTGCGACGGCTGGAGGCCGCCCGCCGGGACCCGCGCGGGTGAAGCAGCCCTCGCGCGCGCCCGCAACTGGTCGCGCACGGCGAAGATGATCTGCTCGGCTCGGCCGATCGTGGGCTCGCACCAGGGCAGCGCGAGCAGGATCAGCATGCCGGCGGCCCAGCCGAGCAGCACGTCGCTGAGCCAGTGCGTACCGAGGTAGACCGTGGTGGCGCCGACGCCCAGGGACAGCGCGGACGACAGGATCGACAGATAGCGCCTGGTCAGCGGGGTGGTGGCCAGATAGGCCAGGATTCCCCAGGTCACGACGGCGTTCGCGGTGTGGCCCGAGGGAAATATATCGCCGCCGGCGAACAGCTCGGCCGAGCCGATCTGCGTCGCGTAGTGCGGGCCGAGCCGGCCGAGGCCGAGCTTCACCGCACCGACCGTCACGTTGAGCAGCAGCAGAGCCGCGCCGAGGGCCAGCAGCGGGCGCAGCGTGTGCTGCCGCCAGGAGCGCCAGCCCAGCCAGGCGGCGATCATCACCGCTGTGGGGCCGCGCTGGCCGAGGACCACGAAGTAGTCGAGGAACGCGTGCAGTCCCGGCCACTGCTGATAGGGCCGGAACAGCATGACCTTCCAGTCGAGGGTCACCAGCCAGGACGAGTCCAGCACGGCAACGACGATGGCGAGATAGAACGCCAGCGTCCCGCCGAAGAGAGCCGTGCGGGTACGGCTCATCCGCGGGATCTCTATCTTCGGCGGCTCCGGCTCCCGGTCCAGCCGGGCGAAGATGTCGGTACGCACCCAATCGACGTTACAGCGAGTGAGTGCGTGAACCGGTCGTTCCGGTCTCTTTGTGATGACGATGTGATGTGGAGTATGTCTCAGCTCACGGTTTATCCCGGCGGGTAACCGAAATCCAAGTGAGTCGCTCCTTATTAATCGACACGCCGAGTGTCTACGTGTCTTTGTGGGGTCTTGAATTCGTTCACCGCCGCGTTACGCCGAATTTCCCCCGAGGGCGGCCGCGCGAGGTGAGGCGTGCACCACACGCCACAGGAGCCGACTCGCGTACGCTCGCCGGGCGCGCAGCACGCAGGGGAGGTACACAGATGTCGGGCACCACCACGGCCGCAGCACGGCCGGTCGCCGCCGGCGCCCGCGGCGGTGCGGGCCGCTGGCTCGTGCTGGTCGTCCTGTGCGTCAGCCTGCTGCTGGTCGCACTCGACGCGACGGTGCTGCATGTCGCGGTCCCCGCCGTCACGGCCGATCTGCGGCCCACCGGGGTCGAACTCCTGTGGATCGTCGACGCGTATCCGCTGGTCTGCGCCTCGCTGCTGATCCTCTTCGGCACGCTCGGCGACCGCGTCGGCCGCCGCAAGGTCCTGCTGATCGGCTACGCCATCTTCGGCGCGGCCTCGGCGCTCGCCGCCTTCGCCGCCACTCCGCAGATGCTGATCGGGGCGCGTGCGCTGCTCGGGATCGGCGGCGCGATGATCATGCCGGCGACGCTCTCGATACTCCGCGCGGTCTTCCCCGACCGGCGGGAGCGCGCCGTCGCCATCGGCGCGTGGACCGCCGTCGCGGCCGTCGGCGCCGCCGTGGGGCCCGTACTCGGCGGATTTCTCGTCGAGCACTTCTGGTGGGGCTCGGTCTTCCTCATCAACATCCCGCTGCTCGCCGTCATCCTGCCGCTCGGCAGGGCGGCGCTGCCCGAGTCGCGCGGCAGCGCCGAAGGGCCCTGGGACGTGCTCGGGGCGCTGCTGGCCGCCGCCGGGGTGCTCGGCGTGGTCTTCGGGGTGAAGCGGCTCGGCGCGGGGGAGGGCATCCTCTCGGGCGCCACCGTCGGACCGCTGTGCGCGGGGGCCGCGCTGCTGGTGGTCTTCGTCCGCAGGCAGCGGCGCCGGGCGCATCCGCTGATCGACGTGCGGATGTTCGCCAGGAAGACCTTCGCCACCTCCGTCGGCTGCATCGTCCTCGCCATGCTCGCGCTGGTCGGGCTGGAGCTGATCGCCGTCCAGTACCTCCAACTGGTGCTCGGACTCAGCCCGCTGGAGACCGGACTGCGGCTGCTGCCGCTCACCTTCGCCGCCATCGCCGCGGGCGCCACCGGATCGCTGACGCTGCGCAGGCTGGGGCCGCGCGCGATGGTGTCCTGGGGATTCGCACTCACCGCTGCCGCCGTGCTGCTGCTGGTCCTGATGGGGCAGCACGACCGTCCGGTGCTGCTCACCGCCGCTTTCGTCCTGCTCGGGGTCGGGCTCCAGTCCACCCTCTTCGGGGCGTACGAGTCGATGCTCAGCGAGTGCCCCGCCGACGAGGCGGGCGGCGCGGCAGCGATCGGCGAGACGTCGTACCAACTGGGCGCGGGTCTTGGCATCGCGCTGCTCGGCAGCGTGATGAACGCGGCGTACGCGCCCGGACTGTCGTCCGTACCCGGTGTCCCGGCGGCGGCGCGCGCGGCTGCCGCCGACTCGCTGGGGGAGGCGTACCAGGTGGCGGCCCGGCTCGGCGGGCCCGCAGGCACCTCGCTGCGGACGGCCGCCCGTAACTCCTTCGTACACGGCCTGCACGTGACGCTGCTGGTCAGCGCGGGACTGCTGCTGCTCGGCGCGCTGGCCGCGCTGCGGCTGCCGCGGACCGCGGACTGCCCTGCGGGCGCGGCGGCGCCGGCCCCGCGGATATCGCTGGTCAAGCAGGGCGGCGGGGAGCAGCATGGCGCGCGGGCCGGGGCGGGGCCGCTCGGGGTACCGGCCGGCAGAGCCGCTTCCCGGCAGGCGGGGTCGGCCCGCCAGCTCTAACTACCGCTGCTAGTTTTGGTCGTGAGCAGACCGAGTTCGAGCTTCAGTCCGTGCGAGCCGCCGGAGGCAGCGCCATGTCAGCATCCTCAGCCCTTTCCTTCGACCCCCATGACCCGCTCGGCATCGACGATCTGCTCAGCCCCGAGGATCTCGCGATCAGGGAGACCGTCAGGGACTGGGCCGCCGACCGGGTGCTGCCGCACGTCGCCGAGTGGTACGAGAGCGGCGAGCTGCCCGGCATCCGCGAACTGGCCCGCGAACTCGGCGCCATCGGCGCCCTCGGGATGTCGCTGACCGGGTACGGCTGCGCGGGCGCCACCGCCGTCCAGTACGGCCTGACCTGCCTGGAGCTGGAGGCCGCCGACTCGGGCATCCGCTCGCTCGTCTCCGTCCAGGGCTCCCTCGCCATGTACGCGATCCACCGCTTCGGCTCCGAGGAGCAGCGGCAGCGCTGGCTGCCGGGCATGGCGGCGGGCGAGACCATCGGCTGCTTCGGCCTCACCGAGCCCGACCACGGCTCCGACCCGGCGGGCATGCGCACCTACGCCAGGCGGGACGGCTCCGACTGGCTGCTCACCGGACGCAAGATGTGGATCACCAACGGGACCGTGGCGGGCGTCGCCGTCGTCTGGGCGCAGACCGACGACGGCATCCGGGGTTTTCTGGTGCCGGCCGGGACCCCCGGCTTCACCGCCCCCGAGATCAAGCACAAGTGGTCGCTGCGCGCCTCGGTCACCAGCGAACTGGTCCTCGACGACGTGCGGTTGCCGGCCGACGCCGTACTGCCGGAGGCCACCGGGCTGCGCGGCCCGCTCGGCTGCCTGAACCACGCGCGGTACGGGATCATCTGGGGCGCCATGGGCGCCGCGCGCGCCAGCTTCGAAGCGGCCCTCGACTACGCGAAGACCCGGGAGCAGTTCGGCCGGCCCATCGGCGGCTTCCAGCTCACCCAGGCCAAACTCGCCGACATGGCCCTCGAACTGCACAAGGGCATCCTGCTCGCCCACCACATCGGGCTGCGCATGGACGCGGGGCGGCTCCGCCCCGAGCAGGTCAGTTTCGGCAAGCTCAACAATGTGCGGGAGGCGATCGAGATCTGCCGCACGGCACGGACCATTCTCGGCGCCAATGGGATCTCGCTCGAATATCCCGTGATGCGGCACGCCACGAATCTTGAGTCGGTGCTCACCTACGAGGGCACCGTCGAGATGCATCAACTCGTCCTGGGCAAGGCGCTCACCGGTCTCGACGCGTTCCGGTGAACCCGGCGTCAAGTGCCGGTGAACCCGGAGTGAACCGGTGAGCGCCCTGCTCAGCTCTGATTGAAGAAGCCGTCCTGCGTACGGCCGGCCGGATCGCCGGAGACGATCTCGGTGTCACCGGGGGTCAGCAGAAAGACCCGGGTGGCGACGCGGTCGATCGAACCGTGCAGTCCGAAGATCAGCCCGGCGGCGAAGTCGACGACGCGCTTGGCGTCGGCGGGCTCCATGGAAGTGAGGTTCATGATGACCGGGACGCCGTCCCGGAAGAGCTCGCCGATGCTCCGGGCGTCCCGGAAGCTCTCCGGGGAGACGGTGGCGATCCTGCGGTCCTGCTCGGGAGCGGGCCGGGAGGCGACCCGCACCCGGGGGTCGGTCTTCCAGGCTTCGCCGCTCTCCGCACCTTCGGCGTACTCGTCGTCGTCGTAGTACCGCTCGTCGTTGTCCTCAACGAGGCCCAGCCAGGCACTCGCCTTGCGCACCGATCCCATGGACGCCTCCTTTCACCGCGGTCACTTGTGGTTCCGCTTCTCTATCGTCGTCCATAATGCGGATTGAGCGCCAAGGGGATAGTCGCCGCAGAGGCGATTCGTGACGGTACTGGTGCAGAAGATGTGGCGGTTCGTCAAGGTTCTTCCTGGGTACGGGCCATGGCCCGGCACGAAATATGAATTTCGGGCCAGACGGGTGACGCAGGGGACGTTCGGGTGAACCGTCACTCGATACGATGCGTTTCGCACACGAGAACGAGCGAGAAACGGCTGGCGACAGCCCAAGGACGACGTACCGGGGGGACGGTCGTGTTCGGAATAGTCAGACCCTGCGCACATCGGCTGGCAGGCAGCCTCAAGACCGAGTGGACGGCCCATCTCTGCGGGCTGTGCCTGGCACTTCGCTCGGACCACGGACAGTTCTCCCGGGTTGTCACCAACTACGACGGCCTGATCGTCTCCGTCCTGACGGAGGCTCAGACCGGGCGCACCGCCGGGCAGCGGCGCACAGCAGGTCCCTGCCCGCTGCGCGGGATGCGAACCGCCCCGGTGGCAAGAGGTGAGGGCGCGCGGCTCGCCGCCGCCGTCTCGCTGGTGCTGGCGTCGGCGAAGATACGGGACCACGTCGCCGACGGTGACGGGCTGTTGAGGCGCAGGCCGCTGGCGGCGGCGGCCCGCCGGGTCGCCGCGGGCTGGGACAAGGCGGGCGCGCGCACCGGCGCCGAGCTGGGCTTCGACACGGCCGTACTGGTCGAAGCCGTCGACCGGCAGCCGGACATCGAGCTGCTGGCGGGCCCCGGCACCCCGCTGCTGAATGTCACCGAACCGACCGAGACGGCGACGGCCGCGGCGTTCGCGCACACCGCCGTCCTGGCGGGCCGGCCCGGCAACCAGGCGCCGCTCGCCGAGGCGGGCCGGCTCTTCGGACGGCTGGCCCATCTGCTGGACGCCGTGGAGGACAGGGAAGCTGACGCCGCGTCGGGTGCCTGGAACCCGCTCGCCGCGACCGGCACCCCGCTGCCGGAGGCGCGGCGGCTCGCCGACGACGCGGTGCACGGCATACGTCTCGCCCTGCGGGACGCCGAGTTCGTCGACGGCAGACTGGCGCACGTACTCCTGGCGCACGAACTGCGCACCTCCGTCGACCGGGCCTTCGCCACGACGACGGCCTGCACGCACACGCACGCGCATCAGGGCCACAGCGCGGGCCCCGGGCCGGACACCGACCCGGACGCCCCTGCCGACCCCTGGACCTCCGGAGGGCGCGTCCAGCCGCCCGAGCCGCCGCGGAAGGACGGGCGGGGCTTCCTGGCCGGCTGCGCGGTCTTCGCCGGACTGCTCTGCACCTGCCGGATGTGCTGCGCCGAGCGGTACGAGGGCCCGTGGTCGGGCAAGCGGCGCGAGGGCTGCTGCCAGAGCTGCGACTGCGACGGCGGCTGCTGCGACTGCTGCCAGTGCTGCGACGGGTGCGACGGCTGCGACTGCGGGTGCGACTGCTGAGATGTGACGGTCGGTCAGCGGGCTGCCCGCTGCCCCTTCTGACGGCGTTCACACCCCCTGTCCACACCCCCTACGACCTGCGAAGCTGCGGCCAGAAGGCGGCCTTGTGCGGCTCGTCGGCACGCCTCGATACTCCGAGCGGCATGGCTTTCGACTCGGAGGAACGCACACGTGTGGATCAAGCACATCCGGCTGCCGTCGGCCGTCGCGGGGCTCGTCGTGGGGCTGGTCGCGACGCTCGTACTGGCCGCCCCCGTACCGACGGCTGTCGCCGGCGCGGCCCCTGCGGCCGTCGGGGCGGCCCGGCTCGCCGCGCTGGGGGAGGCCGTACGCCACGCCGACGTGGCCGGCACCGCCTGGTACACCGACGGGGCCGACGGCGCCCTGGTCGTCACCGCCGACAGCACCGTCCCGCCCGCCGGGATCGCCGAACTGCGGGAAGCGGCCGGGCCCGGGGCGGGCGCGCTGCGCGTCGAGCGGGTCGCGGGCAGGATCTCCCCGCTCATCTCCGGCGGCGACCCGGCGTCGGCCACCGGCTGGCGCTGCTCGGCCGGCTTCAACGTCCGCAAGGGCGCCACGTACTACTTCCTGACGGCGGGGCACTGCACCGAACGCGGCTCGTCCTGGTACACCAACGCCTCCCACTCCGTGCGTATCGGCCCCACGGCGGGCTCCAGCTATCCGGGCAACGACTACGGCATCGTGCGCTACGCCAACACCTCGCTCCGGCACCCCGGCACGGTCGGCAGGACCGACATCACGGCGGCGGCCGAGGCGAGCGTGGGCATGCGGGTCACCCGCAGGGGCTCCACCACCGGTGTGCACAGCGGGACCGTGCTGGGTCTCGACACCACCGTCAACTACGGCGGCGGCCACATCATCTCGGGGCTGATCCGCACCAACGTCTGCGCCGAACAGGGCGACAGCGGCGGCTCGCTGTACTCCGGCAGCCGGGCCGTCGGCCTGACGTCCGGCGGCACGGGCGACTGCCGCTCCGGCGGCACGACGTACTTCCAGCCGGTCACCGAGGCGCTCAAGGCCTATGGCGTACGGGTCTATTGAGATACGGGGCTATTGGGAGTGATGTGCCGAAGCGGATGGAGGCCGCGTGGCCGTATTGAGACCTTCGTGTGCGTGTCCTGCGACCGGCCTTGTGTGCTACTGGCCGGTTTAGGAATAGTGGGCGGCTCATCCTCCGTGCCGGAACACCCCACTTGTCCCGGCGCGGCCCCCCACAGGAGGCCCATGTATGAAGCATCGGCACATATCCAAGAAGCGGGCGACGATGGCAGGCGGCGCTGTGGCCGCCCTGGTCGTGGCAGGAATCAGCTTCCAGACGGCCAACGCCAGTGAGGCGGCACCGCAGTTCGCGGTGAAGTCACTGTCCGCGACAGCGGCAGGGACGCTCTCCTCGCACCTGAACAAGGATCTGGGAAGCGACGCGGCCGGCTCGTACTACGACGCCAAGTCCAAGGCGCTCGTGGTGAACGTCGTCGACGACCAGGCGGCGGAAGTCGTGCGCCAGGCCGGTGGCAAGGCCCGAGTGGTGGAGAACTCCGCGAAGGAACTCACCGCCGCACGCAAGACCCTGGCGGCGAAGGCCGCCATCCCGGGCACGTCCTGGTCCGTCGACCCGGTCAGCAACAAGGTCGTCGTCAAGGCCGACCGCACGGTCAAGGGCGCCGAGCTGACCAAGCTCAACAGCGTGGTCGAGCAGCTCGGCGGCACGGTCGCGCTCAAGCGGTCCGCGGGGGAGTTCAAGCCCTTCGTCTCCGGCGGTGACGCCGTGACCGGACCTGTCCCCGGCGGTACGGCACGCTGCTCGGTCGGCTTCAACGTGACCGTGGGCGGCGCCCCGTACTTCATCACGGCGGGGCACTGCACGGCGGACATCCAGACCTGGTCCGACGCGCAGGGCAACCAGATCGGTTCGACCGAGGGCTCGGACTTCCCGGGTCACGACTACGGCCTGGTCAGGTACAACGACGGCGTGGACCACCCCAGCGAGGTCAACCTCTACGACGGCAGCGCACAGCCGATCACCGGGGCGGCCGAAGCGACGGTCGGCCAGTCCGTGACCCGCAGCGGCTCCACCACCCAGGTGCACAGCGGTACGGTCCTGGGGCTCGACGCCACCGTCAACTACGGCAACGGTGACATCGTCAACGGGCTCATCGACACCGACGTGTGCGCCGAGCCCGGCGACAGCGGCGGCTCGCTCTTCTCGGGCAGCTCCGCGATCGGGCTGACCTCGGGCGGCAGCGGTGACTGCAGCTCGGGCGGTGAGACGTTCTTCCAGCCGGCCACGGCGGCGCTCGCCGCGTTCGGCGCCGAGATCGGCTGACGCCGGTACCGGTCAGGTCGTGACGAGCAGTGACCCGGGAACCCGGTCCGCCGCCAGGCGGGCCGGGTTCCCGCTGTCCCTAGAGTTGCTGACCGGGTGGTGACTCGGCGGTGACGACCCGCCGGTCGTCCCGCGGCTTGCGCAGCACGGTCGCGACGAGCGTGACCAGGGTGCCGCCCACCGCCCAGGCGCAGAGCACCAGCAGCGGCCCGGTGACCGCGTTGCCGCGGAAGTACGCGATCGACCTGGCCACCCACGTCCCGGCGCCCGGCGGCAGCGCGGGCCCGATCGACCGCCAGAAGTCCGGCAGCAGCGGCAGCGGGAAGGCGCCGCCCGCGCTCGGATTGCCCGCCACGACGATCAGCAGGATGGCGAGGCCGATACCGACGACGCCGAAGACCGCCTGCAGGGCCAGGGTGGCGGCGCCGACGGCGAAGACCGTGAGCGCGCCGAGCCCCCACAGCCCGAACACGCTGCCCGGCAGGGCGTTCAGGATCGGCCCGGTGATCACCGCGCCGAGGATGCCGCCCACGACGGCGTACAGCGCCATCACCCCCAGCCGGATCACGGCCCTGCTGCGGTTGGCCGGCCGCGCCCCCGCGCTGATCGCGAGGATCGCCGCGCACAGGTAGCCGCCGACGCACCAGCCGATGACGAGATAGAACGACGAGAGCCCGTCGGCGTCCTGGACGGTGGCGGGCGCCACGTCGTCGGGCCTGAGCGAGCGCTGCTGCTGCTGTTCTAGACCGCCGAAGAGGTTGAGCAGGATGCTGGTCTCGGTGGAGCCCTGCCCGGAGGCGATCAGCAGGGTGTCGGTGCTCGACCGGGGGTCGACGAGGAGAGCGGCGTCGATGTCGCGGTTCAGCATCTGCCTGCGTGCCGTCTTCTCGTCCGGGAGCACCCGGGGGTCCAGCGGACTGCCCGAGAGCTGCTTCAGCTCCCCGGCGAGCTGGGTGGCGGTCTGCCCGGGGGCGACGACGGCGACCTTGATGTCCGTCGGCTGCGGATGGTGCAGCGCGCCGACGTACGAGGCGATGAACAGCAGTTGCAGCGCCAGCACCCCGATGACGAGCAGCGCTGCCCGTGGGGTGACCGCGGTCTTCACCTCGTCGACGAATGTCATGCCATCACCGTCCTGGGCTCCCGGTATCCGCGCAGGTGGGGAGAGTCTGAATGGCGTAAGGGCGGCCACGGGCGGGCCCGGGGAGCCGGGAGGCCAGGCGTCCCACGGGTATCGCACGCACGTTCGAAACTTGGTCTATGGTGGAACTCGGGGAGGCGAGCAGGACTGATCCAGGACGACCCAGGAGGTGCGGATGCCCGGGTTCACGCATCTGCACACCGTGTCCGGTTTCTCCCTGCGGTACGGCGCCTCCCACCCGGAGCGGCTCGCCGCGCGCGCCGCCGAACGGGGCATGGACGCCCTCGCGCTCACCGACCGCGACAGCCTCGCGGGCGCCGTCCGCTTCGCCAAGGCGTGCGCCGCGGAAGGGGTGCGCCCGCTGTTCGGGGTGGACCTCGCGGTGGGCGAGCGGGCACGTGAGGAGGGCCCCACCTCACGCAGACGCACCCCCGTGCGCGGCGGTGCCTTTGTCGACGAATCGGCGCCGCGCGCCGTCTTCCTCGCCCGGGACGGCGCGGCCGGCTGGGCCGACCTGTGCCGGCTGGTGACCACGGCGCACGCGGCGGGGGACGGCGGTCCGCTGCTGCCCTGGCGCGACAACCACGGCGCGGGACTCACCGTCCTGCTCGGCCCCGACTCCGAGATCGGCCGCGCCGTCGCCGCCGGCCGCCCCGACCGGGCGGCCCGGCTGCTCGCGCCCTGGCGGGAGGTCTACGGCGACGCGCTGCGTCTGGAGATCGTCCATCACGGGCGTACCGGCACCGGCCCTGGATCGCTGCGGCACGCCGCCCGTACCCTCGGCTTCGCCGCCGAACAGGGCGTACGCGCCGTGCTCGGCAACGCCGTCCGGTACGCCGACGCCGGGCAGGGCCCGGTCGCCGACGTACTGGACGCGGCCCGCAGGCTGATCCCCATCGACCCGCGCCGCGGCCTGGACACCGGGGAGCGCTGGCTCAAGGACCCGGAGGCGATGGCGCGTACCGCCGAGCTGGTCGCCGAGGCCGCCGGATTCCGGCGCGACATCGCACACCGGCTGCTCGCCATGACCGAGGAGACGGCGGCGAGCTGCCTCGTCGACCCCGAGGACGACCTGGGGATCGGCACCGTCCACTTCCCCGAACCCCGGCTGGTCGGCGCCGACCGGCGCAGCGCCTCACGGGTGCTGCGCTCGCGCGCCGCCGCCGGGATGGTGCTGCGCGGCTACGACCGGCGCGCCGACCACCGCGTGTACTGGTCCCGGCTGGAGGCCGAGCTGCGCACGATCGACGCGATGGGGTTCGCCTCGTACTTCCTCACCGTCGCCGGTGTCGCCGACGACATCCGGGGGATGGGCATCCGGGTCGCCGCCCGCGGCTCGGGCGCCGGCTCCCTGGTCAACCATCTGCTGGGCATCGCGCACGCCGATCCGGTCGCGCACGGACTGCTGATGGAACGTTTCCTCTCCACCCGGCGCCCCGGCCTTCCCGATATCGACATCGACGTGGAATCGGCCCGGCGGCTCGATGTCTACCGCGCGATCCTCGACCGGTTCGGCGGTGAGCGGGTCGCCGCCGTCGCCATGCCTGAGACCTACCGGGTGCGCCATGCCGTACGGGACGTCGGCGCCGCCCTGTCCATGGACCCGGCCGAGATCGACCGGATCGCCAAGGCGTTCCCGCACATCCGCGCCAGGGACGCCCGTACGGCGATGGCGGAACTGCCCGAGCTGCGCGAGGTCGCCGGGCGGCAGGAGCGGCACGGCAGGCTCTGGGAGCTGGTGGAGGCGCTGGACGCGCTGCCGCGCGGGATCGCCATGCACCCGTGCGGGGTGCTGCTCTCCGACGCCTCGCTGCTGCGCCGTACGCCGGTGGTGCCGACCAGCGGCGAGAGCTTCCCGATGGCCCAGTTCGACAAGGAGGACGTGGAGGATCTCGGCCTGCTCAAGCTCGATGTCCTCGGGGTGCGGATGCAGTCGGCGATGGCGCACGCCGTCGCCGAGATCGAGCGCGCCACCGGCGACGCCGTGGACATCGACGACCCGGCGCAGGTGCCGGAGGGCGACCCGGCGACCTACGACCTCATCCGCTCGGCCGAGACGCTGGGCTGCTTCCAGATCGAGTCGCCGGGCCAGCGCGATCTGGTCGGCAGGCTGCAACCCGCCACCTTCCACGACCTGGTGGTCGACATCTCGCTCTTCCGGCCGGGCCCGGTCGCCGCCGACATGGTCCGACCGTTCATCGAGGCCCGGCACGGCAGGGCGCCGATCCGCTATCCGCACCCGGACCTGGAGGCGCCGCTGCGGGAGACCTACGGGGTGGTCGTCTTCCACGAGCAGATCATCAGGATGGTGGACATCATGACCGGCTGCGGCCGCGAGGAGGCCGACAAGGTGCGCCGGGGGCTCTCCGACCCGGAGTCGCAGGGCCGGATCCGTGCCTGGTTCGAACAGCGGACCGTGGAGCGCGGGTACGCGCCGGAGGTGGTGGCGCGCGCCTGGGCGATCGTCGAGGCGTTCGGCTCGTACGGCTTCTGCAAGGCGCACGCGGTCGCCTTCGCCGTACCGACGTACCAGTCGGCCTGGCTCAAGGCGCACCATCCCGCCGCCTTCTACGCCGGGCTGCTCACCCATGACCCGGGGATGTATCCGAAGCGGCTGCTGCTGGCGGACGCGCGGCGGCGCGGGGTGCCGGTGCTGCCGCTGGATGTGAACGCGTCGGCAGCCACTCATAGAATCGAACTGGTGTCTGATGGCGGTGGAATGGGGGCTGGGGTCGGGGTGGGGGCCGCGGGCGGCGGCGGTCCGGTCTGGGGGCTGCGGCTCGCGCTCTGCGACGTCCACGGCATCAGCGAGGCGGAGACCGCGCGGATCGAGGCGGGGCAGCCGTACTCCTCGCTGCTGGACTTCTGGCAGCGGGCCAGGCCGAGCCGTCCGGTGGCCGAACGGCTGGCGCAGGTCGGGGCGTTGGACCGGTTCGGCGCCAACAGGCGCGATCTGCTGCTGCATCTGTCCGAGCTGCACGGCGCGCAGCGCAGGACGGGCGCCGGCCACGGCGACCAACTCCCGCTCGGGGGCGGGCAGCGGACCGCGCCCGCCGGCCTGCCCGACCTGGGCGACGCCGAACGGCTCAGCGCCGAGCTGGGCGTCCTCGGCATGGACGCCTCCCGCCATCTGATGGGGGACCACCACGCGTTCCTGAGGGAGCTGGGGGTGATGTCGGCCAAACGGCTGCGGGCGGCGCCGCACGGCAGCACCGTCCTGGTCGCCGGCGCCAAGGTGGCCACCCAGACCCCGCCGATCAGATCGGGCAAGCGGGTCATCTTCACGACGCTCGACGACGGTACGGGCCTGGTCGACCTCGCCTTCTTCGACGACAGCCACGAGGCGTGCGCGCACACCGTCTTCCACTCCTGGCTGCTGCTGGTGCGCGGGGTGGTGCAGCGCAGGGGGCCGCGGAGCCTCAGCGTGGTGGGCGCCGCGGCGTGGAACCTGGCGGAGCTGGTGGAACTGCGGGAGCAAGGCGGCCTGGACGCGGTGGCGGCGGCGCTCAACGCGCCCGCCGAGCAGCCGGTCGCGGCCGAAGGGCCCGCCGACAACGGCCGGCGCATCCAACTGCCCACCGGGTACGAGATGAACCCCTGGGCCGACCTCCGGCCCGCGGGCGAGGGCGTACCGACCGGACAGAAGCTGCGCAAGCTGTGGCACTCCAGCCCGGGGAGCGCCGGATGATCCTCTGCGTACGGTTCCACCACGCCGACTTCCACGCCGATGCCGCCGACGCCGTTGACGTGACCCCGCTGCTCGGGCTGATCGAGGACATCAGCCCGGTCGTCCAGGCGCTGCCGCCGGACTCCGCGCTCGTCGATGTGCGCGGCGCCCAGCGGTACTTCGGGCAGGACGCGGCCGGGCTCGCCGCCGTGCTGCGGGTACGGGCCCTCGCGCACGCCGGGGCGGGCTGCACGATCGGGGTGGCCGGCACCCCGATGCTGGCCAGGATGGCCGTACGGGAAGCCGCGCGGGGAACGACGCTCGTGGTGCCGGACGACGAGCGCGCCGTCCGGCGGTTCCTCGCGCCCCGGCCGGTCGCCGCCCTGCCCGGGATCGGTACGGCGACGGCGCGGGCGCTCGGCTCGTACGGCATCGACACCGTGGGGAAGGCGGCGGCCGTACCGCTGTCGACCCTCCAGCGGGTCATCGGGACGCGGATGGGCCGCGAGGTGTACGAGAAGGCGCACGGCGTCGACGCCGCGCCGGTCGTGCCGAACGCGGCCTCCCGCTCGCTCGCCGCCGAACGGCCCTTCCCCCGCGACGAGTTGGACCAGGAACGGCACCGGCGCGCGCTGCTCTCGATCACCGAGGAGCTGGGGGTGCGGATGCGCGGTTCCGAGCAGGTGTGCCGCTCGCTCACCCTCACCGTGCGCTACGCCGACCGCTCCACCACCGTCCGCACCCGCGCGCTGCGCGAACCGACCGCCCACTCGGGGGCGCTGACCGCTGCCGCGTACCGGATCCATGAGTCGCTCGGGCTGCAACGGGCCCGGGTACGGGCGCTCTCGGTGCGGGCCGAGGACCTGCTCCCCGCCGAACGGGCCACCAGGCAACTGACGTTCGACCCGGTGGACGACCGGGCGCGCCGGATCGAGGAGGTCGCCGACCTCGTACGCGCCAAGTTCGGCCCGCAGACGCTGTTCCCGGGATCGCTGGCCGCCTGACCTCGGCCAACTGGACGCTCAGGCCGGGGCGGTGAACGCGCGGCGGCCGTACGTGAGGAACTCCCGTACGGCGGGGGTCCTGGCGTCCCGCCAGACCAGGGAGAGCAGGGCCGGCGCCTGGACGTCCTCGATGAACCGGCCGCCGAGCCGGTCGCGGTGGCGCGCGGCCATCGACTCGCTGAGGACGGCGACACCGAGCCCGCGGGCTGCCAGATCGGCGATGGCGTCGGAGGCGCTGGCCTGGAGGGTGATCACCGGGTGGAGGTCCTGGGCGGCGCAGGCCCGGTCGAAGACCGTCCGCAGCCCGGTGCCCGGCGGCATGCACACGATCGGATGGCCGCACACGTCGCGCAGGGTGACCCGCTCCGGTCCGGTCAGCGGATGCCCGGCGGGGACCGCGACGACGAGCCGTTCGCTGACGACCGTCAGCGCCTCAAGCCCCTCGGGGGCGGGGGCGGCGGTGCCGACGAGGGCCAGATCGAGGGTGCCGGCCCGCACTTCTTCGACCAGCCGTTCGGAGTTGTCCTCCAGGAGGGAGACCTCCACCCCGGGATGCGCCCGGTGGAAAGCGGCGAGGGCTTCGAACAGCGGGGTGAGCGTGCAGCCGATGACCATTCCGACGCTGATCCGGCCCCGGATCAGATCGGTCACCTCGCCCACCGCCTGACCGACAGCGCCCGCGGCGGCGAGCGCGGCCCGCGCGGGTCCGAGCGCCGCCTTTCCCGCGACGGTGAGGACCGTCGTACGCGCCGACCGGTCGAACAGCTCGGCGCCCAGCTCCCGCTCCAACTGGCGGATCTGGGCGCTGACACCGGACTGGCTGATGTGCACCCGCTCGGCCGCCCGGGTGAAGTTCCGCTCCTCGGCGACCGCGACGAAGTATTCGAGCTGCCTCAGATCCATGAGTGTGGATTCTAGCTTCCAGCAGAACCATCTGTTGGACTTCTGATACGGAGGTGACGAGGCTGGACCGGGTCGGGAACCACGGAAGCCCTTGACGCGAGGAGAAGGAAGCCATGACGGAGTACGAGAAGGCCATGCGGCCCGAGGACATCACCCGGCTGTTCGTCGAGCGGTCCAACGCGGGCGACGCGGCCGGGGTCGCCGAACTCTACGAACCGGAAGCGGTGTTGGCGTACCCGCCCGGGGAGCGGACGGTCGGCCGGGACGCGATCCGCGCGCTGTGGGAGAAGGTGCTGGCTGGCAAGCCCCACTTCGCACCGGAAGAGCCGCTGCCGACCCTGCTGAGCGGCGACATCGCGCTCACCTCGACACCGCCCAAGGACGGGACGGGGGCCCGCGCGCAGGTGGTCAGGCGCCAGCCGGACGGAAGCTGGCTGCGGCTGCTGGACCAGCCGGAGTTCACCCCGCCCGCCGGCTGATCGCCCTCGGGGTCCCGCCCGGGTTCCCCTCGGGGTCCCGCTCGGGTCCCCCTCGGGTCTCCTTTGGGTGCGCGCCAGTTCGAGGGCCGGTCCCGGCAGGTGTTGCTGCCGGGATCGCGGGACGCGGGAGATTACCGTGCTGTCGTCGCAGTTTTTACCGACGCGTAACTTCCCCCCGCTTTCTACTGGCACGTAACTTGGCATGAACACAGCCATCTTTGTGGTCCGGGCCATCTGGCTGCCAGTCATCGCCATTCCCTTGAGCCGCAAGGAGACCGCCCGATGCTGCCCTGGAAACGAGCGCTCGGACCACTGGCCGCGCTGCTGCTCGCAGCCACCGCCACCCTGACCGCCGCCCCGGCCTCTTCCGCCGCCCCGCTCGCCGCCTCCGCGCCGAGCAGCGGCTGGAACAACTACTCCTGCAAACCGTCCGCCGCGCACCCGCGCCCGGTCGTCCTCGTCCACGGCACCTTCGCCAACGGTGTCGACAACTGGCTCGCCCTCGCCCCGTACCTGGTGAACCGCGGCTACTGCGTCTTCTCCCTCGACTACGGCCAACTCCCGGGCGTACCGCTCATCTACGGCATCGGCCCCATCGACGCCTCGGCGGGCCAGCTCGCCACCTTCGTCGACAAGGTGCTCGCCGCCACCGGAGCGCCCAAGGCCGATCTGGTCGGCCACTCGCAGGGCGGCATGATGCCGCGCTACTACCTCAAGTTCCTCGGCGGCGCGGCGAAGACGAACGCCATGATCGGCATCGCCCCCGACAACCACGGCACCACGCTGAACGGCCTCACCGCGCTGCTGCCGTACTTCCCCGGCGCCAAGGACCTGCTGACCATGGCGACCCCGGGCCTCGCCGACCAGGTGGCGGGCTCGCCGTTCCTCACCAAGCTCAACGCGGGCGGCGACACCCAGCCGGGCGTGCACTACACGGTGATCGCCACCCGCTACGACGAGGTCGTCACGCCGTACCGCAGCCAGTTCCTGACCGGCCCCGACGTGCGCAACGTGCTCCTCCAGGACCTGTGCCCGGTCGACCTCTCGGAGCATGTGGCGATCGGTACGGTCGACCGCATCGCGTACCACGAGGTGGCCAACGCCCTGGACCCCGCCCACGCCACCCCGACCACCTGCGCCTCGGTCGTCGGCTGACCCGATGACCTGCTGACGCCACAACCGTCCGGATGGCAGGGTGGGGGAATGGCGGAGCTGTGGGACCCCGCGGCGGCCGGAGTGCTCCGGCTGCCGTCCGGGCGGCTGGTACGGGGACGGGGGCTGCGGCGGGCGCTGCCCGCCGGGGCCGTCCCGGCGTTCGGCGTCTATCTGTTGGGCAAGCCGCCGCCCGAAGTCCCCTGGGAGAGCCGGTGGTTGCGCTGGCCCGACTTCCGGTTGCCCGCCGACCGGGAGCGGGCCGCCGCGCTGTTCGCCGACGTGTGGGAGCGTGCGGGGAGTGAGCGCGTCGAGGTCGCCTGCGCCGGCGGACGCGGCAGGACCGGCACGGCCCTGGCCTGCCTCGCCGTCATCGACGGCGTCCCGGCGGACCGGGCCGTGGCGTATGTGCGGCGGCACTACGAAGCGCGCGCTGTGGAGACGCCGTGGCAACGGCGGTACGTCGCGCGCTTCGGTCAGTTGTCCTGACGCTCCCCGGTTCTGTCGCCGTCAGCGGCTGTGCCGGCCGCCGGTCGAGACCGCCCTGCGCCGGGTCGTACCGAACATGATCGCCGCGCCGGCCGCGAGCGCCGCCGCCCCGCCGATCGTGTAGACCGAGGTGTTGCTGTCGCTGCCCGTCTCCGCCAGGTTGTCCTGCGAGGCGGCCGGCTGTGCGACCACCGCGTCGGCGTTGGTGACGACGGGGTCGTTGCCCTCCTCGCCCGCGTACTCGCCGCCCTCGTCCGCCGGTTCGGCCGCCGGGGAGGCGGGGTGGGTCGCGTGGCCGGTGTGGTCGACGGACGACTTGTCGGCGCCGTCGGCGACCTGCTCGTTCGTCGGGGCCGAAGCGGTCGGCGCCGTCGTACCGCCCGTACCGCCCGTGGCACCGTTGTCCTCGCCGAAGACCACGTCCGAGCAGGTGTAGAACGCCTCAGGGCTGTCGGAGCGCTGCCAGATCGAATAGATCAGATGGCGGCCCGACTTGTTGGGGACGATGCCGTCGAAGACGTAGTCACCGTTGACCAGCTTCGGGTCCGTGACCTTCAGGAAGGGCGTGTCCTCCAGGTCCGACCACTTCAGCGGCTCGGCGGGGTCGTAGCCGTCCTTGGTGATGTACAGCTCGAAGGAACCCCGGTGCGGGGCGGTCGCCTTGTAGCGGAACGTCCGGTTGCCCGCGTTGAGCTGCGTGGACGGCCAGTCGGCGCGGGCCAGGTCGAGACCCTTGTACTTGTCCCTGCCCGCGCTGCACAGCTTGCCGTCCGGTATCAACTGGCGGCTGTTCCCGGCGGCGTTGGGGAGGTTGACCTCGTTCCAGTCGTAGAACGGCTGGGTACCGCCGGCCGCGACAGCGGCCTTGCAGGCGGCGGACTGCGGCTGCTCGGGCCCCTCGGTGTAGCAGGCGGCGACGCGGCTGACCGGGTCCGTCAGCGATCCGTGGGCGACGGCGGGCGCCGAGGTCAGAGCGACCACGGCGAGCGGGACGAAGCCCAGGACGACTACCCCGGCAGCCTTGCGACGAGCGGTCATGTACGGGTTCTCCTTCGGGGTGCTGCGGAGTCGAGAGAGCGGGGCGGATTCGTACGGCGGCGTGACCTCCCGTGTCGGGCGCCACCGGATCCGAACCCGCCCCGGCGATCAGCAAGTTATCCGCTCCAAACCTCGAAATCCCCGGCCAGGAGGGGCCGGTGCCCATCCTTATGCTCCGCTTAAGGAGCCGCTAAGGACCGGCACAGGCCGGCGCCGGTCCGCGCCGGTCCGCGTCGGGATCGCGGCGGACGGTGCGTTGTCAGTGGCGGGTGCCAGGATCGGATCATGGACTCGATCGACTGGAACGCCGAAGCCGACACCTTCGACCAGGAGCCCGACCACGGGCTCCTGGACCCCGGCGTCAGGGCCGCCTGGGCCGGACGGCTCGCCGGCTGGCTGCCGGTCGAGCCGTCCGACGTCCTCGACCTCGGGTGCGGTACGGGCAGTCTGGCGCTGCTCGCCGCCGAGCGGGGGCACCGGGTCACCGGGGTCGATCTCTCGCCCCGGATGGTGGAGTCGGCGCGCCGCAAGCTCGCGGGGACGGGCGCCGAGGTGCTGGTCGGCGATGTGCAGGCGCCGCCGGTGGCCGGGCGCACTTTCGACGTCGTGCTGGCCCGGCATGTGCTGTGGGTGGTGGACGACCCCGAGGCGGTCCTGCGGCAGTGGATCGCGCTGCTGCGGCCCGGCGGCCGGCTGGTGCTGGTCGAAGGGGTCTGGGCGGGGACGGGACTGCCGGCGACCCGGGTCGTCCGCGCGCTCGGTCCGCTCGCCGAGCGCGTCCATCACGAGCCGCTGTCGGACGACCCGGCGCTCTGGGGCCGGGCCGTGGACGACGAGCGGTACGCGGTGCTCGCGCGCACGGCCGCGGTGCCGCGCCATCGCGAAGTGGTCGACGTCCATCTGATCCTGCGCCGGGGCGACGAGGTGCTGCTCGCCCGCCGGGCCGGCACCGGGTATGCCGACGGTCTGCTCAACGGCCCTTCGGGGCATGTGGAGGACGGTGAGGACGTCCGTACGGCCATGATCCGCGAGGCGGCCGAGGAGATCGGCGTCGAACCGGCCCCCGACGACCTGCGGGTCGCCCTCGTCATGCAGCATCGCGGCCCCGGCGGGAATCCCAGGATCGGCTGGTTCTTCGAGGTGGCGTACGGCAAGGGCGGCGAGCCGTACAACCGCGAGCCGGACAAGTGCTCGGGGCTCTCCTGGCATCCGCTGGACGACCTGCCGGACGACCTGGTCGCCTACTGCCGGGCCGCCCTCGACGCCTACCGCGCGGGCGAGCGGTTCGTCATCCACTGGCACGAGGACGACGACCCCGTCGCGTACCGGCCCGAGGGGGCGCGCCGGGCGGTGCACCTCCCGCCCAGCGGGCGGTGGGGGACAATCACCGGGTGACCCTGAAGATCGTGATCGACCCGGCAGCCGCTCCCGCGCCGTACGAGCAGGTGCGTACGCAGGTCTCGGCGCAGGCCCGCAAAGGCACCCTGCCGGTCGGCTACAAGCTGCCGACCGTGCGGGGGCTCGCCGAGGAGCTGGGCCTCGCCGCCAACACCGTCGCCAAGGCGTACCGGGCCCTGGAGAGCGACGGGGTGATCGAGACCCGCGGCCGCAACGGCACGTTCGTCGCCGCGGCGGGTGACGCCGCCGAGCGGGAGACGGCCGCCGCGGCGCAGGCGTACGCGGACCGCGCCCTGCGCCTCGGGCTCGGCAAGGCGGCGGCGCTGGCGGCCGTCGAGGAGGCCCTGCGGGCCGCCTACGCCAACAAGCCGTAGCTACCCGCGCGGCCCGGTACGGGTGCGGGATCTCACAGGTACAGCCCCGCCTCGCCCGACTGCTGTGCCGGGACCGACGCCGGGCCGTGGCCCCTCCGCAGCGCGTACAGCTCGGCGAGCGTCGCGCCCTCGCGGCCCACCGTGCCGTCCCAGTCGCCCTCCTCGCGGTCCAGCCAGGCCATCGACTCCGCGCGGGTCAGCGATCCCACCTCGATCCTGGCCAGACAGCGCCCCGGCCTGACCACCGCCGGATGCAGCCGCTCCAGGTCCTCGTTGGTCGTCACGCCCACGAGTACGTTCCGGCCCTGGCCGAGCAGTCCGTCGGTCAGATTCAGCAGCCGCGACAGCGCCTGGCCCGCCGTGTGCTTGGCCTCGCCGCGGATCAGCTCGTCGCAGTCCTCCAGGAGCAGCAGCCGCCAGCGGCCCTTGGCCGAGCCGTCGTCCTCGCCGATCGCGATGTCCATCAGATAGCCGACGTCGTTGAACAGCCGCTCCGGGTCCAGCACGCAGTCCACCTGGCACCAGTCGCGCCAGGAGCGGGCCAGGGTGCGCAGCGCCGAGGTCTTGCCGGTGCCCGGCGGGCCGTGCAGCAGGAGCAGCCGTCCGGCGATGTCGTCGGGCGTGACCTTCATGAGCTGGTCCATCGCATCGGCCACCGGCGCCGTGTAGTTGGCCCTGACGTCGTCCCAGCTACCTGCGGAGATCTGCCGGGTGGTGCGGTAGGGGCCGCGCCGCGGCGACACGTACCAGAACCCCATGGTCACGTTCTCGGGCTGGGGCTCGGGGTCGTCCCGCGCGCCGTCGGTCGCCCGGCCGAGTACCTGCTCGGCCAGTTCGGCGCTGACCGCCGTCACCGTCACATCGGCGCCGTGCTTCCAGCGGGAGACGAGCAGCGTCCAGCCGTCGCCCTCGGAGAGCGTCGCGCTGCGGTCGTCGTCGCGCGCCGAGCGCAGCACGGTGGCGCCGGGCGGCAGCAGCGCGGCCCCCGACTTGACGCGGTCGATGGTGGAACTGTGCGAGAACGGCTGCTCGCCCGTCGCGAAACGGCCGAGGAACAGCGCGTCGACGACATCCGAAGGGGAGTCGCTGTCGTCGACGGTGAGCCGGATCGGCAGTGCGTCCTGTGGCTTGGCAGACATGACCCACATGATCCGGCACCGGGGCGGCCGGTGCACGGCCTTTTGTCCCGCGACCGCCCCGGCGGCCACCGTGCGGGTCACGGTGGCGAACTGTCCAACTCGCCCTGAAATCGGCAGGATAGGGTGATCTTCGCGGCAACTCGTATGGGTGTGCTTAATGCTGCGGGCGGGATACACGAGTGTCGGGTGGGAGCGATAGGGTTAACCTGCCCGGGTCGGGTGCCCTCGTACGGGTGGGGAGTGACATGGAACAGATAACAGTGCACAGCAGGGCGCGAGTCCCTGCGATCACATGCGGGAGCAGCGCGACGAGTTCGCGCCTCGACCGCCATCTCTCGGTGCTCGGCGGCCCTGCCGTCCCGCAGCGTGAGACGGCGGAAGCGACGCTTCTGATGCGTGAGCTGACCTCGCGTTCGAGCGACGAGACGGAGGCCCGCAGCAAGAGCAAGAGCGCGCGTGTCTCGCTCTTCGCGCCCCTGCGGCGTCTGCGCCGCTCGCTGTTCGGCAGCCGCCGCTGACTCCACTCCCGACCCCACGGCGATCCACAACCCGCTCGGGCGAGTACGCCGTCCGACGCAGTGCCGCGCTCTTTTCACCCGTTCTCCCCGACGGTCCGCGGCAATGCGTCGGTGTCAAGTCCCCCTGGATCAGGGCACATCAGATCAAGGCGAATCAGATCAGGGTGAACTGCCCTTCCGGACCTTCCTCGTGATGATCGAAGACCGAGGCTGGCCGCTTCGCTGCCGAGGGCACCGGCAGAATTCCCGCGGCCGTCAGCTCGTCCCGGCCGATCCCGGGACTCGTCCGCACCTTCTCGCGCAACTCCCGCGCCGGTGCGCGCAGTTCGTCGAGCAGCGTCAGCACCGTGATCAACTCCAGCAGCTCGGACGTCCATTCGGGCAGCCAGCCGGCCGGCCGGATCGCCTCCAGCGCCTCGAACCCCGCCTCCGGCACGGCCGTACGCTGCTCGAACCACCGCTCAAGCACCCGCACCCCGCCCGCCGTGAAGTCCCAAGCCCCGGCCGACACGGGAGAGATACGCCCCTCCCCGACGAGCAGCGTCTGCCCGTCGGGTTCGAATCCGAGCGTCTCGGCCCGCCCGGTGACGGCGGCACGCACATAGGGCCGGCGGCCGCCGGGCAGTCGGGGACGCTCGCCGCCGTGCGCCCCGCGCAACTGCGCGCGCAGCATCTGTTCGCCGAGACCGGCACCCGCCGACCACAGCTCCGGATCGCCCGTCAGCGGCACCACGCACCCGCGGGGTGACGGCTCGGCGACCGCGAGCGCCCAGGCCAGCACCTGCTCGGCGGTGACCGCGCGGCCGTACCGCTCCGCCAGCAACTCCCGCAGCCCCGGGGCGAGATTGGGCTCGGCGCCGCCGGGCCGGCGGTAGAGGGGCCGGATCCGCCCCGGCCGCCCCGCAGGCGAGCGGCCGTCCGGGAGCAGCGCGCCCGCCAGCAGCGCGGGACCCGTCGCCCCCGGTACGTACCCCTGTTCGACGGCGAAGACCTGCCGGTCGTCGGCGACCCGCCACAGCTCGGGACGCGCCGCGTCGATCAGCCGGTGGTCGGGGATCAGCCACTGCTCGTCGAACGGGCCGTGCGTGATCCGCAGCGGCTCGGGGCAGGGGCCCGACTCGCGGGCGAGGCGCGCCGTCGAGGCCGGACCGCCCGGCAGGGCGGCGACCGCGCTGAGCGGCGTACGGGCCCTGGTCGGTACGAACAGCTCCTCGCGCTCCGCGCCTTCGGCCCGTATCAGCCGGTCCCAGCGGGCGGTCAGCGACGCGCGGTCCTGCGCCATCACCCAGGATCTGCCGAGCCGCAGCGGGGCCGCCGACCACGGCAGCAGATCACTCAGCAGCGGGGCGGTCGGCGGGGGCTTCGGCGGGGCCGTCATCCGGGCACACCCTCCTTGTCGGCCGCAGGTCCTGTGTGCGGAAAGCCTAACGAGCGGCGCCGTCAGTCCGCCTCGACGGTGACCGAGAAGGCGAACCGGTCGCCCCGGTAGTGGATCAGCGCCACATCCACCACCCGGCCGTCCTGGTCGTAGGTCACCCCCGTGTAGTGCAGGATCGGGCTGAGCAGCGGCACCTTCAGCAGCTCGGCGGTGGCCGGGTCGGCGAGCCTCGCCTCGACGGTGTCGGTGACCCGGCTGATCCGTACCCCCAGCGCGTCGCGCAGCACCTTCGTCATCGGCCAGCGCTCCAGATCGGCGATGTCGAGCCCGGCCGCCACGTCGGGACGTACCGCGTTGCGCGCCCAGTTGACCGGCTCGCCGCTCTCGCTGTCGCAGCGCAGCCGGGTGTACGAGACGATCTCGTCAAGACCCGGGAAATACTCGGCGAGTTCGCCGGGCACCGGCGCCGGGCCGTGGGCGAGGACCGTGGTGCGCTCCCCGGACTGCTGCGCCACGATCGCGTCGATCGAGCCCAGCAGCCGGCGCGGCGCGCCGCGCCGGGCGCCGGGCTCGATGAAGGTGCCGCGCCGCCGGTGCCTGCTGATCAGCCCCTCGGTCTCCAGCTCCTTCAGGGCCTGCCGCATGGTCAGCACGCTGACCCCGTAGTGGGCCGCCAGCCGCTCCTCGGTGGGCAGCCGCAGGGGGTCCTGCGGGCGGCGGCCCAGGATCGAGGCGCGCAGCGACTGCGACACCTGGTACCACAGCGGCAGCTTGCGGTTCAGGGCCAGCGAGTCGGGGGCGAAGTCGGACACCGGCAGCTCCGTAAGCTCCGTGACGAGGGCGGCGGTCAGGGCCTGAAGTGGCGTTGCAGACCTTGCCACACGTCGTCGTAGCGCTGCTGCAGGTGTCCGGCGTCCGCCGCCTGCTCGGTGATGGTCACCGGCCAGCGGGTCTCGAACATGAAGGCCAGGCCGTCGTCGATCTTCTGCGGCCGCAGCTCGGCCGCGCTCGCCCGCTCGAAGGTCTCCCGGTCGGGGCCGTGCGCGGACATCATGTTGTGCAGCGAGCCGCCGCCCGGCACGAAGCCCTCGGCCTTGGCGTCGTAGGCGCCCTCGATGAGGCCCATGTACTCGCTCATCACGTTGCGGTGGAAGTACGGCGGCCGGAAGGTGTCCTCGCCGACCAGCCAGCGCGGCGCGAAGACCACGAAGTCGACGCCCGCGAGCCCCGGGGTGTCCGAGGGCGAGGTGAGGACCGTGAAGATCGACGGGTCCGGGTGGTCGTAGCTGACGGAGCCGATGACGTTGAAGCGGCGCAGGTCGTAGACGTACGGCACGTGATTGCCGTGCCAGGCGACGACATCCAGCGGTGAGTGGTCGTAGGTGGCGGACCAGAGGTTCCCGCAGAACTTGCTGACCACCTCGACCGGCCGCTCCACGTCCTCGTAGGCGGCGACAGGGGCGAGGAAGTCCCGGGCGTTCGCCAGGCCGTTGGCGCCGATCGGGCCGAGGTCGGGGAGCGCGAACGGACGGCCGTAGTTCTCGCAGACGTAGCCGCGGGCGCTGTCGTCCAGCAGCTCGACACGGAACCGGATCCCGCGCGGGACCAGCGCGATCTGCCCCGGCCGGGCGGCGAGCAGGCCCAGTTCGGTACGGAGCAGCAGGCCGCCGCGCTCGGGGACGATCAGCAGTTCGCCGTCGGCGTCGCTGAACACCCGGTCCGTCATGGGGGCGTTGGCGTGGTAGAGGTGCACGGCCATGCCCGTACGCTGCGCCGCGTCGCCGTTGCCGCCCAGGGTCCACAGGCCGGCCAGGAAGTCGGTGCCGGGCGCGGGGTCGGGGAGCGGGTTCCAGCGCAGCCGGTTCGGGTCGGCCGCCCTGCCGGTGAACGGGGCTCCCGCCAGAGCCCTGTTGGCCACCCTGGCGAACGGCGGGTGCGCCGCCGAAGGGCGGATGCGGTACAGCCACGAGCGGCGGTTGTGGGCGCGCGGCTCGGTGAAGGCGCTGCCGCTGAGCTGTTCCGCGTACAGCCCGAGCGGCGCGCGCTGCGGCGCGTTGCGGCCGTGCGGCAGGGCGCCCGGCACCGCCTCGGAGCTGTGTTCGTTGCCGAAGCCGGCGGAGTGGTCGAGCTCCGCCGCGGTCTTCCTGGCCTGTTCGATGCCGGTCATCATGCGCTCCCGTAGTGGGGATCCCCCGGAGTCCTGGTCAATTCCGAATCCTATGGTCCACCGTAGGATTGCGCCGTGAAGGCGTCAACGGTGCCGCGCGGGCGACGGCCCCCGATCCGGCCGGTCGCGCTTCGTCTACGACTCATGACTGTCGGGTGTCCACCGAACTTGCCGTATTGCTGTCGTGTTGTGGTAATTCCCGTGACAGGAGCGTTCCGCCCTGTCCCGCGGTGCCCTTTGGTATGGGGGACTACCTCTTCTTAACGGGCGGAACCCTCATGACTCGCGCCATCTCACTGAACAGCGTCAGCAAGGTGTACGGACGCACGGCACGCGCCGTCGACCGCTTCTCGCTCGACATCGCACCGGGGGAGTTCGTCGTCCTCCTCGGCCCCTCCGGCTGCGGCAAGTCCACCGTGCTGCGCATGATCGCCGGGCTCGAGGACATCACCGAGGGCGAACTCCTCCTGGACGGTGAGTACTCGAACCTGGTACCGCCCCGCGAACGCGGTATGGCCATGGTCTTCCAGAACTTCGCGCTCTACCCGAGCATGACCAACCGCGAGAACATCGGCTTCCCGCTGCGGCTGGAGAACCCGCACCTGGACAGCACCGAACGGGTCGAGGCGACCGCCCGGATGCTGGGCATCGAGAGCGTGCTCGACCGCTACCCGAGCCAGTTGTCCGGCGGAGAGCGGCAGCGGGTCGCGATGGGCAGGGCCATCTCCCGCCATCCGTCGGCCTTCCTGATGGACGAGCCGCTGTCCAACCTCGACGCGAAACTGCGCAACCACCTGCGCGCCGAGATCGCCCAGTTGACCAGCGAACTGGGCGTCACCACGGTCTATGTGACGCATGATCAGGCCGAGGCGATGTCGCTCGGCGACCGGGTCGCCGTGATGCGCGGCGGGGTGCTCCAGCAGGTCAGCCCGCCGCGCGAGGTGTACGCCCTGCCGGAGAACGTGTTCGTGGCCGCGTTCATCGGCACCCCGCGGATCAATCTGCTCCAGGCCGTCGTGTACGCGCCGCTGGACGGCCGGATGTCGATCAACCTCGGCAAGCAGCGGCTGCCGCTGCCCGAACCCCTCAGCCAGGACCACCAGTTGCTCCGTATCCAGCAGGGCAGGGAGGTCATCGTAGGGCTGCGCTCCGAGGCCGTGCGGATCGCGCCGCCCAGCCACGCCAGGCCGGGCGAGGTGGCGCTCAGCGGCCTGGTCGAGCACATGGAGTACCAGGGCCACGAGGCGCTGGTCCATCTCAACACCGGCTCCAAGGCGGCGGTCGTCACCGATCTCGAATCGCCGAGGCCGCGCACGGCGCCGCGCCGCCGCAAGAGCGGCGGCGGAGCGGGTGTGCTGGAGCGGCTGAAGGAACGGGCCGCCGGGGCGGTCGCCCATGTCAGCGGCGGTTCCGTCGGCGTGCTCGACGAGCCGGAGCAGCGGCAGGAGGCGCCCGTGAGCTACACGGAGCGGCCCGCCATCGCCGCCGCCGACCTGGTCGTGCGGACCGGGCCCGACATGTGGCTGCGGCCCGGCGCCCAGGTGCCGCTCCTGGTCGACCTGGCGCATCTGTACGTCTTCGACACCTACGGCCGGCGGATCTGCCCGGCGCCGCGCGACCTGCCGGGCCTCGACGGCTGACCGCCCCCGGCTCCGACGTGTGAGCGCCCCGGGCCCCGACGTGTGGCGGCGCACGGGCCGCCACCCTGGCGCCGTAAAACTAACACCGCTAGTTTGGGTCTGACACATCCGGACTCGGAAGGACTGGCGATGAAGGCACACGACGGGATGTACATCCGGGGGGAGTGGCGGCCGGCCGCCGGTACCGGGACGATCGCCGTCGTCAACCCGGCGGACGAGCAGATCATCGCGGAGGTCCCGGCCGGTACGGCGCAGGACGTGGACGCGGCCGTACGCGCCGCGCGCGAGGCGTTCCCCGAGTGGGCCGCCACCCCGCCCGCCGAGCGGGGTGCGCGGATCGCGGCGCTGCGCGACGCCATGGCCGCCCGCAAGGACGAGATCGCCGAGACCGTCACCGCCGAACTGGGCACCCCCATCGGCCTGTCGCAGGTCGTCCACGCCAACCTGCCGATCTCCGTGGCCGGTTCGTTCGCGGAGCTGGCCGGCACGTACGCCTTCGAGGAGAAGGCGGGCAACTCCACCGTGCTGCTGGAGCCGGTCGGTGTGGTCGGTGCCATCACCCCCTGGAACTACCCGCTGCACCAGATCGTCGCGAAGGTCGCGCCCGCCCTCGCCGCGGGCTGCACCGTCGTGCTCAAGCCTGCGGAAGACACCCCGCTCGTGGCGCAGTTGTTCGCCGAGTGCGTCCACGAGGCGGGGCTGCCCGCCGGGGTCTTCAACCTCGTCACCGGCCTCGGCACGGTCGCGGGACAGGCGCTCGCCGCACACGAGGGCGTCGACCTGGTCTCCTTCACCGGCTCCACCGCGGTCGGCCGGCAGATCGGCGCGACGGCCGGCGCCGCCGTCAAGCGGGTCGCGCTGGAGCTGGGCGGCAAGTCGGCCAACGTGATCCTGCCGAGCGCCGACCTCGCCAAGGCCGTCAAGGTCGGCGTCGCCAACGTCATGTCCAACTCCGGCCAGACATGCAGCGCGTGGACGCGGATGCTGGTCCACACCGACCAGTACGACGAGGCGGTCGAGCTGGCACGCGCGGCGGTCGCCAAGTACGCGGCGGGCGACCCGCACGACCCCGCCAACCGGCTCGGGCCCGTCGTCAGCGCCAAGCAGCGCGAGCGGGTGCGCGGCTACATCGACCAGGGCGTCGCAGCCGGCGCCAGGCTCGTCGCCGGCGGCTCCGAGGCGCCGCATCCGGCCGGCTACTACGTCGCGCCGACCGTCTTCGCCGACGTCACCCCGGAGATGGCCATCGCCCAGGAGGAGATCTTCGGCCCCGTCATCTCGATGCTCCGCTACGCGGACGAGGACGACGCCCTGCGCATCGCCAACGGCACCGTCTACGGCCTCGCCGGCGCCGTCTGGGCCGGTGACGAAGCGGAGGCCGTCGCCTTCGCCCGCCGGATGGAGACGGGCCAGGTCGACATCAACGGCGGCCGGTTCAACCCCCTTGCCCCGTTCGGCGGTTACAAGCAGTCGGGGGTCGGCCGCGAGCTGGGCACACACGGCCTCGCCGAATACCTCCAGACCAAGTCCCTCCAGTTCTGAGCCGGGAGAAGCATCCGTGACACGCGCCGCCGTCCTGTCCGCAGTCGGAGCCCCGCTGGAGATCCGCGACATCGAACTCCCCGAGCCGGGCCCTGGCCGGGTCCGGATCCGGCTCGCCGCCGCTGGGGTCTGCCACTCCGACCTGTCCCTGTCCAACGGCACCATGCGGGTGCCGGTGCCCGCCGTGCTCGGCCATGAGGGCGCCGGTACGGTCGTCTCCGTCGGCGAAGGCGTCAGCCATGTCGCCCCCGGCGACCAGGTCGTCCTCAACTGGGCCCCGTCCTGCGGCACCTGCCACGCCTGCGAGCTGGGCGAGGTCTGGCTCTGCGCCAACGCGCTGGCCGGCGCCGCCGATGTGCACGCCCGTACCGCCGACGGCACCGAACTGCACCCCGGGCTGAATGTCGCCGCCTTCGCCGAGGAGACCGTCGTCGCGGCCAACTGCGTACTGCCGCTGCCCGAGGGCGTGCCGCTCACCGACGCCGCGCTGCTCGGCTGCGCCGTGCTCACCGGCTTCGGCGCCGTCCACCACTCGGCGCGCGTCCGGGCCGGCGAGAGCGTGGTCGTCTTCGGCGTCGGCGGGGTCGGTCTCGCCGTCCTGCAGTCGGCGCGGATCGCTGGCGCCTCGGTCGTCATCGCCGTGGACGTCTCCCCGGAGAAGGAGGCGCTGGCGCGCGCGGCGGGCGCGTCCGAGTACGTCGTCGCCTCCGGCACCACCGCCAGGGAGATCAGGAAGCTCACCGGCGGCCACGGCGCCGACGTGGCCGTCGAGTGCGTCGGCCGCGCCGTCACCATCCGCGCCGCCTGGGACGCCACCCGGCGCGGCGGCCGTACGACGGTCGTCGGCATCGGCGGCAAGGACCAGGAGGTGACGTTCAACGCCCTGGAGCTGTTCCACTGGGGCCGTACGCTCGCCGGCTGCGTCTACGGCGACAGCGACCCGGCGAAGGACCTGCCGGTGCTGGCCGAGCACATCAGGGCCGGCCGCTTCGACCTGGGCATGATGGTCACCGAGCGGATCGGGCTCGACGGCATCCCCGCCGCCTTCGACGCCATGCTGGCGGGCCGGGGAGGCCGGGCCCTGGTCGTCTTCTGAGCCGGTACGGGCGCTGCCGCCCCCGCCGTCGCCTCAGCGGGCCGCCGCGAGCTGCTCGTACTGCGCGGTGAGCCCGTCGACCAGCGCCCGCAGCCCCGTCTCGAACGCGCCCTCGTCCACCTGGCGCTGCCGGTCGGCGAGCAGATGGGCCTGGCCGAGATGCGGGTAGTCGGCCGGGTCGTACGCGGTCGCGTCGTCCGGGAAGCCGCGGGCGAACGAGCCGAGGGCCGAGCCGGTGATGAAGTAGCGCATCAGCGCCCCGATGTACGTGGCCTGCGCGGGCGGCCAGCCCGCCCTGACCATCGCGCCGAAGACCGCGTCGGCCACCCGCAGCCCCGCCGGGCGCCGCCCGGGGCCGCGCGCCAGCACCGGCACGATGTGCGGATGGTCGGTGAGGGCCGCGCGGTAGGAGAGCGCCCAGTCGTGCAGCGCGGTGCGCCAGTCGCGTCCGTCGGCCTCGTCGAACATCGACAGGTCGACCTGGGCGCTGACCGCGTCCGCCACGGCTTCGAGGATCTCGTCCTTCGTACGGAAGTGGTTGTAGAGCGACGGCCCGCTGACCCCCAGCTCGGCGGCGAGCCGGCGGGTGGAGACCGCTTCCAGGCCTTCGGCGTCCACGAGCGCGCTCGCCGTGGCGACGATGCGGTCTCGGCTGAGCAGGGGCTTGCGCGGTCTGGCCATGGCGCACATAGTAAGGGCTGCCCGGCATAAACTAGCAGTGCTAATTAAAGGACAGGGGAGCAGGTACCGCCGTGAATCTGGAGCTGAGCGAGGAGCAGGAAGCCGTTCGGGAGCTGGCGCGCGACTTCGTGGACCGGGAGATCGCCCCGCACGCCGCCGAGTGGGACAGGGCGGAGAGCGTCGACCGCGCCATCGTGGGCAAGCTCGGCGCGCTCGGCTTCCTCGGGCTCACCGTGCCGGAGGAGTACGGCGGTTCGGGCGGTGACCATCTCTCGTACTGCCTGGTCACCGAGGAGCTGGGGCGCGGCGACTCGTCCGTGCGCGGCATCGTCTCCGTCTCCCTCGGCCTGGTCGGCAAGACCGTGCTGGCCTGGGGGAGCGAGGAGCAGAAGCGCGCCTGGTTGCCCGGGATCACCTCGGGTGAGGCCATCGGCTGCTTCGGCCTCACCGAGCCGGGCACCGGCTCCGACGCGGGCAATCTGACCACGAAGGCCGTCAGGGACGGCGACGACTGGGTGATCAGCGGCAGCAAGATGTTCATCACCAACGGCACCTGGGCCGATGTGGTCCTGCTCTTCGCGCGGACCAACGACACCCCCGGGCACCGGGGCATCTCCGCCTTCCTCGTCCCCGCCGAATCGCCGGGGCTCACCCGGCGCACCCTGCACGGCAAGCTGGGGCTGCGCGGCCAGGCCACGGCCGAGCTGGTCCTGGACGGCGTCAGGGTCCCGGCGGGCGCCCTGCTGGGCCCGGAGGGCAAGGGCTTCTCCATCGCCATGTCCGCGCTCGCCAAGGGGCGGATGGCGGTCGCGGCCGGCTGTGTCGGCATCGCGCGCGCCGCGCTGGAGGCGGCCGTCGGCTACGCGGGGGAGCGCGAGCAGTTCGGCACCTCCATCGCCCACCACCAGCTCATCCAGGAACTGCTCAGCGACATCGCCGTGGACGTCGACGCGGCCCGGCTGCTGACCTGGCGCGTCGCCGATCTCATCGACCGGGGCGCCGAGTTCGCCACCGCGGCCTCGCAGGCGAAGCTCTTCGCCTCGGAGGCGGCGGTACGCGCGGCGGGCAACGCGATCCAGGTGTACGGCGGTTACGGGTACATCGACGAGTACCCGGTCGGCAAACTGCTGCGCGACGCCCGGGTGATGACCCTCTACGAGGGCACCAGCCAGATCCAGAAACTCATCATCGGCCGCGCGCTCACCGGGGTCTCCGCGTTCTGAACGCCCCACCGCTGCCGGGGTGCTGAGTACCGGGTGAGTAGCAGTACGGATGTGGCGCGGGCCGCGGTTCCCGATGCTGGAGCCATGACCGACACACCTGTGAAGCAGAGCAACACCGCCGCCTTCTACGGGCAGGCCGTCGCCTCCTTCGGCCTCGCCCTCGCCGCCGTCACCATCGGTATCCTGCGCCTCGAAGCAGACGCGTGGGTGCGCGGCTTCCTCGCCATCGGAGTGCTGTACCTGACCACATCGGCGTTCACCCTGGCCAAGGTGGTCAGGGACCGCCAGCAGGAGGGCCAGATCGTCAGCCGGGTCGACCAGGCGAGACTGGAGAAGATCCTCGCCGAGCACGACCCGTTCCAGAAGCTCTGACGGACGCGTCCTAAGCGCTTGCTCAGCTTCGGGGTATGGTGTTCGTCCTGCCGAGTGGAAGGGGCGAGCGATGCGTACGGCGGAACAGCCGGCCGGTGACGGCGGCGACAAGCCATGGGGCGAGGTGACCCCGGAGGCGGCCAGGCGGCTGCTGGTCGCCGCCGTCGAGGCGTTCGCCGAGCGCGGCTACCACGCCACCACCACCCGCGACATCGCGGGCCGCGCGGGCATGAGCCCGGCGGCGCTCTACATCCACTACAAGACCAAGGAAGAGCTGCTCCACCGGATCAGCCGGATCGGCCACGACCGGGCCCTCACGCTGCTCACGGCGGCCGAGACGAGCGGCGGCAGCGCGTCGGAACGGCTCGCGGCGGCCGTCAGCTCCTTCGTACGCTGGCACGCGGAGCGGCACACGACGGCGCGCGTCGTCCAGTACGAACTCGACGCGCTCGCCCCCGAGCACCGCGTCGAGATCGTCAAGCTGCGCCGGGAGAGCGACGCCGTGGTGCGCCGCATCCTGGCCGACGGGGTGCGGGACGGTGAGTTCGACGTACCGGACCTGACGGGCACGACGCTCGCCGTGCTGTCCCTGTGCATCGACGTGGCGCGCTGGTTCAACTCGCGCGGCCACCGGACGCCCGACGAGGTCGGCGCGCTCTACGCCGACCTCGTCCTGCGGATGGTCGCCGCCCCCCGGGGCGGGGCGGGTCAGAAGTAGTAGCGCGACACCGACTCCGCGACGCAGACCGGCTTGTCGCCGCCCTCGCGCTCGACCGTCACCTCGACCGTGACCTGCTCGGCGCCGCCGCTCGCCGGTGTCACGTCCCGCACCACGGCGGAGGCGCGCAGCCGCGAGCCCACGGGCACGGTGGAGGGGAAACGGACCTTGTTGGTCCCGTAGTTGATGCCCATCTTCACGTTCTCGACCAGGACGATCTGCGGGACGAGCACCGGCAGCAGGGACAGCGTCAGATAGCCGTGCGCGATCGTCGTGCCGAAGGGCCCCTGCGCCGCGCGCTCCGGGTCCACATGGATCCACTGGTGGTCGCCGGTCGCCTCGGCGAACAGATCGATCCGCTTCTGGTCGATCTCCAGCCAGTCGCTGTGTCCCAACTGCTCGCCGACCGCGGCACGCAGCTCGTCGGCGGATGTGAAGACCCTCGGCTCTGCCATGTCCGGCCTCTGCTCTCTCGAACTCTCGAAGCGATGGCTCAGTGACGTCTGAGCAATGTCTAAGCGCTTGCTCAGCATGGCGACGGCTGCCGCGTCCTGTCAACGCGGCAGGCCCTGAAGCGCGCCCGTCCAAGACCGGGCCGCCGCGACGAGTTCCGCGTTCGACGCCGCCGGACGGCCGTCCGGCAGCAGCAGGACGTCCTCCAGGCCGATCCGGGTGTCCAGGCCCAGCTCCCGGGCCAGCCGCAGCACCGGCCACGCACCGCCGTCCTCACCATGCAGGAGTACGGGCCTGCCGTGCGCCGCGCCCAGTTCGCCGAGCAGCGAGCGCGCCGAGTCCCGCGCCGTACCGGGGCCGGTGTCCATGACCTCGGCGAGCACCCGCAGCACCCGCGGCCCCAGCGCCGAGCCGAGAAAGCGCCGCGCACCGTCCGTACCCGACCAGATCCCCGCCTCCACGCCGACCCCGCGCTCCAGCAGCGCCGCCGCGACCTCCTCGGCGCCCGGCTCGTGCCAGTTCACCGACGCGTGGTCCGGCAGCACCGTCCAGCCGCGCACGCGTGCCACGCGCCGCTCGGGGTCGGCCTCCGCCCAGGCCCCCGTGGTCACCCCGACCGGGACGTCCGGCACCGCCGCCCGTACCGCCGTGACCGTCGCCGCCACCACCCGCGCCGAAAGCGTGTCCTGCCCGCACGGCGTCTTCGGGTGCACATGCACCTCGCCCGCGCCCGCCTCGACCGCCCGTACCGCGGCCTCGGCCGCCGCACCCGGCGACATCGGCACAGCGGCATAGTCGGCCGCGCTCCGCGGTCCGTTCAGGCAGACCTGGATCATGGCCCGGGGCATGGCATCGGTCATCCGCGCGCTACGCCACCGAAGCCAGACTCTCGTTCCGTTTGGCCTGGTCCAGCGCCTCCGTCGTGAGCACCGGCTCCGGTACGACGATGCCGCAGCTCGTGCAGACGGGGCCCGACCAGGGTTCGTGCGAGAGATTGGGTGCCCAGGCGATGCCGCGCTGCGCGCAGACCGGGCAGACCGTGCCAGGTCCTGATTCGAGACCGGCGATCAGCCGGCGCAGCACCTCTGCCAGCGACTCGGCCGGGTGCACCGCGGGGTTGTCGCAGCGGGCCACACCGTTGCCGCCCCAGGTGAGCCGGTGCCAGTCGTCGAAGCTCCCGGGCCGCCGCAGCCCGTCGTGCTTCTCGCGCTTGCGCCGCTCGGCGAAATCGTCCTCGTACGCGAGCCAGACCGCCCGCGCCTCTTCCAGTTCGTCCAGCGCGGCCACCAGCCGCGCCGGGTCGGGTGCCCGGTCCTCGGGTTCTATGCCGTGCCGCGCGCACAGATGGTCCCAGGTCGCCCGGTGCCCGTAAGGGGCGAATCTTTCCAGGCACTTGCGCAGTGAGTACCGCCGCAAAGCCAGATCGCACCGCGGGTCGCGCACCTGTCTCGCGAGACTCCGAAATTTGGCCATCGCCTGCCACCTCCGTCGCTGGTACTTCGGCGTTGTGGAATGGACGTACGCCTGCCCCATTCGGATCCATCAAAAAACAAAACAAGCCCGGAGGACGGACAACTCGGGTGATTCTCATCCGCAATTAATGCGTGCGAGGAGACTTCTTCGCGTGCGGGTTCGAAAAACACCACCCACGTTCACCGTAACCCCACATTTTCACCGGTAGAGCAGATAGCCGCGGCGCACGGCGCGGAACGCGGCCAACTCGTCCTGCCAGGCGCCGACCACCTCGTCCGTGCCCGCCCCCGCGTCGATCATCGTCCGCAGCCGCGCCGAGCCCGACAGGGTGTCGATGTAGTGGTCGGGGCGCCACGCGAATCCGCTCCACACCCGCTTCGCCGTCACCAGCAGCGCCACGCCGGTGCGCACCGGGTCGAACGCGGCGCGGTCGTGGACATGCACCTGCACCCCGCCGATCGTCTTGCCGGTGAACTTCGAGAACGTCGGCGCGAAGTACGCCTCACGGAAGTGCACACCGGGCAGCCCCTCGGCGGTGGCGGCCGCCGCCCACGCGCCGTCGACCGCCTCGGCGCCCAGCGTCTCGAACGGCCGGGTCGTACCGCGCCCCTCGGAGACGTTCGTCCCCTCGAAGAGGCAGGTGCCCGAGTACACCAGCGCCGTGTCGGGCGTCGGCATGTTCGGGCTCGGCGGCACCCAGGGCAGCCCCGTCGAGTCGAAGAAGTCGGCGCGCCGCCAGCCGGCCACCTCGACCGTCTCCAGCTCCACCGGCTTCGCCAGGAACTCCCCGTTGAACAGCAGCGCCAGCTCGGCCGCCGTCATCCCGTGCGCCTGCGCGATCGGTTTGCGGCCGACGAAGCTCGCGAACTCCTCGTGCAGCACGGGCCCGGTCGCCGACCGGCCGGTCACCGGGTTCGGCCGGTCGAGGACGACGAAGCGCTTGCCCGCGAGCGCGGCGGCCTCCATGCAGTCGTAGAGCGTCCAGATGTACGTGTAGAAGCGGGCGCCCGCGTCCTGGATGTCGAAGACCACCGTGTCCACGCCGGAAGCGGTGAACACGTCGGCCAGCTTCTGCCCGCTGACCTGGTACGTGTCGTAGACCGGCAGCCCGGTCGCCGGGTCGTCGTAGCGCCCCTCCGAGCCGCCGGCCTGGGCCGTGCCGCGGAAACCGTGCTCGGGGCCGAAGACGGCCACGAGGTCGACCCGGTCGTCGGCGTGCATGACGTCGACGATGTGGCGCACGTCCTGGGTGATCCCGGTCGGGTTGGTGACCACCCCGACCCGCTGCCCCGACAGCGGCCGGTAGCGGCCGTCCGCGAGCCGGTCGAAGCCGGTACGGACCCGCCGCGCGCCCGCAGGCCGGCCGCCCTCCTGGGCGGCGGCGGGAGTGGCCGCCGCCAGCGCCCCGGCCGCCGCGCTCGCGCCGCCCGCCGCCAGCAGGCCCCGCCGGGAAAGATCCGTACCGCTGCTTCGGTTGCTCGCCCTGTCTGTCATGCCCACGCACCGTAGTACGCGCCGCGGCGCCGGGGAACGAAGCGGCGCCGACGGGCCGCATCCCGGCCCTTCCCCTGCAACATACCGACTGGTTAGTCTGCTGGGGTCCGACCGGGGTTGGCCGCGGTCGGCGACGAACCGGAAGGGCAGGTGCCGATGGGTACGGTGCAGGGCGCGGGGGTTGTCGTGACAGGGGCCGGCGGAGGCATCGGCGCCGCACTGGCCCGCCGGTTCGCCGCCGAAGGCGCGCGGGTGGTGGTCAACGACCTCGACGCGGCCAAGGCGGCGGCCGTCGCCAAGGAGATCGGCGCCGTCGCCCTCCCCGGGGACGCCTCCCTGATCGTGGACGCGGCGCGCGAAGCGCTCGACGGCACCGTCGACATCTACTGCGCCAACGCGGGCGTCGGCTCGGGCGGCGACGAACAGGCGCCGGAAGACGTCTGGGCGCTCGCCTGGGACGTCAACGTGATGGCGCACGTACGGGCGAGCAGGGCCCTGCTCCCCGGCTGGCTGGAGCGCGGCAGCGGCCGCTTCGTCTCCACCGTCTCGGCCGCAGGGCTGCTCACCATGATCGGCGCGGCGCCGTACAGCGTCACCAAGCACGGCGCCCTCGCCTACGCGGAATGGCTCTCCCTCACCTACCGGCACCGCGGCATCAAGGTGCACGCCATCTGCCCGCAGGGCGTACGCACCGACATGCTGACCGCCTCCGGCACGGCGGGCGATCTCGTCCTCGCGCCGACCGCCATCGAACCGGACGCCGTCGCCGACGCGCTCTTCGCCGCCATGGCCGACGACCGGTTCCTGGTCCTGCCGCACCCGGAGGTCGCCGGGTACTACCAGGCGCGCGCCGGGGATCCCGACCGCTGGCTCTCCACCATGAACCACATCCAGCAGAAGTGGGAAGGAGCCGCGGAATGACCCCGTCGATCTATGCGGCCAAGCCCTGGCTCGGCCGGCTCAACGAGGCCCAGCGGGCCGACGTCCACCCGGCCGCCGGTGTCGTGGAAGCGTTCAGGACGTCGGCCGGGCGCGCCCCCGACAGGACTGCGCTCGCCTACTTCGACGGCCGGCTCTCCTACCGCGAGACCGACCAGCTCTCCGACTCGGTGGCCGGACACCTCGCCGCCCGGGGCCTGGAGCGCGGCGACCGGGTCGCGATCATGCTCCAGAACAGCCCGCACTTCGTGCTCGCGCTGCTCGGCGCCTGGAAGGCCGGCGCGATCGTCGTACCGCTCAACCCCATGTACAAGTCGGCCGAGGTCGGGCACGTCCTGCACGACGCCGAGGTGGCGGCGCTGATCTGCTCGGACCGCGCCTGGGAGGGGTATCTGCGCGACACGGCCGCCGCGTCGCCCGTACGGATCGCCGTCACCGCCGACGAACACGGACTCCAGACCCGCGACGACCCGCGCGTCCTCGGCTCCGAGAAACTGCCCAAGCCGGCCGACACCGACGACCTGCTCGCCGTCGCCCGCCAGGGCCTGCCGGCGCCCGCCGAGCGCGACCCCGGCACCGACGACGTGGCACTGATCAGCTACACCTCGGGCACCAGCGGCAAACCCAAGGGCGCCATGAACGCCCACCGCAACATCATGGTCAACGCCGAACGCCAGCGCACCGGCCAGGGCATCGCCGAGGGCGCCTGCTACTTCGCGCTCGCGCCGCTCTTCCACATCACCGGCATGGTCTGCGAACTCGCCGCCTGCTTCGCCAACGCCGGCACCCTCGCCCTCGCCTACCGCTTCGAGTCCGGTGTCGTCCTCGACGCCTTCGCCGAACACCGCCCCGCGTACACCGTCGGCCCCTCCACCGCCTTCATGGCGCTCGCCGCGCACCCGGACGTCACCCCGGAGCACTTCAGCTCCTTCCAGCAGATCTCGTCCGGCGGCGCGCCACTGCCGCCCGCCCTGGTGGAGAAGTTCCGGGCCGGCTTCGGGCCCTACATACGCAACGGCTACGGCCTCACCGAGTGCACGGCGCCCTGCGCCTCCGTACCGCCGCAGTGGGAGGCCCCCGTCGACCCGGGGTCCGGGACGCTCTCGGTCGGCGTACCGGGACCCGACACGGTCGTACGGATCATCGACGACAACGGCGACGACCTGCCCTTCGGCGAGCAGGGCGAGATCGCCGTACGCGGCCCGCAGGTCGTCGCCGGCTACTGGCGGCTGCCCGCGGCCACCGCCGACGCGTTCCCCGACGGCGAACTGCGCACCGGCGACATCGGGTTCATGGACACCGACGGCTGGCTCTACGTCGTCGACCGCAAGAAGGACATGATCAACGCGTCCGGGTTCAAGGTCTGGCCGCGCGAGGTCGAGGACGTCCTCTACACCCACCCCGGGGTGCGGGAGGCGGCCGTCGTCGGCATCCCCGACCCGTACCGGGGCGAGAGCGTCAAGGCGTACGTGAGCCTGCGCCCCGGCGCGACGGCGACCCCCGAGGAACTGGCCGGCTACTGCAAGGAGCGCCTCGCCGCCTACAAGTACCCGCGCGAGGTCGACATCCTGCCCGAGCTGCCCAAGACCACGAGTGGGAAGATCCTGCGCAGGGAACTGCGTTCCCTGACGTAGCAGCGTCTGCGGACGGCACGAAGAGACAAGGCGGTGGCGGCACATGGCCAGGACGACGGAGGGCAACGGCACGCCCGTCCCCCAGCGGCTGCTGGCCGCCGCCACCCGGCTCTTCGCCGAGCAGGGCTACGACCGGACGTCCGTCCAGGAGATCGTCGAGGCGGCGGGCGTCACCAAGGGCGCCCTCTACCACTACTTCGGCTCCAAGGAAGACCTCCTCCAGGAGGTCTACGCGCGCGTGCTGCGCCTCCAGCAGGAGCGGCTCGACGCCTTCGCCGACGCCGACGAGCCGGTGGAGCGGCGGCTGCGCGCAGCGGCTGCCGATGTGGTCGTGACGACGATCGAGAACCTGGACGACGCGGCCATCTTCTTCCGCTCGATGCACCATCTGAGCCCGGAGAAGAACAAGCAGGTGCGGGTGGAGCGGCGGCACTACCACGAGCGGTTCCGCGCGCTGGTCGAAGAGGGCCAGCGCAGCGGGGTGTTCTCCACGGCGACCCCGTCCGACCTGGTGGTGGACTACCACTTCGGCTCCGTCCACCACCTGTCGACCTGGTACCGCCCGGCGGGCCCGCTCACCCCGCAGCAGGTCGCCGACCACCTGGCCGACCTGCTGCTCCGGGCGCTGCGCCCCTAGGAGCAGCGGTCAGCACTCGCCGCGCCAGACCACCTTCGTCAGCGTGATGCTGTCGAAGTCCGCCTTGTACTCCCCGGGGCCCGGGTTGTAGTGGAAGCAGTTGCCCCAGCCGCTGCCGTGGTAGTTCCAGGACGCCTGGACGTGGTCGGCGCCGGCGAACGTGACGCCGTTGTTGAAGAAGGACCGCACGCCCGGGATGCTGCCCGACCAGTTGCCGGCCGTCTTCAGCAGCAGCCGGCCGGACTCGCCCTCGCCGGAGTAGGCGCAGAAGTACTGCTTGGGGCAGCCGGCCGGGCCGGCCTCGGCGGACGCGGTGGGTGCGGTGGCGAGGACGCCGGCGAAGGCGGCGGAGACGGCCAGAGCGGCGACGGAACGCTTGCGCATGGGTGATTTCCCCTGTGGTGGAGTCGACAAAGCGATGCCGACGCTAGCCAGGGGAAGGGGCGAGATGTCTGCTCTCGGGGTGATTGTCACCGGAATAGCTGACATGGGTGGCGAATGGTCGCCACCCATCTCCGCTACGGGCCGCCGCTACGGGCCGCCGCTCCCGGCCGGGCCGCCGCTCCCGTACGGGCCTCCGCTCCCGGCGGCTACAGGTACTTCTTCAGCTCCCGCCGGGCCAGCGACCGCTGATGCACCTCGTCGGGCCCGTCGGCCAGCCGCAACGTCCGCGCCGCCGCCCACAGTTCGGCCAGCGGGAAGTCCTGGCTGACCCCGCCGGCGCCGTGCAACTGGACCGCGCGGTCGATGATGTCGACCACCGCGCGCGGCGTGGCGATCTTGATGGCCTGGATCTCGGTGTGCGCGCCCCGGTTGCCCGCCGTGTCCATCAGCCAGGCCGTCTTGAGCACCAGCAGCCGGAGCTGCTCGACCGTCACCCGGGCGTCGGCGATCCAGTTCTGCACGACGCCCTGCTGGGCGATCGGCCGGCCGAAGGCCGTACGGGACACCGCGCGCCGGCACATCAGCTCGATGGCACGCTCCGCCATGCCGATCAGCCGCATGCAGTGGTGGATCCGCCCAGGGCCCAGCCGCGCCTGCGCGATGGCGAAACCGCCGCCCTCCTCGCCGACCAGATTCGCCGCGGGTACCCGCACGTCGTCGAAGACCACCTCGGCGTGGCCGCCGTGGAAGTGGTCCTCGTACCCGTACACCTGCATGGCGCGCCGCACCTCAAGCCCTGGCGTGTCGCGCGGGACCAGCACCATCGACTGCTGGCGGCGGACGTCCTCGCCGTCCGGGTCGGTCTTGCCCATCACGATGAAGATCTTGCAGTCCGGGTTCATCGCCCCGGAGATGTACCACTTGCGCCCGTTGACGACGTACTCGTCGCCGTCCCGGTCGATCCGGGTCCGGATGTTCGTCGCGTCCGACGAGGCCACCTCGGGCTCCGTCATCGCGAAAGCGGACCGGATCTCGCCCGCGAGCAGCGGCTCCAGCCACTGCTTCTTCTGCTGCTCGGTGGCGAACTGCGCCAGCAGCTCCATGTTCCCGGTGTCCGGGGCCGCGCAGTTCAGCGCCGTCGGGGCGAGCTGCGGGGAGCGGCCGGTGATCTCGGCCAGCGGCGCGTACTGCAGATTGGTCAGCCCCGCGCCGTACTCGGCGTCCGGCAGGAACAGGTTCCACAGGCCCTGCCTGCGGGCCTCGGCCTTGAGTTCGCCGACGATCGCCGGGGTGTCCCAGGGGCTCGCCAGCTCGGCGCGCTGCGCGTGCGCGACCTCCTCGGCCGGGTGCACATGCTCGTCCATGAAGGCGAGCAGCCTCTCCCGCAGCTCTTCGGTGCGGGCGTCGAATGCGAAGTCCATGGGGTGTACTCAGCCTTCCTGGAGGGTGGTGAGCCCGTGCTGGATGAACAGGGGGACGAGATCGCCGATCTGGTCGAAGCCGGGGCCGACCGTCTGACCGAGCGTGTAGCGGTAGTGGATGCCCTCCAGGATCACGGCGAGCTTGAACCACGCGAACGCCGTGTACCAGTTGATGGCGGTGGCGTCCCGGCCCGACCGGCTCGCGTACCGCTCGATCAGCTCGCCGGGCGTCGGATGGCCCGGCGCGCCCGCCGTCGTACTGATCGGGGAGCCGACCAGTTCCAGCCGGGCGCTGTACATCACCAGCAGGCCCAGGTCCGTGAGCGGGTCGCCGAGCGTCGACATCTCCCAGTCGAGCACCGCCTTGATCCGGTCGTCGTCGCCGAGCAGGACGTTGTCGAGCCGGTAGTCGCCGTGGATCACCGTCGGCGCCGGGGAGTCGGGCAGCGCCCGGCCGAGGGCCGCGTGCAGCTCGTCGATGCCGGGCAGCTCGCGGTTGCGTGACCCGTCGAGCTGCTTGCCCCAGCGGCGCAGTTGCCGGTCGAGGAAGCCCTCGGGCCGCCCGAAGTCCCCGAGGCCGACCGAAGCGGGTTCCACGGCATGCAGCTCGACGAGCGTGTCGACCAGCGCGAGGACGGCGGCGCGGGTGCGCTCCGGGCCGAGCGGGGCGAGCTGCTCTGCGGTGCGGTACGGCGTGCCCGCCACGTACTCCATGACGTAGAACGGCGCGCCGAGCACCGCGTCGTCCTCGCAGAGCAGCAGCGGCTCGGGCACCGGGACCGCCGTCGGGTGCAGCGCGCTGATCACGCGGTACTCCCGCTTCATGTCGTGCGCCGTGGCCAGCACATGGCCCAGCGGCGGCCTGCGCACCACCCAGCGGCCCGCGCCGTCCGTCACGACGTACGTCAGGTTCGACCGGCCGCCCTGGAACATGCGGGCACTGAGCGGTCCGCCCACCAGTCCGGGGCGTTCGCGGTCGAGATGGCCGCGCAGCCGCTCGGGGTCGAGTCCTGGCGGGGGAGCTGAGCTCATCGTGCGTACCTCCGAAGACGGTGGGTGATCCGATCTCATGATGCCGACCAGTCGGTATGTAGTCCAGCCTCTGACCGGTGCGGACAGCGGACCCTCTGGTCGGCGGATCGTGTCTATGAATACAGTTCATGTATGAATACCGCGCTGCTCATCGACCAGGTCCGGCTCACCCCGATCCTCATCGCCGATCCGCCCCTGCTCAACACCCAGGGCGTGCATCAGCCGTACACGCCGCGGCTCATCGTGGAGGTGATCACCCGCGACGGGGTCACCGGCGTCGGGGAGACGTACGGCGACGGGAAGTATCTCGACCTGGCCCGGCCGCTGGCCGAGGCGCTGCCGGGCCGCCGGGTCAGCGACGTGAACGGCCTGTTCGAGCTGGCCGCCGAGGTCTGCGGCGACCCGGGCAGCACCGACGGCCGGGTCGACGCGGGCGGCCTGCGCGGCGTGCAGACCGCCGACAAGCTCCGGCTCTCGGTCGTCTCCGGCTTCGAGGTCGCCTGCCTCGACGCCCTCGGCAAGACGCTCGGACTTCCCGTGCACGCCCTGCTCGGCGGGAAGGTCCGCGACACCGTCGAGTACAGCGCGTATCTCTTCTACCGCTGGGCCGAGCACCCCGAAGGCGGCGAGCAGGACACCTGGGGCGCGGCGGTCGACCCGGCCGGGGTCGTGGCCCAGGCCCGCAGGTTCGCCGACGAGTACGGCTTCTCGTCCTTCAAGCTCAAGGGCGGCGTCTTCGCGCCCGACCAGGAGATCGCCGCCGTCCGCGCCCTCGCCGAGGCGTTCCCCGGGCAGCCGCTGCGGCTCGACCCCAACGGCGCCTGGTCGGTGCCGACTTCGCTCTACGTCGCCGAGCAATTGGCCGACGTGCTCGAATACCTGGAGGACCCGGCGACCGGTACGGACCTGATGGCCGAGGTGTCGGCCGGCACGACGGTCCCGCTGGCCACCAACATGTGCGTGACCACCCTCCCCGAGATCGCCGACGCCTTCGCCCGCGACGCCGTCCAGGTCGTACTCTCCGACCACCACTACTGGGGCGGCCTGCACCGCACCCGCGAACTCGCCGCCGTCTGCCGCACGTTCGGCGTCGGCCTCTCCATGCACTCCAACACCCATTTGGGCATCAGCCTGGCGGCGATGACCCACGTCGCGGCGACCGTACCCAACCTCGACTACGCCTGCGACAGCCACTACCCCTGGCAGACGGAGGACGTGATCACCACCCGCCACACCTTCCGGGCCGGCCGCCTCACGGTCTCCGACGCCCCGGGCCTCGGCGTCGAACTCGACCGGGCCGAACTGGCCCGCCTGCACCGCCGTTGGCTGGACGACGACGGCACGATGCGCGAGCGCGACGACGCGGCGGCGATGCGCAAGGCGCGGGCGGACTGGGTGACACCGGCGATCCCGCGCTGGTGAGCGCGGGACCGCCGAGGGGAAGGAACGGGCCGGAGCCGGTCAGTCGCGGGCGAATTCCAGCAGGTCCTTGTTGAAGACATCCGCGAAGACCGGGACCATCGCGAGGCCGTGCGGGGCGCCGGGGTAGACCTTGTAGGTCACATCCTTGACGATCTTGGACGATTTGTCGCCCGCCGCCACGATGGGCACGATCTGGTCGTCGTCGCCGTGCACGATCAGGGTGGGCACGTCGAACTTCTTCAGGTCTTCGGTGAGGTCGGTCTCGGAGAACGCCTTGACGCAGTCGTACGCGCCCTTGATGCCGACCGTCATCGACCAGAGCCAGAACTGGTCGCGGATGCCCTGGGTGACGGTCGATCCGTCCCGGTTGGCGCCGTAGAACGACTCGCTGAGGTCCTGGTAGAACTGCGAGCGGTCGTTCTCGACGCCCGCCCTGATCTGGTCGAAGACCTCGATCGGCAGCCCTTCGGGGTTCGCGTCGGTCTTGAGCATCAGCGGCGGGATCGCGCCGAGCAGGACGGCCTTGGCGACCCGGCCCGTGCCGTGCCTGCCGATGTAGCGGGTGACCTCGCCGCCGCCCGTCGAGTGGCCGACCAGGATCACGTCGTGCAGGTCGAGCTTGTCGATGACCGCGGCCAGGTCGTCGGCGTACGTGTCGAGGTCGTTGCCGTCCCAGGTCTGTCCCGAGCGTCCGCCGCCGCGCCGGTCGTGGGCGATGGCGCGGAAGCCGTTGTCGGCCATGAACCGGAGCTGGGCGTCCCAGGCGTCGGCGTTCAGCGGCCAGCCGTGCGAGAACACGACGGGCTGTCCCGAGCCCCAGTCCTTGAAGAAGATCTCTGTGCCGTCTGTGGCGGTGGCGAAGGGCATGACGCGATTTCCTTTCGAGCGTCCGGCCGGAATGTGGACGTGGACGTCACGCCGCCGACGGTTCGAAAGGCGCCGGGTATCGACGGAGAGGCCGGCGGCGGAAGGCGACCGGATCGGTTATGTCCTGCTCTGTCCTGCGAGTCACGCTACCCGAGATGGAGTAGTTCAGCGCGTCGTCCCGTACGGGGCTCCGACCGGCCGGGACGGCGCGCCGAACCGCCCGGTCAACTGCCGCGCTGAATCCATTCGTCCAGGTGCGGCGACTCGTCGCCGATGGTCGTCGAATCGCCGTGCCCGGTGCGTACGACGGTCTCCGGCGGGAGCGTCAGCAGCCGGTCCCGGATCGAGTTGATGATCGTCGGGAAGTCCGAGAAGGACCGTCCCGTCGCGCCGGGGCCGCCCTGGAACAGCGTGTCGCCGGTGAAGACCGTGCCGAGCGCGGGCGCGTACAGGCAGATCGCGCCCGGTGTGTGGCCGGGGGTGTGCAGCACGGTCAGGGTCGTGCCGCCGATGGTGATCGTCTGCCCGTCGGACAGCTCCTCGTCCGGGGCGAGACCGGGGTGGGTCTGCTTCCAGAGCTGGAGGTCGTCGGGGTGCAGCATGACGGGCGCGTCGGTCATCGCGGCCAGTTCGGGGGCCGCGTCGATGTGGTCGTCATGACCGTGGGTGGAGATGATCGCGCGCAGGACACGGCCGCCGAGCGCCGTCTCGATGGTGCCGGCGTCATGCGCGGCGTCGATGACGATCGCCTCGGAGTCGTCCCCGACGATCCAGACGTTGTTGTCGACGTCCCAGGTACCGCCGTCGAGCGAGAAGGTGCCCGACGTGACGAGGTGGTCGATACGGGCCGCCATCAGAGCATCACGACCGAACGCAGCACATCGCCGTCGCCCATGCGGGAGAACGCCGACTCGACGTCGCCCAGGCCCACCTTCTCGGTCACGAACGCCTCCAGGTCGATCCTGCCCTGCTGGTGCAGGTCGATGAGCATCGGGAAGTCGCGGGACGGCAGACAGTCGCCGTACCAGGACGACTTGAGCGCGCCGCCCCGGCCGAAGACGTCCAGCAGCGGCAGTTCGAGCGTCATCTCCGGGGTGGGGACCCCGACCAGGACGACGGTGCCGGCCAGATCGCGGGCGTAGAACGCCTGCTGGTACGTCTCGGGGCGGCCGACCGCCTCGATGACGACATCGGCGCCGAACCCGCCGGTGAGGGCGCGGATCGCCTCCACGGGGTCCTTCTGCGCCGAGTTGACGGTGTGGGTGGCGCCCATGGCCTTGGCCGTCGCCAGCTTGCGGTCGTCGATGTCGACGGCGATGATCCGGGCGGCGCCCGCGAGGCGCGCGCCGACCACGGCCGCGTCCCCGACCCCGCCGCAGCCGATCACGGCGACCGAATCGCCCCTGCCGACCTGGCCGGTGTTGATCGCGGCGCCGATGCCCGCCATCACACCGCAGCCGAGCAGTCCCGCCACGGCCGGTGAGACGGCCGGGTCGACCTTGGTGCACTGCCCCGCGGCGACCAGGGTCTTCTCGGCGAACGCGCCGATACCGAGCGCGGGCGACAGCTCCGTGCCGTCGGTCAGGGTCATCTTCTGCTTCGCGTTGTGGGTGTTGAAGCAGTACCAGGGCCTGCCGCGCAGACAGGCGCGGCAGTTGCCGCACACGGCGCGCCAGTTGAGGACGACGAAGTCGCCGGGCGCCACGTCCGTGACGCCTTCGCCGACCGACTCGACCAGGCCCGCCGCCTCGTGCCCGAGCAGGAACGGGAACTCGTCGTTGATCCCGCCCTGCTTGTAGTGCAGATCGGTGTGGCAGACGCCGCACGCCTGCACCTTCACCACGGCCTCGCCGGGGCCGGGATCCGGTACAACGATCGTCTCGACCCGCACCGGCTCGTTCTTTCCGGGTGCGACGACCCCTTGTACCTGTTGCGACATCCCAGGACCTGCCTTTCCTCACGCCTAAGCACGCACTTCGTCCGCACCCACTATCCCGTGCCGCGGCGGCTCAGGGCGCGAGGACATCCAGTTCGTGCAGGGCGCCGACGGCGATCTGCCGGGTCAGCTCCTCGGCCCTGGCCGCCTCGCCCTCCCTGACCGCCTCAGCGAGCCGTACGTGCAGGGTGACCGCCGCCGGGTCGGGGTCGTCGAACATCACCTGGTGGTGGGTGCGCCCCGCCAGGACCTCGGCGACCACGTCACCGAGCCTGGCGAACATCTCGTTGCCGGACGCGTTCAGCACCACCCGGTGGAAGGCGATGTCATGGACCAGGTACTCCTGGAGCCTGCCGCCCCGGGAGGTGGCGACCATGCCCAGGGCCTGCTCGGTGAGTTCGGCGCACTGCTCAGGCGTGGCGTTGACGGCGGCGAGCCCGGCGGCGACCGGTTCGACCGCCGAGCGCAGCACCGTCAGGGAGCGCAGTTGGCGCGGCCGGTCGGTGCCCGCGAGGCGCCAGCGGATGACGCGCGGGTCGTAGACGTTCCACTCCTCGGTGGGGCGTACGGTCACGCCCACCCGGCGCCGGGAAGCGACGAGTTGCATCGATTCGAGGACGCGGACCACTTCCCGTACCACCGTGCGGGACACATCGAACCGCTGAGCGACTTCGTCCGTGCGTACGACGCTGCCCTGCGGGTATTCGCCCGCGGTGATGGCGAGGCCGAGGGCGTCCAGCACACGGGTATGCAGGCCCTGGCCTTCTGTGGTCATGGGGCAAGCCTACGGGGCGACGACCGGCGGAGAAAGTACGACGTTTTCATCACAGCCTCTTGAATACGTCATACCTAATGAGGTTCAGTGACCCGACACACCGATCGTGAGCGACTGAGGTCGAGACAGCGAGGCACGCAATGAGCACCCCCCACGTCGTCGTGGTGATGGGAGTGGCAGGGACAGGGAAGACCACGATCGGCCCGCTCGTCGCCGCCGCGCTGGACGTCCCGTACGCCGAGGGCGACGACTTCCACCCGCCGCGGAACGTCGCCAAGATGTCGGCCGGCACCCCGCTCGACGACGCGGACCGGTGGCCCTGGCTCGACGCGATCGGCGCCTGGGCACACCACCGCGCCGGCCTCGGCGGGGTGGTGAGCTGCTCGGCGCTCAAGCGGTCCTACCGCGACCGGCTGCGGGCCGCCGCGCCCGGCGTGGTGTTCCTGCACCTGACCGGCGACCGGTCGCTCATCGAGCGCCGGATGGCCGAGCGCAAGGGCCACTTCATGCCGTCGGCGCTGCTCGACTCGCAGTTCGCGACGCTCCAGCCGCTGGGGGACGACGAGGCGGGCGTCGCCGTCGACGTGTCCGGCGGCCCCGAGGAGATCACCGAACGGGCCGTCGCCGCGCTGCGCGGCCCCGGCCGCTGACCCCGGACGGCGCTGACCTCGCACCCCCACCGCCCCGAACCCCACAGCCTAAGGAAGTACCCCCGTGAGCCGTCTCAGCGTCGAGATGCTGGCAGCGGATGCCCCGGAGCCGATCTCGTCGGCGGGCAACGCACAGCTCGGCATCGCCGTTCTCGTCGGCATCGCCGTCATCGTCGTCCTCATCACCGTCTTCAAACTGCACGCCTTCCTGTCCCTGACCATCGGCTCGCTGGCGCTCGGCGCCGTGGCCGGTGCGCCGCTGGACAAGGTCATCACCAGCTTCACCACGGGGCTCGGCTCCACGGTCGCGAGCGTGGGTGTGCTGATCGCGCTCGGCGCGATACTCGGCAGGCTCCTCGCCGACTCGGGAGGGGCCGACCAGATCGTCGACACGATCCTGGCGAAGGCCAGTGCCCGCTCCATGCCGTGGGCGATGGTGCTGATCGCCTCGATCGTCGGGCTGCCGCTGTTCTTCGAGATCGGCATCGTGCTGCTGATACCCGTGGTGCTGCTGGTCGCCAAGCGCGGCAACTACTCGCTGATGCGGATCGGCATCCCGGCCCTCGCCGGGCTCTCCGTGATGCACGGTCTGATCCCGCCGCACCCCGGGCCGCTGGCCGCGATCGACGCCCTGCACGCCAACCTCGGTGTGACGCTGGCGCTCGGCGTCCTGGTCGCCATCCCCACCGTGATCATCGCCGGGCCGCTGTTCTCGAAGTACGCGGCGCGCTGGGTCGACGTCGAGGCGCCCGAGGGAATGGTGCCGCAGCGCGCGTCCGAGGACCTGGAGCACCGGCCGAGCTTCGCGGCGACGGTCTGCACCATCCTGCTGCCCGTCGTGCTGATGCTCGGCAAGGCGCTCGTGGACGTCGTGATCGACGACCCCGACAACACGGGCCAGCGCGTCGCCGACGTCGTCGGATCGCCGCTGATCGCGCTGCTCATCGCCGTACTCGTCGCCCTGTTCACGATGGGCAGGGCCGCCGGCTTCACCAAGGACCGGCTCGCCACGACCGTGGACAAGTCGCTCGCGCCGATCGCCGGTGTGATGCTGATCGTCGCAGCGGGCGGCGGCTTCAAGCAGACGCTGGTCGACGCGGGCGTCGGCCAGATGATCCTGGACCTCTCCAAGGACTGGTCGATACCCGCCCTGCTGCTGGCCTGGCTGATCGCCGTGGCGATCCGGATCGCCACCGGCTCCGCGACCGTCGCCACCATCTCGGCCGCCGGTCTGGTGGGACCGCTTGCCGCCGACATGTCGACCACGCACGTGGCGCTGCTGGTGCTGGCGGTGGGCTGCGGCTCGCTCTTCTTCAGCCATGTCAACGACGCCGGATTCTGGCTGGTGAAGGAGTACTTCGGGATGAGCGTCGGGCAGACGGTCAAGACCTGGTCGGTGATGGAGACGATCATCTCCGTCGTCGGCCTCGGCTTCGTCCTGCTGCTGTCGCTGATCCTGTAGCGCCTCCCGGCGGAGCGGGAGGTCACTCCTCGGGCGGATCGCCGTCCTTCCACAGGGGGTGCTCCCGCTCCGCCCAGTCGCGCTCCACCTCGCCCGTGCGCATCCCGCGCCGGGCGTGCGGGTCGTTGAACGCCATGCCGATATGGCCGAACAGTACGATCCCGATGGCCAGCGCCAGCCAGTCGTGGATGAACGTGGCGCTGGTGCGCCACACGATCGGCGCGAGCCCGGTGAACCACATCAGCAGCCCCGTGGCGACCATCACCAGCACAGCGCCCGCGATCCAGGCCGCGTAGAGCTTCTGCCCCGCGTTGAACTTGCCCGCGGGCCGCGCCCCCGGCCACGCCCAGCGCTTGCGGACGGCGCGCAGCCACTCCCGGTCCTCGGGGATGAAGCGGTTCAGCCGCTCCAGGTCCTCGCGGAAGGCGCGGGAGACCAGCCCGGCCAGGAACGGCAGCGGGATCAGGATGCCGGACCACTCGTGGACGGTGACCACGAGACGGCGCCGGCCGACGAGTTCGGCGAGCTGCGGCACGTACAGGAAAGCCGCCGTGACGACGCACGTCATCATCAGCCAGGCGGTGCTCCGGTGCACCCAGCGCTCGGCGCGGGTGAAGCGGCGCAGCCGGCCGGGGCCGCGCCGCTCAGACGGTGGGGGCGTCGTCGCGCCCGTTGGACCTGCCGACCCAGCCGTCGACGTCATAGCCGTACCCCTCCCAGTAGCCGGGCTTGACCTCGGAGGTGACCGAGATCCCGGAGAGCCATTTCGCCGACTTGTAGAAGTACATGGGCGCCACGTAGAGCCGTACCGGACCGCCGTGCGCGTGCGTTATCGGCTTGTCCTGCATCCTCAGCGCCACGAGTACGTCGTCGCGGCGGGCCTGCGAGAGCGTCAGGCTCTCGCTGTACGTGCCGTCGAAGCAGGTGAAGCGCAGGGCCTTGCCCTCGGGGCGTACCCCGGCCGCTTCGAGGAGGTCCGAGACCCGGACGCCCTCGAACGGTGTCTTGGGGACCCGCCAGCCGGTGACGCACTGCACATCGCGGACGGTCCGGGTCTGCGGCAGCTTCCGCAGCGCGTCCAGCGTGTACGTGGCGGGGTGGTCGACCAGCCCGTCGATCGTGAGCTGGTAGTTGCTCGCGTCCTTGTTCGGTACGGAAGCGGCGACGTTGTAGAAGCGGAAGCCGCCGCCGTTGGGCAGCAGTCCGGTGAGACCGGTCGGGTCCTTCTCGGCCGCTGCGCCGAGGAACGATTCGAGGCCGTGCTGCAGATGCGGTGCGAGGACGATCCCGGCGGCGCCCGCGCCGACCATGGAGAGCACCACCCGGCGCCCCACCGGCGCGCCTTTGGGCGCTTCGGGAGCGCCGTTGCCGCTTGGTTGATGGTTCACGCTTCAATTGAACACCCGCGGCCGGGTGAAGCGGCCGGCCGCGGGTGTCCGTAAGGCTTTCGTCAGAACTCTCCGGTGCGGTGTCCCGTCACACCCGCGGAGCCGCTTCGGCCGCCGTCTGCGACTCGGCGGCCTTCTCCAGCTCGAACGCCTCGTTGCCGAGCCCGATCCTGGCGTGCACCTCGGGCTTGGTCGCACGCAGGACGAGTCCGAAGACCAGGCCGCCGACCAGGACGACGCCGATGATCGCGGGCAGGATCCAGCTCAGCGACGAGCCGGGGCCCGCGCCGACGAGGACGTCGAAGTCCTTGACCGTGTAGACGGCGACGACCACCAGCGCGACGCCGGCGAGACCCGAGGAGATCAGCCGCCACGCCTGGGCGCCGCCCGCGCCGCGCTTGACGAAGAAGGCGATCACGGCGAACGCGGCGGCGGCCATCAGCAGGATCACGCCGAAGGCCCCGATGTTGCCCATCCAGGTGAACAGGTGCAGCACCGGCGCCGTCGGGTCGCCGACCGGCTTGTCGTCGGTCAGCGCGAAGATCAGGATGACGACGATCGAGAACACCGACTGCAGCAGGGAACCCGCCGACGGCGCGCCGCTGGACTTGCTGGTGCGGCCGAAGCGGGCGGGCAGCAGCCCCTCGCGGCCCATCGCGAAGGCGTACCGGGCGACGACGTTGTGGAAGCTGAGCATCGCGGCGAACATGCCGGTCACGTACAGGACATGCAGCACATCGGTGAACGTCTTGCCGAGCAGCCCCTCGGTCAGGCCGAACAGCAGGTTCGGGCCTTCCTTGCCGGAGGCGGCGACGATCGCGGAAGGTCCGGCGGCCAGGGACAGCGCCCAGGCGCCGATGGCGAGGAACAGGGCGGAGATCCCGACGCCCAGGAACATCACGCGCTGCACGATGACGTGCGGGCGGTTGGTCTCCTCCGCGTACACCGGGGCCTGCTCGAAGCCGACGAAGGCGGCGATGCAGAAGCAGAGCGCGGTGCCGAAGCCGGCGCCGGTGAGCGTGTCGGGGTTGAACGCGTGGAGGGACAGGCCCTCCTTGCTCGGGTCGGCGACGGCGGAGACGTCGAAGATCAGGACCAGCGTCACCTCGATGAGCAGCAGCACACCGAGCACCTTGGCGTTGAGGTCGATCTTCAGCCAGCCGAGGACCGCGACGAGCACGGCGCCGGCCAGGGCGGGGATCCACCAGGCCACGCTCGTGTCGAGGTAGGTGCCGAAGAGGTTGGAGACCTCGAAGCCGAACAGCCCGTAGATGCCCACCTGCATGGCGTTGTACGCGACGAGCGCGACGAGCGAGGCCCCCGCGCCCGCCGTCGGGCCGAGGCCGCGCGCGATGTACGCGTAGAAGGCACCCGCGTTGTGCACATGCCGGCTCATCTCGGCGTAGCCGACGCTGAACAGCACCAGGACCACGCCGAGGATGACGTAGAGCAGCGGCTGACCGACGATGCCCATGACCCCGTAGACGGTGGGCATGACCCCCGCGACCGTCATCAGGGGCGCGCTGGCCGCCAGCACGGACAGCAGCAGCCCGGCGGTGCCGAGCCGGTTCGCGCGGAGCGCTCTCTCCTGCCCCTTGTACGTGTTTATCTCGCTCGTGGTCGAACTGCCCGTCGACATGGCAGAGGTTCCTTCCGGGAATCGGTGGTGCGTCGGTCAGGCGGAGCCGAGCGCGGCACTGCGCGCGGCGAGAAACGCTTTGTGGGGGTCGCGGTCCGGATAGGACCAGGGAGCGGGGGTGTTGTGGTCGCCGATGCGGTTGAACAGCGCTGCCGCCTCGGCCACCCTCCCCTCGTAGAACTGGGCGTGGGCGAGGAAGTTGAGGTCGACGCGGTTGCGCGGGTGCGCCTGCTCCTCGTACCCCCACTCCAGCCACCAGTCGAACGCCGTCTTGAGCACCTGATGGGCGCGCCGGCCGCTCCAGTGGGGCGACTCGGCGGGGTCGCCGGGTTCGCGGCCGGAAGCGGCCAGGACCCGGTAGCGCTCGGCGTGCGCGACGACGGGCAGTACGGCGAGCGGTGAGTCGGCCGGCGCCTGTTCGGCGGCCCAGGAGGCGAAGTCGTAGACCTCGTGGAGCGGGTCCTGCCCCACCTCGGCGTGGCGTTCGGCGAGCCGGGCCACCATCAGGTGGTGCGCGTGGTGGTGTTCCGGATGCCGGGTGCGGACCTCGTCGAAGAGCTGCATGGTCTCTTCCTCGGTGCCCCGCGTGCGGGCGAGGAGCAGCAGACCGAGCCAGGGGGTGGGGTCGGCCGGGGCGCGTCTGATCGCTTCACGGCAGGTGTCGCGCGCCCGGTACTCGGGCTCCTTGCCGCGCAGCGCGGCGATGACGTTCGCACAGGCGAAGAGCGTCGCCGCGTCGCTGCTCCGGGGTTCCACGACGAGCCAGTCCCGGCTCCAGGCGACGGCGCCCGACGCCTGCGCGAGGACGACGACGCGGTGGCCGCGGCGGTCCCAGTCGTCGCCGGTCGCCGCGAGCAGGGTACGCGCCTCGGACCAGCGGCCCTGAGCCAACTGATCGCGTACGCCTGCGAGTTCGGCGTCGTCGAGGGCCGGATCGAAGTGCTGGTCGGAGCGTGAGCCCCGTCTTCGGGAACGGCCCAGGGGCGGCGGAGGCGGAGACATCCGCGGAGTTCCTCCAGACCACGTGAATGAGCAATGATCGCGCACAGCAAAGCGGTACCCAGGGCCTTACGTCAAGAGCCGATTCGTTGTAATTGGACGTCAACTGTCACCCGGGTGACCTGGGTTGACCCGTCCCGAGACGCCGCCAAACATCGCTGACGGGTGCTTCTGCCCAGATGGGACGCCTTTCGGCCATCCTGGCTCGTAAGCTGACGCGCATGGAGAAACCCGAACCACTCCCGCCATATTTGCTCGCGTTTCCCGGGCCGACGCGCGACCGGCTGGTCGCCGCCGTCCTCAGCGGCGAGAAGGTCTCCACCACCGGTCTGCTCGCCGAGTTCGAGGCGGAGCGGGAGGAACTCCCGCCCGTGGGCGAGCGATCGGCGCTCATCGACTCGGCGGGCCGGGAGATCGCGGTGCTCGAACTGACCGAGGTGCGGGTCCTGCCGCTGGGCGACGTCGACCTGCGGCACGCGCTGGACGAGGGCGAGGGCCACACGTCGGTCGCCGAATGGCGCGCGGCCCACGAGCGGTTCTGGCACAGCGACGAGATGCGCGAGGCGCTGGACGACCCGGAGTTCACGGTGGACGACACGACACCGGTCGTCGCGGAGCGGTTCCGGGTGGTCCAACTGCTGCGTGAAGAGCCGAGTTGACGATGCGTCAGCCGACCGCCCGCGCCGCCGCCCGGCCCGCCACCCGCCCCGAGAAGATGCAGCCGCCGAGGAACGTGCCCTCCAGCGAGCGGTAGCCGTGCATCCCGCCGCCGCCGAAGCCCGCCGCCTCGCCCGCCGCGTACACGCCCGGCAGCGGCTCGCCGCTCTCGGTCAGCACCCGCGAGGACAGGTCGGTCTCCAGTCCGCCCAGCGACTTGCGGGTCAGGATGTTCAGCCGTACGGCGATCAGCGGTCCGGCCGCCGGGTCCAGGATCCGGTGCGGCGCCGCCGTGCGGATCAGCCGGTCGCCGATGAACTTCCTGGCGCCCCTGATGGCCGTCACCTGGAGGTCCTTGGTGAACGGGTTGGCGATCTCCCGGTCCCGCGCGCTGACTTCGCGGCGCAGCTCCGCCTCGTCGATCAGCGGCTCGCCGCCAGCGAGCGCGTTCATGCCGCGCACCAGCGCGCCCAGGTCGTCCTCCACCACGAAGTCGACGCCCTTGTCCATGAACGCCCGTACCGGGCCCGGCACATCGGCCCGCGCCCGGCCGATCACGTCCCGCACCGACTTGCCGGTCAGGTCCGGGTTCTGCTCGGAGCCCGAGAGGGCGAACTCCTTGCCGATGATCCGCTGGTCGAGGACGAACCACGTGTACTCGTAGCCGGAACGCATGATGTGCTCCAGCGTCCCGAGCGTGTCGAAGCCGGGGAACAGCGGCACCGGCAGCCGCTTGCCGCGCGCGTCCAGCCACAGCGACGAGGGCCCCGGCAGGATCCGGATGCCGTGCCCCGGCCAGATCGGGTCCCAGTTCTGGATGCCCTCGGTGTAGTGCCACATCCGGTCGCGGTTGATGTGATGGGCGCCCGCCTCCTCCGTGACACCGATCATCAGCCCGTCGACATGCGCGGGCACGCCGGTCAGCATCGTGCGCGGCGGGGTGCCGAGCCGCTCGGGCCACTGGGCGCGTACGAGGTCGTGGTTGCCGCCGATGCCGCCGGAGGTCACGATCACGGCCTGCGCCCGGAGTTCGAAGGCGCCGGTCGCGGTACGGCTGCTCGCGGCGCCGCGCGCCGCGCCGCTCGGCTCCAGCACCTCGCCCGTGACGGTGTCCACGGCGCCGGCCGTCCGGCCGAGCCCGGTCACCCGGTGCCGGAAGCGGAAGGACACCAGGCCCCTGGCGACCCCGGCGCGCACCCGCCGTTCGAAGGGTGCCACGACGCCAGGCCCGGTGCCCCAGGTGATGTGGAAGCGCGGCACCGAATTGCCGTGACCCGTCGCGTCGTACCCGCCGCGCTCCGCCCAGCCGACGACGGGGAAGAACCGCATCCCCTGCCGGTGCAGCCAGTCGCGCTTCTCGCCGGCCGCGAAGTCGACGTACGCCTCGGCCCACTTGCGCGGCCAGTGGTCCTCGGCCCGGTCGAACCCGGCCGTGCCGAGCCAGTCCTGGGTCGCCAGCTCATGGCTGTCCTTGATCCGCATCCGGCGCTGCTCGGGCGAGTCGACGAAGAACAGCCCGCCGAAGGACCAGTGCGCCTGCCCGCCGAGCGCCTGCTCGGGCTCCTGGTCGACGACGATCACGGAGCGGCCCGCGTCCACCAGCTCGGCGGTGGCGACGAGCCCGGCGAGGCCGGCCCCGATCACGATCACATCGGCGTCGTACGCCATCGGGTTTCCATCCTTAGCTGGGCGGTCCGGGGGCTCACGCGCTCCGGGTGCTCCGATACTCGGTACGCGCGAGTAACTAGTCAACTGATTGGATGGAGCCATGACCCCGGAAGAGGAAATCCTGGACGTCGTCGACGAGCACGACCACGTCGTCGGGCAGGCCCCGCGCGGCGAGGTCTATGCGAAGGGGCTGCGCCACCGCGCCGTCTTCATCCAGGCCAGGGACGCGGAGGGCCGGATCTTCGTGCACCGCAGAACGCCGGTCAAGCTGATCTTCCCCTCGCTGTACGACATGTTCGTCGGCGGTGTCGTCGGCGCGGGCGAGAGCTACGACGACGCGGCGCTGCGCGAGGCCGAGGAGGAGCTGGGGGTGTCCGGACTGCCCGCGCCCGTACCGCTGTTCAGGTTCCTGTACGAGGCGGCGGACGGCGGGCAGAGCTGGTGGTCCTCCGTCTACGAGGTCCGCTGCGACCTGCCCGTGCACCCGCAGGCCGAGGAGGTCGCCTGGCACGACTTCCTCACCGACGCCGAACTGGAGCGCAAGCTCGGCGCGTGGGAGTGGGTGCCGGACGGCCTCGCGGCGTACGAGCAGCTCAGAGCCCGCCGCGCGTAGGGTGCCGCGGGTGAGCGACTTTGCACGGAGCCTGCGGCTGTGGTTCGCGCCGCAGCGCATAGGCGACGAGGGCGAGACCCCCGACTACCGCTTCTCGCTGGCCAACGAGCGCACGTTCCTGGCGTGGATCCGCACCGCGCTCGCCCTGGTCGGCGGCGGCTTCGCGGTCGACCAGTTCCTGCCGAGGCTGGGCGGCGGCGTACGGGCCGGGCTCGCCGTGGCACTGCTCGCCGTCGGCGCGCTGTCCGCGCTGCGGGCCGTCAACCACTGGGTGCGCTGCGAGCGCGCGATGCGGCGCGGCGACGATCTGCCGGTGACCCGCTTCCCGACGCTGCTGAGCCTGGCCGTCGGGGTGGTCGCCGTGGCGATGCTGGTCGTCGTCCTGCTGGGCCGGGCCGGCTGATGGCCCACGCACGCGCCGGGGACCGGGAGGGCGCGGACCCCGGACTCCAGCCGGAACGCACCCAACTGGCCTGGCGGCGCACGACGCTCTCGTACACCGTGGCGGCCGTACTCGCCGCCCGGCAGGTGCTCCACCAGGGCGGCACGGCGGCCGGTGTCACGGCGCTCGCACTGAGCGCGCTCGGCTGGGTGGGCTTCCTGGCGGTGGCCCACCGCCGGGTCCTCGCACTCAGCACGCCCCGTCCGAGGCCGATCCGCCTGCGCGGCACGGTCACGGCGGCCGCCTGCACGGTGGCGCTGGCGGCGTTCGGCGCGACGGCGCTGTTCTGACCACCGCCTCAACGGCTCAGCCAGTCGCGAGGGCGAACGGCGGCAGCATCGCCCGCGGGTCCTGACCGGTCTGCCACAGCCCGATGAGGAACGCGGTGGCGGCCTCCAGCAGGTCGGCCCGTGCGAGCCCGCCGCCGTCGTACGGGACACAGCCCGTGTCCCGTACGAGCGTGCGGACGACCTCCAGCGCGGCCTCGTCGTCACCGCACAGCGGCACGGCCAGCGGCCCCTCGGGCCCCGCGGGTCCGTGCAGCCGCCAGACCCCGCCCGCCACATGGTTGAACGCCTTGACGACACGCGCCCCGGTCACCTCGGCGATCTGCCGGGCCGCGCCGGGACCGGCGCCGGTGGTGAGCAAGAACCCGGGTCCGACGGCGTTGGTGCAGTCCACGAGCACCCGCCCGCGCAACCGCCCCTCCCCGGCACCGGCTGCCGCGACGATCCCGGCGACGGCGTCGTACGGAACGGCGAGCAGCGCCGCGTCCCCGTGCAGCACGGCCTCCTCAGGCGTCCCCGCCCGCCCCCCGAGCCGCCCGGCCACCTCCCGCGCCCGCGCGGCCGACCGCCCGCCGACGAGCAGTTCGTGCCCGGCGGCGGCCCAGTGCCGACCGAGCCCTTCGGCCATGGTCCCCGTACCGACGATCCCGATGCGCATGCCCAGTTGCCCTTCCGCCGTTCGTGTGGCGTCGCGGTCAGCTCGTGACCTGACGAGAAGGACGCTAGACGGGCCGCCGGTAACCGTTCGGTGCCCGCGCGGGCTGGTACAAGTGGATGCCATGGAGCGGGTACTCGCCGACTGCCGGGCCAGACTCGGCTTCGATCTGCTGGCCAACACCTGGAACGCGGTGGTGATCACAGCCCTGGCCGAGGGCCCCCGCCGGCACGGCCAACTACGCACGGACATCGGCGGAATCAGCGCCAAGGTCCTCACGGAAACCCTCCGCAGACTGACGGCCTGGGCCCTGGTCGAACCCACCCCCACACCGGGCCCGCCCGGCTACCAACTCACCGACCTGGGCCGCACCCTGCTACCCCCGATCGCGGCCCTGGGCCACTGGTCGGCAGAGCACGGCGACGCGTTCGCGGCAGCCCAGAACTGGGACGGCGACTGACGTGCGGCGCGTTTGGCTCCGGGGTCAGGACGCCGGTGCGGTGAGGTAGTCGCCGTGCTTGAGATCGTCGAGCAGGGTCGGGTGGGTGGGCGACCAGCCGAGCAGTTCCCGCGTGTGAGCGCTGGAGACAGGCGCGTCGAAGCCGTAGACCTTGGCCATGAACGGGCTGGCGTAGTGCCCGGCAGCCTGGTCGGGCGTCAGTGAGACCGTCGGCAGGTCCAGGCCGCGGGCGATCGTCTGCGCGATGTCCTTCATGGTGACGCCGCTTTCGGCCACCCCGTGCAGCACGCTGCCGGCCGGAGCCTGCTCCAGCGCCAGCCGGAACAGGACCGCGGCGTCGAGCCGGTGCACCGCGGGCCACCGGTTGGCGCCGTCGCCCACATAGGCCGAGACGCCGGTCTTGCGCGCGGTGGCGACGAGCATGGGAACGAAGCCGTGGTCCTCGGGGCCGTGGACGGTGGGAGCGAGGCGGACCACGCTCGCGCGTACGCCCAGAGCGGCGAAGTCCAGACAGGCTCGCTCGCCCGCGATACGGAAGGCGGCGATGCCGGTCGGGTCCGGCTCGTCCTTCTCGGTGCTCTCCCGGCCCGCGGGCATGACCAGCGTGCCCGAGGTGACGACGAGCGGCTTGCCCGAGTGTTCCAACGGCCGGCCGAGCGCCTGGATCGCGGTCCGGTCGCGCCTCATCATGTCGTCGAGGTCGGAGAAGTCGCCGCCGTAGGCCATGTGCAGAACGCCGTCGGCTGCTTCGGCGCCGCGGCGCAGGCTGTCGTGGTCGTCCAGGGAGCCGCGGTGCGGCGTGGCGCCGAGCGACGCCAGCCGGGCGGCGGCAGCATCGGAGCGCGCCAGACCGGTGACGTCGTGACCGGCCGCGACGAGCTCGGCGACGACGGCGGGGCCGGTCTGGCCGGAACCACCAGTGACGAAAATATGCATGGAAACGCTCTCTCTGCGGGGGTGCGCACGGGTCGATGCATCAGCGACACAGGCAGAAGCCTTCCTTTAACGCCAGCCACTGGCGCTAAGTAACGCCAGTCACTGACACTACGTAGCGCCAGTCACTGGCGTCAAGCGCTGCCGGTCGCCGGCGTGTGCGATATCTTCGGGGGGTGCCACGAAGCGGAGCAGAAGCGCGCCGCCGCCTTCAGCAGGCGGCTCTGGAGCTGTACCGGGAGCGCGGGTTCGACCACACCACCACGGCCGAGATCGCCGCCCGAGCGGGTATCAACGAGCGCACGTTCTTCCGGCACTTCCCGGACAAGCGCGAGGTGCTCTTCGACGGCGAAGCCGACCTGCGCGCCGCGCTGGTACAGGAGGTAGCCGACGCCCCCGACGGCCTACAGCCGCTCGATATCCTGCTGAGCGCCTTCCGCAAGGCCGGCCGAATCCTTGAGGAGAACCGCCCGTTCTCCGAGCCGCGGCTGGCGGTCATCGCCAGGACGCCGGCGCTCCGAGAACGCGACTTGGCCAAGGGCGCAGCCCTCACGGAAGCCATGGCGGACGCGCTACGCCGACGCGACGTCCCCGCCCGGCTGGCCGATCTGGCCGCACACACCGGCTGGGCCACCTTCCACCACGCGGCCCAAGCCTGGATCGACGACCCCGCACAGCCCTTGGACGCCCACCTCCTCCAAGCGTTCAACGACCTACGCACCTTGACCACGCCGGCCCCGACCGCCACGCCCGCCCCGGCGCGACCGGAAAGCTGACACCGCTCCGCGCGCGACCACGAGCATGACCAGATCGGCGGTCATCGGAGGCGGCTCCACTCCGATCGGCAACGGTCGGTTACAACTGCTTCGTCAGGGATTCGAACACCGGAGAATTGTCGAAGGGCTGGATATCGCCGAGCTTCTGCCACCCCCAGGCGTAGTACGCGGAGCGGGCCGGGGTGTTCTTCGGGTCCACCAGGATCGTGCCGAGGGCTTCGGGGCGCGCGGCGAGGAGTTCGTCGTGGAGTCGTCTTGCGATGCCGTGCCGCCGGTACGGCGGCCGGACCATCAACTCGGATATGGCGAAGACCTCTTCCTGCGTCGTCAGTTCCCGTATGCGGTCCGGGACGGCACCCTTGAACCCGCCCCACCATGTGCCGGACGGGGCGATCCCGAAGCCGAAGATGAACCCCACCAACTCGCCGTCCTGGTGGGCGGTGACGAGGTCGAAGCCCGGCCGCCGCACATACGCGTCCAAGCGGTCCAAGAATCCGGCACGTGACCGGAAGGCTCCGTCGAGCTTCTCGGCGTACGCCTCCTCATACACATCGGCGTGAGTCTCCCGCCGACTCTGGGCTTCTTTACCGTCCAACCGGTGGAGTTCGACGTCTGTCATGACAGGAGCGGCAGGTCGATCAGCATCACCGCGTACACGGGGGAGTCGGGAAACGGTTGCCGTTCCCCGACCTTCCGGTACCCCCAGCTCTCGTACAGGGCCTGTACCCGGGGGTGCGCGGTGTCGACCAGCAGGACCGCGAGGTCTTCGTCGCGGTCGTCCATCAGGGCACGGGACAGCACAGCGGCGGCCCCGGTCTTCCGGCGATCCGTGCGCACGGCCAGTTCGGAGAACGAGAACGTGCGGTGCTTCTCCGGTGCCGGATCCAGATGCTCACGCCACCACTCACGGTCCGGCGCCGCGGGTGCGCCGTACGCGAATCCGACGGCTTCGTCACCGTCGTACGCGATGACACAGGAGAAGCCGGGGTTGCCGCCCCAGTGGTCGACGAACCACGGGAACCGTTGGTTGAAGTCGTCATCCATCGCGTCGGCGTAGGCGTCGGCATGGATGTCGATGAGGGTCTGCCGAATCTGTGGCAAGTCGTCATGGGTGAAGTGGCGCACGACCAGATCGGCGGTCATCGGGTGCGGCTCCATTCGGATCGGTAACGGTCGCCCCACTCTCGCGTGGCAGGGGCGTCCGGCGCCACTGTGATCAGGTCACGGTAGAAGTCGCCGAGAAGGGACCGCATCCTTCCGGGGATCGGAGCTCCCGACATGAGAGCGAAAACTTCGTCGGCGGACGAAGTGGCCTGTTCGACCTCACGCTGATGGAGCTGCGCCAACGCGAGGCGCGCGGTGGCGAGGGCCCGGTTGCGGCGGAACTGCGCCGGGATCGTGGCCAGAGCCTGGTGAGAAGCCGCTTCCGACTCTGCGGGGTGCCCGAGCCGGTCCCGCACGATGGCCGTCATGGCATTCAGCTCCGACGGTCCGTAGAACGCGAGCCAGCTCGGCCGAGGTTGACCGGCGGTGACCTTGCTGAGTGCTTCCTCCGCGTATCCCAGGGACCGCAGGGCGGCGACCGAGTCGCCGAGATTGGAATGGGCCCACGGCGGTGCGCGCGTGGGCGAGAGAGGCGTACAGCGGATCACGTCGGGTGATCGCGGTCGCTTGCGCGGCGTGGGCCGCGTCGACAGCGTCGGTGAACCGTTGCCGTTGATGCGCGAGCATCGCGTACGAGTTCCACACCCGCATTTCGACAGTCGAGTCTCTTGCCATGCCCGCCAGCCACAAGGCCCGCTCCAGGTGCGCCTGTGCGCGGTTGGACTGGCGGGCATCAAATGCGGACCACGCGGCTGTAGCGGTGTAATCAGCGGCAACACCGAACAGGCGTTGGCGAATCCGCTGAGAAGCCGCCGAATTCTGTAAGTCGAGAACCTGAGCCGCCCCCGCCAAGGCGGCGCGCTCCAGCCCTTCGTGGCCACCCCGGGTGTCGTCGAGAGCCATCAGTGCGTCGAGGCCACCGCGGAGTCGGATCACATCGGAGGTACCGACCCTGGTCGGTCGTTCATCGGCGTGGGCCAACGCGCCGGCGGCTGCTCCGGTTGTCGCGGTGAGAAAGTTCCTGCGCCTCACGGGCTGCTCCGGTGGGGTGGTGCGGATGCGGGTTCCCGCCGGTGGGGTGAACCCCAACTCTTCGGCGGTGCACCCGAATACTGCCTCCAAGGCGACGCGCTGCCTCGGATGGGGCCACCGGGTCTTTCCGGTCAGCCAGTTGCGGACTGTTCGGTCGCTGACCGTTCCGTCGTAACCGCCTGACCGCAACCAGGCGTTCACGGCCTCGGCCAACCCTGCCTGCGTGTGATCGGACTCCTGCAACGCCCTGTTGAGGCCCTCGTTCCCCTCCACCACACCACCGTAGCGATTCGTCCCTGACGGTAAGCCCCGTACCAGAGGAATTTCCGGTCCTCGGTAACCCTCGCGCACGCGACTTTTCCTCCTCGGCGACCGTGCGGAGTCGTTGACTGAGTGAGGGCCCAACGCCCTCGCATCCCGCACATTCAGACGATGAGGTCCTGATGACCGTGAGCGCAGAGACCCGCCCCACGGGGCACCCCGGATACAGCGAGACCCTGCCCCGCGCGCCGCAGAGTGCCGCTGTTGCCCGCAGGTTCGTTCGGACTGTCCTTGCCGTATGGGGACTTGAACACCTGGGCGACGACGGTACGGCGATCGTCACCGAGATGGTCGCCAACGCCGTCCAGCACACCCGCTGCGATCACATCAAGGTGTCGGTGCTCCGCCCGGCACCGGAATACGTGCGGATCGCGGTCACCGACCGGGACCGCACCTTGCCGGTGTGCCGTGCCGCCCACGACGACGAGGAAGGCGGCCGAGGTCTCGTGCTCGTTGCCGCGCTGGCCGATCGGTGGGGCACCGACTGCTTCCCCTGGGGGAAACGCGTGTGGGGCGACCTCAAGAGCGGAGACGCGTTATGAGCGACGAACGCAAACCGTGGGTCGGTGACCAGGTGTGGGACGAACAGCGCAAGCGGGACGGCTACATCACCGACGTCCGCAAGGGAGGCTTGTACATCCTCCGTCCCGTGTCAGGCGGGACGACGACGTGGGTGTCGGACCGGCCGGATCTCCTGACGATCCGCGTACCCCGCGAGAAGCGCGCCGACTGACGCGCGCGGGCTCAGTCGGTGCGGTGGTGGGAGAGGAGCCAGTCGTAGACGGCGGGGTTCTCGTAGGTCTCGGTCCAGGAGTCGTGGCCGACGCCCTCGTATCTGGTGAAGCGAACGTCTGCGCCGAGGGATTCGAGCTCGGCCACTATCTTCTCGGTGAGCTCGATCGGGACGGTCTTGTCCTCCTCGCCGTGGAACGTCCAGACCGGCAGGTGGCGGATGGGGGTGACGCCTTGCAGCCACAGGCCTCCGCAGATCGGGGCGATGGCGGCGAAGCGTTCGGGGTAGCGGACGGCCAGGCTCCAGGTGCCGTAGCCGCCCATGCTCAGGCCCGTGGCGTAGACGCGGGACGGGTCGATGCGGTGGTCGGCGGCGATCTCGTCCAGGAGTCCGGCGAGTGTGGTCAGCTCGGCGACCCATTGGCTGGGTTCTGGGCACTGCGGGGTGGCGAGCACGAAGGGGAACTCGTGGCCGGCCTCGGCGAGTTTCGGCAGGCCGTGGACCGTCGCCGAGTCCAGGTCGGAGCCGCGTTCGCCGGCGCCGTGCAGGAACAGGACGAGCGGCCACCTGCGCTCGGTATCGGAGTCGTAGTCCTCCGGCAGGTGGAGGAGGTAGGGCAGGACGTCGGCCGGGGCGGGGTCGCCGTCGAGTGATTCGTGCTTGCGCGCGGCTGGGGTGACGCTTCGGATCTTGCGCATCACATGCACCTCGATCGAGTCGTGGGAGTCGGGCCCGTATCAACTGTCGAGTGAAGGCCCGGCGAGCCGCAACCCGCTTTCGAAGCGCAGGTGTTCGCCGGTCACCGGGTCCCGGAACTCCAGCACCTTCGCCAGCAGCCGCAGCGGGCGGGTGTAGTCGTCCGGTGCCTCCGGGAGGACCGTCGGGTACAGCGGGTCGTCCAGCAGGGGGAGGCCCAGCGCGTTCATGTGGACGCGCAGTTGGTGCGTGCGGCCGGTGGTGGGCAGCAGGCGGTAGCGGGCGTGGTCGGCGCCGGCGTCGTGGGACAGCAGTTCGACCCGGCTCTCGCTGTTCGGCTCGCCCGGCACCTCACGCGCCGTCAGGACCCCGCGCTCCTTCTCGATGCGGCTGCGGACCGTCGTCGGCAGGGCCAGCGCCGGATCGTACGGGGCGATCGCCTCGTACTCCTTGCGGACCCGCCGGTCCCGGAACAGGGTCTGGTACGCGCCGCGCAGCTCCGGGCGTAGCACCAGCAGGACGAGGCCCGCCGTCAGGCGGTCCAGGCGGTGAGCCGGCTGGAGTTCTGGGAGGTCAAGTTCGTGGCGGGCCCTGGCCACCAGCGTCTGGGTGACATGGCTGCCGCGCGGGGTCGTCGCCAGGAAGTGCGGTTTGTCGGCGACCACGATCCGCTCGTCGCGGTACACCACCCCGATCTCGAACGGCACCCGCTCCTCGGGCGCCGCATCCCGGTGGAACCACAGCCAACGGCCCACGGTGTACGGCTCCCCCGGCGCGACGGACCGCCCGTCCGCGTCCACGAACCGTCCGTCGCGGAACATGCCGTCGACCTCCGGCACCCCGACGGCCCCGGCGAACCGTGCGACCAGATGGTCCCGCACGGTGGGCCAGGCCCCCGCAGGGTCGGCCGGGAGCCGCAGCCGCACCGGGTCGACGCCGTTCCGCTGGGGCAGCGGAGCCGGCGGGATTCGTTTTCTGCGCACCCGCCGCCTCCGTGTCTGTGGGGCCTCCCGGCCGGCTCCTGAACCGCTGGAACGTACCTCATTCGGACCGTGCGGGCGCTCTCGGCCAGGTCCGGAGGGGGTTCCCGGGGCCCCGACCCGCATGATGGTCCGGTGATCAGTGTCCTGTTCGCCGTACTGACCGCCATCAGCAACGGCTCCGCATCGGTGCTCCAGCGCCGCGCCGCTTCCACCGTCCCCGACAAGGAGGCGATGCACCTCTCGCTGATCGGGCAACTGCTGCGGCAGAAGGTGTGGCTGGCGGGGATCGGCCTGGTGATCGTGGCAGCCGCCTGCCAGGCCATCGCCCTCGCCACCGGCGCCATCGCCGTGGTCCAGCCGATCTTCGTCATCGAGCTGCCGTCGACCCTGCTGATCGCCGGGTACGTCTTCCACTCCAAGCTGCCACGCTCGGCCTGGTACGGCGTCGCCGCCGTGACCTTCGGGCTCGCGCTGGGGATGGCCAGCGCGGCGCCGGGCGGCGGCAGCGAGACCGTGAGCGGAGTCGCCTGGATCCCCGCGCTGATCATCACCGTGGGGTTCGAGGCCGTCCTGATCTCGGTGGCCGTGCGGGTGCGCGGCAATCCGCGGGCCGCGCTGTTCGGACTCGCCGCCGCCTGCGGGTACGCGCTGACCGCCGCCCTGATGAAGGACGCGGTGGCGCGTCTTGAGGACGGCGACGGCGTCGTCGCGCTGTTCGCCTCCTGGCAGCTCTACGCCACGGCCGTCGCCGGGGTCGGGGCGCTGTTCCTGCTGCAGAACGCTCTGCAGGCAGGCTCGCTGGTGGCGTCCCAGCCGATGCTCACCCTCGGCGACGCGCTCATCAGCATCACGTATGGCGTGACGCTCTTCGGCGAGACCCTGCGCACCGGCTGGTGGCTGCTGCCCGAGCTGGCGGGACTCGGGCTGGTCGCCGCCGGATGCGTGGAGCTGGCGCGCTCCCCGCTCGTCTCGGGGAACGCGCCGCCGCCGCGCCGGGTCCGCTGAGGCCCGGACACGATCTAGAGGCGCTCCAGCAGTCCGGCCGCCGCGTCCGCCGCCACCTGCTCGCGCACCTGGTAGTGGATCTTCTTGCCGGTCGCCGTCGTCGGCAGCGCGTCCACGAACCGGTAGGCGCGCGGCCGCTTGTACGGGGCCAGCATCGGGTGCGCGCGGCAGTGCTTCTCGCAGTCCTCGGCGGTCAGCGCGGGGTCCTTGCGCACCACGTACGCGGTGACGAGCTGCCCCCACTCCGGATCGGGCAGCCCCACCACGGCCGAGTCCGCGACCCCCGGCAGCTCGGCCAGGATCTCCTCGACCTGTACCGGGTGCACGTTCTCGCCGCCCGACAGGATCATGTCGTCCCGGCGGCCGACGATCGTGACGTACTCATCCTCGTCCCAGGTCGCCAGGTCCCCGATGTAGAGCCAGCCGTCCCGGAAGTTCTCCGCCTCCTCGTCGGGCCGTCCGACGTAGCTGTAGCCGGACTTGGGGGAGCGGACGATCACCTCGCCGATCTCCTGGCCGTCCTTGGCCGCCAGATCGTCCGGCGCCGCCCGCCGGTCCTCGTAGACCTTGACGATCGCCACGTCGTCGTCGGTGGAGGCGCGCCCCGCGCTGCCGGCGTGCTCCGGCAGGTCCACCGGGCGCAGGAAGGTGTTCCAGAACGCCTCGGTCGTGCCGTAGCCGTTGAAGATCCGCGGTGTGAGCACCCGCTGGTAGCGCAGGGCCGCCGCCCGGTCGAGCGGGGCGCCCATGGTGACGATGCCGCGCAGCGTCGACAGGTCGCGCCCCGACCGCTCCTGCGCTTCGGCCAGCCGCTCCAGATTGGTCGGCGCGCCGATCAGGAAGGTGAGGCCGCGCTCCTGGACCAGATCGAGGACGGTGTCCGCGTCGAAGTGCCGCAGCGGCACCACCTCGGCGCCCGCGTAGAACACCGGGTTGGGGCCGCCCGCGTACAGGCCGCCCCGGTGGAACCACGGCGTCATGTTGAGCGTGCGGTCCTCGGGCGACAGCGGGAAGTGCATGATCACGTCATGCGCGGAGAGCACTTCGGTGGCGTTGTTCAGCGGTACGCCCTTGGGCAGGCCCGTGGTGCCTGAGGTGTAGAGCCGGGTGGTCTCCGTGTAGATACCGCCGGCGGGCTCGGGCAGCGGCGCCAAGTCCGCGCCACCGGCGGCCAATTCTGCGAACGGTACGGAGCCCGGCAGCGGCCGGTCGTCGAAGGCGCCCGAGTCGACATGGGCGACCAGCGCCGGCGTGTGCCCGGCGAGCGACAGCGCGCGGCCCGCGTTCTCGGCGACGGCCGTGTCGTACACGAAAGCGGCGGGCCGTCCGCTGTCCAGTACATGGGCCGTCTCGCCCGGCGCGAGGCGGAAGTTGACGGGGGAGCCGATCGCGCCGAGCCGCTGGGTGGCCAGATAGAGCAGCGCGAACTCCGGCCCGTTGAAGAGCTGGTACGCCACCAGGTCACCCGCCCGCACCCCGGCGGCGGCGAGCCCGGCGGCGAAGCGCTCGGTCTCGGCGGCCAGTTCGGCGTACGTCCAGCTCCGCCCGGTCGCCGGGTCGGACATGGCGGTCTTGCGCGCGTACCGGTGCGCGTTGCGCCGGAAGCCGGACCAGTACGTGAACTGCCGCTCGAAGACGGCGCGGAAGGCGGCCGGGTCGTAGCCGGGCGGAGGAGTGTCTATCGGATCCGGGGTGTTCATCGCGTTGTTCCTTCGTTCCTTGTGGTGTTCCTGGTGGGCGGCGGAGGGGGTCAGACGGCTGTCAGCGCGGAGGGGGTCAGACGGCTTTCAGCACGGCCACGCAGTTCTGGCCGCCGAACCCGAAGGCGTTGACCGCGGCCGCCCGTACCCCGGTCTTGCGTGCCGTGCCGGGCACGTAGTCGAGATCGCACTCCTCGCCCGGCGTTTCGAGATTGATCGTCGGCGGTACGACCCCGTCCCTGATGGCCAGCGCGCACACCATCGCCGACAGCGCGCCCGCGGCGCCGATGAGATGGCCGACCATCGACTTCGGCGAGCTGATCGCCGTGTCGTACGCGTGCGTCCGGTAGACCTCCTTGATCGCGCGGGTCTCGGCGAGGTCGTTGATCCGGGTGCTGGTGCCGTGCGCGCAGATGTAGTCCACATCGGCCGCCTCGGTGCCCGACGAGCGCAGCGCCCCGCGCATCGCCGCCACCGCGCCGGCGCCGCTCGGGTCCGGCGCGCTGACATGGAAGGCGTCCGAGGTCAGCGCCCCGCCCGCGATCTCCGCATACGCCGTGGCGCCCCGCGCGCGGGCGTGCTCGGCCGACTCAAGGACGCAGACGACGGCGCCCTCGCCGAAGACGAAACCGTCCCGGTCGGCGTCGAAGGGCCGGCTGGCGCGGGCCGGGTCGTCGTTGCGGCGGGACAGTGCACCCATGTTGGACAGCCCGGTGAACATCACCGGCGTGATCGCCGAGTCCGTGCCGCCCGCGATCACCACGTCGGCCTCGCCCGACAGGATCAGCCTGCGCGCCTCCAGCAGGGCGTAGATCCCGCTGGCGCAGGCCAGCGCGCTCGCCGTGACCGGGCCGCGCACACCGAGGTCGATGGCGACCTCGCAGGCCGGCATGTTCGGGATGACGGATGACACGAAGTACGGGGAGACGCCGCGCGGATCGGCGTGCATCAGGTCGACGGCCGCCTCGACGCCGTCCATCCCGGCGACCGCGTTGTTCAGGACGATCCCGACGCGCTCGGCGTCGATGCCGCCGTCCGCGGCGCCGACCGTGAGGCCCGCGTCGGCCACGGCCTCCCGCGCCGCCGCCACGGCCAACTGCGAGAAGCGGGCCGAGCGGCGCTGCCGCTTGCGGTCGAAGAGGTCGGCCGGGTCGAAGCCCTTGACCTCGCCCGCGATCCCGGTCGCCATCCCGGACGCGTCGAAGCGCGTGATCGGGCCGATCCCCGACGTGCCCGCGAGGAGCGCCTGCCAGGTGCTTTCCCGGTCGTTGCCGACGGGGGTGAGGGCGCCGAAGCCCGTCACCACGACTTGCTGGTTGTTCTGCACGGCATTCCTCCTGCTCGGACCACGATCCGGCCGTGGCTGTGAAAAGTCACCGGCTCTGCGCGGTCTGGGTCTGCGTGATCCGGCTCTGCCCGGTCCGGGCTTGCTCGGGTCCGTTCTGCTCGGTCCCGTTCTGCTCGGTCCGGCGTTGCTCGGTCCGGTTCTGCTGCTGCGCGCTCCGGCTCCGCGCGATGCGGTGCGCGGCCCGCAGCCCTTCCGCCGTGGCCCGCACGGCGTTGAGCCCTTCGGTGCCCGCGGCGCCGCCCGCCGTCTCGAACGGGATGCCGGCCGCGGTCAGCAGGGCCGCCGCGTCCCGCTCCGGTTCCTGTCCGGCCGCGAGCACCACGTGGTCGGCCGCGACGAGTCGGGGCTGCCCTTCGGCGTCCACGATCCGTACGCCGTCGCGGGTGATCTCCTCGTACCGCACCCCGGTGAGGGTGCGGACCCCGGCCGAGCGCAGCTCCGCCATGACCACCCAGCGGGTGCTCGGGCCGATGCCCGCGCCGATCCGGCCGGTGCGCCGCATCAGGGTCACCTCGCGCGGAGCGCGCCCCGGAAGGTGCTCGGCCCGCGTCGCCGGGGGCGCGGCTGCCGGTGCGAGCGTGTCCAGGCCGTGCGTGTCCAGGCCGTGCGCCGCCAGGTCGTACGCGGCTAGGCCGTGCGCCGCCAGGAACTCCTCCGGCGTCACCTTCGCGTACGGATCGCCGGTCAGCAGATGCGCGAGGTCGACCGCGATCCCGCCGCCGCCGACGATCGCGACGCGTGGGCCGAGCGTGTGGGGGTCGGCGAACGCCTTCGGGTAGGCGACCACATGGGGCAGCGCCAGGCCGGGCAGCGTCGGCAGGTACGGCACGACACCGGTCGCCAGCACCACCCCGTCCAACTCCCGCAGCGCCGCGAGATCGCCGTGCCCGATCCGGTGGCCGAGCCGCAGCGGTACGCCCAACTCGCCCAGCTCCCGCACCCGGTGGCGTACGGTCTCGCCGAACTCGGCCTTGCCCGGCACCCGGGCGGCCAGCCGGAACTGGCCGCCGGGCTCCGCAGCCGCCTCGAAGACCTCGACCCCATGGCCGAGCCTGGCCAGCGTCCTGGCCGCCTCAAGTCCTGCGGGCCCGGCCCCGATCACGGCGTACCGGCCCGCGCCGCCGGGCGCGGGCCGCGCCCGCGCGGGGAACTCCCGCTCGTACCCCGCCCGCGGGTTGACGAGGCAGGACACCCGTTCCGTACCGAAGGAGCGGTCGATGCACGCCTCGTTGCAGGCGATGCAGATGTCCACCGAATCGCCGCGCCCCGCGCCGGACTTGGTGACGATCTCCGCGTCGGCGAGGAACGGCCGGGCCAGGGCGACGAAATCGACCTCGCCGCCCGCCAGGACCTCGTCGGCCTGCGCGAGCCGGTTGAAGCGGTTGGACGCGATGACGGGCAGCGCGCCATGGCCGGCGGCCCGCAGCGCCCGCTTGATCTCCTTGGCGTGCACCGCCCAGGTACCGGCAGGCACCTGCGCCTGCACCGTGGGGACCTGCGCCTCGTGCCAGCCGACCCCCACCGCGAGCGCGTCGGCGCCCGCCTCGGCCAGGGCCACGGCCAGCGCCGCCGTCTCCTCGCGCGGCGTCCCGTCCTCCACCAGGTCGGCGCCTGACATCCGGAACAGCACGGGGAAGTCGGGCCCGACCTCGGCCCGTACGGCACTGAGCACCGCGACGGGGAAGCGCCTGCGCCGCTCCGCGTCGCCGCCCCACGCGTCACCGCGCCGGTTGGTGAGCGGCGCGGTGAACTGGTTGATCAGATAGCCCTCCGAACCCATCACCTCGACGGCGTCGAAACCCAGGTCACGCGCCACGCCCGCGCCCCTGGCGAAATCGGCGACGGTCGCCAGGACCTCCTCGTGCGTCAGCTCCCTCGGCGTGGCGCGGGCGAACCGGCTGAAGACGGCCGACGGCGCCACCGGCGGCCCGCCGTCCGTGCCGGGCGCGCCGGGCAGCGCGTACCGCCCGGCGTGGAAGAGCTGGAGGGCGAGCAGACCGCCCGCCTCGTGCACCGCGTCCGCCGCCCGGCGCAGCGCGGCCCGGTGGCCCGGGTCGCCGGCCATGCTGTACCCGGGCCCGCCCGCGCCCGCCGGACTCACCGCCGTCCCGCCGGTGACGATCAGCGCGGCGCCGCCCCTGGCGCGCTCCTGGTAGAAGGCGGCGAGCGCGGCGCCGCCGTCGTCCAGGGTCTCCAGGTTGAGGTGCATGGCCCCCATGACGACGCGGTGCGGCAGGGGCAGGCGACCGATGGCGCCGGGCCGGAAGACGTGGTCGAGCACGTGTGGTTTCCCTCTCCTCAGTAGCTCCCAGGCAGTGGCACCCAGGCAGTGGCACCCAGGCAGTCGCTGTCAGGCAGTCGCTGTCAGGCAGTGGCTCCCAGGCAGTCGCCGTCAGGCGTCGCGCGTCGGGCGCGGCGGCAGCGACAGGGCCCCACCGGTCTCGGAGTGGAACGGCGGCGCGACGATGCTCAGCCCGCCGTCGACCACCAGCGTCTGGCCCGTGATGTAGCCGGACCCCGCGCCCAGCAGGAACAGCACCGTGTCCGCCATCTCCTGCACCGTCCCCGGCCGGTTCGCCGGGATCCGGTCGAGGACGCTCTCCATCGGCGCCATGCCCTCGACCTTGTTGTAGAAGTAGTCCAGCGAGTCGGAGTCGATCAGCCCGCCGTTGACCCCGTTGACGTTGATGCCGTACGGCGCGAACTCCACCGCCATGTACCGCACCCACGACTCGATGGCGGCCTTCATCCCGCCGAGCATCGCGTACGTCGGATAGGCGCGGACCGAGCCGTACGAGGACAGCGCGACGATCCGGCCGCCGTTGTCCATCAGCTTCACCGCCTCCTGCGCGCCGAGCACGAACGGCCGCAGGTTCATCGCGTACGACCGGTCCAGGTGGTGCGGACCGACATCCACGATGTTCTTGAACGCGCTCGCCGCCGCGTTCGACACGAAGTGGTCGAGCCGCCCGCAGCGCCGCGCCACCTCGTCGAACAGGGCCTTGACGCCCTCCGTCGTCTCGACGTCCGCCTGGACGGCGAAGCCGCTGCCGCCCGCCTCCTCGACGTCGGCGACGGTCTTCTCCGCCAGATCGGCGTTCTTCTTGTAGTTGACGACGACCGTGCCGCCCTGCCGGGCGAGGGTGAGGGCCAGGGCGCGGCCGATACCGCGCGAGGCTCCCGTGATCAGCGAGACCTGCTCGCCGCTGCCGCTGCTGCTGCCGCTGCCGCCGCCCTGCTGCCTGCTCATAGGGCCGTTCCTTCCGTGTCGTCGGCCGCCGCGCGCTGGAGCAGCTCGCGGAAGACCACTGCCTTCTGCACCTCGTTGGTGCCTTCCTCGAAGCGCTGCGCGCGGGCGTCCCGGTAAACGCGTTCGATCTTCTGGGACTTCCAGTAGCCGAGCCCGCCGTGGATCTGCAGCGCCTTGTCGGTGACGTTCGTCAGCATCGTCACGGCGTGCATCTTGGCCATGGACGACTGCATCGACGCGTCGTCGTCGCCCGCCTCGAAGCGGCGCGCCGCGTGCAGGACGAGCTGCCGCGCCGCCTCGATGTCGGCGGCGTTCTCGGCGAGCATGAACTGGATCGCCTGGCGCTGGGTGAGGGACTTGCCGAACGTCACCCGGCTGCGCGCGTAGTCGATCGCGAGGGACTGCGCCCGCTGCGCGAGCCCCACACAGCTCATCGCGACGGAGATCCGCGAGGGGGTGAGGAAGCCGCCGAGGAAGACCTCAAGGCCCTGGCCCTCGGCGCCGAGCCGGTGGTCGACCGGCACCGGCGTACGGTCGAAGGTCAGCGACGCGTGGTCGGTGCCCGTGACCCCCATGGTGTTGGACGTGTCCTCGGCGGTGAGCCCCGCAGCGTCGCGCGGCACCAGCAGTGCGACGGTGCCCTCGTGCCCCGAGCTGCCCTCGACCCGCGCGGCCAGCAGGTAGTAGTCGCAGCGCATCCCGAAGGTGATCAGGTGCTTGCGGCCCGAGAGGTAGTACGTGTCGCCCTCCCGCACCACCGACGTGGTGATGTCGGCGCCGGTGCCGTTGCCCGGCTCGGTCAGTGTGAAGGCGATCTTGATCTCGCCGGTGACCGAGGGGATGACGAAGCGCTTGCGCTGCTCGTCGGAGGCATGGCCGTCCATGGAGCGCCAGATGCCGTTGACGACATGCACGATCATCCGGATCGAGCCGTGGGAGCGGGAGAAGACCTCCATCAGCTCCATCCACCGCGCGAAGCCCAGCCCTTCGCCGCCGTATTCGCGGGGCGCGGCGATGCGCAGGAAGCCCAGGCTGTTCAGCTCGGCCCACAGCTCCTCCGGCACCTCGCCGGTCTCCTCGATCCGCTCGGCCCAGCGTTCGCCCGGCCCCTCCACCCACCGCTCGACCTGCTCGCGGAGTTGTGGGAACCGCTCTTCTCGCGTCATGTGCTGCTTCTGCCTTCTTCTTCCGTCATGCCTGTCATGCCTGAGTGATACCCGGCGGGTGTCAGTGCGTGTCAGTGCGTGTCAGCGCCTGTCAGTGGGTGTCAGCGCGTGTCAGCGCTGGTCTTCGATGTGCGGGCGCAGCCCCCGGGCCCGCTCGCGCAGTTCGAACTTCTGCACCTTGCCGATGGGGTTGCGGGGGAGCGCCGTGATCGGCTCGCACCGCTCCGGCCAGTACTGCTTGGCGACCTGGTGCTCGTCGAGATAGCGGCACATCGCCTCGAACCCCAGCTCGGCGCCGTCCTTGCCGACGACGAAGGCGCAGGCCCGCTCGCCCAGCCGCTCGTCGGGCATGGCCACGACGGCGACGTCGTCGACCGCCGGGTGCGCGAAGAGCAGTTGCTCGATCTCGGCGACGGGGATCTTCTCGCCGCCCCGGTTGATCACGTCCTTGACGCGGCCGGTGATCCGCAGGAAGCCGGAGCCGTCGATGGTCGCCAGGTCGCCCGTGCGGTACCAGCCGTCCTCGGTGAAGACCTCCGCCGTCAGATCGGGCCTGCCCAGATAGCCGTCGAACACGGTAGGGGAGCGCAGTTCGAAGTTGCCCTCCTCGCCCGCGGGCAGCACCCGGCCCACTTCGTCGGTGACGCGCAGCTCGATGCCGTCCAGCGCCCGCCCGTCGGAGCCCCAGCGCTGGCCGGGCTCGTCGGACGGCGCCGACAGCGCGCCGAGGCAGGTCTCCGTCGTACCGAACGCCCCGCACACGTCGGCGCCCAGCACCCGGCCCGCCCGCTCGGCCAGACCGCGCGGCACGGTCGCGCCGGTGGCCACGAAGATCCGCAGGGAGCGGGGTGTGTCGCCGCTCTCCTCGACCGTCTTGACCAGGTCGGAGAGGAACGGCGTCGCCGCCTGTACGAAGGTCGCGCCGTGCTCGTTCAGCGACCGCACGGCCCGCTCGGGGTCCCATTCGGACTGCAGGATCTGCGGTACGCCGAGGACGGTCGCCAGCACCATCCCGTACAGGAACCCGGTCTGGTGGGCGAGCGGCGACGGCACCCAGATCGCGTCGTACGCGCCGAGCCCGAGGTGTCTGATCTCCATGGACGCGGCTCTGACCAGATGCGCCGACGGCTGGGTCACGCCCTTCGGCTCGCCGGTGGTGCCCGAGGTGAACAGCAACTGCGCCGTCATCGCCGGGGTGGGTTCGACCGCGTCGAGCGCCGCCCTGTCGATCGCCGTGTCCGCGAGCGCCTGCTCCCAGTCGTGGACGGCGGGGCCGCCGGCCGGGAAGTCCGGCAGCCGCGCGGTGCCCTTGGCCGAGGGGAGTACGACGACGTGTTCGAGCGCGGAGCTGTCCTCGGCGGGCAGGCCCAGCAGTTCGTCGGCCGGGCGGCGCGACCGGTAGCTGTCGGCCACCACCAGCACCCTGGCCCGCGAGCGGCGCAGTACGTGCCCGACCTCGCGCTCCCGGAAGAACGGGATGATCGGGCAGCACACGGCGCCGATCCGCAGGCACGCCAGGGACAGCACCACGAACTCGGCCCGGTTGGGGAGCTGGTAGGCGACATGCTCACCCGGCCGCACCCCGAACCGCAGCAGTGTCGCGGCCGTCCGCTCGACGCGCTCGGCCAGCTCCCGCCAGCTCACGGTCTCGTCGCCCTCGGGCTGTACGTCCACCACAGCGGTGTCCTCGGGGCGGGCGGCGGCCCGCCGCTCCAGCCACTCCGGCAGGGTGATCCGCGCGGCCAGCTCCGGCTTGCCGACCTCCTTCTCCAGCCGCCGGACCGCGGCCCTGCCGGGCCTGGTCCCGCCGTCCTCGACCGACATGGGTACTCCGAGGGTGTTCATCGCGTCGAGGAACGTCGGATACGAGATCCGGTACGCGTTCGGGTAGGTGAGGGTCGAGTGGCCGCGGGCCCGGGAGGACGCCACGGCCAGCGACATCAGCACCCGGTGGTCGTTGAACGACGACAGCTTCGCGCCGACCAGCGCGCCCACCCCGCGCACCCGCAGCGCGTCGCCGGACAGTTCCAGATCGCCGCCCATGGCGTTGAGCTGGAGCATCGCCGCCGCCCTGTCGGACTCCTTGAGCCGGGTGTGCGCGATGTTCTCGAACACCGACTCGCCGTAGGCGAAGCTGCCGAGGGTGGCCAGGATCGGCAGCATGTCGGGCACGTCGCGGCAGTCGACGGTGACGGCCTTCAGCTCGGGCGCCCGCTGCCTGATCCGTACCCCGCCCGCCGCCTCGTCCAGCTCCATGGGCACGCCCATCGCCCGAGCGATGTCGAGGAAATGGAACTCGGGATGGTCGGCGGGCCCGCCTTCGAGCCGGGCCATGCCGCGCAGCAGCACGTCGGACGGGTGCAGGGCCGCCGCGGCGATACCGAAAGCGGCCGAGCCGATGTCGGGCGGCAGCGTCAGCTCGGTGGGCACGGCCGCCTGCCCGGGGGCGATGTCGAAGCGCCGCCAGTCGGCCGAGACGCTCACCTCAAGGCCGAACTGCCGCATCATCGCGACGGTCAGCTCCAGATAGGAGCGCTCGTTCAGCGCGCCCTCCACCTCGATGGTGGTGGGCCCCGTCGCGAACGGCGCGAGCAGGATGAGCCCCGAGATCCACTGCGAGAGCGTCCCGGCGATCCGGACCTGGCCGCCGGCCGGCCGGCGGCCCTGGACATGCACGGGCGGGCAGTCGTCCGCCGATTCGAGCTGGACCCCGAGCTGCCGCAGCGCCGTCAGGAGCGGACCGACGGGCCGGCGCCTGAAGTACTTCTGGCCGGTCACGGTGACCGGCCGGTCGGAGAGCGCGGCCAGGCCGATCATGAAATAGAGGGTGGTGCCGGAGCTGCCCGCCGACACGGCGGCGCGGCGCGGCCGGTAGCGGCCGCCGAGACCGTGCACCACGAACGTGTCACCGTCCGTCGTGATCGTGACACCGAGGCCGCGCAGCAGTCCGACGGTGTACTGGACATGCCGGGCGTCGGAGAGCCCGTGCACCCGGCTGACCCCGTCGGCGAGCGAGGCGAGGATCAGCGCGCGGTGCGCGTGGTACTTGGAATTGGGGACGAGGACTTCACCGGATAGCTGGTGCTGGATCCCCTTGACGAGAAGATGCATGTGGGCGTGCTACTCCCTGGCCATGGGCGGGCACACCGCGTCACGGAGGGCGAGCGCCGGAGCCCCGCGGCGGCCGGGGCGCGGGGCGCCGGGGCAGCACGAACAGGGCCTCGGACGCCGGAGTCCCGTGGCTCGGTGTTGGAACCGTCCGCAAGACGGCAGTGGTTACGTTATGAAACCGGGCGCGGTCAGACGTGTGACATCGCCGGTCGATCCGAGGAGTAGCCCATACGAGGGATGCGGGCCCCGGCCGGTGCCTGCCGCTGATTCGGGTGATGTGTGGGGAGCGCGGGGGTGGGGCGCTCGTGGGGGACTAGTCGCCGTGCGCGGGTGGCGACATCCGGCGACGTACGGGGAAGAGCGTCCGGATGGCGAGCCCGCGCGTGCCGGCGCCGGGGAGGCGGGGGCGGTGCTGAGGATGCTCGGTCATACGAGCTTTATATCAATGCCCGGTACATCTATCCATCCTGCCCCTGCTCAGGAGCGAGCGTAGGCTGCGGCCGGATTCCGTCGGTACGAGAGGGAAAGCAACCATGACTGGACGACTGACCGGAAAGGTCGCCTTCATCACCGGAGCCGCACGCGGGCAGGGCCGGGCGCACGCGGTGCGGCTGGCGCGCGAGGGGGCCGACATCATCGCGGTCGACCTGGCGGGACCGCTGCCGCACGTGCCGTACGATTCGCCGACCCGAAGGTCGCCATGGCCGTCCCGCGGATCGCCGGGCTGCGCACCGAGGCGCACCCGGGCTGGCTCTCCCGCTACGAGGACGCCCGCTCGTCCCTCGACCTCGGCACGGAACCGGCGCAGGTCCGGCTCGGCGGCCAAGGGCCACTCGCTAGCGGCCCTGCGCCCGCGCATCCGCGGCTGACAGGTCTTAGGACCGCCTTGAGCAGACCTCCCCACCCCTGCAAGCGTCACGGCTTTATGCGACAACGCCAATATTGGCGTGACCGCATGGACTGCGACGGCACACCCTCCGTACGGTCTTGACGTTGCCCCCACCAGGGGCGCGAGACGAGGGGGTTTCACCGTGGCTCGTGAGGAACTGACCCGGCTGACAGGCAACGGGAACGGCACGTGTGGCAAGGACGACTGCCCGAACGTCTACCGGACCGCGTCCGGCTCATTCGTTGTCCAAGGTGACGTGTCCCACGCGTTCAACGCCCCTGACGGGGAAGGGCTCGTGGAGATTCCGGAGGAGACGTTGAGGGAGGCTTTCCGTGCTCTTGGCTGGTGAGGAATGGGCGGCGCGCTTTGAGCGCTTCACGCGGGAAGCGTGGCGCCTTGAGACGTTGCCGCAGTACCTCATGCCGCAGGAGGAAGAGGAGTTCGCGGCCTTCCGCGCCGGGGCGCGTATCGACCCGGAGACGGTGGCGAACGAGTACACCGACCGGCTACGCCGACAGGCCGCGGAGGGACGCATACAGGGCCGTGTCCATGTGGTGACTCGCCCCCTGTCGGATTACCTGCGCTTCGAGTTCCATCACTACTACAAGGCTCACGCCATGGCGGGTGAGCAGATCCGTATTCTCGACGTTACGGATAGACCCGATCCTCTTGACGGGGTACAGGACTTCTGGGTGTTCGATCAGTCCGAAGTGGTACTGATGAACTACCACCCGGACGGCAGGCAGATCAGTCGAGAGGTCCGCGACGGTTCCCCCGAACCGTTCCTCGAATACCAGAGGATCGCGGTATCCGAATCAGTTCCCTTCGAGGAGTACGTGAAGGGCCTTGACCTTTGATCCCGAGACCCTAGGTCAATCCAGGTCTGACCTGGCAGGGGTCCTGAAGAACGAGCGCAAGCGGGCCGGGTGGACTCAAGCTCGGCTCGCGAAGCGCTGCAACATGAGCCAGACCAGAGTCAGCAATATCGAGAGCGGAAAGCTGACGCCGCCCATAGTGGACGTTGAACTGATCCTCGAAGCTCTTGGAGCGGAGGGTGCGGTAGCGGCCGAGATCCTCGCTCTTGCCCGTGCGGCAAACACGGAGTGGCAGGACCACTGGAGTTCCCAGCGACGGGGGCTGGACAAGAAGCAGAACGAGTTGGCCCGGCTGGAAGCCGTCACCACAGAGTTCCGGTTCTTCCTGCCGACCATGATTACGGGTCTCTTGGCGACGCCTGATTACGTACGAGCCAGTCTCATGCGTAACTCCGGTGATATGTCCAAAACGGTCGCGAAGAAGCTGGAGCGCCAGCGAATCCTCATGGAATCCTCGAAGTTCTTCACATTCCTTCTCACGGAACAGGCCGTCCGTTGGCCGCTGGCGTCACCTCTGGTGATGGCTATGCAACTAGACCGCCTCGCGTCCGTCTCGCGCCTGCCGAATATACGGCTCGGCGTGATTCCCCTCGGGGCCGTCGGCCCTGTCGTTGAGACTCCGCTCAGCGTCTTCACGGTCTATGACCGGCGGCTGGTCCAGGTCGAGACCCACACAGGGGCTTTGATACTCAGGGATCACAGGGATGTGAGCGCGTACCGGGATGACTTCGAACGGTACGAGTTCCACGCCGTCTTCGGGGAGGATTGCCGGTCACTTCTGAGCGACTGGTCCATGATCTTTACCCGACAACGCCAATAGAAGTGGGTTCTCTTGGCGGTCGGGATGAGACTTACGAATCACGAGCGCTCAGCACCAAGCCCGTACGCATTCCGAAGCGACTGGAAGGATTCTCATGACAGTGACCATCGAGTCCCCCAGAACCACCAGGACGCGCGACCCTCGTCAGATCCTCAACGATGTGGCGCCGTACCTCGAACACCTCACCGTGAACGTTCTCGACGGCGGGATGTCCCTGTGGGAGCGGGAGATAGCACTCCTGCTCCGGGACCACACGATGGTGCGGGACATGGCGGAACGCATCCTCGGAAACGCGGTCATGTACGTGGTGGCGTCCATCGAACATCCGGAAGTGCATCTGGGGGTGGGCAAGATCGTGGACATCGGCGTGCATCAGCTCATCCTTGACACGCCCGTCTGGTTCGCCATCTGCGCCGCCTACAACAACGGCAGGTACAAGCACCACGCTCCCTTCATCGAGCGGCGGCGGGACGGCCTATGCCTGCTAACCGAGGAGTTCGTCCGCTCCCTCGGCTTCACGCCCGACGAGGAACTGTGGGCGATCGACGGGGCAGAGTGCTCTCCGTGTGACAACAAGGTCCCCGACTCCCACTGAACAGCCGCACCCCACGTGCCCCGCTCCAGCTCACCACTGACCGGCGCGGGGTACGCCCCTTATGAAGAGAGCCACCGTGCCGGCACGCCATAACCACGATGACGAACGCGATCTCTGGGACACGTACGCGACCAGCGTCACCAGGGAGATCGGCGCTCCGGTCATGAACTGGACGCAGTACGCCGGGCACGGCCCCGGTGCGGAGCTTCTTGAAAGCCCGAGCACCGTACTGGAGATCGGGTGCGGCACCGGACGGACTCTCGCCTACCTCGCGGAACGGGGAGTGAAGGCGACGGGAGTGGACATGTCTCCCGTCATGGTGGACGCCGTGCGGGAACGGTGGGGGGACAGGGTGTCGTTCCACTGCGCGGAAGTGCTCGACTTCCTGCGTGATCACGGGGAACAGTACGACGCGGTGTACTCGATCTTCGGCGCGGTCTGGTTCACCGACCCGGCCAAGCTTCTGCCGCTGGTGGTCCGGGCGCTCAGGCCGGGCGGCAGCCTGGTCTTCTCGCACCCGCCGGCCATCCCCGGGGCCTACGGCCCGCAGGGCATGTACAAGGGTGGATTCGCAGGTCGGGCACAGTTCACGTACCGCTACAGCTACACCCCCAGGAAGTGGAGAAGCCTCTTGCTGGGGGCCGGGTTTTCGACGGCGGACGTGCGGACTCTGGACGCCCCCGAACCAGCGCACATCGGGACGCTGATCGGCCGTGCCGTGGCACGTTGAAGCGGACCTGTCGGTCACGCCACAGCCCCGGGAAACAGAAAAACCCCAGATCAACTGGGGTTTCTGCTGGTGTCCGAGGGGGGACTTGAACCCCCACGCCCGATAAAGGGCACTAGCACCTCAAGCTAGCGCGTCTGCCATTCCGCCACCCGGACGAGGTGTCTGCCGGGCGGCCGTGGGCCGTTCCGACGTGGAAAACCATAGCAAACAATCGGCGGTGCCCGATCACACCGCCCGGCCCCCGGACGCCCTTGGGGTCCGGGCCCTGATCGCGGCAGTATGTGGGGGACCAGCCGTATCGAACAGCACCGACCACCGTGGGAGTGAGCAGCGTGAGCGAGCCGAACGCGGGCAGGGCCGTATCGGGCCAGGACGAGGTCGTCGACCTCTGCCGTGATCTGATCCGGATCGACACCAGCAACTACGGCGACCACTCGGGCCCCGGTGAGCGGGCGGCCGCCGAGTACGTGGCGGAGAAGCTCGCCGAGGTGGGCCTCGAACCGCAGATCTTCGAGTCCCACCCGGGCCGGGCGTCGACCGTGGCCCGGATCGAGGGCGAGGACCCGTCCAGGCCGGCCCTGCTCATCCACGGCCACACCGACGTCGTACCGGCCAACGCGGCGGACTGGCGGCACGACCCGTTCTCCGGGGAGATCGCCGACGGCTGCGTCTGGGGGCGCGGGGCGGTCGACATGAAGGACATGGACGCGATGACGCTGGCCGTCGTACGGGACCGGCTGCGCAGCGGCCGCAAGCCCCCGCGCGACATCGTGCTGGCGTTCCTCGCCGACGAGGAGGCGGGCGGCACGTACGGCGCGCGGTATCTGGTCGACAACCACCCGGACCTCTTCGACGGCGTCACGGAAGCGATCAGCGAGGTCGGCGGCTTCTCCTACACCGTGGACGAGAACCGCAGGCTGTATCTGATCCAGACCGCGGAGAAGGGCATCCACTGGATGCGGCTCACGGTCGAGGGCGCCGCCGGGCACGGGTCGATGATCAGCAAGGACAACGCGATCACGGAGCTGTGCGAGGCGGTGGCGCGGGTCGGGCGGCACAAGTGGCCGGTGCGGGTCACCAAGAGCGTGCGGTCGTTCCTGGACGAGCTGTCGGACGCGTTCGGCGTCCCGGTCGACCCCGAGGACATGGACAGCACGCTGGAGCGGCTCGGCGGCATCGCCAAGATGATCGGCACGACGCTGTACAACACGGCGACCCCCACCATGCTGGGCGCCGGCTACAAGGCGAACGTGGTGCCAGGACAGGCGACCGCGCATCTCGACGGCCGCTACCTGCCGGGGTACGAGGAGGAGTTCCTGGCCGACCTGGACCGGATCCTCGGCCCGCGGGTCAAGCGCGAGGACGTGCACGCGGACAAGGCGCGCGAGACCAGCTTCGACGGCCCGCTGGTGGACGCCATGCAGGGCGCGCTGCTGGCGGAGGACCCGATCGCCAAGGCCGTGCCGTACATGCTCTCCGGCGGCACCGACGCCAAGTCCTTCGACGACCTCGGCATCCGCGGGTTCGGCTTCGCGCCGCTGAAGCTGCCGCCGGAGCTGGACTTCGCCGGGATGTTCCACGGGATCGACGAGCGGGTGCCGGTGGACGGACTCCAGTTCGGCGTGCGGGTGCTCGACCGGTTCATCGACAACTGCTGAGGACCGTCCGCGCGGCACAATCGTCAGTGTGTGCGTATTCGACTGAAAAGGATGAATGCGACGATACGCTCGTAGCCTGATTACTTCCTTCTCGTTACAGGTGTGGCGGTCCGCGGCTTGGACCGCCATTGCCTACAAGGAGGAAGAATGATCAAGAAGGTCGTCGCTGCTGCGGCTATCACCGGTGGTCTGGTGCTCGCCGGCGCGGGCATGGCCGTCGCCGACTCGGGTGCCCAGGGCGCTGCCCTGAACTCCCCGGGTGTGCTTTCGGGCAATGTCGTCCAGGTGCCGATTCACATCCCGGTGAACGCGTGCGGCAACACGGTCTCTGTGATCGGGCTGCTGAACCCCGCCTTCGGCAACACCTGCGTCAACGCGTGACGTTGTACATCAACCCATGAGGGTTTGAACCCGGGCGGCCCCGGAGTGCGCGCCATGCACTCCGGGGCCGCTGGGCATCCTGCCCCGGCACATCGGCTCAGGGGCACTTTCGGCAGGTAGAAGGCAGGGATCGAAGCTATGAGACAGGTCACTCGCAAGGGCCTGATCACCGTGGCGGCCGCAGGCGGCGTACTCGCCCTCGGCGGCGGTTACGCGCACGCGGATTCGGGAGCCGCGGGCACCGCGGCGAATTCGCCGGGCGTGCTGTCCGGCAACAACGTCCAGATTCCGGTGGACGTCCCGGTCAACGCGTGCGGGAACACCGTGAATGTCGTCGGGTTGCTCAACCCGGCCATCGGCAACCGCTGCGCCAACGTCTCGGGCGGCACGTCCGGGCACGGCGGCGGCTCGCGCGGACACGGCGGTTCGGACGACGACGGCGGTTACGGCGGCGGTGGGTCGCACAACGGCGGACCGCGCGACGGCGGTTCGCACCACAAGCCGCCGCAGGCTGGTTCACACGGCGGTGGACAGCACGGCGGTGGGCAGCAGGGCGGCGGATCGCACGGCGGTTCGCACGGTGGTGGTTCGCACAGCGGTTCGCACGGTGGCGGGTCGCACGCCGGTGGTGACGCGGGGAACTCTCCCGGCGTCGGCTCCGGCAACGAGCTCCAGTTGCCGATCGACATTCCCGTGAACGTGTGCGGGCTCGGCATCAACGTCATCGGCCTCGGCAACCCCGTGACCGGCGACACCTGCGAGAACGACGCGCCGCCGGTGGTCACCCCGCCCGAGCGGCCCGTCACGCCGCATCCGCACCCGGTGACCCACCGCAACGTCCCGCCGGCCCCGAGCCACAACACCCCCGTGGCACAGACCGTCGCGAAGCCCCTGGCAGGACCCGAACTCGCCCACACCGGGGCGGGCTCGGTCGGGATGGCAGCTTCCGCAGGCGCCGGGATGCTGCTCGCGGGCAGCATTCTCTACCGTCGCGCCCGCGCCGCCGCGTAGTCGGGCGCGTACGGACAGACAGGGCGGGCCTCGCGTGAGCGGGGCCCGTTCCGTCGTCGTCACCAGGTGGCGCGCACCTGACGGATGATGCGTCGGCGCAACCGCACCCTGCGGCTGCCGTCCCGGTGCAGACTCAGACGGTCGAGTTCCCAGTGCCCGTACTCGGCATGGTCGGTGAGCAGACGGGCCGCTTCCTTGCGGGAAACCCCGCGCGGCACGTACACGTCGACAAATTCGTATTCCGGCATCGCATCTATTGTGCGGGCAGAGGCCAGGTACGGATAGCGTCTGCACTATGTCTGATGCTGCGCAGTCCACCGCCGCCGAGGTACGCGCCGCCGCCGAGGCGGTCAAGATCGCTCTGGACCGTCATCTCGCGGCCGTCGAACACCGCTCCGGCGAGGATGACCAGGCCGTTTCCGAGGCGTTCAACGCCCTTGCCGCCGCCGCCGAGGTGTACGACGAGCGGCTGTACAGCCGTTACGACGAGGTCACTCCCTTCGAGATCCCGGAGCCGGACGACTCGCTTCCGCCATACGCGGGACCCGAGGAGCCGAATGCCCTCAGCGTCCTGATCCGGCGGGACTACGCGGTCACCGAACCCCAGCGGCTGCTCGCGCAGGCCCAGCGCATCGCGGACGTCGAGGGGGAGAGCGACTCGGTCGCGATGGTCGGCAGCAGTGTGCACGCGGCCTTGGGCGTGCTCTTCGGCGAGTACGAACCCGACGAGATCGCCTCCCGGCACAAGGAATTCGGCCTTGAGGAGGGCGACTCCACCCTGTGGGTGTCGGCGTCCGACGAACTGCCCGAACCGGGCGAGTGGCTGCGCACCCCCTTCGACCAGGCGGACCCGCAGCAGGTGGTCTGCCGCTTCGACGTCAGCTCGGTCTTCGACGAGGACGACCTGGACCTGGACACGGACGACCTGGAGGAACAGGAAGTCTGACCGGGCCTTCGGCTTAGGGTCTGTCGTTTGGATCAGGCCGGATCAGGGCGCCGTGCCGGGCTCGCGAGCCCGGCACGGCTCGCGAGCCCTGGCACGATCCACACGACAGGCCCTAGCCTGCGGCCGTCGGCGCCGGGGCCAGGAGGCCTTCCAGGAGTGGGCGCAGGCGGGTGGTGCGGTCCTGTGACGGGATCTGGGCCACCGCGTGGGCCAGGGCCTGGTCGGCGCCGTGGACCACCGAGAGGTGGCGGTCGCCCCGGCTGAAGGCCGTGTAGACCCAGGGGCGGCTCAGGGCCTGGGTCGCGTCGCCCGGGAGCACCACTACCGCCGCGGGCCAGCGCATTCCGGCTGCCTGGTGTGCGGTCAGCGCCCAGCCGTGCCGTACGGACGACTCGACGCGGTCCTTCGGGACCACGACCGGCACGCCCGCGCAGTCGAGGTGCAGGCCGTCCGCGTCGGCCGAGACCACCGATCCTTGCAGCGTCCTGCCCGGCGCCGGTACGTAGGCGATCCTGTCTCCCGGGTCGAAGCCGCCGAACCGGCCGGGGCCCGGCTGGAGGCGCTGTTTGAGCGCCGCGTTGAGCGCGCGGGTGCCGGCGGCGCCGCCGTGGCCGACCGTGATCACCTGCGTCTGCTCGGCGGTCACACCGAAGGCGCGCGGTACGGACTCGGCGACGAGCTGGACCGTACGGTGCACCGCCTCGCCCGCGTCCCGCACCGGGACGATCACGACCTCCTTGCCGGGCGCCGGGACCTGGTTCAGCTCGCCCACGCCGATCCCTGAGACCAGCTCGCCCACCGGGCCAGGATCGGGCGTACGGGACGCGATCTGCGGGCACACCCGCGCCGCCAGCAGGTCGGCGAAGACCCGTCCCGCGCCCGCCGACCACAGCACGCCCGGGTCACCGCTGAGCACCAGCCGGCCGCCGTCGGGCAGCGACTCCACGAGCATCGCCGCCGTCTCCACGTCGAGCTGCGGCGCGTCCAGCACCACCAGCAGGTCGAGCGCGAACAGCCCGTCGCTGTCCCGGCCGGGCCCCTCGGCGCCGGCCAGCAGCCCAGCGACCGTGACGGCCGCGCCGCCCAGCCGCTCGCGGCCGTTCTCGCTGTGCGCGGCGACGACCGCGCGCAGCCCCAGCGCACGCGCGGCCTCCGCCAGCTCCACCGGCTCGGCGCGCGCCGCCTCACCGCCCGTGTGCAGTACGAGCCCGTGCCCGGCGGCGGCACGGATCAGGTCGCCCGCCGACGGTGAGCCCGCGGCGCCCGCCGCCTCCTCCCAGGAGGCGTCGGGGCCGGTCTTGACCAGCCGCGCGAGCCCGTCGGCCAGGCTCTCCTCGGCGAGCGCGTACCGGTCGAGCCCCAGCAGCACCGGGACCGGCGCCGCCTCGGCGGCGCCCGCCGCCGGCTCGTCCGCGCCCTCGTCGGACCCGGACCCCTCACCCGTCAGACCTTCGGCCTCCTCGTCGAGACCGTCCTGGAAGACCAGGACCGCTCCCTCGGCGATGGCATGCTGCAACGCCTCGTCGGGGTCCGGCACCCCCTGCCCGGCCAGTGCCTTGCGCACCGCCGACGAGTCGAGCGCGGTGTGCCCCCGCAGCGCCGCCTGCTCCAGCAGCCAGCCCACGAGCGCCGCCGCCCGCCGCTCGTCGCCGGGACCGCACGCGGGGCCGAGCAGCGCCCGCGCGAATCCGTCGGCCTGCTCGGGACGGACGCCGGGCACGGACAGCAACTGCCAGGGGTCCTCACGCAGCACGTCGGCCCCGCGCTCGCCGAGCGTGGCGCAGACGGGCCCCGCCAGCTCCTCTGGCGCACCGCCCTCGGCCAGCACGGCCCGTGCGGCCGCCACCGCGCCCGGCGCCGCGGCAGGGCCTGCGGCGGGCTCGGGAACCGCGGCGGGTGCGGGACCGGCGGCTGCCCGTTCCGCCACCGGTGCCGGCGGTGCCAGCAGGGCCGGGTCGACCTTCTCGCCGCTCTCCACCGCCCGTACGGCCGCGAGCAGATCGGCCGCCTTCCCGTTCAGTTTCGTACCCGCGGGGATGGGCCCCTCCTTCTCGGCCTTCCGCTGCTCGATGCGCTCCCGCAGCGCCCGCTGGGCGGCCAGCTCCGCCTCGGCCTCGGAGGGCGCCGCCGCCTCGGTGGCAGCCGCCGCTTCGGTGGCCGCCGCGTCCGTAGCTACCGCGTCACCCACCGCGTCCGTACCTACCGCGTCCGTACCCGTCGCGTCCGTACCCACCGCATCCGTGCCCGCCGCATCCGGTGTCTCGTCCACGGTCTCGTGGTCCGTACTCACAGCGTGCTCCAGTCCTGGTCGGGATAGCGGTGAACGGGCGCCGACACATCGTCCAGCGCCTGGCAGATCTCGTCAGGAAGACTAAGGCTCTCCACTGACAACGCCGCCGCGAGCTGCTGCGCGTTCCGCGCGCCGACGATCGGGGCCACCACCCCCGGGCGGTCCCTGACCCAGGCCAGCGCGACCTCCAGCGGAGTCGTGGCGAGCCCGTCGGCAGCCGTCACCACCGCGTCGACGATCCGGCTCGCCGCCTCGTCCAGATACGGCTCGACGAACAGCGCCATGTCGGAAGCGCCCCGCGAGTCGGCGGGCGTCGCGTGCCGGTACTTGCCGGTGAGCACCCCGCGGCCGAGCGGCGACGACGGCAGCAGCCCCACGCCCAGGTCAAGCGCCGCCGGCAGCACCTCGCGCTCCACGCCGCGCTGCAGCAGCGAGTACTCCATCTGCGTACTGGCGAGGCGCGTGCGTATCCCGGGCTGCGCGAGCTGCCAGGTCGCCGCCTTGGCGAGCTGCCAGCCGCAGAAGTTCGACACCCCCGCGTAGCGCGCCCGGCCGCTGGTGACAGCGATGTCCAGCGCGTGCAGCGTCTCTTCGAGCGGCGTCTCGGTGTCGAAGGCGTGGACCTGCCACAGATCCACGTAGTCGGTGCCGAGCCGCGCGAGCGAGGCGTCCAGCGCGGCGAGCAGATGGCCGCGCGACCCGTCGAAGCGCCGGTCGGGGTCCGGCACACTGCCGGCCTTCGTCCCGATGATCAGATCCCTGCGCGGCACCAGCCGCTCGACGAGCTGGCCCAGCAGATACTCCGACTCCCCGCCGCCGTACACGTCGGCCGTGTCGACCAGGGTCCCGCCCGCCTCCCAGAACGTCTTCAACTGCTGGGCCGCGTCATGCTCGTCGGTGTCCCTGCCCCACGTCAGGGTGCCGAGCCCGATCCTGGACACACGCAGGCCGGTACGGCCGAGATGCCTCTGCTCCATGGTGGCTGAGATTACTGGCCAGGACCCCACAGGGAGAGAGGGCTGTGGACAACGCGCCGCTGACGCCGACGGCGGCGCGCGCTAGAGTCCCCGCACAAGGACGTTACTCGTCGGTAAGGGAAGGGAGCGGTTATGCGGCTCGGCATCAACCTCGGCTACTGGGGCGCGGGGATGGACAGCGACAACCTCGCCGTCGCGCAGGAGGCCGACCGGCTCGGCTACGACGTCTGCTGGGCCGCCGAGGCGTACGGATCCGACGCTCCCACCGTGCTGACCTGGGTGGCGGCGCAGACCGAGTCCATCGACGTCGGCTCCGCGATCCTGCAGATCCCGGCCCGCCAGCCCGCGATGACCGCCATGACCGCCGCCACCCTCGACTCGCTCTCCGGCGGCCGGTTCCGGCTCGGCCTCGGCGTATCGGGCCCGCAGGTCTCCGAGGGCTGGTACGGCGTCAAGTTCGACAAGCCGCTGGCCCGCACCCGCGAGTACGTCGAGATCGTCCGCCGCGCGATGTCCCGCGAGCGGCTGTCGTTCGAGGGCGAGCACTGGACCCTGCCGCTGCCGGACGGCCCCGGCAAGCCGCTCAAGCTGACGGTCCACCCGCAGCGCGAGCACATCCCGCTCTACATCGCCGCGATCGGCCCCAAGAACCTGGAGCAGACCGGCGAGATCGCCGACGGCGCCCTGCTGATCTTCCCCTCGGCCGATCATCTGGAGGACACCGCGATCACCCATCTGCGGGCCGGCCGAGCCAAGGCGGGCCTCACGATGGACGGTTTCGACGTGTGCCCCACCCTGCCGCTCGCCGTCGGCGACGACGTCCAGGCGCTGGCCGACGTCTTCCGCCCGTACACCGCGCTGTACGTGGGCGGCATGGGCAGCCGCAAGCAGAACTTCTACAACCAGCTCGCCCGGCGCATGGGGTACGAGAAGGAGGCGGCCGAGATCCAGGACAAGTACCTGGCGGGCGACAAGACCGGCGCCGCCGCCGCCGTACCGCACCAGCTCATCGACTCGACCACCCTGCTGGGCCCCGTCGAGCGCATCGCCGACCGGATGCAGGCGTACGCGGCGGCCGGTGTCACCACCCTCACCCTGGCCCCCGCGGGCTTCACGCTCGACGAGCGCCTTGCCGCGCTGCGGGTCGGCACCGACGCCCTGGAGCGGGCCGGCCTCGTCTCCTGAGCGCCGGCCGCCGGCCGAGGACAAGCACCCCGCCCCGGGGCCTCGGCCGGGGCCAGGTCCGGGGCCAGGTCCGACCGGCGGAAGTCTGCGGCCGTGGTGGGGGCTCGGGGGTCTTCCCCGCCACGGCCGTCACGCGGAACAACGCCTCCGGACGCCGCTCGGTTACGCCCTGCGGCGCACCTTCCGTGTCCTTCGTATGGCGCAGTCCTGCCCCGCACCTGTTGCCCGCCGCCCCGTACCCGCTTTGACTCGGACCGGCGGACGTCGGTTCTGCACGGAGGTGGCAGTGATGCTCTCGGCCCGAAGCCTGTTCAGGGAAATGCTCGACAACGACCGCGCTTTCCAGCTCTTCTGCTCCATCGCCGCCAGCGGCGAGGCCCAGGGCGGCTGGGAGAACGGCAGGATCGCCGCGCTGGTGCCCGCGGGCATGCGGGACCTGGCGCCCAAGATCGCCCGGCACGGCGCCGACGAGGACAAGCACGGCCGGCTCTTCCAGGGGCTGCTCAAGAAGCGCGGACTGTCCGCCGTCGACATCCCGCCGGAGACCGACTACACCGTCCTGCTGGAGCGGCGCGGCATCGGGCTCGCGCACGAGAAGCTGCGCCGCGACGAACCGCTCACCGAGCGGGACATCGTCATCTACCTCTCGCACAGCCGCGTCACCGAGCAGCGGGCCAGCGACCAGATGGTGATGCTGCGCAAGTACTTCGGCGACGACCCCGAGGTCGGCAAGGCCGTCAGGATGATCAGCAACGACGAGGACAACCACCTCGCGTACTCCAACGAGGAACTGCTGCGGCTCGCCGGGCTCGGCCACGGCAGGACGATCCACACCGCCCTGAGCGAGTGCGCGCGCGCCGAGATCCAGGTCTACCGCCAGGTGAGCCTCGCCGTGATGGACCACATGGGCCGCATCCTCGGCTGGCCGGCGCCCAAGGCGGCGCTGCTGCGGGTCGGCATCAACGCCATGTACGGCGTCGAGCGGGCCGGCGGCTGGCGCCGGATGGTGCAGCTCCACATGCCGGAGCGGCGCGACGCGCTCGGCGGCCCCGCGACCGCCGCGCCCGTGTTCTGAACGGCACCTGCCGCACCAGCAGCACCCAGCCCGACCCGACCCGACCCGACCCGCCGCGCCGCGCCGCTCAGAGCCAGCCGCGCCGCTTGAACGTCCGGTGCAGGCTGACGACGGCCGTGACCATCAGGGCGATCACCGCGGGGTAGCCCCAGACCCAGTGCAGCTCGGGCATGTGCTCGAAGTTCATCCCGTAGATGCCCGCCACCAGCGTGGGCACCGCCGCCATGGCCGCCCACGCCGAGATCTTCCGCATGTCGTCGTTCTGCCGCACACCCATCTGCGCCAGATGCGCGGACAGGATGTCGGAGAGCAGCCGGTCGAGCCCTTCCACCTGCTCGTTCGCATGCGTCAGATGGTCGTTGACGTCCCGGAAGAACGGCCGCGACTCCTCGTTCACGAACGGCACCTCCTGGTCCGTCAGCCGGGCCATCGGCATCGCCAGCGGCCCCGTGGCGCGGCGGAACTCGAGCACCTGCCGCTTGAAGTTGTAGATCTGCGCCGCCGTCGACGTGCCCGACCCCTTGGCCGGGCCCGAGATGCCGGGCGCGAAGACCTCCGCCTCCAGCTCCTCCAGGTCGACCTGGAGCTCGTCCGCCACATCGATGTAGTCGTCGACCACCGCGTCGCTGATCGCGTACAGCACGGCGGTCGGACCCCGCTTCAGGATCTCCGGATCCCCTTCGAGCCGCTTGCGCACGGCCGCCAGCGGGGAGATCTCGCCGTGCCTGACCGTCACCACGAACGAGTCGCCGATGAAGACCATCACCTCGCCCGTGGAGACGTCGTCGGTCGCCGGCTCGTAGGCGACCGGCTTGATGACCATGAACAGCGAATCGTCGTAGATCTCCAGCTTGGGCCGCTGGTGCGCGGTCAGCGCGTCCTCGACGGCGAGCGGATGGAGCCCGAACTCGCTGCTCACCGTCTCGAACTCCACCTCCGTCGGCTCGTACAGCCCGAGCCACAGGAAGGCGTCCCCCGAGGAGCGCGCCTCGGCCAGGGCGTCGGAGAAGTCGGCGGGTCCGTCGGTGCGGTGTCCGTCGCGGTAGATGGCACAGTCCACGATCACGGCTGGCATTCTTCCCGGTCCGGGGGACCTCACTCGTCATCGCCCCTCGGCGGCCGATCACTGACCACCGACCACTGACCACCGACCACTGACCACCGACCACTGACCACCGACCACTGACCACCGACCACCACCCGCCGCCTACCGCCGCCGACCGGCCCTCGGCGGGTCGTTAGGCTGACCGGCATGGCCACCCTGATCCTCGTCCGTCACGGACGGTCCACCGCCAACACCGCCGGGCTGCTCGCGGGCTGGACGCCGGACGTCGCCCTCGACGAGCGGGGCGCCGCCCAGGCGGCCGCGCTGCCGGAGCGGCTCGACGGCGTACCGATCGCCGCCGTCGTCTCCAGCCCGCTGCAGCGCTGCCGCGAGACGCTGGCGCCGCTGCTCGCCGCCAGGCCGGAGCTGCGGGTACGTGAGGACGAGCGGATCGGCGAGTGCCACTACGGCGACTGGACCGGGCGCAAACTCGCCGAGCTGAGCGACGACCCGCTGATGGAGGTCGTCCAGCAGCACCCGTCGGCCGCCGCCTTCCCCGGCGGCGAGTCGATGCGCGCCATGCAGGCCCGCGCCGTCGAAGCCGTACGGGAGTGGAACGCCCGCGTCGAGGAGGAGCACGGCCAGGACGCCGTGTTCCTGATGTGCTCGCACGGCGACATCATCAAGGCGCTGGTGGCCGACGCGCTCGGGATGCACCTCGATCTCTTCCAGCGGATCCATGTCGACCCCTGCTCCGTCACCGCCGTCCGCTACACCCGGGTACGCCCGTTCGTGATGCGGCTCGGCGACACGGGCGACCTGAGCGGCTTCGTGCCGCGCGAGGCTTCCGCCGAGGGCGAAGGCGAAGCGGGGAAGGGCGCCGACGGAGCCGGTGTTGTAGGGGGCGGCGCGGGAGCACCGTGATCGCTCGGCGCAGTAGGGTGGACGCGCCGTCCGCGGCGTGATTCCGGGCTCTCCCGGGCCCCCCGGACCGCCCCTTTCCGTTTTTCGTTTCCGTTCTTCATCGATTCCCAAGGGAGACAGGACGTGTCCCGTCAGGTGTTCCTCTACGACCCGCCGGACCGCTTCGTGGCCGGTACGGTCGGGCTGCCTGGACGCCGTACGTTCTTCCTCCAGGCTTCGGCCGCGGGCCGCGTCACCAGCGTCGCCCTGGAGAAGACCCAGGTGGCCGCGTTGGCCGAGCGGATCGACGAGCTGCTCGACGAGGTCGTCCGCCGTACCGGCGGCAACGCGCCCGTCCCCGCCGTCGCCCCGCCGGCCGTCGCCGACTCGGCCCCGCTCGACGCGCCGGTCGAGGAGGAGTTCAGGGTCGGCACGATGGCGCTGGCCTGGGACGGCGACGAGCAGCGCATGATCATCGAGGCCCAGGCCCTCGTCGAGCTGGACGCCGACACCGACGAGGATCTCGCCGAGGCCGAGGAGCGGATGCTCCAGGACGACGAGAACGGCCCGCCGATGCTGCGCGTACGGCTCTCCGGGGCCCAGGCCAGGGCCTTCGCCAAACGCGCTCTGGACGTGGTCAACGCGGGTCGGCCGCCGTGTCCGCTGTGCAGTCTGCCGCTCGATCCGGAAGGACACGTATGCCCGCGCCAGAACGGATACCGCCGGGACGCGTGACGGGGACCGGGACCGTGCTGGATCTGCTCACCAAGGGCGAGCTGACCGTACGCGGCCAGATCCGCGAGGCGTCCAACGCGGTGATCTACTGCTCCGTCGCGTACGAGGGCCAGGAGGCGCACTGCGTCTACAAGCCGGTGGCGGGGGAGCGGCCCCTGTGGGACTTCCCCGACGGCACGCTCGCCCAGCGCGAGGTCGCCGCTTACGAGGTCTCCGAGGCGACCGGCTGGGGCCTGGTGCCGCCCACGGTGCTGCGCGAGGGCCCGTACGGCCAGGGCATGTGCCAGCTCTGGATCGACACACAGGACGAGACACCGGACGGCGACACCCCGGACGGTGACACCCCGGACGGCGACACTCCGGACGGTGACGCCGAGACCGAGCAGCCGGGCGCGCTGCTGGCGCTCGTCGAGGGCGACGAGCCCGGCGAGGGCTGGAAGGCCGTCGGCCTCGCCGACGTCGGCGAGGACCGCACGGCGCTGCTGGTGCACGCCGACGACGAGCGGCTGCGCCGGCTCGCCGTGCTCGACGCGGTCATCAACAACGGCGACCGCAAGGGCGGCCATCTGCTGCCCGCTCCCGACGGGCGGCTGTACGCCATCGACCACGGCGTGACCTTCAACGTGGAGGACAAGCTGCGCACCCTGCTCTGGGGCTGGGCGGGCGAGCCGCTGACCGACGAGGCGCTCGCCGTACTGGCCCGGCTGGCGGACGAACTGGCCGAAGGCGCCCCGCTGGCCACCCGGCTGGCCGCGCTGATCACCCCCGCCGAGACGGAAGCCGTCCGCGCGCGGGTGCGTGAGCTGCGCCACACGGGCCGCCACCCCGAGCCGTCCGGGCAGTGGCCCGCGATCCCCTGGCCGCCGGTCTGAGAGCTGGTACGCGACCAGTACGCGGCCGGTACGCGGCCCGTACGGAGCCGGTGCGCCTACGGGGGCCGACGGCCCATGACGTGGACCGCGCGGACCACTCAGCAGGTCACAGCGGATATTTCAAGACCGCGAGTATCGCCGGGAGCCGCCGTCCGGTTCGTATCGGGAACATCCGCCCGGTTACGCTCAAGGCATGTATGCCTGGCCCGCTTCCGAGGTGCCCGCCCTTCCTGGCAAGGGCCGCGACCTCAGCATTCACGACACCTCGACCGGTGACCGCGTCACGCTCGAACCCGGTCCCGTCGCCCGCATATACGTCTGCGGCATCACGCCGTACGACGCGACCCACATGGGTCACGCGGCGACGTACAACGCGTTCGACCTCGTGCAGCGCGTGTGGCTCGACACGAAGCGGCAGGTTCACTATGTGCAGAACGTGACCGATGTCGACGACCCGCTGCTGGAGCGCGCGGTGCGCGACGGCGAGGACTGGGTCGCGCTCGCCGAGCGCGAAACCGCCCTGTTCCGCGAGGACATGACGGCGCTGCGGATGCTGCCGCCCCAGCACTACATCGGCGCCGTCGAGGCCATACCGGGCATCGTGCCGCTCGTGGAGCGGCTGCGGGACGCGGGGGCCGCGTACGAACTCGAAGGCGACGTCTACTTCTCCGTGGCGGCCGACCCGCACTTCGGCGAGGTGTCCCGGCTCGACGCCGAGGCGATGCGGCTGCTCTCGGCCGAGCGCGGCGGCGACCCCGACAGGCCGGGCAAGAAGAACCCGCTCGACCCGATCCTGTGGCTGGCGGCCCGGCCGGGCGAGCCGAGCTGGGACGGCGGCAGCCTCGGCCGCGGCAGGCCGGGCTGGCACATCGAGTGCGTGGCGATCGCGCTCGACCATCTCGGCATGGCCTTCGACGTCCAGGGCGGCGGCAGCGATCTGGCCTTCCCGCACCACGAGATGGGCGCATCGCACGCCCAGGTGCTGACCGGTGAGCACCCGTTCGCCCGCGCCTATGTGCACGCGGGCATGGTCGCGCTGGACGGCGAGAAGATGTCCAAGTCCAAGGGCAATCTGGTCTTCGTCTCGTCCCTGCGCCGCGAGGGCGTGGACCCGGCGGCGATCCGGCTCGCGCTGCTCGCCAACCACTACCGCGCCGACTGGGAGTGGACGGACCGGATCCTCCAGGACGCGGTGGAGCGGCTCGCCCGCTGGCGGGCCGCCGTGTCCCGTCCTGACGGCCCGTCGGCCGACGCGCTCGTCGACGAGATCAGGGCCGCCCTCGCGGACGACCTGGACTCCCCGTCGGCGCTGCGCGCCGTGGACCGCTGGGCCCGCTCGCAGGAGGCCGAGGGCGGTACGGAGGAAGGCGCCACCGGCGTCGTCTCCCGCGCGGTGGACGCGCTCCTCGGGGTGGCCCTGTAAGCGCGTACCGGACCGCCCGTACCGGACCGTACGCGGAGAGGGGCGGCGCCCGACGGCGCCGCCCCTCTCCGTATGCCGAGGACTCTGAGGGCCCGTATGCCGAGGACCCTGAGGGCTCAGTCCTCCGATGAATCTTCCCCGTCGTCCGGCTCGGGACCCTTGTTCCGCTCGGGGTCAGGGCCCGTCTCGGGGCCGCCGCGCTGCGGGCGCTGCGGCCGGCTGCGACCGCCCGCCGACGTGTCGCGCCGGTATGACGCGCCGTCACCGCTCTCCGTGGCATGGCCGCCCGGCGGCTGCCCGGGACCGCCGTCGCGGCGGCGCAGATACCGCTCGAATTCACGAGCGATGGCCTCGCCCGACGCCTCGGGCAGTTCGGCCGTGTCCCGCGCCTCCTCCAACGACTGCACGTACTCCGCCACTTCGGTGTCCTCGGCGGCCAACTGGTCCACGCCGAGCTGCCAGGCCCGCGCGTCCTCGGCCAGCTCGCCCAGCGGGATCCGCAGCCCGATCAGGTCCTCCAGGCGGTTGAGCAGCGCCAACGTGGCCTTCGGGTTGGGCGGCTGCGACACGTAGTGCGGCACGGCGGCCCACAGGCTCACGGCCGGGACGCCCGCGTGGGTGCACGCCTCCTGGAGGATGCCGACGATGCCCGTCGGGCCCTCGTACCTGGTCTCCTCCAGATCCATCGTCCTGGCCAGGTCGGCGTCGGAGGTGACGCCGCTGACCGGGACGGGGCGGGTGTGCGGTGTGTCGCCGAGCAGCGCACCCAGGATGACGACCATCTCCACGCCCAGCTCGTGGGCGAAGCCCAGGATCTCGTTGCAGAAGGACCGCCAGCGCATGGACGGTTCGATGCCCCTGACCAGCACCAGGTCACGTGGGGTCTCCCCGCCGACGCGCACCACGGAGAGCCGGGTGGTGGGCCAGGTGATCTTCCGGGAGCCGCCGTCCAGGAACACCGTGGGCCGGTTGACCTGGAAGTCGTAGTAGTCCTCGGCGTCGAGCGCCGCGAACACCTCGCCCTTCCATTCCCGGTCCAGATGGCCGACCGCCGTGGAGGCCGCGTCGCCGGCGTCGTTCCAGCCCTCGAACGCGGCCACCATGACCGGGTCGATCAGCTCGGGAACTCCCTCCAGCTCGATCACCCAGTGCCTCCTTCCGAAGTTCCTTGTCTACGGACCAACCTTACGGCTTTCCCGCTGCTCGCCCGCAGCCCCTGCGCACGCGCGGGTGAACTTCGCCCTCCCGGGGCAGAGAACGGGGGACGAAGGCCGCGGCGGCGGACCTCGGGACGGCTGCCGACGGGTTACCGGCGAGCCGCTGACGCGCCGGCGACGAGATTCATCCGAGCTGTGACCTCATTTTTCTTCCTGCCCCTGGACGGTTGGGCGTCAACGACGCTATACATCGGATGACCACAAGAGGTCCGATGTTCTTCCAAGGGGGGCGTGCATGAGTCAGACCGTCACGGGGTTCGAGGTTCACGACATTCGTTTTCCCACCTCGGAACAGCTCGACGGCTCCGACGCCATGAACCCGGATCCCGACTACTCGGCCGCCTACGTGATCCTGCGGACCACGGACGGCGCCGAAGGCCACGGATTCTGCTTCACGATCGGCCGGGGAAACGAGGTCACGGCAGCCGCCATCGAGGCGCTGCGGCCGTACGTCGTGGGACGGTCCGCCCCGCACACCGCGGCCGATCTCGCCGCGCTCTACTTCGAGTTGACCCACGACTCGCAACTGCGCTGGCTCGGCCCCGAGAAGGGCGTGATGCACATGGCGGCGGGCGCCGTCGTCAACGCCGCCTGGGACCTGGCAGCGAAGAACGCGGGCAAGCCGGTCTGGGAGTTCCTCGCCGGGATGACCCCCGAGGAACTCGTCTCGCTCGTCGACTTCCGCTATCTCACCGACGCCCTCACCCCCGACGAGGCGCTGGAGATCCTGCGCGCGGCCGAACCCGGCCGCGCCGAACGGGCCGCGGCGCTGCGGGCGCAGGGCTACCCCGCGTACACCACGTCGCCCGGCTGGCTCGGCTACTCCGACGCCAAACTCGTGGGGCTCGCCAAGCAGGCCGTCGCCGACGGGTTCGAGCAGATCAAGCTGAAGGTCGGCGGCTCGCTCGACGACGACACGAGACGTATGGAGCTGGCCCGCGCCGCCGTGGGACCCGACATCCGGATCGCCGTCGACGCCAACCAGCGCTGGGACGTGCCCGACGCGCTGCGCTGGATGTCGGCGCTCGCCCCGTTCGACCCGCACTGGATCGAGGAGCCGACCAGCCCCGACGACATCCTCGGCCACGCGGCGATCAGAGCCGGGCAGCCGGTCAAGGTGGCCACCGGCGAGCACGTCGCCAACCGGGTCGTCTTCAAGCAGCTTCTCCAGGCGGGCGCCGTCGACTTCGTCCAGATCGACGCGGCCAGAGTCGCGGGCGTCAACGAGAACGTGGCGATCCTGCTGCTCGCCGCCAAGTTCGGCGTGCCGGTCTGCCCGCACGCCGGCGGCGTCGGACTGTGCGAACTGGTCCAGCATCTCTCGATGTTCGACTATGTCGCGGTGTCCGGCAGTTGGGAGGACCGGGTCATCGAGTACGTCGACCATCTCCACGAGCACTTCGCCGACCCGGCCGTGATCGTCTCGGGGCGCTACGCCACCCCGACGGCGCCCGGCTTCTCCGCGCGGATGCTCCCCGGGTCGATCGCCGCGCACAGTTTCCCGGAGGGACCCGTCTGGCAGTCCCGCCGCACCACCGAGGAGGTCAGTTCGTGACGGCAGTACCCCAGCCCCCCGACGCCCGCGACTTCGCAGGGCTCGGCGCCGTGGTCACCGGCGGTGCCTCGGGCATCGGCGCGGCCATCGCGACGCTGCTGCTCGCGCGCGGCGCCCAGGTCGCCGTACTGGACAGGGCGACCGAAGGGGCGCCGGCCGGGACGCTGGCGCTCACCGCCGACGTCACGGACGACGCGGCCGTCAAGGCGGCGGTGGACGCCGCGGCAGCCGAGTTCGGCGGCCTGCACACCATCGTCTCCAACGCCGGCATCGGCGCCCAGGGCACCGTCCTCGACAACGCGGACGACGAGTGGCTGCGTGTCATCGACATCAACGTCCTCGGCATGGTCCGCACCGCCCGGCACGCCCTGCCCCATCTGCGCCGCTCGGCCGACGAACGGCCCGGCTGCGTCTCCATCACCCAGACCTGCTCCATCGCCGCCACCGCCGGACTGCCCCAACGGGCCCTGTACAGCGCGAGCAAGGGCGCTGTCCTCTCGCTGACCCTGGCCATGGCGGCCGACCACATCCGCGAGGGGATCCGGGTCAACTGCGTCAACCCCGGTACCGCGGACACCCCTTGGATCGGCCGGCTGCTCGACCAGGCACCGGACCCGGCGGCCGAACGCGCCGCGCTCGCCGCACGCCAGCCGACGGGACGGCTGGTCGGTGCGGACGAGGTCGCGGCAGCGGTCGCCTATCTCGCCAGCCCCGCGGCGGCAGCCGTCACGGGAACGGCCCTCGCTGTGGACGGCGGAATGCAGGGCCTACGCCTGCGCCCCGCCAACTGAGCCGTGTTTCACCAAGCCTTAAGGACGGGACAATCCATGCCGCGCAACACCGTGGGGCGAGCCCCACTCCGCAGACTGCGTACGACGAGCGTCGCCACCGGCGTCGCCCTGCTCGCCGTCACGGCCCTCGCGGGCTGCAACCGTGACGAGGGCGACTCGGGCGCGGGCGGCGGCAAGGTCGGGATCGACCTGCCGCGCAGCGACACCGACTTCTGGAACTCCTACCAGCAGTACGTGGAGAAGGGCGTCAAGGCCGGTGACGTGGACGCGTTGCCGCTGACGAACTCGCAGAACGACATCGGCAAGCTCGCCGCCAACGTGCAGGCGCTCACCGACCAGGGCGCCAAGGCCGTCGTCATGGCCCCGCAGGACACCGGCGCCGTGGCCGAGACACTCCAGAAGCTGAACGACAAGAAGATACCCGTCATCAGCGTGGACACCCGGCCCGACAAGGGCAACGTCTACATGGTCGTCAGGGCCGACAACCGCGCGTACGGCGAGAACGCCTGCCAGTACCTCGGCAAGCAGCTCAAGGGCAAGGGCAAGGTGGCCGAGTTCCAGGGCGACCTGTCCTCCATCAACGGCCGTGACCGCTCGGAGGCGTTCAAGTCCTGCATGGACAAGAACTTCCCCGGCATCAAGGTCTTCGAGCTGGTGACCAACTGGGCCGGCGACGTGGCCTCGGCCAAGCTCCAGTCCACGCTCACCGCCAACCCGGACCTGAACGGCATCTACATGCAGGCCGGCGGTGTCTTCCTGGAGCCGACCCTGGCCCTGCTGGAGCAGAAGAAACTGCTCAAGCCGCCGGGCACGGCAGGGCACATCACGATCATCTCGAACGACGGCATCCCGCAGGAGTTCGACGCGATCCGCTCCGGCAAGATCGACGCCACCATCTCGCAGCCCGCCGACCTGTACGCCAAGTACGCGCTCTACTACGCCAAGCAGGCGCTGGAGGGCAAGAAGCAGAAGCTCGGCCCCACGGACCACGACTCCAACGTCATCAAGATCCCCAACGGGTACGAGGACCAGCTCCCCGCGCCCCTGGTGACCAAGGACAACGTGGACGACCCGAAGCTCTGGGCCAACCAACTGGACAAGAAGAGCTAGCCGTGGCCTTGGAAGTATCTGACGCGGCGGCACCTGCCGCGGTGCACGCGGAAGGCATCGTCAAGCGCTTCGGGCCCACCGTCGCGCTTGACGGTGTCCAACTCACCGTACGGCCCGGCGAGTCGCACGCACTCGTCGGCCGCAACGGCGCGGGAAAGTCCACCCTGGTCAGCGTTCTCACCGGGCTGCACAAGCCGGACGAGGGGCAGGTGACCTTCGGCGGTGCGCCGGCGCCCGCGTACGGGGACACCGCCGCCTGGCAGTCGAAGGTCGCCTGCGTCTACCAGAAGTCCATGGTGGTCCCCGACCTGACCGTCGCGGAGAACCTGTTCCTCAACGACTTCGGGCTGCGCGGGACCGGCGGCGGCGCGCGTTTCATCAGTTGGCGCGGCCTGCGCAGACGCGCCCAGGACCTGCTGGCCGAGTACGGGGTCGACGTCGGCCCGAACGTACGGATGAAGGATCTGCCCGTCGAGCAGCGGCAGTTCGTCGAGATCGCGCGGGCACTGTCCTTCGGCGCCCGGCTGATCATCCTGGACGAGCCGACGGCGCAGCTCGACGCGCGCGGTATCCAGCGGCTGTTCGAGCGGCTGCGTGAACTCCAGTCGCAGGGCGTGGCGTTCCTCTTCATCTCCCACCACCTCCAGGAGGTGTACGAGCTGTGCACCGCGGTCACCGTCTACCGCGACGCCCGGCACGTGCTGACGGCGCCGGTCGCCGACCTGTCCAAGGACGAGCTGGTGACCGCGATGACCGGCGAGTCGGGGGCGAAGACGGCGGCCTGGCACGCGGCGCACGCCGAACAGCCCGACACCGGGGCCGAGCCGGTCCTGCGGACCGAAGGGCTCGCCCTCGACGGGGCGTTCGAGCCGCTCGACCTGGCGGTGCGCCCCGGTGAGGTGCTGGGCGTGGCGGGCGCCGCGGCCAGCGGCACCACCGCGCTCGGCGAGATCCTGGTCGGCATGCGCAGCGCGAGCGCCGGCCGGATCTCCATGAACGGCAAGACGGTGAAGCCGGGCAGCGTCCCGCACGCCCTGGACGCCGGGATCGGCTACATCCCCGAGGACCGGCACCTCCAGGGCCTGGTCGTCGGCCGCAGCGTCGCGGAGAACGCGACGCTCACGGTCGCCGACCAGCTCGGGCCTTGGGGGACCGTACTGCCCTCGCGGACCCGGGCGTTCGCCCGGTCGATGATCGCGGCCCTGGACATCAAGACCACAGGACCCGAACAGCCGGTCGCGGGTCTGTCCGGCGGGAACCAGCAGAAGGTGGTGGTCGCGCGTGCGCTCGCGCGCAACCCCACGGCGCTGGTGGCGGTGCGGCCCACCGCCGGTGTCGACGTGAAATCGAAGGACTCGCTGCTCGGCGTCGTACGCAGGGTGGCTGACGAAGGCAGCGCGGCCGTGATCATCTCGGACGAGCTGGACGATCTGCGGGTGTGCGACCGCGTACTCGCGCTGTTCCACGGGCGCGTGGTGGCCACGTTCGGGAGTGGGTGGACCGACCGGGAACTGGTCGCCGCCATGGAAGGTGTGGGGGAGCGGGAATGACCGAGACGATGCGGCCGCCGGTGGCGGCCGAGACCGAGAAGCTGACGCCGCGCGGCCGGCTGCGGCTCATCCGGTGGAGCGACTTCTCGCTGGTGCCGGTGATCCTGGTGCTGATGGTGATCGGCTTCATCGTCTCGCCGGTGTTCCTGACCTCCAACAACCTGATCAGCGTGGTCCAGCAGTCGTCGGAGCTGAGCCTGCTGGTGCTGGGCGAGGCGCTGATCCTGATCAGCGGCCGGATGGACCTGTCCCTGGAGTCGACGATCGGCATCGCGCCGGTCGTCGCGATGTGGCTGGTCCTGCCCACGTCCGGCGGCCGGTTCAACGGGCTGGGGCTGCTGCCGGAGTGGTCGGCGATCCCGGTCTGCCTGCTGGCGGGCCTCGCGGTGGGGCTGATCAACGGCTTCCTGATCCTGAAACTGCGGGTCAACGGCTTCATCGCCACGCTCGGCATGCTCACCATGCTGCGCGGCCTGCAGATCGGCATCACCGAGGGCAAGTCGATCACCGATGTGCCCGAGTCCTTCCGCTACCTGGGGAAGACCAGTTGGATCGGCGCGCCGGCCGCGGTGTGGATCTGCCTGGCGCTGTTCGCCATCGGCGGGGCGGTGCTGGCCTGGATGCGGCACGGCAGGGCCCTGTACGCGATCGGCGGCAACCCGGAGGCGGCGCGCGCCGCCGGTATCCGGGTGGACCGGATCACCTGGATCGTCCTCGGCGTCGGCGGGCTGCTGGCCGGCTTCGCGGGTGTCCTGTACACCGGCCACTACGGCTCGGTCGCGGCCAACCAGGGCAACGGCTGGATCTTCCAGGTCTTCGCCGCCGCCGTCATCGGCGGCATCAGCCTCAAGGGCGGGCGCGGCACGCTGTTCGGCGCGCTGACGGGGGTGCTCACCCTCCAGCTCGTGGTCAACGTGATGACCCTGGGCGGGGTCCCGCCGCTGTGGAACCAGTTCCTGAACGGCGCGATCATCATCGTGGCGCTGGTCATCTCGCGCTTCGCCAGCGGTGAGAAACAGGACTAGCGGAGTCGCGGGGGGGGGGGGGGGGGGGGGGGGGGGCCCCCCCCCCCCCCCCGGGGGGCCCCCCCCCCCCCCCCCGCCGCCCCCCCCCCCCCCCCCCCCCCCCACCCCCCCCCCCCCCCCCCCCCCCCCCCCCCCCCCCCCCCCCCCCCCCGCCGCCCCCCCCCCCCCCCCCCCCCCCCCCCCCCCCCCCCCCCCCCCCCCCCCCCC
>NZ_JBVJLC010000018.1:0-117887 GCF_055584925.1 Streptomyces sp. NPDC087906
ACACCCACAAAGGAGTGCAAGGCCGGGGTATCAACATATCTGGCGTTGACTTTTGGCACACTGTTGAGTTCTCAAGGAACGGACGCTTCCTTCAAGTCCCTCTCAGGACTCTCCGGGCGCTTCCCTCCGGTACTGCGTACTTCGTGTTCCCGACTTTATCAGAGATATTCGGGTCCGATTTCCCCCTGCCGGGGAGTGCACCAACCGCGTGAGCGGCCGTGGTTCCCGTTGAGGTGGAGCCGTAAACCTACTGGAGCGGGGGGCCTCGATGCAAATCGAGGCCCCCCGCTCCGAGTTGATCCCGTGACGGGCCGTCAGACCTCGACGACCACCGGGAGGATCATCGGGCGCCTGCGGTAGGTGTCCGAGACCCACTTGCCCACCGTGCGGCGGACCAGTTGCTGGAGTTGGTGCGGTTCCGCGACGCCGTCCGCGGCCGATCTGGCGATCGCCTCGTCCACCTTCGGCAGCACGGCGGCGAAGGCCGAGTCCTCGATGCCCGAGCCGCGGGCCTGGAAGTGCGGGCCGCCGACGACCTTGCCGGTCGTGGAGTCCACCACCACGAAGACCGAGATGATGCCCTCGTCGCCGAGGATGCGGCGGTCCTTGAGCGAGGTCTCCGTGACGTCGCCGACCGAGAGGCCGTCCACGTACACGTAGCCCGCCTGGACCTTGCCCACGATCTTCGCCTTGCCGTCGATGAGGTCGACGACGACGCCGTCCTCGGCGATGACGATGTGGTCCTTCGGTACGCCCGTCAGGGCGCCCAGTTCGGCGTTGGCGCGCAGATGGCGCCATTCGCCGTGGACCGGCATCAGGTTCTTCGGCTTGCAGATGTTGTAGAAGTACAGCAGCTCGCCGGCCGAGGCGTGGCCCGAGACATGCACCTTGGCGTTGCCCTTGTGGACGACGTTGGCGCCCCATCTGGTCAGGCCGTTGATCACGCGGTAGACCGCGTTCTCGTTGCCCGGGATCAGGGACGAGGCCAGGATCACCGTGTCGCCCTGGACGATGCGGATCTGGTGGTCGCGGTTGGCCATGCGCGAGAGCGCGGCCATCGGCTCGCCCTGGGAGCCCGTGCAGACCAGCACGATCTGCTCGCCCGGGAGGTCGTCGAGCGTCTTCACGTCGACCACCAGGCCCGGCGGGACCCTGAGGTAGCCCAGGTCACGGGCGATGCCCATGTTGCGGACCATGGAGCGGCCGACGAAGGCGACCCTGCGGCCGTGTTCGTGCGCGGCGTCGAGCACCTGCTGGATGCGGTGGACATGGCTGGCGAAGCTCGCCAGGATGATCCGCTTCTGCGCCGACGCGAAGACCTGCCGCAGGACGTTGGAGATGTCCCGCTCGGGCGGTACGAAGCCGGGGACCTCGGCGTTGGTGGAGTCCGCCAGCAGCAGGTCGATGCCTTCCTCGCCCAGCTTGGCGAAGGTCGGCAGGTCCGTGAGCCTGCGGTCCAGCGGGAGCTGGTCCATCTTGAAGTCGCCCGTGTGGACGACCATGCCGGCCGGTGTGCGGATGGCGACGGCGAGCGCGTCGGGGATCGAGTGGTTCACCGCGACGAATTCGCAGTCGAACGGGCCGATGCGCTCGCGGTGCCCCTCGGTGACTTCGAGGGTGTACGGGCGGATGCGGTGCTCCTGGAGCTTCGCCTCGATCAGCGCGAGGGTCAGCTTGGAGCCGATCAGCGGGATGTCGGGCTTCAGCCGGAGCAGGTAGGGAACGCCGCCGATGTGGTCTTCGTGGCCGTGGGTGAGCACGACCCCGTCGATGTCGTCGAGGCGGTCCTTGATCGTGGTGAAGTCCGGCAGGATCAGGTCGATGCCGGGCTGCTCCTCCTCGGGGAAGAGCACGCCGCAGTCGACGATGAGCAGACGGCCGCCGTATTCGAAGACGGTCATGTTGCGGCCGATTTCGCCCAGGCCGCCGAGCGGGGTGACGCGCAGGCCACCCTTGGCCAGCTTGGGCGGGGCGCCGAGTTCGGGATGCGGATGACTCAAAAGACTCTCCTCACCACACGCGCCACGTACCCCTCAGGCACGTGGCGCGCATGACATTCGTGCACTTGCGGTGTCTGTGTCCATGTGGGTGTGCTGTCTTCGCTTATTCAGTTGTGAAGTCTGTGGTTAAAGCTCTACCCCACCAGCCGCGAGATCGCTCTTGAGCTGGGCCGTTTCCTGGGCCGTCAGCTCGACCAGCGGGAGGCGCAGCGGGCCTGCGGGGAGTTTCCGCAGGTTGAGCGCGGCCTTGGTGGTGATGACGCCCTGCGTCCTGAACATGCCGATGAAGACCGGCAGCAGCTTCTGGTGGATCTCGGTGGCCTTCTGGACGTCGCCCGCGAGGTACGCGTCGAGCAGTTCGCGCAGTTCCGGCGTGACCACGTGGCCGACGACGGAGACGAATCCGACGGCGCCGACCGAGAGCAGCGGCAGGTTGAGCATGTCGTCGCCGGAGTACCAGGCGAGGCCGGACTGGGCGATGGCCCAGCTCGCGCGGCCGAGGTCGCCCTTGGCGTCCTTGTTGGCGACGATCCGGGGGTGCTGGGCGAGGCGGACGATCGTCTCGGTGTCGATGGGGACTCCGCTGCGGCCCGGGATGTCGTAGAGCATCACCGGGAGTTCCGTGGCGTCCGCGATCGCGGTGAAGTGCTGGTAGAGGCCCTCTTGCGGGGGCTTGTTGTAGTACGGGGTGACGGCGAGCAGGCCGTGCGCCCCGGCGCTTTCCGCCGCGCGGGCGAGCTCCAGGCTGTGCCGGGTGTCGTTGGTGCCGACGCCGGCGACGACATGGGCCCGGTCTCCGACGGCTTCGACGACGGCCCGTACGAGCTGGTCTTTCTCCGCGTCGCTGGTGGTCGGCGACTCGCCCGTGGTGCCGTTGAGGATCAGGCCGTCGTTGCCTGCCTCCACCAGATGGGCGGCGAGCTGCTGGGCACCGTCGAGGTCGAGTGCGCCGTCCGCCGTGAAGGGCGTGACCATGGCGGTGAGGACCCGCCCGAAGGGGGTCTGCGGAGTGGAGATCGGGGCCATGGGTAACACGCTACTCGCTGCTCAGCTCGCTGTGTCCCCCGAGGGGCACTCGCTGTGCCCCCCAAGGGGACCGGACAAGAGGAGCCCGGCACTGCCTGCTCGGGGGTTCAAGCAGTGCCGGGTCCGTTTGATCAGCCTAGATGAACTTCTCGAAACGCCGCAATACGGACACTTCGCTCCACCGTCCGCACATACGTGCCCAGCCAAGGCCCCGCACCGGGATTACGGCGCCACCCGGCCGTTGGCGTTGAAGGCCGCATGGGTGAGCGGCATGAGCGCCGCCCAGTGCTGCTCCATCTTCTCGCCGACCATCTCGATCTCCCGCTGCGGGAAGGACGGGGCCGCGGCCAGCTCGTGCTGGGTGCGCAGACCGAGGAAGTGCATCAGCGAGCGCGCGTTGCACGTCGCGTACATCGAGGAGAACAGGCCCACCGGCAGGACGGCGCGGGCCACCTCGCGGGCGACTCCCGCCGCCAGCATCTCCTGGTACGCCTCGTACGCCTGCGCGTAGGCGGTCCCCATCGTCCGGCCGGTCAGCGCGCGCTGCTCCGGGGTGCCCTCGACGAAGACGTACTTCCCCGGGCGGCCCTCCTGCACGAGCTTGCGCGCGTCGTCGGGGACGTAGAAGACCGGTTGCAGCTCCCGGTACCTGCCCGATTCCTCGTTGTACGACCAGCCGACGCGATGGCGCATGAACTCGCGGAACACGAAGATCGGGGCGCTGATGAAGAAGGTCATCGAGTTGTGCTCGAAGGGGCTGCCGTGCCGGTCGCGCATCAGGTAGTTGATGAGCCCCTTCGACCGCTCCGGGTCCTTCGACAGCTCCTCAAGGGACTGCTCCCCTGCCGTCGAGACGCGCGCTGCCCACAGCACGTCCGAATCCGCTGCGCTGTGCTTCACCAACTCGACGCTCACATCGCTGCGGAAGCTCGGTTTGGTTTCGGCGGGAGTGTCGCTCACCGGCGGGTCCTTCCTGTTGCGTCGCTCGGGCGGCGCCCACTCTACGGGCCGCCACCGACAGCCCCCTTCATTGGTCAATTCGGGGAATTCGGGCACCGAATCACTCTGTTGTTCGTCCTACTGGTTGACGTACGAGAGACCGAAGACCACCGAAGACCGAAGAGAGCCCCCCATGTTCCGCCGGCGTGAAGCCGTCCCGTTCGCATTCGTCGCCGAGGCCGACGCCTTCCGAAGCAACGTCACCCCGCCGCCCAAACAGCGCGCCGACCGGTCGCAGTTGGTGGGCCGTACGCTCACCGGGCTGGTGATCGTCGCCTGTTTCGCCGGTGCGCTGCTGTTCGGGATGCCGGCCTTGCAGTCGGACCAGACGCCCGATCACACCCAGCACTCCGAGGCGTCGCAGGGCCGTTGAGCCGCCGCTCTACCCGTCCGGCCCCCCTGGGGTGGTCCTGGCCGGTCCGGGATCGGTAGCCTCACCGGGCACAGCAATCGAGCGTGCTTGTGAGTGAGGATCAGTCGTGCCCCTGCCCTTCCTGACGGCCGACCGGGCTTTTGACGCGACCGGGGATGATGTCGCGCTCCCGTTCGACGATCATGATCACTGGCGGCGTCCGTACCGCCCTGGCCCCTGGCGGGTCGGAGCGGCGGCGCTGCTTCTGCTGCTCGCGTCCTTCGTCCTGCTCGCCGCGATGATCATCGCCTTCACCGGCGCGGTGTCGGGCGCCGTGGCGTGCATGGCGCTGGCGGCGGTCGCGATCGTCGCCGCCCTGCGGATGCTGCGGATGGGGACGTGGGTCAGCAGGCACGGGGTCAGGCGGGTGGGCATGCTGATGACCACCACCATCGCGTGGGAGCAGGCAGGCGCCGTCCGTACCGTCCAGCAGCCGGTGCGCTGGCTGGGACTGCCGCGCACCGTGCAGGGCCAGGCGCTGGTGGTCGTGCGCCGCAGGGGTGAGCCGCTGCCGCTGCTGACGACGCACAACGCGGACTTCCTGTCCCGCGCCGCCGCCTTCGAACGGGCCGCCGACACGGTCGAGGCGTGGGGCGACGAGTACCGTTAGTGCCGCGACCGGCAATGTCTGCCCGTCAGGTAGCGCCCGCCGGACAGCCTGCGCCGTCAGGCGCGTACGGGCCCGCCGTCATGGAGCGCGATCGCGCGCTGCATGGCTGTGCGGGCCCGTGGCGTGTCCCGGGCGTCGTGGTAGGCGACGGCCAGCCGGAACCAGCAGCGCCAGTCGTCGGGTGAGTCCTCGGTCTCCGCGCGGCGGCGGGCGAAGACCTCGTCGGCCGATGCGCGGTCGATGCGGCCGGCCGGTGTACGGACCAGTTCGTCGACGGGCAGGCCGCCCTCGGCGTCCAGTTCGGCGGCCAGCCGGTTGGCCCGGCTGACGAACTGGGTGTTCTTCCAGAGGAACCAGACGCCGATGACGGGCAGGATCAGCACGGCGACGCCGAAGGTGACCGTGAGGGGTGTGCCCGCCCGTATCAGCAGCACGCCGCGGCTGCCGGCCAGGACGAAGTAGACGACCAGGACGGCAGCCGTGACAAGGTAAGTGATCTTCGCGCGCATGGGTGCCGGTTTCAGCTCAGGTCGAGGAAGTGTTCCAGGCCGAAGGTGAGGCCGGGGGTGGAGACCACGCGGCGCGCGCCGAGCAGGATGCCCGGCATGAAGCTGCTGTGGTGCAGGGAGTCGTGGCGCACGGTGAGGGTCTCCCCCTCGCCGCCCAGGATGACTTCCTGGTGGGCCAGGAGGCCCCGCAGGCGTACGGAGTGCACCCGTACGCCGTCGACCTCGGCGCCGCGCGCCCCGTCCAGCGCTGTGACCGTCGCGTCGGGCTGCGGGCCGCTGCCCGCCTCCGCGCGGGCGGCGGCGACGAGCTGGGCGGTCCTGGTCGCCGTGCCGGAGGGGGCGTCCGTCTTGTTCGGGTGGTGCAGTTCGATGATCTCGACGGACTCGAAGTAGCGGGCGGCCGTCTGGGAGAACTTCATCGTGAGGACGGCGCCGATGGAGAAGTTCGGCGCGATCAGCACACCGGTCTGCGGGGAGGCGGCCAGCGAGGTCTCCAGTTGCGCGAGCCGTTCGTCGGTCCATCCGGTCGTGCCGACGACGGCGTGGATGCCGTGCCGTACGCAGAAGTCGAGGTTGCCCATCACGGATGCGGGGGTGGTCAGCTCCACCGCCACCTGGGCGCCGGCCTCGACGAGGGTCTCCAGCTTGTCGCCGCGGCCGAGGGCGGCCACCAGCTCCAGGTCGTCGGCGGCCTCGACGGCCCGTACGGCCTCGGAGCCGATCCGGCCCTTGGCGCCGAGAACGGCCACGCGCAGCTTGGTCGGCAGTTCGCTCATCGGTCTGCTTCCTCCGGCTTCATGAGACGGCCGCGTCGAGGCGGTCGGCCTGCTTGTCCTTGAGCGGTCCGATGACGGACAGCGAGGGGCGCTGCCCCAGTACGTCGCGGGCGACCGCGCGTACGTCGTCGGGGGTGACGGCCGCTATCCGCGCCAGCAGGTCGTCGGTCGACATGTGGTCGCCCCAGCACAGCTCGCTCTTGCCGATCCGGGTCATCAGCGCGCCGGTGTCCTCCAGGCCGAGGACGGTGGATCCGGAGAGCTGGCCGACGGCGCGGCCGATCTCCTCGTCGCTGAGACCTTCCTCGGCTGCCCGGTCGAGTTCGTCGCGGCAGATCTTCAGGACGTCGTGGACCTGGCTGGGCCGGCAGCCCGCGTAGACGCCGAAGAGCCCGCAGTCGGCGAAGCCCGAGGTGTACGCGTAGACGCTGTAGGCGAGGCCGCGCTTCTCCCGTACCTCCTGGAACAGCCGGGAACTCATCCCGCCGCCGAGTGCGGTGCTGAGGACCCCGAGGGCCCAGCGGCGCTCGTCGGTGCGGGCGATGCCGGGCATGCCGAGGACGACATGGGCCTGTTCGGTCTTGCGGTTGAGCAGTTCGACCCGGCCGGCCGTGCGCAGCGAGCGGTGTCCGGTACGGGGCGCGGCGGGGGCGGCGTCCTTGCCGGAGAGCGCGCCGGCCTTCTCGAAGGCGCGGCGGACCTGGCGGACCACGGTGGCGTGGTCGACGTTGCCCGCTGCCGCCACGACGAGGTGCGTCGGGTCGTAGTGCTTCTTGTAGTAGCGCGCGATCCGGTCGCGGTCCAGGCCGTTGACGGTGTCGACGGTGCCGAGGACGGGCCGGCCGAGGGGGCTGTCGCCGAGCATGGTGTGCGCGAACAGGTCGTGCACGACGTCGCCCGGGTCGTCCTCGGTCATGGCGATCTCTTCGAGGATGACGCCGCGCTCCGCCTCGACGTCGGCGGCCTCGATGAGCGAGCCGGTGAGCATGTCGCAGACGATGTCGACGGCGAGCGGCAGGTCGGTGTCGAGGACCCGCGCGTAGTAGCAGGTGTACTCCTTCGCCGTGAAGGCGTTCATCTCGCCGCCGACCGCGTCGATGGCGGACGAGATGTCGAGGGCGGTGCGCTTCTTCGTGCCCTTGAAGAGGAGGTGCTCCAGGTAGTGGGTGGCGCCGCTCAGGGCCGGTGTCTCGTCCCTGGAGCCCGCCTGCACCCAGATGCCGAAGGTCGCGGAGCGTACCGAGGGGAGCGTTTCGGTGACGATGCGCAGGCCGCCGGGGAGGGTCGTACGGCGGACCGTGCCGATGCCGTTGTCGCCCTTGAGCAGGGTTTGGGTACGGGCGACGGCCCGCGCCTCGGATGAGGTGCGGGCCGTCGTCCTGGAGCTGGCTGTCACTTCTCCGAGTCGTCCTTCGTCTCTTCGGACGCCTCGGCCTCTTCGCCCTCCATGACGGGGATGAGGGAGAGCTTGCCGCGCTGGTCGATCTCGGCGATCTCGACCTGGACCTTCTGGCCCACGCCGAGTACGTCGTCGACGTTCTCCACGCGCTTCCCGCCGGCGAGCTTGCGGATCTGCGAGATGTGCAGCAGTCCGTCCTTGCCGGGGAGCAGCGACACGAACGCGCCGAACGTGGTCGTCTTGACGACCGTGCCCAGGTAGCGCTCGCCGACCTCCGGCATGGTCGGGTTGGCGATGCCGTTGATCGTGGCGCGGGCGGCCTCGGCCTGCGAGCCCTGGGCGGCACCGATGTAGATGGTGCCGTCGTCCTCGATCGTGATGTCGGCGCCGGTGTCCTCCTGGATCTGGTTGATCATCTTGCCCTTGGGGCCGATGACCTCACCGATCTTGTCCACCGGGATCTTGACGGTGATGATCCGCGGGGCGTTCGGGGACATCTCGTCCGGGACGTCGATGGCCTCGTTCATCACGTCGAGGATGTGCAGGCGGGCGTCGCGTGCCTGCTTCAGCGCGGCGGCCAGGACCGAGGCGGGGATGCCGTCGAGCTTGGTGTCGAGCTGGAGCGCGGTGACGAACGTCTTCGTGCCGGCGACCTTGAAGTCCATGTCGCCGAAGGCGTCCTCCGCACCGAGGATGTCGGTGAGGGTGACGTAGTGGGTCTCGCCGTCGATCTCCTGCGAGATCAGGCCCATGGCGATGCCGGCGACGGGGGCCTTGAGCGGCACACCGGCGTTCAGCAGCGACATGGTGGAGGCGCAGACCGAGCCCATCGACGTCGAGCCGTTGGAGCCCAGCGCCTCGGAGACCTGGCGGATCGCGTACGGGAACTCCTCGCGCGTCGGCAGCACCGGCACGAGCGCGCGCTCGGCCAGGGCGCCGTGGCCGATCTCGCGGCGCTTCGGCGAGCCGACGCGGCCGGTCTCACCGGTGGAGTACGGCGGGAAGTTGTAGTTGTGCATGTAGCGCTTGCGCGTCACCGGGGAGAGGGTGTCGAGCTGCTGCTCCATGCGGAGCATGTTGAGGGTGGTGACGCCCAGGATCTGGGTCTCGCCACGCTCGAACAGCGCCGAGCCGTGCACGCGCGGGATGGCCTCGACCTCGGCGGCGAGCGTACGGATGTCCGTGACGCCGCGGCCGTCGATGCGGACCTTGTCCTTGATGACGCGCTCCCGGACCAGGGACTTGGTCAGCGAGCGGTACGCGGCGGAGATCTCCTTCTCGCGGCCCTCGAACTGCGGGAGCAGCTTCTCGCCGGCGAGGGCCTTGACGCGGTCGATCTCCGCCTCGCGGTCCTGCTTGCCGGCGATGGTGAGCGCCTGCGCCAGCTCGGCCTTGACGGCGGAGCCGAGCGCTTCGAGGACGTCGTCCTCGTAGTCGAGGAAGATCGGGAACTCGCCGGTGGGCTTGGCGGCCTTGGCCGCCAGGTCCGCCTGCGCCTTGCAGAGGGCCTTGATGAAGGGCTTCGCCGCTTCCAGACCGGCGGCGACGATCTCCTCGGTGGGAGCCTCGGCGCCGTCCTTGACGAGCTGGATGGTCTTGTCGGTGGCCTCGGCCTCGACCATCATGATCGCGACGTCGCCGTCCTCCAGCACACGGCCGGCGACGACCATGTCGAAGACCGCGTCCTCCAGCTCCGTGTGGGTCGGGAAGGCGACCCACTGGCCCTTGATCAGGGCGACGCGGGTGGCGCCGACGGGGCCGGTGAAGGGCAGGCCCGCCAGGATCGTGGAGCACGAGGCGGCGTTGATCGCGACCACGTCGTACAGGTGGTCGGGGTTGAGCGCCATGATCGTCTCGACGACCTGGATCTCGTTGCGCAGGCCCTTCTTGAAGGACGGGCGCAGCGGGCGGTCGATCAGCCGGCAGGTGAGGATGGCGTCCTCGGAGGGGCGGCCCTCGCGGCGGAAGAAGGAGCCGGGGATCTTGCCGGCCGAGTACATCCGCTCCTCGACGTCCACCGTGAGGGGGAAGAAGTCGAGGTTGTCCTTGGGCTTCTTGGAAGCGGTGGTGGCCGACAGCACCATGGTGTCGTCGTCCAGATAGGCCACGGCGGAGCCGGCGGCCTGACGGGCGAGACGGCCCGTCTCGAAGCGGATGGTGCGGGTGCCGAAGGTTCCGTTGTCGATAACGGCCTCGGCGTAGTGGGTCTCGTTCTCCACTAGTGTTTTCTCCTCGTCTTCGTCCGGTGCCCGTGTGGCAGCGGACGTGGCGGAGAGGCGCACCTGGGTGCGGGCCGGTCTTCGATCGAAGCACCCGGGGCTGCGGTGTGTGCCGCGCCTTTCCGGGAGCCACTACCGAGGACCGGCGGCGGCGCTGGGCGCCTCTCCTCTTCGGTGGTGCTCGTCAGTACTCTTCTGTGCTCTTCGGTTGAGCTCTTCAGTTGTGCTGGCGCGTCCAGATTACTGAGCTTCGGCCAAGGATGACATTCCGGCCGTCCTCGGCGGGGCGCGCGTACGGCGAAGGGAGCGGTCCCCTGGAAGTGGGAACCGCTCCCTTCACGGTGTACGTGCTTATCGGGCGCCGCCGGCGGCGCCACGGCGGATACCCAGCCGGTCGACCAGCGCACGGAAGCGCTGGATGTCCTTCTTGGCCAGGTACTGCAGCAGGCGGCGGCGCTGGCCGACCAGGATCAGCAGACCGCGACGGGAGTGGTGGTCGTGCTTGTGGACCTTCAGGTGCTCGGTCAGGTCCGAGATGCGGCGCGACAGCATGGCGACCTGGACCTCGGGGGAGCCGGTGTCGCCCTCCTTGGTGCCGAACTCGGTCATGATCTGCTTCTTTGTAGCGGTGTCGAGCGGCACGCGTACTCCTCGTGGGTCGTCATGGCCTTCGAGTGCCCCGGGTCGAATTCTCCGGGAGGCTTCCAGTACTCAAATGGCCGTCACTCAGCGTACCAGCCGGTCAGTACACCGCTGACCGCCCTGTGGACGACCCCGCACCGCCCCCCGCACCGCCCGTCAGGAGGTGAGGGCGCGGGCCGAGGCGAAGACGTCGAGTACGGCGAGGCACAGCGGCACCAGGGAGAGCAGCACCACGCTCTCGGCCAGGTCGAGGAGCCGGCCCCAGAAGGGCGAGAGGCCCTTGCGGGGAATGATCAGGCCGATCGCGGTGAGCAGGGCGGCGCCCGCGGCGACGGAGGCGGCGAGCCAGATCGTACGGATGTCGAGGGGGCCGCGGTCGCCGTACAGCAGGAGCTGGCGGACGGGTTCGGCCGGCGGGTTGAGGGAGAGGCCGAGGACGAGCAGGGCGATGGCCACGATGCCGGCGACCAGGGTGCAGGCGACCTGGGAGGTGTAGCGGAAGAGCCGGGCGCGCAGCAGCATCGCGAGGCCCGCGACGAGGGCGAGGAGCTGGCCCCACAGGGTGTGGGAGAAGCCGAGGACGGCGGCGCTGGCGACGACGACGGCCGCGCAGCCGCCGACGAGTCCGAGCAGCATCTCGTGGCCGCGGCGGGCCTGCGCAGCGATGCGCTCGGCGTCGACGGGCTCGGCGTCCGGGGCGATCTCGGGGTCGGTGTCGAAGCCGTCGGCGGCGCTGCGCGGGGCGGCGTAGCCGATGGGCAGCCGGGCGAAGCGCGCGGAGAGCCCCGGCAGGAAGGCAACGACGCCGATGGCGACGGGGGCGCAGACGGCGGCGGTCTCGGTGGCCGACGCCTCGGTGAGGATTTCGACGAAGGTGGCGACGGTGCCCGCGGCGCCGAGGAAGGTGGCGGCCACGAAGGGCGCGTCACCGCTCGGGGTCAGTGCGACGAGGGCGACGGAGGCGACGAGCACGGTGACGCAGCCGAGCAGGAACTGGAGCCGGCCGAGGCCCTGCCCCGCGTCGGGGGCGATGATGCCCGAGCCGCCGATCATCAGTAGCGGCAGCGCGCCGAGGCCGAGGGCGACGGCGCTCGCGCGGTCCCCGTAGACCCGGGCCCGTACGCCGGCGAACGCGGTCAGCAGCAGTCCGGCGGCGCCCGCGATGACACCGGGCAGGCTGTGCATGTTGTGCCGGACGGGGTCGGCGAACCAGAGGACGAAGCCCATGAGGACGAGCAGCAGCACACCGCCGGCGAGTCCGGCGCCGCGGAGCAGGTCGTCGCTCCACAGGTGGCGGTCGCGCTGGACGGCGGAGGCGACCGCGTCCGACACGTCGTCGAAGACGGCGGGCGGCAGCGACTCGGCGAACGGGCGCAGGCTCAACACCTCGCCGTCCAGGACCTGTTGGGCGGCGAGACTGCGCGCGCCTTCGAGGACGGTGCCGTCGCGCCGTACGAGGTGGTAGCCGGTGGGTGTGCCCGGGGCCTGGGTCTGGCCGGTGAGCCGCAGGATCTCCGGGTAGACGTCGGCGACGGCGATGTCCTCCGGGAGTGCGACGTCGATCCTGCTGTCGGGCGCCACGACGGTGACGCGGCAGAAGCCCGTCGCTGCGGTGGTACTCACGTGTTGTGTCCCCCTGAATCGTGGATGCGCACGGTCTGATTCGCGGATGCGCACGATGCGCGCGCCACCCTACCGGGAGCCGTTGTCGGAGGCTGCACGTAGGATCGGCCTCGCGCGGGGAAGACCGTCGCCACGGGGGCGCCGGTACGGAATTGCCCGTCCGTATTGAGGAATTGATGCGCCGGTGAGCCAGATCGTCGTCAAACGCCCACCGCGGTCGCTTCCGCCGGAAGTGCCCACGGATGCACTGACCTTGGAGGCCCCTCCCGAACTGCCGCGTGGGCAGCAGGAGGGCATGCTGATGCAGATCCTGCCGGTACTCGGCATGGGTTCTTCGGTGGTGTTCTTCTTCTCGCCGCAGGCACCGCCGTTCATGCGGATCATGGGTGTGCTGATGCTGGTGTCGACCGTCGGCATGGTGGTCGCCCAGGTCGTCCGCTATCGCAAAGGTGCGCAAGGGCAAATCGCGGATGTCCGCCGCGACTACCTCAAGTACCTGGCCCAGTCCCGCCGTGCGGTGCGCAAGACCGCGCGGGCGCAGCGCGACGCGCAGTTGTATCTGAACCCCTCCCCCGAGCAGCTCTGGTCGGTGGTGGCCGAGGGGTCGCGGGTGTGGGAACGGCGCGTGGGGGACGCGGACTTCGGGCAGGTGCGGCTCGGTCTCGGTGTGCAGCAACTGGCCACACCGCTGGTCGCTCCCGACACGGCGCCCGTGGACGAGCTGGAGCCGCTGTGCGCGGGGGCGATGCAGCAATTCCTGGCGGTGCACGGGTCGTTGGACGGGCTGCCGGTCGCGGTGTCGATGCGCGCCTTCTACCACGTGACCGTGTCGGGCGACCCCGAGACGGCGCAGTCGGCGGCGCGTTCGATGGTGGCCCAGCTCGTCACACTGCACTCCCCCGAGGATCTCAACGTCGCCGTGGTGGCGGCCCCGGGCGCCGTCCCCCGCTGGGACTGGACGAAATGGCTGCCGCACACGCAGGTGCCGGGGCAGATCGACGGCGCGGGCACGAAGCGGCTGTTCGGCGACGATCTCGGGGAGCTTGAGCTGATGCTGCGCTCGCGCCTCGACGGGCGGCCGCGGTTCGGCAGGGACTCCCAGCCGGTCCTCGACCAGCCGCACATCCTGGTGGTGCTGGACGGCGGGATGGTGCCGCCCGACTCGCTGTTCGCCGCCGCCGAGGGCGTGCAGGGCGTGACGATCGTCGAGGTCGTGCAGGGGGATCTCGACGAGCCGCGCGGCGGTCTGTCCGTGGTGGTCAGGCCGGGGCGGCTGTGGATCGAGTCCGGCGCCGGTGTGGCGTACGAGGGTTCGCCCGACGGGATCTCGCTGCCGGCCGCCGAGGCGCTGGCGCGCCAGCTCGCGCCGCTGCGCACGGGCGGCGGCGACGAGGACGAACCGCTGCTGGCCAACCTCGACTTCACCGATCTGCTGAATCTGGGCGACGCGGGCGCGATCGACGTGGCGCGCACCTGGCGTCCCCGGTCGACGGCGGAGCGGCTGCGGGTGCCGATCGGGATCGGCGAGGACGGCTCGCCGGTGATGCTGGACCTCAAGGAGGCCGCGCAGGAGGGCATGGGGCCGCACGGGCTGTGTGTCGGCGCGACCGGTTCCGGCAAGTCCGAGCTGCTGCGCACCCTGGTGCTGGGCCTCGCGGTCACCCACTCGTCGGAGACGCTGAACTTCGTCCTCGCCGACTTCAAGGGCGGTGCGACGTTCACCGGCATGTCGCAGATGCCGCATGTCGCCGCCGTCATCACGAACTTGGCCGACGACCTGACGCTCGTCGACCGCATGGGCGACGCGATCCGCGGTGAGCTGCAGCGCCGCCAGGAGCTGCTGCGCTCGGCGGGCAACTACGCCAACATCCACGACTACGAGAAGGCGCGGGCCGCCGGGGCGGCGCTGGAGCCGCTGGCCTCGCTGGTGCTCGTCATCGACGAGTTCTCCGAACTGCTCACCGCCAAGCCCGACTTCATCGAGATGTTCATCCAGATCGGCCGGATCGGCCGGTCCCTCGGTGTGCATCTGCTGCTGGCGTCGCAGCGGCTGGAGGAGGGCAAGCTGCGCGGCCTCGACACGTACCTCTCGTACCGGATCGGTCTGCGCACGTTCTCGGCGGCCGAGTCCCGTACGGCGCTGGGCGTGCCGGACGCCTACCATCTGCCGTCGGTGCCGGGCTCCGGGTATCTGAAGTTCGGTACGGAGGAGATGACCCGCTTCAAGGCGGCGTACGTCTCCGGTACGTACCGCACGGGCGGGCCCGATCTGTCGGTGGGCCAGTTGCATGTCGAGCGGCGGCCCGCGCTGTTCACGGCGACGCCGGTCCCGGTGGTGTACGCGCAGCCGGACCTCGGTGCGGCCACGCCCGACACGTCGGGGGACGACGCGCTGGCCGACACCGTGCTGGACGTCATCGTGCGCAGGCTCGACGGACAGGGCGTGCCGGCCCACCAGGTATGGCTGCCGCCGCTGGACGAGGCGCCCACGCTGGACTACCTGCTGCCCGGTCTCGCGCCGACGTCGGACCGCGGGCTCACCGCGACGGAGTACAGCAGGCCCGGCGGGCTCGTCGTGCCGCTCGGCCTCATCGACAAGCCCTTCGAGCAGCGCCGTGAGGTGCTGTACAAGGACTTCGCGGGCGCTTCGGGCCACATGCTCGTGGTGGGCGGCCCGCAGTCCGGCAAGTCGACGCTGATGCGCACCCTGATCTCGTCGTTCGCACTCACCCACACCCCGAGCGAAGTGCAGTTCTACGCGCTGGACTTCGGCGGTGGCGGGCTCGCCTCGCTGTCGGACCTGCCGCATGTCGGCGGTGTCGCTTCCCGGCTCGACCCCGAGCGGGTGCGCCGCGCGGTCGCCGAGGTGCTCGGCGTGCTCAACCGCCGTGAGGAGTTCTTCCGGACCAACGGGATCGACTCCATCGCGACGTACCGGCGCAGGCGCGCCGCCGGTGAACTGCCCGGCGAGGCATGGGGAGATGTCTTCCTGGTCATCGACGGCTGGGGCGGCTTCAAGAACGAGTACGACATGCTGGAGCCGGTCATCTCCGACCTCGCGGCACGCGGTCTCGGCTACGGCATCCATGTCGTCGTCACCGCCGCGCGGTACATGGAGGTGCGCTCGGCCCTCAAGGACCAGATGCTGGGCCGGCTGGAGCTGCGCCTCGGCGACGTCATGGACTCCGAGTTCGACCGCAAGGTCGCCGCCAACGTCCCCACGGGGGTGCCGGGGCGCGGCCAGGTGGCGGAGAAGCTGCACTTCATGAGCGCGCTGCCGCGTATCGACGGGGTGAGTGACGCGGCCGACCTCTCGGAGGGCACGGCGGCGTTCGTGGCCGCCGCGCGGAGCAGTTGGTCGGGGCCCGCGGCGCCGACCGTACGGCTGCTGCCGCGCAAGCTGGCGGCCGAACAGCTCCCGAAGGGCTTCGAGTTCCCGCAGCACGGCATCGCGATCGGGATCGACGAGACCAATCTGGAGCCGGTGTTCGTCGACTTCGAGACCGATCCGTTCCTGCTGATCTTCGGTGAGAGCGAGGCGGGGAAGACGGCCGCTCTGCGGCTGATCGCGAAGCAGCTCTCCGAGCGCTACACACCGGACCAGGCGCGGATCGTGGTGGGCGACTACCGGCGTTCGCTGCTGGAGGCCGTACCGAGTTCGCATCTGCTGGAGTACGCGCCGATGGCGTCGGCGATGGACATGCACATGGACGCCATCGGGACGGTGATGGAGAAGCGGGCGCCGAAGCCGGACATCACACCGCAGCAGCTCCGCGACCGGAGCTGGTGGACCGGGCCGCAGCTCTTCGTGATCATCGACGACTACGAGCTGGTCGCGACCAACTCGGCCAATCCGCTGGCGCGGCTGGTGGAGCATCTGCCGTTCGCCAGGGACGTCGGTATCCGCTTCATCGTCGCCCGCAGCGCGGCAGGCGCCTCACGCGCCATGTACGAGCCGTTCATCCAGCGGATGAAGGAGCTGGGCGCGCAGGGCGTGCTGATGTCGGGCGACCCGAGCGAGGGCGACATCCTGGGCAACGTCAGGGCCCGGCCGATGCCTCCGGGGCGCGGCACGTTCGTCTCGCGCAAGCGCGGCGGCGCACTGGTGCAGTTGGGCTGGCTGCCGGACAGGTGAGCCGCCCGCCGCTACGCTGAGAGGCACAGATCGTCCGCAATACCCGGGAGGGACCGCGCCGATGTCCGACGCAGCCGACAAGGAACGCGTGAAGGAAGAGCTTTACGCTCTCGACATCTCCGACGTGGAGTGGCTCGGTGCGCCGGGCACCGAGGCCGACGAGGAGCGGGTGGAGATCGCCTATCTGCCCGAGGGCGCCGTCGCGATGCGCTCGTCGAAGGACCACGACACCGTGCTGCGGTACACCAAGGGCGAGTGGGACGCGTTCGTACTCGGCGCGCGGGACGGGGAGTTCGACCTCAAGTAGCGGTCGCGGGCAGCGCTGAAGGGGGTGTCCGCCGGGCGGACACCCCCTTCGTCGTGCGTGCTGTGCTGTGCGGGCAGGCCGTGCGGTGCGTGCGGTGCGGGTGGTCAGCCCATCTGCATGCGGAAGCGCGCGGCGTTGCCCTTGTCGGTGTCGTGGTAGCCGATGACCGACTCGTCCAGCAGCGCTGCGATCCGCTGCAGGTCCTGGTTCATGCCGGCCATGTCGTTCGTCAGCCGGGTCTGGCTCTCGCCGTAGGCGGTCTTCGCCTCACCGTCCCAGTTCGCGGCAACGGCCTTGACCTTGGCCATCAGGTCTTCGAGCCCCTGGTTGAGCTGGGTGGCGGTGGTCCGGACGTCACCGGCCGCGCTGGTGACGGTGTCGTAATTGACTGCGGTGGTCATGTCTCGCTCCTCAAGACGGGTTCAGCGGGTGCGACGAGCTGCGGGCCGGATACGGCTCAGGCCATGCCGAGGATGGCGCTGCGGCCGGAGGACGTGTCGTCCATCTTCCGGAACGAACGGATGCGCTCGTCCTCCTGGTTGCTGAAGCCGTCGGCGCTCATGCGCATGATCTCTTCGAGCTTGACGAGCTCGACCCGCATCCGCGTCAGCCGGTCGTTGAGGTCCTTCTGGACCCGGTCGTACTCCTTGCTGGCGGCGCCGCGCCAGCCGGCCTGGATGCGGTCCACCACCGCGTTGAGGGAGTTGATACGACGGTGCAGCTCGTCGTGGAAGTCCTGAATCCGGTTGGCGAGATCAACTTGATCCGAACTGGTTACGTTAAGGTCGTTCGACATCCTGCTCCTTCTTCCTGTCTACCTGCAGCGAACGATGCGGGCGGGAAGTACCGCGATGCCGCCCCCGTGTGGGAAACACACGCAAGATGATCCCCACCTCACTCTAGCTACTCACGACGCCAGTTCCAACTGCAAAGTCACGTATGCATACTTGGGGAATCCGGCGTTCCGCGAAAAGGATCTCCGGGTGATTTCCCGGCCCTTTTCCTGCGGCTGTCACGGATGACCGTGGCGGTTCCGGCGACCACTGCCACCAGGACGGCCGCGATACCGAGCGCGTAGGTCGCGTACCGCTCCGTACGCTCCTGCGGTGTCTCGGTCAGCGCCAGATGGGCCGGCTGCGCCGCCGGGGCCTTGGGCGGGCCCGGGTCGGCCCGCGGGGCCTGCGGCGCGTGATCGTCGTCCGTCAGCGCGCGCACCGGGTCGACCACTCCCCAACCGACGTAATTGTCGCGGCCGTTGATACTGCGTTCGGCGGTCTGCTCGATCTGGGCGACGATCTCGCGCGCTTTCCAGTCGGGGTGTTTGGCGCAGAGCAGCGCGGCGACGCCCGCGACATAAGGCGCGGAGAAACTCGTACCGTTGTCGAGGCACTGACCGCCGCCGGGGACCGTGGAGACCATGTCCACACCGGGGGCGGCGACGCCGAGGAAGGTACCGGCCTGGGAAAAGGTCGCGCGTTCGTTGTTGCGGTCGGAAGCGCCGACGGCGAGCACACCGTCGATACCGGCGGGATACGTCATGCGCAGTTTGCCGTCCGTGCCGTCGTTGCCGGCCGATGCCACCACGACGATGTCATTGGCCAGCGCGGCCCGCACGGCTTTGTCGAGGCCCGAGCGGGGCGCCGGTGCTGACACCGTGTCCTGGGAGATGTTGATGACGTCGGCCTTCGCGGTGACGGCGTAGTTGATCGCATCCGCCATCGTGTCCTGATTGCCGCTGTTCTTGTCGTCGTTCTGCCGGATCGGGATGATCGTGGCCTCCGGCGCCAGACCGACGAAGCCGGTACCGGCGCGGGGCCGGGCCGCGATGATCCCGGCGACCTTGGTGCCGTGGCCCACCTCGTCGACCGTGCCGCCGCGCTTGCCGCTCTTGCCGCTCTTGAGGAAGTCCCGGCCCGCAGCAGCGTCGACCGCCGTCTTCAACTGGGGGTTGACGGTGTCGACACCGGTGTCGATGACGGCGACCCGTACCCCCTTGCCCTTGGTGTCCTGCCACAACTCGTCGAGCAGCACCCGCTGGAGCGCCCAGGGGGTGCCGGCGATCTGCTTCTTCATCGGGAACGTGCACTCGCCGGTGCCGTCGAGTGCTGCCGGTGACGCCGGTACGGAGGCGGCGGAGGCGGCAGCGGCGGGCGGCAGGGCCGTCAGGCCGACCAGGGCGGTGGCGCAGGCCAGCAGTGCGCAGGTTCGCAGCGGCATCGTCACCCCTCCCTACGAACCCTGCGGCTGGCGCGCGCTGTTGGTGTCGAGCCGGGGCCCCTTGGACAGGAACTCCGCCCACGCGATGGGCACGAGCGCCGGGGTGACCTTCTCGTAGCCGAGCCTGATCTGTGCCTCGCTCGGCTCGGGCCTGCCGTCCTGCTGCTTCTGCTGGTCGCCGGTGCCGATGTCCGAACGGGACGCGTCGCTGTCGCCGTTGGCCTGGACGGCGTAGCGCAGTCCGGTGTCCGTCACCAGGAAGAGTGAGCCGTCGGGCGTGGTCTGCCGGTCATGCACCTGGGTGAAGAGCAGCCCGCTGCCCGGCGTGACATACGTGCTGGTGCCGCCCGTGGTGACCTCGGCCGGGTAGGCGGGGCCCGCCCAGGTGGACAGCGTGGCGGTGCCCTTGCCGTCGACCTTGCGCAGCACACTGCACACCGTGTCGCGTGCGCCGTCCCCCGCCGCGGAGTTGACCTGGACGGTCCGCTCCTTCGGCCAGGCGTTGCCCGCGGCGAAGAAGTCGGCCTCGGGGGTGATCGACGCGGCGTCCACGGTGGCCGCGGCGCCGGCCATCTTGAGCTCGACCGTCTGCGGGGAGTTGATCAGCAGCCAGGCGGTGAAGTCCGACACGGGCTGGACCTTTCCGGCCAGCACGACGTAGTGCTGCGGTCCCGATCCGGTCTGCGCGGTGAGCACCATCCCGATCCGGTCCTGCCCGGCGGTCAGCCCGCCGCCGACGCCCGCGTCGTCCGCGACCTTGCCCGGGACCTGCGGGAAGTCGACGGGCGTGCCGGTGCGCAAGGTCGCCAGCCAGTCGTCGGTGACGGCCTGCGGCTCCCGGCCCACCCCGATGAGGGCGCGGGTCAGGTTGTCCGTCGGATCGCCCGTGAGCTGGTACTTCGTACCGCCCGCGTCGACGAGATAGCGGGTGCCCTTCTGGCCCCGCACGTAGAGCACTTGGCCGCCGGTGAGCCGCTGCTTGCCCTCGGTGCGGTGGAAGTCGCGGTCGGCGAAGACGAAGGCGGCCTTCTGCACACTGCCGCCCGTGCCGCCGCCCGGCTGCTCGCAGACCGCCCAGCGCTTGGGCTTGGCCGCCTCCGTGTCGCTCGGCAGCCGGTCGGGCGCGTACGGGATCCCGAGGATCGGGCCGCGCGGCGGCTTGCCCGCGTCCAGGATCTTGTCGCTGACCTGGACGACACCGAACTGCTGCGGTGTGAGCAGCAGTCGGGCCGAGGCGAGGTTGAGCACGGGGTGGAGCAGGGTCTCCTTCTTCTTCCCGTCGGGCGTGGTCAGCACCACGTAACGGGTCGTGGAGTCCTTGCCGACGATCACTTTCGTGCCCGGCTTGTCCCAGTCCTTGGGCGCGTTGGGTTTGAACATCCCCAACGCACCGAATCCGGCCAGGATCAGCGCGCCGACGATCACACTCGGCAGGACGGCGCGCAGCGGTCGGGGCGCACCCTCCTCCGAACCTGAAGGTGAGGGTTGGAGAAACGCGGCCACCGTGCGTTTCTTCGCGAAGGTGTACGCGTTCAGCTCATCCCGCCGTGATGCCATGAGTCCCCATAGGTGAAAAAAGGCGCGGTCTCCCGCCAGGGGGTCAGGTAGTCAGCAAGCCCCCCGGGCCCTGCCTGGTTGTCGGACCGGCCCCCTACTATGCCTGTAGACGGGGCGTCGTGGTGTGGCGGGTAGGGTGATCCGGCCGCCAAAGCCCTGTCGTAGCAGGGTGATCGGGACGAATCGGGGGGATTTTCCATCATGGCTTCCGCGACGCAGACGCGGCCCGCCGCGGCAGCGCCGTCCTCGGCCGCAGCACCGGGTCCTGCCGTACCCGGGCTGCCTGCCGTACCCGGACTGAGAGGGCGGCCAGGGCATTTCGGACCGTTTCGCATGCAGCAGTTCGTCCTGGTCGAGCTCGCGGCGGCGGTGCTTCTGGTGGCCTGGGTCATCGACACCCTCATGCTGGTGCCGGCCGGTGTGATCGCCGCGTTCCTGGTGCTGCTCGCCGTGGTGCGCAGACACCGGCGGTCGCTGCCCGAGTGGCTGTCGACGGTGTTCGCCCTGCGTGCGCGCACCCGCAGGGCGGCGTCCCTGGTCATCCCGGCCGGTACGGAACCGGGGCTCGCGCCCGCCGTCGAGTGTGATCCGGCTTTGCGTACGTACTCGTTCAGCGACCGCGACCGGCGCCCGGTGGGCATGGTCGGCGACGGTACGTTCCTGACGGCGGTCGTCCAGATCGAGTCGGAGGGCACGGCGCTGCGCCCCGACCGCTCGGCCCGGCCGCTGCCCGTCAGCCTGGTGCGCGATGTGCTCGATGTCGACGGCATACGGCTGGAGTCGGCGCAGATCGTGCAGCACACCCAGCCCGCACCCGCCCCGCATCTGCCGCAGCAGTCCGTCGCCGCGCGCAACTACGCCCCGTTGCAGGCGCAGACCGGCTCACCGGCCGTCCGGATCACCTGGATCGCGCTCAAGCTCGACCCGGAGCTGTGCCCGGAGGCGGTGGCGGCGCGCGGCAGCGGTCTGACGGGGGCCCAGAAGTGCCTGGTGCGCTCGGCCGACCAGTTGGCGAGCCGGCTGACCGGCGCCGGGTTCCGCGCCACGGTACTGACCGAGCAGGAGCTGACGGCGGCCGTCGCCATCTCGTCGTGTGCCAACCCGATGGCCATCGCCCAGGCGGGCCGGACGGAAACGCCGACGCGCCGCACCAAGGAGACGTCCCGCACCTGGCGGTGCGACGACCGCAGACACACCACGTACTGGGTGGGCCGCTGGCCCCAACTGGGCGGCGGTGGCGCCTCGATGCCCCAGCTCGTCGCCCTGCTCACGTCGATCCCCGCGCTCGCCACCACCTTCAGTCTCACCCTGGGGCGCGGCGAGCGGCAGGGCGTCACGGTCAGCGGGCATGTCCGGATCACCGGCCGCAGCGACGAGGAGCTGGTCGGCGCGCGGCACGAGCTGGAACGCGCCGCGCGCGGGGTCAAGACGGGGCTGGTGCGTCTCGACCGGGAACAGGTGCCAGGAATGCTCGCCACACTGCCGCTCGGGGGGACCCGCTGATGTCCGCACCCACCACTCCCCACCCACGCAACACACCCACCACGCGCAACACACCGGCCACACCGGCGCGGGCGGCGGCGCCGGTCCGTGGCGGTGGCAAGCCGCGTATCGGCTTCGGCCTGATCGGCCCCCGCCGGGAGCGGCACGCCCTCTCGGTCGACGAGCTGACGTCGCTCGCCGTGCCGGTCGGTGACGACGGCATGGTGATCGGCGTCGACGCCAACGGCCGCCCGGCCGTTCTCGGCATCAACAGACCCTCCCCGTACGACGTCACACTGATCGGCGGTCTGTGGACCGCCCAGGTGCTGGCGCTGCGCGCGGCGGCGACGGGCGCGCGGATCGCCGTCGAGACGGGCCGCGCCGCCTCCTGGACGACGCTCGCCCAGGCCGCCGGCGGCGGGCAGCCGTGCATCACGCTGCACGACGTGGGACGCGTACCGCCGCAGGGTGCGTCGGCGGTGAGCCCGGTGATCGTGGTGCGGGACTGCGGGATGCGGCCGCCGCGCGGCCGTGTGGTGTCGGCGCCCTGGCAGTCGGTGCTGACACTGCTGCCGTATCTGAGCCCGGTGGCACCGCGGTTGATGGAGAAGTCGGGACTCGTCGGGATCCAGCGGGTCTCTCCGGACGAAGCCACCCGGATCGGCCGGATCATGGAGCTGCCACGGGCCGAGACGGAGGCGCTGTCGACGCTCGCCGACGGGGTCACGCTGTGGTGCACCGCGCGGGATCGCCAGTTCGTGATGACCCAGGCGACGGACGCCGAGATCGGACTGCTGGGCAGCGCGCGCCGGATGGACTGAAGCGGACGAAGTGAAGCGGTACGCGATTCGCCCGGCAGGTGCGGTTTTTGTCAGGATCTCGCGTGGAAGTGGACGGATTTGCCCCCGGCGGTCGTTCACCTCGTGCCGCAGCAGGTTCACTTGAGCGCGGACGTGACGTAACGGGTCTGCTGTCGTCGGGCGGTACGCCCTGCCCCGGGGTTACTTTTGACGATTAGGGTGGGTCAGGGCGCGGCAGGGAACCTGCGGGCGGACAGGCCGCGTCGGCAGGGGAAGAGCCGGGCGGATCGGGACGTACGGACCGGACGCCCCCACCCACCACGGCACAAGGGTGCTCGACCACACCAGGAGGCAAAGTGAACGGCGATCGGGACGAGACCCGCGGCGGCTGGAACGTGCCGCCCGTGGACGATCAGTCCGACGCGGAGCCCGAGTTGACGGGTGAGTTCACCATCGACTACACCCCGCCCGCCTGGTACACGCAGAACACGCCGGGGAGCACGTCCGGCGACGGTGCGCCCGGCACCGCAGGTGCCGCCACTCCCCCGCCGCCGCCCGCCGGTACGCCTGTCGCCGTGCCGGGGCTCCCGGCCGGCGGTGGGTACGAGCCGCAGTGGACACCGGCGCCCCCGGCTGCTCCCGCGCCCAACACCCCGGCGGAGCCGCCCCGTTCCGCGGATCCCGTGCCTGCCGCGCCCGAGCCGTTCGGCGGGGGTGACATCGAGTCCGGCGCCACCATGCGGTTCTCGCCCGCCGCGCTGAAGCAGGAGATCGCGCGACGCGAGGAGACCGGCGCGACGAGCGCGGCGAAGACCCCGGAGCAGTCGGACACCGACGCCGGCGAGGACGCGCACCCCACTGACGGCACCGGCAGCCCGGCGGACCCCGAGCGCGCCGCCGTGGCGGAACCGACCGCCGGTACGGCCCGTACGGAAGACGGAGCCGGTACGGACGGTACGGACAAGGCGCCTACGCCCGCCGCCCCGGACGCCGATGCGGAGACCGGCCCCGACGCGCACGCCGACGTCCCGGCCGACGAGCCGGGCGACGCGCCGGGTGACGGCGAGACCGCTGCCCGTACCGAGGCGGACGACCACCAGGAGCCGGCCGACAGCCCGCCCTTCGACTTCGACGCGTTCAGCGACCCGGCGCCCCAGGGCGCGTCGACCGCCGAGGACGCGCCGCCCGCCGACGCGCCTCCCACTGACACGCCGCCCGCCGACGCGCCGGCCCCCGCGCAGCCCTGGTCCGCGCAGCCCGCGCAGCCGCTGCCGCCCGCGCCGCAGCCCGCCGCCTCGCCGGGGCTGCCGCCGCTGCCGGCCGCCTTCCAGCCGGCCGCACCGGCTCCCGCGCCGCAGTGGCCCGTACCCAGCCAGGCAGCCGAACACCCGGCGCCGCAACCGCCTCAGCCCCAGCCTCAGTCCCAGCCTCAGTCCCAGCAGCCGCTGCCTCCGCAGCAGCCGCAGGGCGGTTACGGCTTCCCGCAGCAGGGACCGCCGGTCCCGCCGCCGGGTTACGGCTTCCCGCAGCCCGCACCCCCGCAGCCCCAGCCGCCCCAGCACTCGCAGCCGCAGCCACCGCCGCAGGGCGGTTACGGCTTCCCCCAGCAGGGACCGCCCGCGCCGCACGGCCAGCAGCCGTACCCGCCCCAGCAGCCGTACCCGCCCCAGCAGCCCTATCCCGGTCAGCAGCCGTATCCGCCGCAGCAGGGCAGGCCCGGCGCTCCCCCGGTACCGGCGCCCGCGCCGCTGCCTCCGCAGTCGGCGGGGCCCGGCTCGTCGGCCAACCTGCCGGTGCAGGCGTCGCAGAATCTTCCCGCCCAGCAGCAGCCGCCTGCCCCACCGCACCAGCAGCAGCCGCCGCACCAGGCGCCGCCGGTGGATCCGCGCAGCGGGGCGGCCTGGCCGTCCCCCGTCGCGCACGACCACCGCGAGCGCTCGGTGCCCGGCGCGCCGCTGGGTTACACGGCGGCCGTCGAGCTGTCGTCCGACCGGCTGCTGCGCAACAACAAGCAGAAGGCCAAGAGCAGTCGCGGTCCTTCCGCCGGGGCGCGGTTCAAGATCGGTGGCAAGGCGGCGGAGGCCGAGCGGCTGCGCAAGCTGGAGCTGATCCGCACCCCGGTGCTGTCCTGCTACCGGATCGCGGTCATCAGCCTCAAGGGCGGGGTCGGCAAGACGACCACCACCACGGCGCTCGGCTCCACGCTCGCCACGGAGCGGCAGGACAAGATCCTGGCGATCGACGCCAACCCGGACGCCGGGACGCTCGGCCGCCGGGTGCGCCGCGAGACCGGGGCGACCATCCGCGACCTGGTGCAGGCGATCCCGTATCTCAACAGCTACATGGACATCAGGCGCTTCACCTCGCAGGCGTCGTCCGGCCTTGAGATCATCGCCAACGACGTCGACCCCGCGGTCTCCACGACGTTCAACGACGAGGACTACCGCCGGGCGATCGAGGTGCTGGGCAAGCAGTACCCGATCATCCTGACCGACTCGGGCACCGGACTGCTCTACAGCGCCATGCGCGGGGTGCTGGATCTGGCCGATCAGCTCATCATCATCTCGACGCCGTCCGTCGACGGTGCCAGCAGCGCCTCCACGACGCTCGACTGGCTGTCGGCGCACGGCTACGCCGATCTCGTACAGCGGTCCCTCACGGTCATCTCGGGGGTGCGCGAGACCGGAAAGATGATCAAGGTCGACGACATCGTCCAGCATTTCGAGACGCGCTGCCGCGGTGTGGTCGTGGTGCCCTTCGACGAACACCTGTCGGCGGGCGCCGAGGTGGACCTCGACATGATGCGGCCCAAGACGCGCGAGGCGTACTTCAACCTCTCCGCCCTGGTCGCCGAGGACTTCTCGCGCGCCCAGAACGCGCAGGGGCTGTGGACGGCCGACGGCAACCCGCCGCCGCACATGGTCCCGCCGATGCCGGGCATCCCGGGCTATCCGGCGCCGGGTCAGCCGACACCCGGTCAGCCGACGCCCGGTCAGCCCTACCCGGCGCAGCAGCAGCCGCCGTACGGCCAGCAGCCCGGACAGCCGCAGCCGTATCCGCAGCAGCAACAGCCGCCCCAGCACCAGCAGCCCTACCCCTATGCGCAGCCCCACCCGCAGCAGCAACCGCCGCAGCGGCCCGGTCCGCCGCAGGGCTGGCAGAGCCCGTTTCCACCAGAAGGCCAGCCGGATCTGCGGGGTCCCGTCCCGCCGGAAGGTCGCCCTCCGCAGCCCCCGCAGGCACCGCCAGCGCCTCAGCAGTAAGGCGACAGAGGCTTAGACCAATGAGGGTCCGCGCCGTCTTCACGGTGCGGACCCTCAGGGCATTCCCGCAGACCACACCGGGTTTTGACGGCCGTTGACGTGGCTGGACAAGCGCTGATAAACCTTCGCTTCACCAGATGTCGACCCACAGACAACCCAGTTTCTTCTTGCGAGTGATGACACGAGGTCACCGGCCCATGGTCCAGAGTTCCGCGCGCACACCGCGCCTGCCCGTTCGGCTCCGTTCCCGCTTCCGTCTGCTCCTGGCCTCCGGTGCTGCCGCCGCCGCGCTGGTGGCCGCGAGTGTGATCCCCTTCGGCCCGCTCGCCCCCGCGCCGCAGCAGGCGCAAGCCGCTGACAGCGGCGGCAAGAAGGTCCTCACCGTCGCCGTCAGCCAGAGCGTGGACTCCCTCTCGCCGTTCCTGGCCCAGTCATTGGTCAGTACCAGCATCCACCGGCTGGCCTACGAGTACCTGACCAACTACGACGCCAAGGACGCGCACGCCGTCCCGGGCTTCGCCACGGCCTGGAAGTCCTCGGCGGACAAGCTGACCTGGACCTTCACCATCCGGAACAACTCCAAGTGGTCCGACGGTGTGCAGGCGACAGCGGCCGACGCCGCCTGGACGTTCAACAAGATGATGTCGGACCCGAACGCGGCCACCGCCAACGGCAGCTTCACCGCCAACTTCAAGAAGGTCACGGCGCCCGACCCGACCACGCTCGTCATCCAGCTCAAGAAGCCGCAGGCCACGATGTTGGCGCTGGACGTGCCGATCGTGCCCCAGCACATCTGGGAGAAGGTCACCGACTTCTCGAAGTTCAACAACGACAAGTCGTTCCCGATCGTCGGCAACGGCCCGTTCGTCATCACGGACTTCAAGGTCGACCAGTACATCAAGCTCAAGCCGAACAAGTCCTTCTGGCGCGGCGCGCCCAAGTTCGACGAGCTGGACCTCCGGTACTACAAGGACCAGGACGCGGCGGTCGCCGCCCTGCAGAAGGGCGAGGTCTCCTTCGTATCGAACCTGACCCCCGCCCAGGCCACCGCGCTCAAGACCACCGACAACATCAAGGTCAACGACGCACCGGGCCGCCGCTTCTACGCCCTCGCGACCAACCCCGGCGCGAAGGCCAAGAACGGCGAGAAGATGGGCAACGGCAATCCCGCGCTGCTCGACCCTGCCGTGCGCAAGGCGCTGTTCGAGTCCGTCGACATCGACACCATCATCGACAAGGTCTTCCAGGGACACGCCGCCAAGGGTGAGGGCTACATCCCGCCGCGCTTCTCCACGTACTTCTGGAAGCCGTCCGACAGCCAGCGCATCGCGTACGACCCGGCGAAGGCCGCGCAGACCCTCCAGCAGGCCGGCTACAAGAAGAGCGGCGGCAAACTGCTCGGCAAGAACGGCAAGCCGCTGAACCTGCGCATCCTCTGCCACGCCACCGACCCGAACGACAAGGCCGTCGGCAAGTACCTCCAGGAGTGGTGGGCCAAGCTCGGCATCGGGCTGAAGGTCGACTGCCTCGACAACGTCGGCGACCCGTGGCTCGCCGGCGACTACGACCTGGCGATCGACGGCTGGTCGGTCAACCCCGACCCGGACTACGTCCTGTCCATCCACACCTGCGACGCGCTGCCCGCCACGCCGAAGGACAGTCCGGCCACGGACAACTTCATCTGCGACAAGCAGTACGACGCGCTGTACAAGAAGCAGTCGGCGGAGTACGACCCCGCCAAGCGGGCCGATCTGGTGAAGCAGATGGAATCGCGGCTTTACGACACCGGATACATGAATGTCATGGCCTATCCGAACGCCGTCGAGGCGTACCGTACGGACCAGATCAAATCCATCACGACGATGCCGGAGGCCGCCGGCAACATCTGGGGCCAGGACGGCTACTGGAGCTGGTGGTCGGCCGTACCGGCGGACAGCAGCAGTGACAGCTCCGGCGGCTCGTCCTCGACCGGCCTGATCATCGGGATCGTGGCTGTTGTCGTGATCGCCGGCGGACTCGGGCTGTTCGTCATGATGCGTCGCCGTTCCACCGCGGAAGACCGTGAATAATCCATGAGCACCGCAAGCACCCCCGGTGTGGCGCGGGAAGCGGCCGGCGGCCCGGTGAAGACCGGGCCGTCCGGCGCCGCCGCCCGCGCAGGCTCCGGCACCAAGACCGCGTATCTGCTCTATGTGGCGGGCAAGCTGGCAGGCGCCGTCGTCTCCCTCTTCGCCGTGCTCGTCACCAGCTTCTTCCTCTTCCGGGTCATCTCACGCGACCCGATCAGGACCATGACCCAGGGCGTTCCGACGTCCGCCGCCCAACTGGCCACGCTGCGACATCAGTTCGGTCTCGACCTGCCCATGTGGCAGCAGTTCACGAACTACTGCGGCGACGCGCTCACCGGCGACCTCGGCACGTCGTACCAGTTCCACGCGCCGGTCGGCCATCTGATCCTGGAGAAAGTCCCGGCGACACTGCTGCTCACGGGTGTCGCCGTGCTGATCTACTCCGCGCTCGGCCTGTGGCTCGGCACCCGCTCCGCCTGGCACAACGGCGGGCCCGGCGACCGGTTCAACACCGGGCTCGCGCTGACGCTGTGGTCGGTGCCGGGCTTCTGGCTCGGGCTGCTGCTGATCATCGTGTTCTCCGTGGGCATCGGCCCCATTCCGGGGATATTTCCCACGGGAGGCATGTCGTCGGGCGACTCGTCCGGCTTCGGGTACGTCATGGACGTCGCCCATCACATGGTGCTGCCGGTGATCACCCTCGTCGCCGTCGGCTACGCGCAGACCCTGCTCGTCATGCGGTCCTCGCTGCTGGACGAGATGGGCAGCGACTATCTGACGACGGCCCGCGCCAAGGGGCTGCGGGACGACCTCGTACGCCGCAGGCACGCCGTGCCCAACGCGCTGCTGCCGACGGTCACGATGGTCTTCATCAACGTCGGCTTCGTGGCGGGCGGTTCGATCCTCGTCGAGACCGTCTTCTCCTGGCCGGGCCTCGGCCAGTTGTTCTACCAGGCGCTGAGCGTGCCCGACCTGCCGCTCGTGCAGGGGCTGTTCGTGGTCTTCGCCGGTGCGATGATCCTGATGAACCTCCTCGCCGACCTGCTCTATCCGCTGCTCGATCCCCGGGTGGGCCGATGACCGTCGCGAATACCCAGACCCCCGACACGCCGGACACCCCCGGACCCGTCGAAGCGCCCCGGGCGCGGGCCAGTTCCTCGCTCGCCTGGGAGCAGCGGCGCGCGTCGACCGCCCGCTTCTGGCGGCAGTACCGGACGAACCGGGCCGGTCTGATCGGGCTCGTCGGGCTCGTGGTGATCGGGCTCATCGCCGTGTTCGCCCCGCTGCTCGTCGGCAGCGACGTGCAGAGTGTGACGCAGGCGCCGGGCAAGGCGCTGGAGGCGCCGAGCGGTCAATTCCCGCTCGGCACCGACCAGTTCGGCCGGTCGCTGCTCGGCCTGCTGGTCTGGGGCTCCCGGGTCTCGCTGACCGTGGGGCTGCTGGCAGCCGCGCTGTCCGTGGCCATCGGGACCCTGGTCGGCATCATCGCCGGGCACTTCGGCGGCTGGTTCGCGACCGTCGTCATGCGGATCACCGACTGGTTCCTGGTGATGCCCACGCTGGTACTGGCGATCGTGCTGACCACCGTGATGTCCCGCTCCATCTGGACGGTCATCCTGGCGATCGGTGTGACGAGCTGGCCGACGACCGCGCGGCTGGTGCGCGCGCAGACCATCGCCGTCGAGTCACGCCCGTACATCGAACGGGCCAGAGCGCTCGGCGGCGGGCACGGCCATGTCATGAGCCGGCATGTGCTGCCCAATGTGATGCCGCTGGTGCTCGCGCAGACCACGCTCGGCATCTCCAGCGCGATCCTCACCGAGGCGACGCTCGCCTTCCTCGGTCTCGGCGACCCGACGGTCGTCTCCTGGGGCGGCATGCTCCAGGACGCCCGCGAGGCGGGCGCCGTCTCCTCGGGCCACTGGTGGTACCTGGCGCCGCCCGGCATCGCCATCGCCCTGGTCGCCCTGGCCTTCACACTCTGCGGTCGCGCCATCGAGACCGTGCTCAACCCGAAGCTTGGGGTGGCCAGATGACGTCGTCGAACCTGCTGGAGATCAAGGACCTGCGGGTCACCTACGGCTCGGGAGCAACCGCCGTCCCCGCCGTACGGGGTGTCGACCTCGCCGTCGAGCCCGGCAAGAAGCTCGGGATCGCGGGCGAGTCGGGCTGCGGCAAGTCCACGCTGGCCCTGGCCCTCCTGCGGCTGCTGCCCGCGACGGCGAAACTGTCCGGGGAGATCCTGCTCGACGGCGAGGACGTCCTCACGATGAAGTGGGGCCGGCTGCGCGCGGTGCGCTGGGCGGGCGCCTCGATCGTCTTCCAGGGCGCCATGCACTCGCTCAACGCGGTGCACCGCATCGGGGACCAGATCGCCGAACCGGTCCTGCTGCACCAGCACGTGACCCCGGCGGCCGGCCGCAGGCGCGCGGTCGAACTGCTGGAACAGGTCGGCCTGCCGGCCGCCCGCGCCGACGCCTATCCCCACGAGCTGTCCGGCGGACAGCGCCAGCGCGTGATGATCGCGATGGCGCTCGCCTGCGATCCGCGGCTGATCGTCGCCGACGAACCCACGACGGCGCTGGACGTGATGATCCAGGCGCAGATCCTGCGGCTCATCGAACAGCTCGTCACGGAGAAGGACATCAGCCTGCTGATGATCAGCCACGACCTGGCCGTCCTCTCGGACACCTGCGACCGGCTCGCCGTCATGTACGCGGGCCGGATCGTCGAGGAGGGCCCGGCGAAGGCGGTGTACGACAACGCGGCGCACCCCTACGGCAACGCGCTGTCCGCCGCCTTCCCCCGCATCGGCGACCCGGCGTCCCGGCGCGCCCCGCGCGGGCTGCCCGGCGACCCGCCCGACCCGTCGGCGCTGCCGTCCGGCTGCACGTTCCATCCGCGCTGCCCGGTCGCCCTCGAGAGCTGCGCGCACGAGGACCAGGAGCTGCGGGACGCGGGCCCGGACAGGCGCGCGGCGTGCGTGCGCGTCGGTACGCCGTCCCCGGCGGCGGCGTCGGCCCCTGCCGCGTCGGCGGAGAGCCCGGAATGACGGCCACCCCTCAGGAGCTGCCCATGACCATCACCCCCCTGCTCTCGGCCGCCGAGCTGAACGTCACCTTCCCCGGCAGGCGCGGCGCGGCCCCCGCCCGCGCGGTCGACGGGGTCGACCTCGACATCGGGGCCGGCGAGATCGTGGCCCTGGTCGGCGAGTCCGGCTGCGGCAAGACGACACTGGCCCGCGCGCTGCTCGGTCTCGTCCCGCCCACGTCTGGTGCGATCACCTTCGCGGGCGAGCGGCTCGACTACCACGCCCGCGCGCTGAAGTCCTACCGCAAACGCGTCCAGTTGGTCCTCCAGGACCCGAGCGGCTCACTCAACCCCCGGCACACCGTGTACGACGCGGTCGCCGAGGGCCTACGCATCCACGGCCGCCCGGCCGACGAGCGCGAAGCGGTCGCCGAGGCCCTGTCGCTCGCGGGCCTGCGCCCGCCCGAGCGGTTCTTCCTGCGCTACCCGCACGAGCTGTCCGGCGGCCAGCGGCAGCGCGTCGTCATCGCCGGCGCGCTGGTCCTGAAGCCCGAACTGATCGTCGCGGACGAGCCCGTGGCGTCCCTGGACGCGTCGGTACGCGGCGAGATCCTGGCGCTCCTGCTGTCGCTACGCGACGAACTCGGCCTCTCCGCGCTGGTGGTGACCCACGACCTGGGCCTCGCGTGGAACATCGCGGACCGGGTGGCGGTGATGTACCTGGGCCGGATCGTGGAGACGGGCCCGGTCGAAAAGGTCCTGACGGAACCTCAGCACCCGTACACGCAGGCGCTCTTGTCGGTACTCCCGGAGTCGGAGGGCGTCCCGGTGGTCCTGACGGGCGAACCCCCGGACCCGTCCCGCATCCCGAACGGCTGCCGCTTCCACGCGCGCTGCCAGGTGCTGGCGTCGGGCGAGGCGGAACGGGCGGGCGTCTCGGAGCAGTGCCGCACGAAGCAGCTACCGGTGCTGTCGGGGGGCGACGCGACGCAGGTCGCGTGCCACTGGGCGGCGACGGCGGGTTAGCCGTTTCGCCGGGGCGGCCGGGTCTGGGTTGCGGTCCGCTTGTCCGGTTCCGGTGTCCGGGGCCTCCGGAGGGGGGTGTCCGGACTGCGGCGTCGCCGTCCGGCGCGGTTGGGGGTGCGGGTTTTGGTTGCGGCCCGCTTGTCCGGTTCCGGTGTCCGGGGCCTCCGGAGGGGGGTGTCCGGACTGCTCGATCGCTAGAACTCCTACGCTTTACGTCCGGACACCCCCCTCCTGCGGCCCCGGCCCCCTCCCGTCGGTGGGCCCCCAGCCCAACGTCCGCGTGGACGCGGCTTGCGGGGTCCGTGCTGGCCGGGGGCCGCGTCCCTGGCGTGGGCGCCCGGCCCCTTGCCGCCGGTGGCCGATAGCACCCCATCCGGGCCCGGGGGCTGAAGGGGGTCGTGCAGGGGTGGTGTCCGGAGCGTAAAGCGTGATTTGCGGCGCATGTCCGGGTGCACCTCGTGTCAGAGGTGCACGCGCCGTAAATCGTGCAGCGCAGGACACGACCCCGGAACGGCCCCCGGCGACAACAGCAACCCAGACACGTGAACCCCGAACCGCGCCGGACGGCGACACCGCCCCCGGCGACCACCGCAACCAAGACACGTGAACCCCGCCGGGCCGCTACGCCGCGTCGTACCGCGCGATCAGCTCCCGCGACTTCTTCACGTCGTCCCCGATCGCCTCCAGCAGCGCGTCGATCGACTCGAACTTCTGCTGGCCCCGCACGTACGACAAGAAGTCGACCGTCACATGGAGCCCGTACAGGTCCAGGCCCACCCGGTCGATCGCGTACGCCTCGACCGTGCGTTCCGTCCCCGCGAACTGCGGGTTCGTGCCCACCGAGATCGCCGCCGGCATGCGTTCGCCGGCCGCCGTCAGCCAGCCCGCGTACACGCCGTCCGCGGGGACCGCCGTGTGTGGCAGGACCTCCACGTTGGCCGTCGGGTAACCGAGTTCGCGGCCGCGTTGCGCGCCGCGCACCACGATCCCCTCGACGCGGTGCGGGCGGCCGAGGATCTCCGCCGCGCCCGCCACGTCGCCTTCCGCGACCAGCCGGCGGGTCAGCGTGGACGAGAAGGGCTCGCCGCCGCCCGCCGCGCCGGTCACGTAGAGGTCGACGACCTCGACCTCGTAGTCGTACGTCTCGCCCAGCTCGGCGAGGACGGTGACGTTGCCCGCCGCCTTGTGGCCGAAGCGGAAGTTCGGGCCCTCGATGACCGCGCGCGTGTGCAACTTGTCGACCAGCACCTTCACGATGAAGTCGGCCGGTGACAGCTTCGAGAACTCGACGGTGAACGGCAGGATCAGTTGCGCGTCCACGCCCAGCTCCGCCATGAGTTCGGCGCGCCGGTGGTGGGGCGCGAGCAGCGGGGGGTGGCTGCCGGGGCGTACGACCTCGCTGGGGTGCGGGTCGAAGGTCACCACGACCGACGGCACGCCCAGCTCACGGGCGCGCTCCACGGCCCTGCCGATGATGAGCTGGTGGCCGCGGTGGACCCCGTCGTAGGAGCCGATGGTGACGACGCTGCGCCCCCAGTCCTGGGGGATGTCCTCCAAGCCGCGCCAGCGCTGCACTGTGACCGCTCCTCGCCCAAACCGTGTACGTGATTGCCGATGTAGCCAGGTCCAAGACTGCCATGCCGGGACGTTCCGCTCCGCATCGGCATCGCGTGAGCCGGTCAGCCGAAGACGGCCAGGCTCTTCGCCTTGCCGTGCTGCTCCTCGACGAGCGCCAGGAAGCGTCCGTCGGGTCCGAACACGGCGACCGGCGCGCTCGGGAACGCGGGCATCTCCAGCCGCACCCCGTTGAGCAGCAGTTTCGCCCGTCGTTCGTCGACGTCCCAGCGGGCGAACGCGGCGCCCGCCGCGTCGGCGACCGGCATGACGGTCAGTTCTTCCTGGAGCTGGTCCAGGGTCTTCGCGCCGTCGATGGCGTACGGCCCGACCCGGGTCCTGCGCAGGGCCGTCAGATGGCCGCCGACCCCGAGCCCGGCGCCGAGATCGCGGGCGAGGGCCCGGATGTAGGTGCCGGAGGAGCAGACGACGGAGACGACGAGGTCCATGACGGGGGTGCCGTCGTCGGCGACGGCCGGGCGTACGTCGTACACCTGGAACGACGAGACGGTGACGGGCCGCGCCGGGATCTCGAACTCCTCGCCGCCGCGCACCCGCGCGTACGACCGCTTGCCGTCGATCTTGATGGCGCTGACCTTCGAGGGGACCTGCATGATCGGCCCGGTCAGCTCGGCGACACCGGCGTCGATCGCTTCGCGGGTGACCGCGGAGGCGTCGGCGGACGAGGTGGCCTCGCCCTCGGCGTCGTCGGTGACGGTGTCCTGGCCGAGCCGGATCGTGCCGAGGTACTCCTTCTCCGTCAGCGCGAGATGGCCGAGGAGTTTGGTGGCCCGCTCGACGCCGAGGACGAGCACGCCCGTGGCCATGGGGTCGAGGGTGCCGGCGTGGCCGACCCGGCGGGTCCTGGCGATCCCGCGCATCTTGGCGACGACGTCGTGCGAGGTGAAGCCCGACGGCTTGTCGACGATGACAAGGCCGTCGGGCGTCGCGGTCTGCTGTGTCATTCGGAGCTGTCGCCGTCCGTCTCCGCGATGTCGTCGTCGCCGGGCTTGCGGTACGGGTCGGCCTCGCCGGCGTAGGTCTTGCCGGTCGACACCTCCCGTACCTCGGCGTCCTTGGCGCGCGCCTTGTCGAGGAGGTCCTCGATGGTGCGCGCGTTGTCCGGCAGGGCGTCGGGGACGAAGGCCAGGCTCGGTGTGTGGCGCACACCTGTCTGCCGGCCCACCTCGGAGCGGAGCACGCCCTTGGCGCTCTCCAGGGCGGCCGCCGAAGCTGCGCGCTCCTCGTCGTCGCCGTAGACCGTGTAGAAGACCGTGGCCTCCCGCAGGTCGCCGGTGACCCGGGCGTCCGTGATGGTCACGAAGCCCAGCCGCGGGTCCTTGATACGCCGGTCCAGGGTCTCCGCGACCACGACCTGGATGCGATCGGCGAGCTTGCGTGCCCGCGCGTTGTCGGTCACCGGTCCGTCACTCTTCCTTCTGGGTTTCTGGTGCTACAGGTCAGTCGTCTTCGCCGTGCAGGCGCCGCCGTACGGCGAGCAGTTCCACCTCGGGGTGGCCCGCGACCATGCGTTCGCAGCGGTCGAGGACGTCCGTGAGATGGCCCCAGTCCCCCGACACCACCGCGAGGCCGATCTCGGTCCTGCGGTGGAGGTTCTGGTCTCCCGTCTCCGCCGCGCTGACCGCGAACTTGCGTTGCAGCTCGGCGACGATCGGACGCACGACGGAGCGTTTCTCCTTCAGCGACCGTACGTCGCCGAGGAGCAGGTCGAAGGACAGTGTCCCCACGTACATGCGGATCCGGATGTCCCGCCGGTTCGGGGTCATTTCCCCCGCCATCGCTTGGCGCGGGTATATGAACCGTACACGCGCGGCCGGGGCCGATCGACGGAAATTATCTCCGTCGACCGGCCCCGGCGGTCGCCGTGCGTCAGCCGCGCGGCTTCTCGCGCATCTCGTACGTCGCGATGACGTCGTCGATCTTGATGTCGTTGAAGTTCCCGAGGTTGATACCGCCCTCGAAGCCTTCGCGGATCTCGGTGACATCGTCCTTGAAGCGGCGCAGACCCTGGATGTTGAGGTCCTCCGCGATGACCTTGCCGTCGCGGACGAGCCGGGCCTTCGTGTTGCGCTTGACCTCGCCGGAGCGGATGAGAACACCCGCGATGTTGCCCAGCTTGGAGGAGCGGAAGACCTCGCGGATCTCCGCCGTACCCAGCTCGACCTCTTCGTACTCCGGCTTGAGCATGCCCTTGAGGGCCGCTTCGATCTCTTCGATCGCCTGGTAGATGACCGAGTAGTACCGGACGTCCACCCCTTCGCGCTCGGCCATCTGCGCGGCACGCCCAGCGGCGCGCACGTTGAAGCCGATCACGATGGCGTCGGAGCCCATCGCCAGGTCGATGTCCGACTCGGTGACCGCACCCACACCGCGGTGCAGCACCCGGATGTCGACCTCTTCGCCGACGTCGAGCTGGAGCAGCGAGGACTCGAGGGCCTCCACCGAACCGGACGCGTCGCCCTTGATGATGAGGTTGAGCTCCTGTACCAGACCTGCCTTGAGGGCCTCGTCCAGGTTCTCCAGGGAGAACCGGACGCCCCTGCGGGCGAAGGCCGCGTTCCGCTCGCGGGCGGCACGCTTCTCGGCGATCTGCCGGGCCGTGCGGTCGTCGTCGACAACGAGGAAGTTGTCGCCGGCGCCGGGGACGTTGGTGAGTCCCAGGACCAGGACGGGCGTCGAAGGTGTCGCCACGTCGACGTTGTCGCCGTTGTCGTCGAGCATCGCCCTGACGCGGCCGTACGCGTCACCGGCGACCATCGTGTCACCGACGCGCAGCGTGCCGCGCTGGACGAGCACGGTGGCGACGGCGCCGCGACCGCGGTCGAGGTGCGCCTCGATCGCGATGCCCTGCGCGTCCTGCTCCGGGTTGGCCCGCAGGTCGAGCGAGGCGTCGGCCGTGAGGATCACGGCCTCCAGCAGGCTGTCGATGTTCAGACCCTGCTTGGCGGAGATGTCGACGAACATGGTGTCGCCGCCGTACTCCTCGGCCACCAGACCGAACTCGGTGAGCTGACCGCGCACCTTGGTCGGGTCGGCGCCCTCGACGTCGATCTTGTTGACCGCGACCACGATCGGCACGTCGGCCGCCTTGGCGTGGTTCAGCGCCTCGATCGTCTGGGGCATCACACCGTCGTTGGCCGCGACCACCAGGATCGCGATGTCGGTGGACTTCGCACCACGGGCACGCATGGCGGTGAACGCCTCGTGGCCCGGGGTGTCGATGAAGGTGATCCTGCGCTCTTCACCGTTGACGTCCGTGGCGACCTGGTAGGCACCGATGTGCTGGGTGATACCGCCGGCCTCGCCCGCGACGACGTTCGTCTTGCGGATCGCGTCCAGCAGCCTCGTCTTACCGTGGTCGACGTGACCCATGACGGTCACGACCGGCGGACGGGACACGAGGGATTCCTCGCCGCCCTCGTCCTCGCCGAACTCGATGTCGAAGGACTCGAGAAGCTCGCGGTCCTCCTCCTCCGGGCTGACGATCTCGACGACGTAGTTCATCTCGCCGGCGAGCAGGTGCAGCGTCTCGTCGGAGACGGACTGCGTGGCAGTGACCATCTCGCCGAGGTTCATCATCACGGCGACGAGCGACGCCGGGTTGGCGTTGATCTTCTCCGCGAAGTCGGTGAGGGACGCACCGCGCGACAGCCGGACACTCTGGCCCTGGCCACGCGGCAGCATCACGCCGCCTACCGACGGGGCCTGCATGGCCTCGTACTCCTGGCGCCTCTGCCGCTTCGACTTGCGGCCACGGCGGGCGGGCCCGCCGGGACGGCCGAACGCGCCCTGTGTGCCACCGCGGCCACCGGGACCACCCGGACGTCCGCCGAAGCCGGGACGGCCACCGCCGCCACCGAAACCGCCGCCTCCGGGACGACCCGGAGCGCCGCCGCCACCACCGGGGCGACCGGCGAAACCGCCGCCGCCACCGCCACCGGGACGACCCGCGAAACCGCCGCCGCCACCGGGACGACCGCCGCCACCGCCACCGGGGCGGGCTCCGCCACCGGGACCGCGACCGCCGCCACCGGGACCGCCGCCGGGGCGGGGTCCGGCAGCGGGACGCTGCGGCATCATGCCGGGGTTCGGCCGGTTACCGCCGGGCGCGCCGCCGGGACCCGCGGAGCGCGGGGCCTGCGGACGGGGCATGCCGCCGGGGGACGGACGGGACGAACCGCCGGGACCCGACTGCGGACGGGGACCGCCCTGGCCCGCACCCTGCGGACGCGGTGCGCCACCGGGGGCGCCTGCGCCGCCGGGACGCGGGGCGCCGCCACCGGGACGCGGCGACTGCGGCCGCGCCATGCCGGTGGAGCCACCCGAGGTGAAGGGGTTGTTGCCCGGACGCGGGCCCGCGGGACGGGCACCGGGACGCGGGGCCTGGCCGGGACGCGCGCCGCCGGGGCGACCGCCCTGGCGCTGCTCGCGGTCGCCGCCCTGGCGCTGCTCGCCCTGACCGCCCGTCGGACGGGCCGCGGGACGCGGGCCGGGGGTGGCACCGGGCCGGGGACCGGCGGCCGGAGCCGACGGAGGCGCGGTGAACTCCGGCGCGGCGGGCGCGGCCGGGGCCGGCTTCTGCGGTGCGGCGGCAGCCGCGGGCTTGGGCGCCGGGGTGGCCGGACGGGGTCCGGGACTCGGTGCCGCAGCGGGGGTGCTGCCGTTGGTGCTGGGGGCGCTGCTCGCGGGGGCCTCGGCGGCGGCCGGCTTGGGGGCCGGGACACCGGGCTTGGGGGCAGCGGGACGTGCCGCCTGCGCCGGTGAGGGCGCTGCGGGCTTCGCGGGGGACGCCTTGCGGGGCGCCCCGGGCTTGGCAGCGGGCTTCGCGCCGTTGCCGGCGGGCCCCTGCAATGCGTCGGTCAGTTTACGTACAACCGGCGCCTCGATGGTCGAGGACGCCGAACGGACGAATTCACCGAGTTCTTGGAGCTTGGCCATGACGACCTTGCTCTCGACGCCGAACTCCTTGGCGAGTTCGTATACCCGGACCTTAGCCACTTCGCTCCTTTTAGGTCCGGGTTACCGCCGGACCGTCGCTACTTCATGGGCGTACTCATCGCGTACTCATCGAGTGCTCATCGCAATCTCGACCTACTTCCAACTCGCGAGGTACCTGAACCGCACGGGGTTCCGTGCCGTACGTCTTCTTACCGTGCTGCCTGCGCTGTGATTGCCTCGACGGCCTGGCGCAGGTCCGCGCTGTCGAGCGGTCCCTGGACCCGGAAGGCCCGGGGGAACGCCCGGCGGCGGACCGCCAGATCGAGACAGACCAAGGCGGGGTGCATATACGCACCCCGGCCGGGCAGCGTACCGCGTTGATCGGGAACACATTGTTCACCGTCCACCACGATGCGCAGCAGATCGCTTTTGGCCGCTCGTTCCCGGCACCCCACGCACGTTCGCTCAGGGCAGGCTCGGGCCTTCGTCCGGCCAGACACCATTAAGTCTACCTCCCCGTACGGACCTCACCCCTACGGGGCAAGATTCGAACACCTGCTGTCCCAAAAGATCGTCAAGCGTGATCGGCCTCGGCCGGATCAGCCGACTCGGACTGCTCGGTGTCGGGACGGATGTCGATGCGCCAGCCGGTGAGCCGCGCGGCGAGCCGGGCGTTCTGCCCTTCCTTGCCGATCGCGAGCGACAACTGGTAGTCCGGTACGGTCACCCGCGCCGAGCGTGCGGCCATGTCGACGATCTCGACCTTGCTGACCCGGGCGGGCGACAGCGCGTTCGCCACCATCTCGGCCGGGTCCTCCGACCAGTCGACGATGTCGATCTTCTCGCCGAGCAGCTCGGCCATCACGTTGCGCACCCGGGCCCCCATCGGGCCGATGCAGGCGCCCTTGGCGTTGAGCCCCGACCGCAGCGACCGCACGGCGATCTTGCTGCGGTGCCCCGCCTCCCGGGCGATGGCCGTGATCTCGACGGATCCGTCGGCGATCTCGGGCACCTCCAGCGAGAACAGCTTCTTCACCAGATTGGGGTGGGTACGGGACAGCGTCACCGAAGGACCGCGTACGCCCTTGGCCACCCGGACCACATAGGTGCGCAGCCGCAGCCCGTGCGTGTAGTTCTCGCCCGGCACCTGTTCCTGCACCGGAAGGATGGCCTCCAGTTTGTCGTCCAGCTTGACGAGGACGTTCTTCGGGTCCTTGCCCTGCTGCACCATGCCGGCCACGACATCGCCCTCACGGCGCGCGTACTCGCCGAACGTGACGTCGTTCTCGGCGTCCCGCAGCCGCTGCTGGATGACCTGGCGCGCGGTGGTCGCGGCGATCCGGCCGAAGTCCGAAGGCGTGTCGTCGAACTCCTTGGGCTCCTGCCCCTCCTCCAGATCGGCCGCGTCCTCCTTGGCCCACACCGTCACATCGCCGTTGTCCCGGCTCAGTACGACGCGTGCGTGCCGGCGGCTGCCTTCGGTGCGGTGGTACGCGATGAGGAGGGCGGACTCGATCGCCTCGACCAGCAGGTCGAAGGGGATCTCCTTCTCTTGTGACAAGCCCTTCAAGAGCTTCACGTCGATATGCACGGCTACGCCTCCTCTTCCTTCTTGTCCTTGCGGCTGAATTCGAGCTCGACACGCGCCTTGGCGATCTGCGCGAACTCCAGCCTGCGGGCGGTGGCCTTCCGCCCCTTCACCCCGGGCACCTCGACATCAAGGCCCTCGTCGTCCACGGCCAGGATCCGGGCCACCAGCTCCCCCTCCGGCAACTGGAACCTGGCGAGCCTGCCGACGGCGCGCACGTAGTGGCGGTGCTCGGTCAGCGGGCGCTCGGCCCCGGGTGAGGTCACTTCGAGCTGGTACTCGTCCTCGCCCATGGCGTCGGTCTCGTCCAGCGTCGTGGAGATGGTGCGGCTCAGCTCGGCGCACTCGTCGAGATCCACACCGTCGTCGGAATCCACGACGATCCTCAGCACGCGACGCCGGCCGGCCCGAGCGACCTCGATCTCTTCCAGATCAAGGTTCTTGGCGCTGACGAGCGGTTCCAGCAGTCCGCGCAGCCTCTCGCTCTGGGTGGTGCTCATCCGGGTGACTCCTCGGCCGCGTCTGCTGTTGTGGGATCGTCCTGCGTCAGACGGCAAGGGTATCCGGTCCCAGGGGGTGTTGCCGTCCACATGGGGCTGACCCGCAGGTACGCTCGCCTGCGATGATCACTGCGAGGGAGAGACGCGTGGGTACGACACGGAGGCAGCTCCTCCTGGGCGCCGCCGCGGCCGGTCTGCTGACGGCCTGCTCCTCGACCGACGCCGACCGCCACGGGCCCGGCGAAAGCGCGTCGGTGCGCGCCGAGAACGCCCTCAGGGTCCGTACGGCGGCCACCAGCCGGACCCTGCTCGCGCAGTACGACGCGGTGCTGGCCCGGCATCCCGGCGAGCGGGCCACCCTGGCGCCGCTGCGCGCGGCGACCGCCCAGCACGTGTCGGCGCTCTCCCCGGCGGGGAAACCCCCGGCCGCCGCCCCCACCGCCGCGGTCTCCGCCGACCCGGCCGAAGCGCTCAGGGCACTGGCGACGACAGCCCGCCGCACCACGGACGCCCAGACGGCCGCCCTGCTGGACGCGCCCCCGGAACTCGCCCGTCTGCTGGCCTCCGTGGCCGCCGCGAGCGCCACCCACGCGTACCTGCTGACCGAAGGAGCGGCCCGATGAGCACCGGTGCACTGGAGGCGGCGCAGGCCGCACTCGCCGCCGAGCACGCGGCCGTGTACGGGTACGGAGTCGTCGGCGGCCGGGTCGGCACGGCCCGCGGCGCCGAGGCGTCGGCGGCCTACGCGGCACACCGCTCACGGCGCGACGCCCTGGCCCGTACCGTCCGCGACCTGGGCGGCGAACCCACCGCCGCGGCGGCCGCCTACGCGCTGCCCTTCCCGGTGGCGGGCGCCGCGTCGGCGGAACGCCTCGCGGCCCGCCTGGAGGACAGGGTCGCCGACGTCTACTCCGACCTCGTACGCGCGGCCGAAGGCCCACTGCGCCGGCAGGCCGCCGACGCACTCCGCGAGGCAGCGGTGCGCGCGGCGCGCTGGCGCGGCACCGGCGTAGCCTTTCCGGGACTCGCCGAGCGGTCGTGAGCCAAGAAGGGGAACTACGTACGTATGGCTTTTGAACCGCCGGAGCGTCTGCTGCGCACGCTCGGCGAGACGTACGGAGAATCCGCGGCCACCCCATGGCTCGCCCAACTGCCCGCCCTCGCGGAGGAAACGGTCACCCGCCAGGGCCTGACCGTCGAACGCGTGGTGGCGCCGGGCGGCCGGAGCAGCCTGGTGATGCTCGTCCGCAGGAGCGACGACTCCCCCGCCACCCTCAAGATCGCCCCACCGTTCGCAGCCCCCGCCGTCGAACACGCGGCACTGGCCCACTGGAAGGGCTGGGGCGCCGCGGAGGTCCTGGACGACGCACTGCTGCTGGAACGCCTGCACCCGGAGATGTCCCTGCGCTCGCTCCCGGAGGCGAAGGCACTGCTGGAGGCAGCGGGAACGCTGCAACGCCTCTGGGTGGAGCCGCCGGTGAACCACCCGTTCGAAACGGTGGAGACCCGCACGGAACACCAGGCCAAAACGATGGCCGCGACCCAGGACGAAACCGCGGCCCCACTGATCACAGCAGCGCTCCAGGCCCGAGCGGACCTCATGACCGGTCCGACGGAGACGATGCTCCTGCACGGCGCGTTCCGCCAGGGAAAGGTCCTGGCGGGTGACCGGACACCGTGGCTGGCCGTGGGCCCCGAGCCGCTCGTAGGTGAGCGGGCGTACGACCTGGCGAGGCTGGTACGCGACCGGGTGGAAGATCTGGTCGCCTCGGACGCCGGCGCCTCAGCGGCCCGCCGCCGGATCAACCGGCTGGCGGACTCCCTGGACGTCGACCGTGAACGACTGCGCGGCTGGACGCTGTTCCGCGCGGTGGAATCCGCGACGCGCGCCCTGACGGCCCGTCACCGCCAGTCCGCCGAGCTGCTGTTGGAGTTCGCGGCCTGGCTGTGAAGGGGGCCGCGCAGGGGTGGTGTCCGGAGCGTAAAGCGTGATTTGCGGCGCATGTCCGGGTGCACGGCGTGGGGGACGAGTACGCGCCGTAAATCGTGCAGCGCAGGACACGACCCCGGAGGGGCCCCCGGCGACAACCGCAGCCAAAACCGGCAACCCCGAACCGCGCCGGACGACGACACCGCGCCCGACGACCACCGCGCCGCAAACCCGCAACCCGAACCGCCCCGGACGACGACACCACAGCGCAGGAGGCCACCCCGGAGCGACCCCCGGCGACAACAGCAGCCAAAACCGGCAACCCCGAACCCCGCCGGACGACGACACCGCCCCCGGCAACCACCGCACCGCAAACCCGCAACCCCGAACCGCGCCGGACGACGACACCGCCCCCGGCACGGACCGCAACCGACCCGCAACCACGCAACCGACACCCGCACCCGCACCCGCACGGCCGGAAACATCAGACCGCGGTCAGCCGAGCCACCGCCTCCGCCACCGAAAGCTCCTCGCGCTCCCCGCTGCGCCGGTCCTTCAGCTCCAGCACGCCCTCGGCCGAGCGCCGCCCCGCCACCAGGATCTGCGGCACACCGATCAGCTCGGCGTCCGTGAACTTCACGCCCGGCGACACCCCGGGCCGCTCGTCCACCAGCACCCGCAGCCCCGCCGCGGCCAACTGCTCGGCGACCGACACCGCCAGCTCCGTCTGCAGCGCCTTGCCCGCCGCCACGACATGCACGTCCGCCGGCGCGATCTCGCGCGGCCAGCACAGCCCCTGCTCGTCCGCCGACTGCTCGGCCAGCGCCGCCACCGCGCGCGAGACGCCGATCCCGTACGAGCCCATCGTCACCCGCACCGGCTTGCCCTGCTGGCCGAGTACGTCGAGCTGGAAGGTGTCCGCGTACTTGCGGCCGAGCTGGAAGATGTGGCCGATCTCGATCGCGCGGTCCAGGGTAAGACCCGCACCGCACGCCGGGCACGGGTCGCCCACCTCGACCACCACGACGTCCAGGTAGTCGTCGACCTCGAAGTCCCGCCCGGCGACCACGTTGCGCGCGTGCGTGCCGACCCGGTTCGCGCCGGTGATCCACGCCGTGCCCGGGGCGATCCGGGGGTCGGCGATGTAGCGGACCTTCAGGTCCTGCGGACCCACGTAGCCGCGTACCAGATCCGGCCGGTCCTCGAAGTCCTCGGCGGTGACCAGCTCCACCACCGCGGGGGCGAGGTGTTCGCCGAGCTTGCCGAGGTCGACCTCGCGGTCGCCCGGCACACCGACGGCGACGATCTCGCCGTCGACCTTGACCAGCAGGTTCTTCAGCGTGGCCGAAGCGGGCACGCCGAGGAGCGCGGCGAGCGACTCGATGGTCGGGGTGTCCGGCGTGTCCAGTTCCTCGACGGCAGGGTGGTCGACGGCGCCAACCGCCGGTGCCACGAACGTCACCGCCTCCGTGTTCGCGGCGTAGTCGCACGCCGGGCAGTCCACGAACGTGTCCTCGCCCGCCGCCGCCGGTGCCAGGAACTCCTCCGACGCCGAGCCGCCCATCGCACCGGAGACGGCGGAGACGATCCGGAAGTCGAGTCCGAGCCGCTTGAAGATCGCCTGGTAGGCGCGGCGGTGCAGGGCGTACGACTCGGCCAGCCCCTCGTCCGTGGTGTCGAAGGAGTACGAGTCCTTCATCTGGAACTCGCGTCCGCGCAGTACGCCCGAGCGCGGCCTGGCCTCGTCGCGGTACTTCGTCTGGATCTGGTAGAGCATCACCGGCAGGTCCTTGTAGGACGTGCACTGGTCCTTGACGAGCTGCGTGAAGATCTCTTCGTGGGTCGGGCCCAGCAGGTAGTCGGCGCCCTTGCGGTCCTTCAGCCGGAACAGCAGGTCGCCGTACTCCTCCCAGCGGCCGCTCGCCTCGTACGGCTCCCTGGGCAGCAGCGCGGGCAGCAGGACCTCCTGCGCGCCGATCGCGTCCATCTCCTCGCGTACGACGCGCGAGACGTTGTCGAGGACCTTCTTGCCCAGTGGCAGCCAGCTCCAGATGCCGGCCGATGTGCGGCGGACGTAACCCGCGCGTACGAGCAGCTTGTGGCTGAGCGTCTCCGCGTCGGCCGGGTCGTCGCGCAATGTCTTGGCCATCAAACGGGACATGCGCTGGACCTGGGGCATGGGAAGCACTCCTGCGTTCTCTCGGGTGATGCCAGGAGATTAGCCGTGCGGCGCCCGCACCCGGAAATCACTTCTTCACGAGGACGGCGGCCCGGGACACACGGACCGCGGCCCGGACGTCAGCCCGGACGTCACGTGTCCGACGCGGCCGGCCCCGGTCTGCGCAGCGGCAGCGTCGCCCCCATCACCGCGTACGGCCGCGCCGCGCTCGGGAAGTGCACCTGGCGCGCGAGGTCCTGGTAGCCGAGCTGGCGGTACAGATGGCGGGCCGGGCTCTCGACGTCGATCGCCGACAGGATCGACCGGGGCTGGGTGACCCCGTCGGTGATGACGGTGATCAGGGCGCGGCCGATGCCCCTGGCCTGGTAGCCGGGGTGGACATGGAGTTCGGTGATGACGAAGGAGTCGTCGAGCCAGCCGTCCGACTCGGTCCTGCGCAGATACGGCTCGACGACGGTCGACCACCAGTGGGTGCGCTGGTTGGGCAGCCCGTAGACGAACCCGACGAGTTTGCCCTCGTCGGTGGTGGCCCCGAAGGAGCGGCAGCCCGGGTACATCAGATGCCGGAGCACGATGTGCCGCCGTACGTCGATCTCGTCGTCGCTGAGCCCGAAGGCGAGGGCCTGTACGGCGAGGGCGTCGTCCACGCGCGCGGTGAGATCGACCGGCCCTACCTGCACGTCGGGGGTCCGGGGGTCGTCCCCGGGGATGCTCAGCATGTGCGGAACCCTACTTTCAGAACAGCACGCTCATGAAGGCGCCCACCTCGCGGAAACCGACCCGGCGGTAGGCGGCCCTTGCGGGGGTGTTGTAGTCGTTCACGTACAGGCTCACGACGGGGGCGACGTCGGCCAGCGCGTACCGGACGACGGCCGCCATGCCGGTCTCGGACAGGCCCTGGCCGCGGTAGGCGGGGTCGACCCAGACGCCCTGGATCTGGCAGGCCCGGTGGGTGGCGGCGCCGATCTCGGCCTTGAAGATGACCTTGCCGTTGTCGATCCGGGCGAACGAGCGCCCCGCGCCGACGAGTTCGGCCACGCGTGCCTGGTAGAGGAGTCCGCCGTCGCCGGCGAGCGGTGAGACGCCGACCTCTTCGGTGAACATCGCCACGCAGGCCGGCATGATCGTTTCGAGTTCGTCCTTGCGGATCCGGCGGACGTACGGGTCGGGGGTGACGTCGGCGGGGATCTGCTCGGTGACCATCAGCGGCTGGTTGGCCCTGACCTCGCGGGCGGGGCCCCAGCTCGGCTCCAGCAGCCGCCAGAGCTGCGTGGTGGCTTCGACGGGGCCGACGATGGACGAGCAGCGGCGGCCGGTGCGGCGGGCGCGGTCGGCGAAGCCGCGTACGGCTTCGCGGGTGGCGCAGATGGGGACGAGGTTGGCGCCGGAGTAGCAGAGCGAGCGCAGATGTCCGTCGGCGTACCAGCCCCACATCTCGCCGCCGAGGCGCCACGGGTCGAGTCCCGCCACCTGGACGCGTGAGGTCACGAAGGCGTTGGCGACCGGCTCGCTCTCGAGGATGGCGAGCGCTGCGCCGAGTTCGCTGGGTTCGAGGACCCGGGTGGTGGTCTGCGTCAACACTGGGGGCCTCACCATACGGTCTGCTGATCTGCGAACTCTACCTGGCGGCCTCCGGGGACGCCTCCCGTGGGCCCGCACAGGTACGGGCCCCGCCGCCGGTGCCTGTGGGGGCACATCGGCGGCGGGGCCCGCTGCGGTTCGTACGACCGGTGGAAAACCCAGGTCGGCCACCGGTGGAAAAGCCGAGTTGACAACCGGGGGAAACCCGGGTCGGTGACCGGCCGGAAAACCCGGGTCAGCTCACAGCGACCTCGGGCTGGCCCGAGGCGATGCCGTCCTTCTCCATCTGCTCGGCGATCTTCATGGCCTCGTCGATCAGGGTCTCCACGATCTTCGACTCGGGCACGGTCTTGACGACCTCGCCCTTGACGAAGATCTGGCCCTTGCCGTTGCCCGACGCCACACCCAGATCGGCCTCGCGCGCCTCACCCGGACCGTTCACCACACAGCCCATGACCGCCACGCGCAGCGGCACCTCCATGCCTTCAAGTCCGGCCGACACCTCGTCGGCGAGCTTGTACACGTCCACCTGCGCCCGGCCGCACGAGGGGCAGGACACGATCTCCAGCCGGCGCTGCTTCAGATTCAGCGACTCCAGGATCTGCAGTCCGACCTTGACCTCTTCGGCCGGCGGGGCCGACAGCGACACCCGGATCGTGTCCCCGATGCCCTCGGACAGCAACGCGCCGAACGCGACGGCGGACTTGATCGTGCCCTGGAACGCCGGGCCCGCTTCCGTCACACCGAGGTGCAGCGGGTAGTCGCACTGCTCGGCGAGCTGGCGGTAGGCATTCACCATGATCACCGGGTCGTTGTGCTTCACCGAGATCTTGATGTCCCGGAAGCCGTGCTCCTCGAACAGCGACGCCTCCCACAGCGCCGACTCCACCAGGGCCTCGGGAGTGGCCTTGCCGTACTTCTTCAGCAGCCGCGCGTCGAGCGAGCCGGCGTTGACGCCGATCCGGATCGGGGTCCGGGTCTCCAGCGCGGCCTTCGCGATCTCCCGCACCTTGTCGTCGAACTGCTTGATGTTCCCCGGGTTGACCCGGACCGCCGCACAGCCCGCGTCGATCGCCGCGAAGACGTACTTCGGCTGGAAGTGGATGTCCGCGATCACCGGAATCTGCGATTTGCGCGCGATCGTCGCCAGCGCGTCCGCGTCGTCCTGCGTCGGGCACGCCACTCGGACGATCTGACAGCCCGACGCCGTCAGCTCGGCGATCTGCTGCAGCGTCGCGCCGATGTCCGACGTACGCGTCGTCGTCATCGACTGGACCGACACCGGCGCGTCCCCGCCGACCGCCACCGAGCCGACCTGGATCTGGCGGCTGACCCGGCGTTCGGCGAGCTTGGTGGGAACGGACGGCATTCCGAGTGAAATTGCAGTCATCTGGTGTGCAACCCCAAGGTGTGGATCGAGGTCCCGAGATCGGCGGGCTCCAGCCCCCGAGATTACGCCACCGCGCGTCGAACGAGCACACCGCTACGAAGAGTCCACTCAAAAGTAAGCAGCCGGACACAAAAAGTGTCCGGCCGCTGCAAAACGGGAAGATTTCCCCGAATCGACTGATTTAGCTGATCTTCACCGGGTTGACCACGTCGGCGATGAAGACGAGCGCGGTGAAGCAGATGAAGAGCCCTGCCACCACATAGGCGACGGGCATCAGCTTCGCCACGTCGAAGGGGCCCGGGTCGGGCCTGCTGAAGAGCCGCGCCACGTTGCGCCGCAGCGCCTCCCACAGCGCCCCCGCGATATGCCCGCCGTCGAGCGGCAGCAGCGGCAGCATGTTGAAGAGGAACAGCGAGAGGTTGAACCCGGCGAGCAGGAACAGCAGCATCGCGATCTGGCTCTGCGCCGGGACGTGCAGCGTCATCACCTCGCCGCCGATCCGGGCGGCGCCGACCACGCCGACCGGCGAGTCCGCCTTGCGCTCACCGCCGTCGAAGGCCGCGCGCCAGAGCGCCGGGATCTCGGACGGCAGATCGACGATCCGCTTGGCGCTGTCCTCGATCATGGTGCCCATGCGGTCGACGGACTGCCCGAAGGTCAGCGGGATGATCTCGGTGGAGGCGGCGAAGCCGAGATAGCCGGCGGGTACGTACTTGTCCTGCACGACATCGCCGTTGGAGTCCTTCTTCAGGACGGTGTTGCTGAGCAGCTTGGCGTGCAGCACCTGCTCCGAGCCGTCGCGCTGGACGGTGATGGTGGCGGGGCCGATCGTCTTGCGGATCAGGTCGGAGAGCGTGCTCCAGTCCGCGACCTTCCGGCCGTTGAAGGCGACGATCTTGTCACCCTGCTTGAGTCCCGCCGCCTTGGCAGGCGAGACCGGGTCGCCCTTCTCACAGGTCTGGCGCTTCTCGCTCTGTGAGATGACGCACTGCTGGACGGCTGCGACGTCGGTGGTCTGCGTCTGGAAGCCGTACGACATCGCGACGCCGAGGAAGATGGCGACGGCGAGGATGAGGTTCATGAACGGCCCGGCGAACATCACGATGACGCGCTTCCAGGGCTTGCGCGTGTAGAACAGCCGATTCTCGTCGCCGGGCCGCAGCTCCTCGAAGGCGGCGGAGCGCGCGTCCTCGACCATGCTGCGCCAGGGCGAGGTGGACCGGGACTCGATCCGGCCGTCGGCGCCCGGCGGGAACATCCCGATCATTCGGATGTAGCCGCCGAGCGGGATCGCCTTGATCCCGTACTCCGTGTCGTTCTTCCTCTTCGACCAGATCGTCGGCCCGAATCCCACCATGTACTGGGGCACCCGGATGCCGAACATCTTGGCCGTCGAGAGATGGCCCATCTCGTGGAAGGCGATGGAGAAGAGCAGCCCCACGGCGAAAATGACTATGCCAAGGACCGTCAACAGGATCGTCATGCGCGAGCCTCCGCTGTTGCCTTCACTGCCAGTTCCCGGGCCCGGGCCCGTGCCCAGGTCTCAGCTTCGAGGACGTCACCGACGGTGAGCGGGGTTCCCCTGCGGGGGCTCCCGTGCTCGGCGACGACTTCGGTGACGGTATCCATGATGCCGTTGAACGGCAGCCGACCCGACAAGAACGCGTCCACACACTCCTCGTTGGCGGCATTGAACACCGCGGGAGCCGTGCCGCCCAGCGCTCCGACCTGCCGGGCGAGTCCCACGGAGGGGAACGCCTCGGTGTCGAGCGGGAAGAACTCCCAGGACGACGCCTTGGTCCAGTCGAAGGCGGGCGCCGCGTCCGGCACCCGCTCCGGCCAGCCGAGTCCGATGGCGATCGGGCCGTGCATGTCGGGGGGTGTGGCCTGGGCGAGGGTCGAGCCGTCGCTGAACTCCACCATCGAGTGAACGTACGACTGGGGGTGTACGACGACCTCGATGCGTTCGAAGGGGATGTCGTACAGCAGATGGGCCTCGATCACTTCGAGCCCCTTGTTGACGAGGGTCGCCGAGTTGATCGTGATGACCGGCCCCATGGCCCAGGTGGGGTGGGCGAGGGCGTCCTCGCGGGTGACGTCGGCGAGTTCGTCGCGGGTACGGCCGCGGAAGGGGCCGCCGGAGGCGGTGACGATCAGCTTGCGCACGTCGGCGCGGGTGCCGGCGGCCAGCGCCTGGAACAGCGCGGCGTGCTCGGAGTCGACGGGGATGATCTGCCCGGGGGCCGCGGCGGCCTTGACCAGCGGACCGCCGACGATCAGCGATTCCTTGTTGGCGAGCGCGAGGGTGCGGCCGGCTTCGAGGGCGGCGAGCGTCGGCGCGAGGCCGATGGAGCCGGTGATGCCGTTGAGCACGGTGTGGCAGTCGGAAGCAGCCAGTTCGGTGGCGGCCTCGGGCCCCGCGAGGATCTCGGGAAGCGGCTCGCCGGGCCCGTACTCGGCCCGCAGCGCCTCCCGGAGCACGGGCACCGTGTCCGGACGCGCCACGGCGACCGTCCGCACCCGGAGCTGCCGCGCCTGCTCGGCGAGCAGGGCCACCCTGCCGCCCGCGGCGGACAGCGCGGTGACCCGGAAGCGGTCGGGATTGCGGAGGATCAGGTCGATGGCCTGGGTACCGATGGACCCGGTGGAGCCGAGGACGACGATGTCCCGGCGGCCTTCGGCCGGATCGAAGGCGAGGTGGGGGTCCGCGAGAGGGGCGGGGCTGTCGCTCATGGACCCCATTCTTGCCCCATCCCCTGTGTCCGGGGACAGGGCGCCCGGTCAGAAGTGGGTCGCGATGCCGAATTTCGCCCGCAGCAGGGCCATGTCGTGCAGGTCGCGGTCGGCGGGCTCGTACCCCTGGTGGAAGCGGACCTGCTGCGCGGCGGAGACGCAGGGGACGACGGTCCCGCCGATCGTGCCCGTGGTGAAGCAGTCCGCCGGGTAGCGGAAGGGCTCGTCGGGGTCGGGCGACGCCTGGATCGCGGACCCGTCGGGGGCGAACACCAGCGGATGCAGATCGACCTCCCGCCCGCCGGGATGCGCGAACACGAAGCGCACGGGCCGCGCGTCCACCGTCTGCACGAACCCGGCCCCGCCCAGCACGCCCAGCAGCACGGGCTCGTGCTCGACCCGATGGGCAAGATCGAGATCCCGATGCCCCCGACTCTCCTCCCCCACAAGGGCGTCCACCCCCCAGCCCCCCTCGACCCACACGTCGACTCCGGCGCCACGAAGCAGCGCGAGCAGGGCCAGTACGTCATCGGCGGTCATCACGCGGAGCAGATTACGGCGCCCGCGCGGTGACGGACCCCGCGCGGGCGCCTGTTGTGCTGCTCGCGTGCTTACTTGATGGGGCGGTGGACGTTGTCGCGTTTCGAGGGGCCCGGGGTCGCGTCGGCGATCCAGGGGCCTTCGCCGCTCGCGTCGATGACGCCTTCCTCCAGCCAGGTGTACGTGCCGGACAGGACGCCGTTGACGACCTTGTGGTCGATGTCGTCCGTGTTCGACCACAGGCGGCCGAACAGCTCCTCGACGCGGATCCTGGACTGCCGGCAGAAGGCGTCGGCCAGTTGGTACGCCTCGCGGCCGTGGTCGCCGCTCGTGCGGAGCAGTTCGGCGCGTACGCAGGCGGCGCTCATCGCGAACAACTCGGCGCCGATGTCGACGATCCGGCCGAGGAAGCCCTGCTTGGTCTCCATCCGGCCCTGCCAGCGCGACATGGCGTAGAAGGTGGAGCGGGCCAGCTTGCGGGAGCCGCGTTCCACGTAGCGCAGGTGCGCCGCCAGGTCGGGGTGGCCCGGGTGGTGGAACTCGCCGTACGAGTTGGGCAGTTGACCGGCGCCGGCGACCAGCTTCGGCAGCCAGCGGGCGTAGAACTTGCCCGCCTGCGCGCCCGCCTTCGCCTTGTCGGAGAGGGACTTGTCGGGGTCGATGATGTCGCCGGCCACCGCGAGGTGGGCGTCGACGGCCTCGCGGGCGATCAGCAGGTGCATGATCTCCGTCGAGCCTTCGAAGATGCGGTTGATCCGCATGTCGCGGAGCATCTGCTCGGCGGGGACGGGGCGTTCGCCGCGCGCCGCCAGCGAATCGGCGGTCTCGAAGCCCCGGCCGCCGCGGATCTGGACCAGTTCGTCGGCCATCCGCCAGCCCATCTCGGAGCCGTACAGCTTGGCCAGGGCCGCCTCGATACGGATGTCGTTGCGGTTCTCGTCGGCCATCTGCGACGACAGGTCGACCACGGCCTCCAGCGCGAACGTCGTCGCCGCGATGAAGGAGATCTTCTCGCCCACCGCCTCGTGCTTGGCGACCGGCCTGCCCCACTGCTCACGCTCGGCCGCCCACTCGCGGGCGATCTTCAGACACCACTTGCCCGAGCCGACGCACATCGCGGGCAGCGAGAGCCTGCCGGTGTTCAGCGTCGTCAGGGCGATCTTGAGTCCGGCGCCCTCGGGGCCGATCCGGTTCGCCGCCGGGACCCGGACCTGGTGGAAGCGGGTCACGCCGTTCTCCAGGCCGCGCAGGCCCATGAACGCGTTGCGGTTCTCGACCGTGATGCCCGGCGAGTCCGCCTCGACGATGAACGCCGAGATGCCGCCCTTGTGGCCTTCGGACTTCGGCACCCGGGCCATCACCACGAGCAGGTCGGCGACGACGCCGTTGGTCGTCCACAGCTTGACGCCGTCCAGCACGTAATCGTCGCCGTCCGGGACGGCGGACGTGGCGAGCCTGGCCGGGTCCGAGCCCACGTCGGGCTCGGTCAGCAGGAACGCGGAGATGTCCGTGCGGGCCAGCCTCGGCAGGAAGGCGTCCTTCTGCTCCTGGCTGCCGAACTGTTTGAGCGGCTGCGGTACGCCGATCGACTGATGCGCGGAGAGCAGCGCGCCGATCGCGGGGTTCGCGGAGCCGACCAGCGCCAGGGCCTTGTTGTAGTACACCTGGGTGAGACCGAGACCGCCGTACTTGGTGTCGATCTTCATGCCGAGCGCGCCGAGTTCCTTGAGGCCGTTGATGACCTCGTCCGGGATCTTGGCCTCGCGCTCGATGAGCGCGCCGTCGACCTTCTCCTCGCAGAACGTCCGCAGCTTGGCCAGGAACGCCTCACCGCGCCGTACGTCCTCCTGTGCGGGCATCGGGTGCGGATGGATGAGGTCAAGGCGGAAGCGGCCGAGGAACATCTCCTTGGCGAAGCTGGGCTTGCGCCAGCCCTGCTCACGGGCTTCCTCGGCGACCTGCCGTGCCTCACGCTCGGAGACCTTGGGCTGGCCCTGGGGTGCGGATGCGGTGGATGGGGCGGACATCAGAACTCACCTCGCCACGAAGTCGGGTGCGACACTGCGTACCGGCCGGTACTACTCGTCCGTATCTACCCGATTCCCCGCACCCGCACCAGTCGTGGGCCGACCAATCAACGCGGCCCGGCGGCGGCTACAGGGCGAGGCCCGTCAATACCATGACGCGCTCGTACGTGTAGTCGTCCATCGCGAACCGCACGCCCTCGCGGCCGACGCCGGACATCTTGGCGCCGCCGTACGGCATCTGGTCGGCGCGGTACGAGGGGACGTCGCCGATGATCACGCCACCGACCTCCAGGGCGCGGTGCGCGCGGAAGGCGGCCTGCACGTCATGCGTGAACACCCCCGCCTGGAGGCCGTACTTCGAGTCGTTGACGGCGTCGAACGCCTCGCTCTCGCCGTCGACGCGGCGCAGGGTGAGCACCGGCCCGAAGACCTCCTCGCAGGAGATGGTCACGTCGCCGGGGACGTCGGCGAGCACGGTGGGCGCGTACGAGGCGCCGTCCCGCTTGCCGCCGGCGAGGAGCCGCGCCCCGCCCCGTACGGCCTCGTCCACCCACGCCTCGACCCGCTTGGCCGCGTCCTCGCTGACGAGCGGGCCCACGTCGGTGGCGTCGTCGGCGGGGTCCCCGGTGACCTGCGCCTCGACCGCGGCGACGATCTTCGGCACGAGCCGCTCGTACACCGAGGCGTCGGCGATGACCCGCTGCACGGAGATGCAGGACTGGCCGCCCTGGTAGTTCGAGAACGTGGCGATCCGGGTCGCGGCCCAGTCCAGGTCCTGCTCGCTCGCGTAGTCGGCGAGGACGACGGCCGCGCCGTTGCCGCCGAGTTCGAGCGTGAGGTGCTTGCGCGGGACGGAGTCCATGATCGCGAAGCCGACCTTGTCGGAACCGGTGAACGAGATCACCGGCAGCCGCTCGTCCTGGACGAGGGCGGGCATCCGGTCGTTCACCACGGGCAGCACGGACCAGGACCCGGCGGGCAGCTCGGTCTCGGCGAGCAGCTCACCGATGAGCAGCCCGGACAGCGGGGTCGCGGGGGCGGGCTTGAGGATGATCGGCGAACCGACGGCGATGGCCGGGGCGACCTTGTGCGCACAGAGGTTGAGCGGGAAGTTGAACGGCGCGATACCGAGGACGACACCCTTGGGGAACCGCCGCGTCAGCGCGAGCCGCCCCGCGCCGCCGGCATCGGTGTCGAGGCGCTGCGCCTCACCCCCGTTGAACCGCCGGGCCTCCTCGGCGGCGAACCGGAACACGGACACGGCCCGCCCAACCTCGCCCCTGGCCCACTTCATGGGCTTGCCGTTCTCGTCGGAGATCAGCCGGGCGATCTCCTCGGTCCGCTCGACGAGCCGACGCGACACATGGTCGAGCGCGGCGGCGCGCACATGCGCGGGCGTGGCGGCGAACTCGCCGAGCACGGCGTAAGCGGCGGCGACGGCCTCCTCGACCTGCGCGTCGGTCGGCACGGCGACGATCCCGACGAGCCGGCCGTCCCAGGGGGAGGTGACGTCGAAGGTGTCCTGCGAGGTGGCCTGGCGGCCGGCGAGCCAGAAGGCGTGGGTGGAGGTCATGGCGGGTCCCGGCCCTTCAGAACGGTGGTGGCGATGGGGTTGTCTGGGACCACGGTAGGGGGGCGGGGGTGGGAGGTCGTTTGTCCGGGGTGGAGTGGTGGGGGTGGGGGGACGCGACGGTTTGTACGTGTGCCGGTGGGTGGGCGGTTGGGTGTGCCGGTGGGTGTGCCTGCGGCGCCGTTCCCCAGCCCCGCCCCTTCCCGAAACCGGGGGCAGGCCCCCGGACCCCCCGGTGCTCGGCGCCGCCCCCGCACGAGGGCTGCGCCCCGTGCGGGGGCGGACCGGGTGGGGGCCGGGATGGCGCCCCCGGCTGCTGCTGCGCCGTTCACACTGCGCGGAGTGGTAGGCGCGACCGGGGTCTTGGGGCTGCCCCCGGCACGGCGCTCGGCGCCTGCGAACAGCACGCCGCAGGCACCGGCTCGGGGGTCCGGGGCTGGCCCCGGTTTCGGGAAGGGGCGGGGCTGGGGAACAAGCCGCCGCAGGCGACGCGGAGCGTTACGGCGGGGACGGCTCCGCCGTCTTCAGCGCCAGCCACAGCTCCATCCGTACATCCGGATCGTCCAGCGACCGCCCCAGAATCTCCTCCACCCGCCGCATCCGGTACCGCAGCGTATGCCGGTGCACCCCCAGGTCCGCCGCCGCCGCGTCCCACTGCCCGTGGTGCGACAGCCAGGCCCGCAAGGACGCCGCCAGGTCACCGCGGCCCTTCGCGTCGTGTTCGTACAGCGGGCGGAGCATGCCGTCGGCGAAGGCGCGTACCGCGTCGTCGGCGAGGAGGGGGAGGATCGAGCCCGCCGCCAGTTCCTCGTGTTCGACCAGGGCGCGGCCACGGCGGCGGGCGACCGAGAGGGCCTGTTCGGCCTGTTTGTACGCGCCGGCCGCCGCGATCGGGCCCGTCGGGGCCGAGAGGCCGATGGCTACTCCGGCCTCTTCGGACTCGCGCGAGGCGTACGCCACGGCCGCGGCGACCACCGGGCCGCCGTCGACGGCCAGGACGACCAGTCGTTCGTCGCCCTCCGGCACGACCAGGATCGCCTCGGCCGCACGGGACGCGGCGGCTTCCAGGGCTTCGGCCAGTACTTCCAGCGGGTGGTCGGCCTCCCGGTCCTGCCCCGCCGACGCGTCCGCGCTCTCCGCGACCAGCAGCCGGAACGGCGCGTCCAGCAGTTCCCCGTAGAGGTCGCCGGCCACGGCGCGCGCGTGGTCCGGCTGGCCGGAGAGCAGCATGCGCAGCACCGCGGCGCCGAGTCGCTGCTCCGCCTCCTGCAAGGCGCGGGAGCGTTCTGTCGTGAGGGTCAGCAGGGCGACCGCCGAGTGGACCGCGTACCGCTCGGCCGTGCCGGGTGCCGCCGCCGTGCCGACGGCCAGTACGCCCCGTACCCGGCGCCCGGTGCCCAGGGACTGGAGTTCCACCCGGTCGTCGGTGTCGGCGGCGTCGCCGCCGACCACCGTGGACGCGGGGGCGGGCCGCTCGCCCAGCCGGGCCACGTCGGCGGTCAGCCGGGCGGCCCGTCTCGCGGCCCAGTCGGGCGCGGCGGCGACGACGGCGCCCGACGTGTCGTACAGCGCCGCCCAGCCGTCGATGTGCGCGGCGAGCCGGGTCAGCAGCGCCGCCGGGCCTTCGGTGAGCGCGGCGTTCGTCAGCTCGCGCTGGATCTCGAAGCCGGCGCTCACCGCGTGGTACTGGTCAGCGGCGATCGCCTGCGAGACCGCCTTGCTGATCGCCAGGAACGCCGTGCGCCGGGGGACGCCGAGCAGCGGCAGCCCCTCGCTGCGCGCCGCATCGACCAGCGCGTCCGGGATGTCCTCGTAGTTGACGCCGACCGCGAAGCCGAGCCCGGCCACTCCCGCGCCGACCAACCGCCGTACGTAGCGCCGCATGGCGGCGGGGTCCTCGGCGTCGAGGGTGGTCGCCGTGACGAGGAGCAGCTCCCCGCCTTCCATGTACGGCACGGGGTCGGCCAGCTCGCTGGCGTGCACCCAGCGCACAGGGGTCTGCAACCGGTCCTCCCCGGCGCGCACCGAGAGCTTGAGCGCCGAGTGCTGGACGAGCGATGCGAGCGTGGGCGGCATGGCGGAACCGTAGGGCTTTCAGCAGCGGGCGGGTGGAGACGGAGAGGTCGTCAGATCAATCTGGCCGTCCCGTATGAACGGCCACTCCCGATTCTGCCAGGTTGTCCGAAGCCCGTCCCGGTCTCAGTGCCGCAAATCCACCAACAGCGGTGGCGCATGCTCGCCATCGACCGTCCGCAGCGACAGCACCGCATGCCCGGCCGGCACCGCGTGCGCCAGGTCCGACGCCGACCACCGCTCGCGCTCGACCTGCCGTACGGTCACGCCTTCCGTGGTCACCGCCTTGCCGCTGACCAGCTTGCGGAAGGAGTGGATGGCCCGGGTCAGCGGCTGGTCGGCGAAGACCGTCCGCTGGGTGACGTCGCGGGTCTCCACCCACTCCGTGCCCCACGCCTCGGCGAACCGCTTGCCGTCCCATGTCGTGATGCCGGCGAACGCCATCCGGCAGCCGACGGCGCCGAGCAGCGCCGTGTGCAGCGTCTCCGGTACGTCGTCCAGCGTGCGCAGGGTGAGGACGGCCCCGGCGTTCACGGACCGCAGCCGCTGCACACCGCGCAGCGTCTCGGGGGTGAGGGTGCGGGTCGCGTCGTCCAGGACGAGACAGGCGAACAGCGAGTGGTCGGCCCTGACCGCGGCGTTCGCGGTGAACTGGGCCAGCACCAGCCGGGCCAGCAGCCGCGACGCCTCGGCGTGGCCGCGCTCCGGCAGGTCGATACGGACCCGCAGCGGGTGTTCCAGGGCGCGCAGCGAGAACGGCCGGGTCCTACCGCTGGTGTCGAAGAAGCCGGCGAAGGCTGGCCGGTCGAGCAGCGCGATCCGGTCGGCGAGCGCGCGGCCGGGGTCGCCGGGCGCGCCTGCCTGCCGCTCGCGGCCTTCGAGCTCCCGGCGCATGGCGTGGTGCCCGTCGGCTTCGAGGGCTTCGCGCAGCGTGGCGATGGCCGTGGGCACCCCGTCGAGCAGCTCGCGCAGTTCGGGGACGGCGGGCAGCCGGCCGTACGCGGCGCGGAACGGGCCGAGCAGTTGGGCGAGCACGGTGGTGGCCCGCCTGCTGTCGGTGTCGGTGAGGTCGCCGACGAGCCCTTCGGCGAGGACGGACGCCGCCTCGTCGGGGTCGTTGGTGCCGCCGTACAGGTCGAGGTCGTACACGGACTGCGGGTCGCCGAGCTTGACCACGACGTCGTACGCGTCGTCGGGGCCGAGGGGGGTGCCGGTCGCGCATACGGCGACGACGGCGGCCTGCCCGGCGAGCGCCTGGAGCGCGAGCGATTCGACGACGGGCCTGACCAGCGCCTGCGTCTTGCCCGCTCCCGGCGGTCCGACGGCGAGCAGCGAGGTGCCGAGGAGCTGCGGCTCCAGCGCGATGCCGGTGCCCCGCCTGGCGTACGGGTTGCGCTCACCGTCATGGACGGTGCCGAGCCTGACCTGCCGGACGAACAGATCGTGCCGGGCGGCCCTGACGGGCAGATCGCGCTTGCCGGACGGATGGACGCAGGCGGCGGCGCCACCGGTCCGTACGGCCTCGGTGAACGCTGGCAGCCGGGTGGGGTCGACCCGCACGGAGTGCCAGGCGCGCCGGATACGGACGTAGTCGACGTCGTTCATCCGGCCCTCGCGCACCTCACCGGCGAGCCGCGCGGCGCTCTCGCCCTGTCCTGCGGCCCGCAGCTCGGGCCACTCGGCGAGATCGTCCTCGGGTCCTGGCGGCGGCGCGGCGGCGACGGGCGGCGGGGTGTGGGCGCCGAGGCCGAGGACGCGCTTGGCCAGCTCGGGCCAGCGGCCGAGGCGTCCGAAGACGACGATGAGGACGATGATGACCAGCGCGTAGTAGATGTACGAGGCGACGACGGACGTCATGGAACCACGCCAGGAATCCGGCGTGAACGCGTAGAGGGGCCAGAGCCAGAAATGGCCGAGGTAGCCGTTCCAGAGCAGGGACCAGAACAGGACCCCGACCAGCGCCGAGATCAGCGCCCCGCTCACCAACTGCCGCAGCGGCGTCCGCTCCGGTTCCACCGCCGGCCTCGGCCGGTGGCCGTACGTCCAGGTGCCCGGCGCGTCGGACAGGCGCGGCATGTGCAGCCAGTCGCGGAGCGTGGGGCCGGTGGCAGGGGCGTGCTCCGGGGCCGGGGGCGTCGCGAACGGGGCCGATCGCGGCATGGGCGGCGGCCCCGCCAGGGGTCCCGGAGGTCCCGCGTGCGACGGGCTCGGCGGTCCCGCCGGCCGTGGCACGGGAGTGGCGCGAGTGTCGCGTGAGTCGTGCGCGCCGCCCCGCGATTCGTGCGTGCCGTCGGTGTTCATGAACCCCTGCCCCCTGACCAGCCAGGTCCGCTCTGTGCCACCGTCAATCTAGTGCCCTCGCACGGGTAGTTCACCGTCCCACGCGTACGGGGGTGTTGCCGACCGACCGCGCCGACCGGCCACGGACCGGCCACGGACCGGCCGCCACGACCCGCCGACCGACTGTACGCGGCGGACAACGACACGCGCGCACCACTACCGATCGGAGCATGACCGCTCCGCTCCCCCGCATCTAGCCTGCGAAGACAGGCAACCCGAGCCCCCCAGACAGGCAACCGAAGCACCCCCAGGAGCCCCTCATGACCGCAATCCCGCAGGAGCGCCGTCTCGTCACCGCCGTCCCCGGTCCCAAGTCGCTGGAGTTGCAGGCCCGCCGTACGGCCACCGTGGCCGGCGGGGTGGGGTCCACGATGCCCGTCTTCGCCGCCCGCGCCGGTGGCGGGGTGCTGGAGGACGTGGACGGCAACCGGTTCATCGACTTCGGCTCCGGCATCGCCGTGACGACGGTGGGGGTCAGCGCCGAGGCCGTCGTCCGCCGGGCCACCGCCCAGCTCGCCGACTTCACCCACACCTGTTTCATGATCACCCCGTACGAGGGGTACGTCGCCGTCTGCGAGCAGCTCGCCGAGCTGACGCCCGGCGACCACGCCAAGAAGTCCGCCCTGTTCAACTCGGGCGCCGAGGCCGTCGAGAACGCGGTGAAGATCGCCCGCTCGTACACCAAGCGCCAGGCGGTCGTCGTGTTCGACCACGGCTACCACGGCCGTACCAACCTGACGATGGCGCTGACCGCGAAGAACATGCCGTACAAGAACGGCTTCGGTCCGTTCGCGCCCGAGATCTACCGGGTGCCCGTGGCGTACGGCTACCGCTGGCCGACCGGGCCCGAGAACTGCGGCCCCGAGGCGTCCGCGCAGGCCATCGACCAGATCAGCAAGCAGATCGGCGCGGAGAACGTCGCCGCGATCATCATCGAGCCGGTGCTCGGCGAGGGCGGCTTCATCGAGCCGGCGAAGGGCTTCCTGCCGGCGCTGGCGAAGTTCGCGAAGGACAACGGGATCGTGTTCGTCGCCGACGAGATCCAGTCGGGCTTCTGCCGCACCGGACAGTGGTTCGCCTGCGAGGACGAGGGCATCGTCCCCGACCTGATCACCACGGCGAAGGGCATCGCGGGCGGTCTGCCGCTCGCCGCCGTCACCGGGCGCGCCGAGATCATGGACGCGGCGCACTCCGGCGGCCTCGGCGGTACGTACGGCGGAAACCCGGTGGCCTGCGCCGCCGCGCTGGGCGCCATCGAGACGATGCGGGAGCTGGATCTCCCGGCGAAGGCCCGCCGGATCGAGGAGATCATGAAGGCCCGGCTCGCGACTCTGCGCGAGAAGTACGACATCGTCGGCGACGTGCGCGGGCGCGGCGCGATGATCGCGATCGAGCTGGTGAAGGACCGGGACTCCAAGGAGCCGGCGGCCGAGGCGACGGCGGCGCTCGCGAAGGCCTGCCAGCAGGCCGGACTGCTGGTGCTGACCTGTGGCACGTACGGCAATGTGCTGCGCTTCCTGCCGCCGCTGGTGACCGGCGAGGACCTGCTGAACGAGGGCCTGGACATCATCGAGCAGGCGTTCGCCGGGCTCTGAGCGGTCTCGGTGCGGTCTTCGAGCGGCTCTGGGCTGCTTCGAACGGCTCTGAGCTGTCTCTGAGCGGCTCTGGGCTGCTTCGAGCGGCTCTGGGCTGCCTCCGAGTCGGCCCGGCGCCACGCGGCGCCGGGGCAGTGGTGGAGTCCTGTGAAGAACGTGTGCGGGGCCGATGGCAAGATGCGTGTGACGCTGTCGGTGCCCGCACCCCTGCCGTACGGTTTCCGTAGATGAGAGAAACACCCCGCTCGCAGGGGACTGCGGGCAACCCCAGGGCGGAGCGTCCCCAGCGCCGCTTTGGTCGTGCCTTCGCGCACACCACTGGAGCTTCGGGCTTCAGGCATCCTCATGGATCGGACGGCCGACCGCCCCAAACCCCCCGGGGCGAGCGGCACGCCGAACCTTCCGGCCGTCTTGGAGCTACCCCCCCTGCTCCAGGGCGGCCGTCTCTCATGTCCCGACTCTTCGGGCCGCTGTTTCTGCCGGCCCTCCTCTGCTGCGTCGCGCTCTTCGCGCTCGTCACCTGGGCCGCCGCCGTCGGCGGTCCCGTCCGCGGGGCCGACGAGCGCATCGAACTCCACCTGGTGGGTCACGGCCCGCGCGCGCTCACCGAAGTCCTCGCCGATCTGGGGTCCATGACGGTCGCCCTGCCCGTCCTGGCCGCCGCCCTGCTCTACGCGCTGCTGCGGGGCCACCGGCGGCAGGCGCTGGCCGGTGCGGTGACGATGGTGCTCGTTCCCGCGCTGGTCGTGCCGCTCAAGTTCTGGATCGACCGGCCGGGGCCGCTCACCGAGGCGACCGGTTACTACCCGTCGGGCCATACGGCGACGGCGATGGTCGCGTACGGGACAGCGGCCGTCGTTCTCGCGCCCTTCGCGGGCGCGCGCAGGACGGCGCCCGTCGCCGTGCTGCTCACGGTGGCGACGGGCGCCGGACTGCTGCTGCGTGGCTACCACTGGCCGCTGGACGTGCTCGGCAGTGTCGCCCTGTGCGGGGTGCTGCTCCTGCTGCTGGTGCGGGTGGTGCGGATGATCAGCCGAAGTACGCGTCGAAGTTCTTCGAGAACTCCCGCTGGTTGAAGTTGTCCCAGTTGATCGACCAGGTCATCAGGCCGCGCAGCCCCGGCCAGGTGCCGTGCGTCTGGTACGTGCCGCAGTCGGTCTTCTTCGTCAGGCAGTTGAGCGCCTTGTTCACCTCGCCGGGCGCGGTGAAGCCGCCGCCCGCGTTGACCGATGCGGGCAGGCCGACCGCGATCTGGTCGGGGCGCAGGGCGGGGAACATCTTGCTCTTGTCACCCGCCACCGGGAAGCCGGTGAGCATCATGTCGGTCATCGCGATGTGGAAATCGGCTGCGCCCATGGTGTGGTACTGGTTGTCGAGGCCCATGATCGGGCCCGAGTTGTAGTCCTGGACGTGCAGCAGCGTCAGGCTGTCCCGCAGTGCGTAGATCACCGGGAGATAGGCGCCGGCGCGCGGGTCCTGGCCGCCGAAGGGGCCCGAGCCGTAGAACTGGTAGCCGAGCTGGACGAAGAACGTCTCCGGGGCCATGGTCAGCACGAACTTCTCGCCGTACTTGGCCTTGAGCGTCTTGAGCGCCGAGATCAGATTGACGACGACCGGCGTCGTGGGGCTGCGGAAGTCGGTGTCGCCGGTGTTGAGCGAGAGGGAGTGGCCCTCGAAGTCGATGTCGAGGCCGTCGAGACCGTACTCGTCAATGATCTTGGAGACGGACGAGACGAAGGTGTCGCGCGCGGCCGTCGTGGTGAGCTGCACCTGGCCGTTGGCGCCGCCGATGGAGATCAGGACCTTCTTGCCCGCCGCCTGCTTGGCCTTGATGGCGGCCTTGAAGTCCGCCGCCGACTCGACGTTGGGGCATTCGCTCGCCGGGCAGAGGCTGAAGCGGATGTCGCCGGACGTCACCGAGGTGGGTTCGCCGAAGGCGAGGTCGATCACGTCCCACGAGTCGGGTACGTCCGCCATCCGTATGTAGCCGGAGCCGTTGGCGAAGCTGGAGTGCAGGTAGCCGACGAGCGCGTGCGCCGGCAGGGCGCCGCCGGTCCCGCCGCTGCCGCCGGAGGCGGACGTGGTGGCCGTGACGGCGGACGAGAGGGCGGAGGCGCCGCTCGCGTTGGTGGCCGCGACCTGGAAGCCGTACGCGGTGGACGGGTTGAGCCCGCCGACGGTCGCCGACGTGGCGGCCGTGTCGAGGACCTTGGCACCGCCCCGGTAGACGCTGTAGCCGGTCGCGCCCTGGACGGCCGACCAGGAGAGGGACACGGAGGAGGCGGTGACGCCGGTCGACTTGAGGCCGGTGGGCACGGCCGGCGGCTGGACCGGGGCGCCGCCGGGTCCGACCAGGCTGAGGTCGTCCACGTAGTACGCGCCGGTGCCGTACCAGCCGTTGGTGTAGACGGTCACCGACGTGGTGCCGGGGCCCGTGGTGAAGCTGGTGGTGAGCTTCTGCCAGTCGGGGGCCGACTGGGTCCAGGTGGACACGTCGGTGGTGCCGGTCCCCGACGCCCCGAGGTAGACGTAGCTGCCCCGGACGTACGCGCTCAGGGTGTAGGCCGAGCCCGGCTTGACCGTGACGGTCTGCGAGCACTTGGCGTTGTCGCTGCCCGCGGGGGTCGCCTTGAGCGCGCCGCTGCCCGCGTGGACGGGCGTGCTGACGGCGGCGCCGCTGCCCGCCGTACAGCTCCAGCCGGTGATGCCGGACTCGAAGGTGCCGTTGCGCGCGATGTCGGTGTCGGCGGCCTGCGCCGTCTGCGCCGCCGCGGCGAGTCCGCCTGCGGCGAGGGCGGCGGTCGCGAGGACGGCCACCAGTCTTCGGAAGGGGGTACGGCGTCTCGTGCGTTCCACAACTGCCACAACTGCCTCCGGGCATGGGGGAAATGGGGGTGGCGGGGCGCGCACAACATGGTCCAGACCAATTGGTGTTGTCAAGACCTCTGGCAGGACAGGACGCTTGGCGGGACGTCCCGCCCGCCTTCGCACCCGCCTTCGCACCCGCCTTCGCACCCGGCTTCCCGGCAGGCCGCGCTCACTCCCCCGCCCCCTCCTCCCCCGCCCCCGCGAGCCCCGCCGCCGCCTCGTGCATCGCCATTTCCAGCAGCGCCGGATCGGTCAGCGTCCCCGAGCCGTCCGGCGGGATCAGCCAGCGCACCCCGCCGCCCGTGCGCCCCGGGTACGGCACGACGATCCAGGTGCCGGTCCCCGCCCCCCGTACGCCCGTGCCGAGCCAGCGGGCCGCCGTGCCCGGTGGTACGAGGAAGCCCATGCGCGCCTCGCCGAAGTCCGCGAGAACCGGGCCGGGCCGGTCCACGAGCCTGGTCAGCACATCGAGCGTCGGATAGCCGAGTTCCCCCGGCAGGATCAGTACGTCCCAGCGTTTGCCGGCGGGCAGGAGCGCCACCCCGTGCGGGTTGCGCTCCCATTCCCACCGGCACGCTTCGGGATCCGGTGCCACAGCGGCGAGCCACTCCACCGCGTTTTTTGCCCCCGAGCCAGTCATCCGGCCGGCCTCCCGTCCCTGTTGTTGGACTTTCCGTCCATAGGGAGAGAGCGCGGTGGCGCCGGGGCATGACGCGGGTTGGGGCGACGAATTGAAAATAGGTCAGCCGGGGGAAGGCGGCGCGGACGGCGCGGACGTCAACTGTCGAAGCCCAGCCCGAGCCTGTCCATCGTCCGCAGCCACAGATTGCGCCGGCCGCCGCGCTCGTCGGCGCGCGCCAGTGACCACTTGGTCAGCCCGATGCCGGCCCAGGCGGCGGGCTCGGGCGGGAACGGCAGCGGCTTGCTGCGGACCATCTCCAGCGCCGTGCGCTCGGTGCGCTCCCCCGACAGCAGGTCGAGCATGACGTCGGCGCCGAACCGGGTCGCGCCGACCCCCAGCCCGGTGTAGCCCGCCGCGTAGCTGACCCGGCCGTCGTACGCGGTCCCGAAGAACGCGGCGAAGCGGGTGCAGGTGTCGATGGCCCCGCCCCAGGCGTGGCTGAACCGCACGCCTGCCAACTGCGGGAAGCAGCGGAAGAAGTGCGAGGCGAGCTTGAGATACGTCTCCGGCCGGTGGTCGTGCTCGGCGCTGAGCCGGCCGCCGTACGGGTAGACGGCGTCGTAGCCGCCCCACAGGATCCGCCGGTCGGGGGTGATCCGGAAGTAGTGGAACTGGTTGGCGCTGTCGCCGAGGCCCTGCCGGTTGCGCCAGCCGATCGAGGCGAGCTGCTCGGGCGTGAGCTGCTCCGTCATCAGCGCGTAGTCGTAGACCGGCACGGTGTACGGGCGGACGCGCTTGACCAGCGAGGGGAAGACGTTCGTGCCGAGCGCGACCTGCCTGGCCAGCACCCGCCCGTACGGGGTGCGCACCGCCATGCCGGGCCCCGAGCGGGCCAGTTCGAGGCCGCGGGTGTTCTCGTAGATCCGGACCCCGAGATCGAGGCAGGCCCGCTTGAGGCCCCAGGCGAGCCGCGCCGGGTGCAGCATGGCGACGCCGTCCCGGTCCAGCAGTCCGCCGACGAACGTCGGGGAGTTGACCTCGGCCCGTACGGCGTCCTGGTCGAGCAGTTCGAGTCCGGTGAAGCCCAGCCGTTCGGCCTCGTCGCGCAGCTCGGCGAGTTCGTCGAGCTGGTACGGCTCGGTGGCGACGTCGATCTCGCCGGAGCGCTCGAAGTCGCAGTCGATGGAGTAGCGGGCGACGGCCGCCTCGATGGCGTCGAGGTTGCGGGCGCCCAGCTCCTCCAGGGTGTGCAGTTCACCGGGCCAGCGGGCCAGCCCGTTGGCGAAGCCGTGGGTCAGCGAGGCGGCGCAGAAGCCGCCGTTGCGGCCCGAGGCGGCCCAGCCCACCTCGCGGCCCTCGATCAGCACGACATCGCGCCCGGGATCGCGCTCCTTGGCGATGAGCGCGCTCCACAGCCCGCTGTAGCCGCCGCCGACGACGAGCAGGTCGCAGCGCTCGTCGCCGGTGAGGGCGGGCACGGCGGCCGGCCGGTCCGGGTCGTCCAGCCAGTACGAGAGCGGCTGGACGTCGGCCAGGGCGGCCGCGTGCGCGGACGTGTCCGTACGCGCGGTCCTGCCCGCGCCGGTACGCGCGGTCGTTCGCATGGCACCTGGGGCCATGTCTTCCAACTCCTTCAGGGGTGTGATCGTGGCAGGGACCGCCCGCAGGGGCCCCTCAGGCGGTCGCGGCGGTCTTCTTCCTGCGGTTGCTGACGAGCTGGCCGCCGACGACCAGCGCTACGGCAATGATGAACATCGCCGTGCCGATGACGTTGATCTGCACCGGCGTGCCGCGCTGCGCCGATCCCCAGACGAACATCGGGAACGTGACGGTCGAGCCCGCGTTGAAGTTCGTGATGATGAAGTCGTCGAAGGAGAGCGCGAAAGCGAGCAGCGCGCCGGCGACGATGCCGGGCGCCGCGATCGGCAGGGTGACCCGGACGAAGGTCTGCACGGGCCCCGCGTAGAGGTCGCGCGCCGCCTCTTCGAGCCGGGGGTCCATGGACAGCACGCGCGCCTTGACGGCCGTCACGACGAAGCTGAGGCAGAACATGATGTGGGCGATGAGGATGGTGACGTAGCCGAGCTGCGCGCCGAGGTTGAGGAAGAGCGTGAGCAGCGAGGCGGCCATGACGACCTCGGGCATCGCCATCGGCAGGAAGATCAGCGAGTTGACCGGGCCGCGGCCGTGGAACCGGTAGCGGACGAGCGCGAACGCGATCATCGTGCCGAGCACGGTGGCGGCGAGGGTCGCCCAGACGGCGATCTGGAGGGAGAGCCCGAGGGAGTCGCAGAGCCCAGCGGCGCCGCAGGGGGACTTCCAGGCGTCCAGGGAGAAGTGCTGCCAGGCGTAGTTGAACCGCCCGGCGGGCTTGTTGAACGAGAAGACCATCACGACGACGTTCGGCACGATCATGTAGGCGAGCGTCAGCACGCCTGCGATGACGACCAGATTGCGCCTGATCCAGCGGGTCGCTGCCATCAGAGAAGCTCCTCCGTCCCCGCGCGGCGGATGTAGAAGGTGACCATCCCCAGGACCGCGGCCATGAGGATGAACGACAGGGCGGCTGCCGCCGGATAGTCGAGGACCCGTAGGAACTGCGACTGGATGACGCTGCCGATCATCTTGGTGTCGGCGGAGCCGAGCAGTTCGGCGTTGACGTAGTCGCCGCTCGACGGGATGAAGGTGAGCAGGGTGCCGGAGACGACGCCCGGCAGGGAGAGCGGGAAGGTGACCTTGCGGAAGACGGTGAAGGGCCTGGCGTACAGGTCGCCGGCCGCTTCGTGGAGCCGGCCGTCGATGCGCTCCAGCGAGGTGTACAGCGGCAGGATCATGAACGGCAGGAAGTTGTAGGTGAGTCCGCAGACCACCGCCATGGGCGTGGCGAGGACCCGGTCGCCGGTGGTCCAGCCGAGCCAGCTCGTGACGTCGATGATGTGCAGGTTGTTCAGTACGGAGACGACGGGTCCGCCGTCGGCGAGGATCGTCTTCCAGGCCAGGGTGCGGATCAGGAAGCTGGTGAAGAACGGCGCGATGACGAGGACGAGCAGCACGTTGCGCCAGCGGCCCGCCCGGAAGGCGATGAGATAGGCGAGCGGGTAGCCGATCAGCAGGCACAGCACGGTCGCCGTCGCGGCGTACAGCAGGGAGCGCAGGAACTGCGGGTAGTACTGCTGGAGCACGTCCCAGTACGTCTGGAAGTGCCAGGTGACCTGGAAGCCCTTCTCCAGCGAACCGGTCTGCACCGACGTGGACGCCTGGTAGACCAGCGGCGCGACGAAGAAGATCAGCAGCCAGAGGATGCCGGGGAGCAGCAGCCAGTACGGGACGAGCCGCTTGCGCCGGGAGGCCTTGCGTACGGGGGGCTCGGCGTCGGAGAGCGGGGGCGTGGGCGCGGCGGGGGGCGCCGCCGTGGCCGTCATGCCGCCTCCTCGTCGACGGTCTTGACGCCCGCGTCGGCAACTGTCCCGGCAAGCACGGACTGATCGGCGTCGAGTCCGAAGGTGTGCTCGGGGTTCCAGTGCAGGACGACCTCGGCGCCGGGTACGAGCCGGGCGTCGCGCTCGATGTTCTGCGCGTACACCTCGAACTCGGGGCAGACGGGGCTGTCGATCACGTACTGCGTGGAGACGCCGATGAAGCTGGAGTCGACGATCCGGCCGGTGATCCGGTTGCGGCCTTCGGGTACGGCGCCGGCGTCGTCGGCGTGGGCCAGGGTGATCTTCTCGGGGCGTACCCCGACGAGCATCTTGTCGCCCGCGGCGCCCGCCGCCGAGCTGCGTCCCGCGGGGAGCAGCAGTGTGACGCCGCCCGCGGTGACGACGAGGTCCGTGCCGTTCTTCGCCGTCACCTCGGCCTCGATGAGGTTGGAGGTGCCGAGGAAGTTGGCGACGAAGGTGGTCCTGGGGTTCTCGTAGAGGTCGGCGGGGGTGCCGAGCTGTTCGACGCGGCCCGCGTTCATCACGGCGACCGTGTCGGCCATCGTCATGGCCTCCTCCTGGTCGTGTGTGACATGGACGAAGGTGATGCCGACCTCGGTCTGGATGCGCTTGAGTTCGAGCTGCATCTGCCGGCGCAGCTTCAGGTCGAGGGCGCCGAGCGGTTCGTCGAGCAGCAGCACCTGCGGGCGGTTGATCAGCGCGCGGGCGACGGCGACGCGCTGCTGCTGGCCGCCGGAGAGCTGGTGCGGCTTGCGCTTGGCGAAGTCGCCGAGCTGGACGAGGTCGAGCATGTCGGCGACCTGTTGCTTGACGGACTTGATGCCGCGCCTGCGCAGTCCGAAGGCGACGTTCTCGTAGATGTCGAGGTGCGGGAAGAGCGCGTAGCTCTGGAAGACGGTGTTGACGGGCCTGCGGTAGGACGGCAGGTCGGTGACGTCCTTGTCGCCGAGGAAGACGGCGCCCGTGGTGGGCTCCTCAAGACCGGCGATCATGCGCAGGGTGGTGGTCTTGCCGCAGCCGGAGGCGCCGAGGAGGGCGAAGAAGGAGCCTTCGGGCACGGTCAGGTCGAGGGGGCGGACGGCGTGGAAGGAGCCATAGGTCTTGCTGATCCCGGCGAGGCGGACGTCACCGCCGCCGCGGCTGGTGGATGCGTTGTCTGTCATGGATAACGGTCCCGGGGCTAGAGAGATGGACGGGCGCTCGTACGGCAGTGGCCGGGTCAGGCTCCGATGAGGTTGGAGAACTTCTGCTCCAGCGACGTCTCTTCCTTGTTGCTCAGCGAGCGGAAGGCGTGCGACGTGGTCTGCATCTTCGCGTCCGGGATGATCAGCGGGTTGGCGGCCATCGCCTTGTCGATCTTCGCCAGTTCGGGGCCCACGCCTTCGCAGGGGCAGACGTAGTTGATGTAGGCGGCGAGCTGGGCGGCCACCGCCGGCTCGTAGTAGTAGTCCATGAGCTTCTCGGCGTTGGTCTTGTGACGTGCTTTGACCGGGACCATCATGTTGTCGCTGGAGATCATGTAACCGGAGTCGGGTATCGCGTATTTGATGGCCGGGTTGTCGGCCTGGAGCTGGACGATGTCCCCGGCCCAGGCGACGCAGGCGGCGATGTCGCCCTTGTCGAGGTCGGCGGTGTAGTCGTTGCCGGTGAAGCGGCGGACCTGCTGGCTGTCGACGCCCTTCTGCAGCCGGGCTATCGCCGCGTCGTACTGGTCGGCGGTGAACTTCGCCGGGTCGACGCCCATGTCGAGCATGGTCATGCCCATGGTGTCCCGCATCTCGGTGAGGAAGGAGACCCTCCCCTTGAGCTTCGGGTCTTCCAGGAGCTGGGAGACGGAGTCGACGGTGCGGCCCTCGGTCGCCTTGGTGTTGTAGGCGATCACCGTGGGGATGCCGGCCCACGGGTACGAGTGGGCCCGCCCGGGGTCCCAGTCGGGGGTCCTGAACTGCTGGGTGAGGTTGGCGTACGCGTGGCCCAGGTTCGACGCGTCCAGGGTCTGCGCCCAGCCGAGCCCGATGATGCGGCCGACGAGCCAGTCGGTGAGGACGATGATGTCGCGGCCGATGTCCTGGCCCGCGGCGAGCTGCGGCTGGATCTTGCCGAAGAACTCGTTGTTGTCGTTGATGTCCGTGTTGTACGTGACCTTGATCCCGGTGCGCCTGGTGAACGCCTCAAGGGTCGGGTAGTGCTTGTTGTCGTCCGTGACGTCCATGTACTCGGTCCAGTTGGAGAAGGTGATCTTCTTCTCCTTGGCCGAGAAGTCGGTCGACGCGGGACCGCCGTCCTCCTTCTTGGCCGCCGGGATCCCGCAGCCGCTCAGCGCGGCGAGAGCGCCGATGCCGAGCGCGCCTGCCCCGCCGGCTCGCAGCACCGAGCGGCGGGTGAGGGCACCCCTGCCGGTCGTCAGGTGGCGCTGGATGGCCTTCATCTGTACAGCGGACAGCGGGTCGGACTCGTACTGCTCCATGCGCTGTGCCCTTTCGGGTGAGAGTTAAGGACGGTCCCCGAAGATCGTGCGGTGCCAGTCCTTCCTGGGTACCGCTGTGTTGTCGTACATCACATGTTTGACCTGTGTGTACTCCTCGAACGAGTACGCGGACATGTCTTTTCCGTAACCGCTGGCCTTGTATCCGCCGTGCGGCAGGTCGCTGATGATCGGGATGTGGTCGTTCACCCAGACACAGCCGGCCTTGATCTCCCTGGTCGCGCGGCCCGTGCGGTACACGTCGCGGCTCCAGACGGAGGCGGCGAGACCGTACGGGGTGTCGTTGGCGAGCCGGATGCCCTCGTCGTCGGAGTCGAAGGGCAGCACGACCAGCACGGGTCCGAAGATCTCGGCCTGGACGATCTCGCTGTCCTGGGCGGCCCCTGCGATCAGTGTGGGGAGGTAGTAGGCGCCGTCCGTCAGCTCGCCCTGCGGGGCCGCCCCGCCGGTGACGACCTGCGCGTGGCCGCGGGCCCGCTCGACGAAGCCGGCGACCCGGTCCCGGTGGGTGTGCGAGATCAGCGGGCCGAGGTCGGTCGACGGGTCGAAGGGGTCGCCGACGCGGACCGTCTCCATCAGTTCGGCGACACCGGCCACGAACGCGTCGTACAGCGGGCGCTGCACGTAGGCGCGGGTGGCGGCGGTGCAGTCCTGGCCCGAGTTGATCAGCGAGCCGGCGACGGCGCCGTTGACCGCTGCCGCCAGGTCCGCGTCGTCGAAGACGAGGAAGGGCGCCTTGCCGCCGAGTTCCAGATGGAGGCGCTTGACGGTACGGGTGGCGATCTCGGCGACGCGCCTGCCGACGGCGGTCGAGCCGGTGAAGGAGGTCATCACGACATCGGGGTGGCCGACCAGGTGCTCGCCGGCGTCGCGGCCCGCGCCGCTGACGATGTTGACGACTCCGTCGGGCAGCCCGGCCCTGCGGGCGGCCTCGGCGAACATCAGCGAGGTGAACGGGGTGATCTCGGCGGGCTTGAGCACGATGGTGTTGCCCGCGGCGACGGCAGGCAGGATCTTCCAGGCGGCCATCTGGAGCGGATAGTTCCAGGGCGCGATCGAGCCCACGACGCCGATGGCCTCGCGGCGTACGTACGAGGTGTGGTCGGCGCTGTACTCACCGGCGGACACGCCTTCGAGATGGCGCGCGGCGCCCGCGAAGAAGGCGGTGTTGTCGACGGTGCCCGGCACGTCGAACTCGGTGGAGAGCTTGATCGGCTTGCCGCACTGGAGCGACTCCGCGTACGCGAAGTCGTCGGCCTCTTCGGCGAGTACGGCGGCGAAGCGGTGCAGCGCGTCCGAGCGTTCGCCCGGGGTGGCGCCCGACCAGCCCGGGAAGGCGGCGGCGGCAGCGGCGACGGCGGCGTCCACGTCGGCGGTGGACGCCAGCGCGTAGGAGAGGATGCGCTCGCCGGTGGCCGGGTTCACCACGTCCTGGGTACGCCCCGACGTGCCGGGTCGCGGGTGGCCGCCGATGAACTGCGCGCCGGCGGCGAAGCGATCCTGCACCTGGAAGGGGTCGACCATTGCGCTCTCCGTTGTTCCGGCTCCGGTTGAGTGCCGATCCTGGCAGAGCGTCGTGGCCTCAACAAGGGATTCCGTTGTTGCCTTTTGGTTACGCGACGGAATCGGTCGACCATGTGTCGCGCGGAGCCGCCGATCGGCGTACGGAGTGTCAGTGGTGACTGCCAGAATCGCGTGTCATGGGGAGCACGTATCTGTATTTCTGGGGGCACACACCGCGCGCGGACGGCACCCTCGACCGGTCCTGCCTGAGTCAGTGGTGGCCGTCGCCGTTCACGGTCGACGGGGAGCGGTACGCGACGGCGGAGCACTGGATGATGGCGGCCAAGGCCCGGCTGTTCCAGGACGCGGAAGCCGAGCGCCGGGCGATCGAGGCGGCGCACCCGGCGCTGGCGAAGAAGGCGGGCCGGCTGGTGCGCGGGTTCGACGAGAGCGTCTGGGAGCGCGAGCGGTACGGGATCGTGCTGGCCGGCAGCGTCCACAAGTTCGGCCAGGACCCGGCGCTGCGCGCGTTCCTGCTGGCGACGGGCGACCGGATACTCGTCGAGGCCAGCCCGATGGACCGGATCTGGGGCATCGGACTGGCCGCGGACGACGAGCGGGCGGCGGATCCGGAGCGCTGGCGCGGGCTGAATCTGCTGGGGTTCGCGCTGACGGAGGCGCGGGACCGGCTCAGGAGCGGGAGCGACGGCGAGAGCGGGAGCGACGGCGGGAGCGGATCAGGACCCGGGCCGGGGCAGCGCTAACGCGGGACGACGAGTGACGTGTCGTACGTCGGATAGCGGTCCGTCGAGTCCCGTTCGTTCTCCTCCTGGCCGCCCGCCCAGATGACGAAGATGAGGAAGACCGTGGCGAACACCACACCGACGGCGCCGAGGATGATGCCGGCGAGCGCCATACCGCCGTTGCTCGCCACGCCCCTGCGGGCCCGGATGCGGCCGATGATGCCGAGGGTGAGCGCGAGCCCGCCGATGAGGATGTCGACGCCGACGAGGCAGAAACCCACCACGGAGATGATGCCGAGCACCAGCGCCGCCGTGCCCATACCGTCCCTGTTGCCCTGCGGCGGACCGAGCTGGGCGTAGGCCGGGTAGCCGGGATAGCCGTAGCCGGGAGCGCCCGGGTACGGCGGCGCGGGGGTCGGGGCCGGGCCGCTGGGGTAGACCGGGTAGCCGTAGTGCCGGGGCGGGCCGCCGGGGCCGGAGGGGGCCTGCGGCGGAGGCGGCACGGCCGCCGCTTCGGGGCCGCTGCCGGGCATCCCGGCGACGGTCGGCTGGTCGTGCACGGATCCGCCGGACATGCCGGATCCGCCGGACCCGCCCGGGGGCGCCTGCTGGGGGCCGGGGTGCGGCTGCCGGCGCTCCTTGTCCAGCGACGTCTTCTTCTCGGGCGGAGCCCACGGGTCTATCGGCTCGAAGCCGCCCTGCGGCCGCTCGCTCTGGTCTGACAACGGTCCTCCCCCATCGTGATTCCGCCATGCTACGGCCTGCGTTCAGGCCCGGAAGGGCCCGGCCTACGATGATCCGTCGGCGTACCGACCGGCACCCGACCCGGCACGACGGAGGACTCCCGATGACCGATCCGCACCCCTTTATCGCTGGGCTGCCCAAGGCCGAACTCCATGTGCACCACGTCGGTTCGGCGTCGCCGCGCATCGTGTCCGAGCTGGCGGGCCGGCACCCCGACTCCAAGGTGCCGACCGACCCCGAGGCGCTGGCCGACTACTTCACCTTCACCGACTTCGCCCACTTCATCGAGGTCTACCTCTCCGTCGTCGACCTGATCCGCACCCCCGAGGACGTCCGGCTGCTGACCTACGAGGTCGCCAGGGACATGGCCCGGCAGAACGTCCGCTACGCGGAGCTGACCGTCACCCCGTTCAGCTCCACCAGGCGCGGCATCCCCGGCGAGGCCTTCATGGAGGCGATCGAGGACGCGCGCGTCGCGGCCGAGGCCGAGTTGGGTGTCGTGCTGCGCTGGTGCTTCGACATCCCCGGCGAGGCGGGCCTTGAGGCCGCCGAGGAGACGGCCAGGCTCGCGGTGGACCTGGGCCCCGAGGGTCTGGTCGCCTTCGGGCTCGGCGGACCGGAGATCGGCGTGCCGCGGCCGCAGTTCAAGCCGTACTTCGACCGGGCCATCGCGGCGGGTCTGCACTCCGTGCCGCACGCCGGGGAGACGACGGGCCCCGACACCGTCTGGGACGCGCTCACCTCGCTGCGCGCCGAGCGGATCGGCCACGGCACCAGCGCCGTACAGGACCCGAAGCTGCTGGCGCATCTCGCCGAGCACCGCATCGCGCTGGAGGTCTGCCCCACGTCCAACATCGCCACCCGCGCGGTCGCGGACATCAACGAGCACCCGGTGATCGAGATGGTCGCCGCCGGGGTGCTGGTGACGATCGGCAGCGACGATCCGCCGATGTTCGGCACGGATCTCAACCAGGAGTACGGGGTCGCCGCCCGGCTGCTCGGCCTGGACGAGCCGGGCATCGCCGCCCTCGCCAAGAACGGCGTGCAGGCGTCCTTCCTCGACGCCGCGGGCAAGAAGCGGCTCGCCGACGAGATCGACGCGTACACCGCCGCATGGCTCGCCCGGTGACCGGATGGCCCGTCACACGGCGAACGACCGACACAATGGCCTCATGCGAACCGTCGTTGCAGTAGGCCACCGGGGCGACCCCTACCGGGTACGCGAGAACACCCTCCCCTCCGTACGCTCCGCGCTCGCGCGCGGGGCGGCGGCGGTCGAGGTCGATGTGCGGCTCACCAAGGACGGCCTGCCCGTCCTGCTGCACGACGCGTCGTTGGAGCGGCTGTGGGGCCACGACCGGCTCCTCGCCGACGTGACCGCCGCCGAGCTGACGGCGCTGACCGGCGGCGGGGTGCCGACGCTGCGCGAGGCGCTGCTGGCCGCGGCCTCGTCCAGGCTCATGATCGATCTGCCGGGCGCGACCGAGGAAGCGGTCCGCACGGTCATCGGTGTCGTGCGGGAGAGCGGCGCGGCCGACCGGGTGTTCTACACGGCGGGACCCACCACGATGCTGGCCGTACGGAACACCGACGCGTCCGCCGAGATCGCGATGACGTGGAAGTCCGTGGCGCCGCCCGTACCCGCCCTGCTCGACGCCGTACGGCCGCGCTGGCTGAACTACCGGTTCGGGCTGATCGGCGCGGAGCTGGTCGCGCGCAACCACCGGGACGGGCTGCTGGTCTCCGCCTGGACGGTCGACACGGCGCGCTCGATGCGCAAGCTGGTCGAGTACGGCGTCGACTCGATCACCACGAACCGGGTCGACATCCTGTCCGGCCTGCTGAAGGGGAAGTGACGGGGAGGACCCCGACACCGCCGCCGGCCAGGGCTCAGAGGCCGACGATCGCGTCCCAGCGCTTCGCGTAGTCCTCCCGCTCGTCGGACGTGATGTCCCGGGCTATCGCCAGCCGTGCGCGCATCGCGTCGTCGGGGAAGATCAGCGGGTCGTCGGCGAGCGCCGCGCTGTCCTTGTCCTTCGACGAGGCCAGCACGTCCCTGGCGGCCGGCACCGGGCAGACGTAGTTGACCCAGGAGGCGAGTTCGGCGGCGACCTCGGGTTCGTAGTAGTAGTCGATCAGCGCTTCGGCGTTGCTCTTGTGCCGGGCGAGGTTGGGGATCATGAGGCTCTCCGCCCACAGTTCCGCGCCCTCCTCCGGCACCACGAACTCGATGTCGGCGCTGTCCGCCTGGAGCTGGATGACGTCGCCCGAGTACGCCTGGCAGGCCACCACGTCGCCGGTCGCGAGGTCCTTGATGTAGTCGTTGCCGGTGAAGCGGCGGATCTGGCCGCGCCGTTTCTGCCGCTCGACCTGCTCGCACATCGTGTCGAAGTCGTCGGCCGTCCAGCGGGTGACGTCCGCGCCGTTGCCCTGCATGAGCAGGGCGAACGCCTCGTCGAGTCCGGACAGCAGGGTGATCCTGCCGTGCAGGTCGTCCGCCCACAGGTCGTTGGTCGAGCGGATCTCGCGGCCCAGCTTCTTGCGGTTGTACGCGATGCCGGTGATCCCGGACTGCCAGGGGACGCTGTGCAGCCGGCCCTTGTCGAAGGCGGGGCTACGCAGTTGCGGGTCGAGTTCGGCGGCGACATGCGGCTGCTTCGACCGGTCCATCTCCTGCACCCAGCCGAGCCTGACGAACCTGGCGGCCATCCAGTCGCTGATGACGACGAGGTCCCTGCCGGTCTCCTGGTGGTTGATCAGGGAGGGGCTGATCTTGCCGAAGAACTCGTCGTTGTCGTTGATCTCCTCGGTGTACCGGACGCCGATGCCGGTGCGCCGGGTGAACGCGTCGAGGGTGGGGCGGCGGCCCGGGTTGTCGTCGTCGACGTCGATGTAGAGGGGCCAGTTGGCGAAGGTGAGCGTCCGGTCGGCGGCCGACCGGTCGGGCGCGCCGCGGTCGCCGGGCCGCACGTAGGCGGCGGGCACCCCGCAGCCGGTGAGCGCGGCCAGCGCGCCGAGCACGCCCGCCGTACCGAGACCGCGCAGCAGTGTGCGCCGGGAGACCGGTCGGGAAAGGTCCGCAGTAGCCATGGCCCATACCCTCGGCCTTCGCGGAAGGGGCAGGCAATGGACACAGTGTCTACTGCCCGCCCCCTCCGCGGGACTTCGGCGTCCGGAGGCGCGTTACGCGTCGAGCGACGTCATCACGTGCTTGATGCGCGTGTAGTCGTCGAAGCCGTAGCCGGACAGGTCCTTGCCGTAGCCGGAGTGCTTGAAGCCGCCGTGCGGCATCTCGGCGACCAGCGGGATGTGGGTGTTGATCCACACGCAGCCGAAGTCCAGGGACTTGGACATCCGCATCGCGCGTCCGTGGTCCTTGGTCCACACCGACGAGGCGAGGGCGTACTCGACGCCGTTCGCGTACTCCAGCGCCTGCGCCTCGTCCGTGAAGGACTGGACGGTGATGACGGGGCCGAAGACCTCCTGCTGGATGATCTCGTCGTCCTGCTTGAGTCCCGAGACGACGGTCGCCGCGTAGAAGTAGCCCTTGTCACCGACGCGGTGGCCGCCCGCCTCGACCTTGGCGTGGGCCGGCAGCCGGTCGATGAAGCCGGACACGTGCGCGAGCTGGTTGGCGTTGTTGAGCGGCCCGTACGCCACGTCCTCGTCGTCGGCGGCGCCGGTCTTGGTGTCCTCCGCCGCCTTCGCGAGCGCCGTCACGAACTCGTCGTGGATCGACTCGTGGACGAGGACCCGGCAGGCCGCCGTGCAGTCCTGGCCCGCGTTGAAGTACCCGGCCTCGGCGATGGCTTCGACGGCGCCAGCGATGTCGACGTCCTCGAAGACCACGACCGGGGCCTTGCCGCCCAGCTCCAGATGGACCCGCTTGACGTCCTTGGCCGCCGACTCGGCGACCTGCATGCCGGCCCGTACGGAGCCGGTGATGGACGCCATCGCCGGGGTCGGGTGCTCGACCATGGCGCGTCCGCTGTCGCGGTCGCCGCAGATGACGTTGAAGACGCCCTTGGGCACGATCGCGCCGATGATCTCGGCCATCAGCACGGTCGAGGCGGGGGTGGTGTCCGACGGCTTCAGTACGACCGTGTTGCCCGCGGCGAGCGCCGGGGCGAACTTCCACACGCCCATCATCATCGGGTAGTTCCACGGGGCGACCTGCGCGCAGACGCCGACCGGCTCGCGCCGGACGATGGAGGTCAGTCCCTCCATGTACTCGCCGGCCGAGCGGCCCTCCAGCATCCGGGCGGCGCCGGCGAAGAAGCGGATCTGGTCCACCATCGGCGGGATCTCTTCGCTGCGGGTGAGCCCCAGCGGCTTGCCGGTGTTCTCGGACTCGGCGGCGATCAGGTCCTCGGCGCGCTCCTCGAAGGCGTCGGCGATCTTGAGCAGGACCTTCTGCCGCTCGGCGGGTGTGGTGTCGCGCCAGGCGGGGAACGCGGCGGCCGCCGCCTCCATCGCGGCGTCGACGTCGGCGGGTCCTGAGAGCGGGGACGTGGCGTAGACCTCGCCGGTGGCGGGGTTGACCACCTCGATCGTCCGCCCGTCGGCGGCGTCCTTGAACTCCCCGTTGATGTAGTTACGCAGACGGCGCAGCTCGGTGGTCACTGCCACCCCTCCTGTTCGGATGCCGGATCCCTGATTGCTCAGTGGGTGAGACACCCACCCTAAACGCTCGGTCGACGCTTTCGACAGGCCCGACCCTCCTCAACTTCGGATTCGGTTATATTTGACCCCTACAACAACGAATTTCATCGCTTCAGGGTTGCGGGACGGCCGAGTCGCAGTGCACAGTGAACCGCGTGGTTAGCCGTAGCGCAGACTCCAGGACCGGGAACGGGTCGTCGCCAGCGATCGACGCCGTCTCCCTCGCCATCATCGAACAGCTTCAGGAGGACGGACGCCGGCCGTACGCCGCGATCGGCAAGGCCGTCGGCCTCTCCGAGGCGGCCGTGCGCCAGCGCGTGCAGAAGCTGCTCGACCAGGGCGTGATGCAGATCGTCGCCGTCACCGACCCGCTCACCGTGGGCTTCCGGCGGCAGGCGATGGTCGGCGTCAACGTCGAGGGCGACATGGAGGCGATCGCCGACGAGCTGGCCGCCATGGACGAGTGCGAGTACGTGGTGATGACCGCGGGCTCGTTCGACCTGATGGTGGAGGTCGTCTGCGAGGACGACGACCACCTGCTCGATGTGATCAACAAAAGGATCCGCGCGCTCCCCGGCGTGCGCTCCACCGAGAGCTTCGTCTACCTCAAGTTGAAGAAGCAGACCTATATGTGGGGAACCCGATAGCCGTGAGCAAGGACCTCTCCAAAACCGCGTACGACCACCTGTGGATGCACTTCACCCGCATGTCGGACTACGAGAACGCACCCGTGCCCACCATCGTGCGTGGTGAGGGCACCTACATCTACGACGACAAGGGCAAGCGCTACCTCGACGGCCTGTCAGGGCTGTTCGTGGTGAACGCCGGACACGGCAGGCACGAACTCGCCGAGACCGCCTACAAGCAGGGCCAGGAGCTGGGCTTCTTCCCGATCTGGTCGTACGCGCACCCGAAGGCGGTCGAGCTGGCCGAGCGGCTCGCCGACTACGCGCCCGGCGACCTCAACAAGGTCTTCTTCACCACCGGCGGCGGCGAGGCGGTCGAGACCGCCTGGAAGCTCGCCAAGCAGTACTTCAAGCTGACCGGCAAGCCCACCAAGTACAAGGTCATCTCGCGCGCGGTCGCCTACCACGGCACCCCGCAGGGAGCCCTGTCCATCACCGGACTGCCGTCGCTGAAGGCCCCCTTCGAACCGCTGGTGCCCGGCGCGCACAAGGTGCCCAACACCAACATCTACCGGGCGCCGATCCACGGCGACGACCCGGAGGCGTTCGGCCGCTGGGCCGCCGACCAGATCGAGCAGGAGATCCTCTTCGAGGGTCCGGAGACGGTCGCCGCCGTCTTCCTGGAGCCGGTGCAGAACTCCGGCGGCTGCTTCCCGCCGCCGCCCGGCTACTTCCAGCGGGTGCGCGAGATCTGCGACCAGTACGACGTGCTGCTCGTCTCGGACGAGGTCATCTGCGCGTTCGGCCGGCTCGGCACGATGTTCGCGTGCGACAAGTTCGGCTACGTGCCGGACATGATCACCTGCGCCAAGGGCATGACCTCGGGCTACTCCCCGATAGGGGCCTGTGTCATCTCCGACCGGCTCGCCGAGCCGTTCTACCAGGGCGACAACACCTTCCTGCACGGCTACACCTTCGGCGGCCACCCGGTCTCCGCCGCTGTCGCCGTCGCCAACCTCGACCTGTTCGAGCGCGAGAGCCTCAACCAGCACGTCCTCGACAACGAGGGCGCGTTCTTCGACACCCTGAAGAAGCTGCACGACCTGCCGATCGTCGGTGACGTGCGCGGCAACGGCTTCTTCTACGGGATCGAGCTGGTCAAGGACAAGGCCACGAAGGAGACGTTCACCGACGAGGAGACGGAGCGCGTGCTGTACGGCTTCCTCTCCAAGGAGCTGTTCGCCCGCGGCCTGTACTGCCGGGCCGACGACCGGGGCGACCCGGTGGTCCAGCTCGCCCCCGCGCTCATCTCGGACCAGGGGACCTTCGACGAGATCGAGGGCATCCTGCGGTCCGTGCTGACGGAGGCGTACACCAAGCTGTAGGCGTACGCCGTGACGAACAACAGGCGTACGCCCTGATCAAACGCTGAGCCTGTTGACGGCCCGGGTGCCCCCCTTTCGGGTGAGAAGGGCGGCATCCGGGCCGTGTGCTGTCCGCACACCAGCCCGAGTCTGCTTAGCGTGCCCAGTGACCGATCGGCCCCGCCGCCGTCCCCCGGACGGGCGGTAAATCTGATCCGAACGAGGTGTACGCCATGGTGGCCCCGCCGGACAACGACGTGCTCTGGGCGCGTTCCCTGCACTACTCCCACAGCGGCTCGCCAGCGCTCGACGGTGTCTCACTCGGCGTACGCGAAGGGGAGATCCTCGCCGTCAACGGCCCGCGCGGCAGCGGCAAGACGACCCTGCTGCGCTGCCTGTCGGGCCAGTTGGTCCCGCAGGAGGGCGAGGTCTGGTTCGACAGCACCGCCGTGCACACCATGACCCCGCAGCTCCGCGAGCGGCTGCGCAGCGACCGGTTCAGTTGGATCGGCGCCGACCCCTCGCTCGTCCCCGAGCTGAGCGCCTGGGAGAACGCGGCGCTGCCGCTGCTGCTGCGCGGCTCCTCGCACCGCGCGGCCAAGGGCGCCGCGATGGAGTGGCTGGAGCGGCTCGACATCGGCGCGCTCGCCCGCAAGCGCCCGCACACCCTGCTCCAGTCCGAGCGCCAGCGGGTCGCCGTGGCCCGTGCCCTGGTCGCCTCGCCCTCGGTGCTGTTCGCCGACGAGCCGACGGCGCCGCTGCACCGCACGGACCGCGCGCAGGTGCTCCGTACGCTGACGACGGCGGCCCGCTCGCACGACATCACCGTCGTCATCGCCACGCTCGACCCGGAGGCGGCGACGCTCGCCGACCGTACGGTGACGCTGGTCGACGGGCGCCGCACCGACGAAGCGCACCGGACCTCCGAGGCGGAAGGCCGGGCGGCGTGCTCGCTCTCCGTCTAGCCCGGGGCGCGCGGCCCCTGGTCCAGTTGCGCCGGCTGCTGGTCGTCGCCGCTTCGGCGGGTGTCGGCTTCCTGCTGCTGTGCACCCTCGGCTGGGCGCTCGGCCATCCGGCCGGCTCGATGCTGCGGCTGCTGTGGTGTCTGGTCCCGGTGGCCGCGACCGTGCAGTTCGCCGTCGCCGTGGCCCGTACGGACCCCGGGACCAGGCCGCGCTCCGGGCTCTCCGCCGTCGGGCTCGGCCCCGCCCGGCTGACGGCGCTGGCCGCCGCTTCGACCGCCGTGTCCTGCACGCTCGGCAGCGCGCTGGCGCTGCTGGTCTTCCTGCATCTGCGCGGCGATCCGACGGGGCTGCCGTTCGACGGCGCAGCCGCCGGCCTGCTCGCGGCCGACCGTCCCGTACCGGTCGCGGCAGCCGCTCTGCTGCTGGCCCTCCTGCCCGTCACCGCCTCGGTCGCCGCCGCCCTCACGCTGCGGCCCCGGGCCCGCCGGGCGGCGGACGACGCGACCAGGGAAGCGCCGGCGCCGACCGGACTGCCGTGGGGCATCGCGCTGACCGCCGCCGGGCTCGCCGTCGAGACGTACGCGAGCAGGGGCGGTGGCGGCGCACCGCTGCCGCTGCCCGGCCACTTCGACGGCAGTCCGGCCGGTGTGCTGGCCGGCTGGGCGCTCACGGCGGTGGGACTCGCGCTGGCCGGGCCCGGCATCGTCCATCTCTGCGGCTGGCTGCTCCAGGCCCTGCGCCCCGGCGCCGTACGGCTGCTGGCGGGCCGCGCCCTGATGACGGAGGCGCGCAGGATCGGCCGCCCGCTCGGAGTGCTGTGCGCGGTGGTCTCCGGGGTGTTCGCCGCGGCCTCGCTGTACGGCCCCGGCGACGAGCGCCCGTTCGGCCCGCTCACCGGGCTCGGCGCGAGTCTCGTCATCGGCTGCGCGGCCGCGACGCTGCTGACGGCGGCGCTGGAGTCCCGGCAGTCCCGCGCCGACAGCACCCGGGCGCTGCGCGGACAGGGCGCTCCGGCCGCGGTGCTGCGTACGGCCGCGACGACGCGCGCCTTCGCGCTGCTGGTCGTCTTCGTACCGCTGACCTGGGCCGTCTCCACCCTCGCCGCGCTGCCGCTGAGCCGCTGAGCGGCGCCGTGTACGGCCGTGTCGACGGCTTGGGGGACGGCCCCAGGGTTAGGCCGGGGGCATAGGCCCTAGGCTGGCGCCGTGCTGAATCCGGAGAGCAGTGACAGTGGCCAGGACCTGGAGATCGAGTCCTTGGCGGAATTCGATCGCAGGATCGGTGGCGGCAAGCTCGGCGGATACCGTCTGCAGGCCGTCGACCTGACGGGCCGTACGGCCGCCCTGCTGGCCGCCGACACCGCGGGCGCGGTGTTCCTCGGCTGCCCGATGGAGGCGGCGGCGCTGGCCAAGGTGCGCGCGGACGGCGCCCTGGTGTTCCCGCCGGTGCCCGGCCTGCCGTTCGATCCGTACCGCGGTCTGCTGTACACGCCCGAGCAGCTTTTCGACGGTCTCGACGACGCCGGTTACGACGCGACGCCGGACGCCCGCGGCTACGCGTGGTTCCAGCGGACCAGGTCGGACGGCGACATCTTCGCCTCGATGCTGCGCTCCGTGCACGACGACGCGATCTCCGACGCCCTCGACGAACACCTGGTCGGCGCGCAGGTGGTGGGCGTCATGGGCGGCCACGCCATGGCGCGCGGCACCGACGAGTACGCGGGGGCGGCCCGGCTCGGCCGGTCGCTGACCCGTACCGGACTGACCGTCGCCACCGGCGGCGGCCCCGGCGCCATGGAGGCGGCCAACCTCGGCGCCTACGCCGCCTGCTACCGGGACGGCATGCTGGACGAGGCGCTCGAACTCCTCAGCAAGACACCGTCGTTCAGACCGTCCGTCTCCGACTGGGCCCAGGCCGCCTTCGACGTGCGCAGGCGCTGGCCCAAGGGCGACGACTCCGTCGGGATACCCACCTGGTTCTACGGCCACGAGCCGCCGAACGCCTTCGCGGGCCACATCGCGAAGTACTTCGCCAACGCCACCCGCGAGGACGGCCTGCTGGCCCGTTCGAACGCGGGCGTGATCTTCCTGCCGGGCGCCGCCGGCACGGTCCAGGAGATATTCGACAACGCGACCCCCAACTACTACGAGTCGCGCGGCGAGCCGACCCCGATGATCCTGGTCGACCGCGACCACTGGACCCGGCACCTGCCGGCCTGGCCGCTGCTCCAGGCGCTGGCCAGGGAGCGCGCCATGGAGTCGCGGATCGTGCTGGTGGACACGGTGGACGAGGCGGCGGCCGCGCTGGCGAGGCTGACGGACGCGTACTGACGCGGGCGTCATGACCCGCGAGGTAATCGACGCGTGCGGGCGCCCTCGGGCAGGCTTGTGCTCACCACAACGGCACGAGCTACCGGAGACAACGATGACCACCACCCCCGGCACCCCCGCCGCCTCCGCCTCCGCCGCCTCCGAGACCGAGCGCACCCGCGCCGTGGCGCTGGAGTTGCTGCGGCGGGTCGGAGAAGGCGAACCCGCCCTGATCGCCGGGCTGTTCGCCGAGCGGGTCGACTGGTTCATCGCCGAGAACCCGACGGTGCCGTGGATCCGTCCGCGTACCACCCGCGCCGATGTGGCGGACCACTTCGGCGAACTGGCCGCCGGGCAGCGGCCCGACCCCGCGTTCTCCTCGGTCGAGATGGTGCTCGCCGACGGCAAGCAGGCTGTGGTGACGGGGCAGTTGGCCGGGACGGTACGGGCGACGGGCAAGACGTTCCGCTCGCCCTTCGCGATGCGGCTCACCGTCGAGGACGGGCTGATCACCGGCTACCGCATCTACGAGGACAGCCTCGCGATAGCCGCCGCCTGCGCGGACTGACCGGGAACGGGATCAGTCGAGTACGACGACGTCCTCGGCCGCGAAGGCCGCCCCGACCGCCGTCCCCTCGGGCGGCGCCTCCCGCAGGCCGCACTCCGCCTCCAGCACCGGCGCATCGCCGTCGGGACGCAGCAGTACGGCGACGCGGCTGCCCCGGAACGTGCGCGCCTCGACCGTGCAGCGCAGGCCGTCCGCCGGGGCGACGAGCCGTACCCCGGCAGGCCGTACCAGCAGCGTACGGTCGCCCTGCGCGGAGCCTTCGGGCACCGGGAGCTTGCCCCAGCGGGTGTCGGCCGTCCGGCCGATGACGGTGGCGGGCACGACGTTGTCGAAGCCGAGGAAGCGCGCGACGAACGCGGAAGCGGGCCGCTGCCAGACCTCAAGAGGCGTGCCGGTCTGGGCGATTCGTCCGTCCCGCATCACCACCACCCGGTCGGCGAGCGCGAACGCCTCGCCCTGGTCGTGCGTGACGGCGAGCACGGTCGTGCCCAACCGGCCGAACAGCAGCCGCAGTTCGACGACGAGCCGTTCTCGCAGACTCCGGTCGAGCTGGCCCAGCGGCTCGTCCAGCATCAGCAGCCGCGGCTCGGGCGCGAGCGCGCGGGCGAGCGCGACGCGCTGCTGCTCGCCGCCCGACAGCGCGGCGACGGCCCGCCGCCCCGCGCCGGGCAGGCCGACGAGGTCGAGCAACTCGTCCACGCGGCGCCGCTGTTCGTCGCGGGAGGCGCCGCGCATCCGCAGTCCGAAGGCGACATTGCCGCCGACGTCGCGCTGCGGGAAGAGCTGGTGGTCCTGGAACATCAGGCCGACCCCGCGCCGGTGCACCGGCACCCCCGACTGGTCGGCGCCGTCGAGCAGCACCCGTCCGGCGTCGGCGGGTTGCAGCCCGGCGACGACCCGCAGCAGGGTGGACTTGCCGCTGCCGCTGGGGCCGAGCACGCAGACGATCTCGTGCTCGGCGATCTCCAGGTCCACCGCGTCGACTGCCGTGCGCTCGCCGAACCGCGCCGTCACGTCCGCCAGGGTCAGCAGGGCCATCAGAACTCTCCGGAGCTGTCGGTGCGGACACGTTCGAGTACGAGCAGGGAGACCGCGCACACGATCATCAGGACCGTGCTCAGGGCCATCGCCTCGCCGTAGTTCAGCTCCCCCGGCCTGCCGAGCAGCCGCGCCACGGCCACCGGCAGCGTCGGGCTGTCGGGCCTGGCGATGAAGACCGTCGCGCCGAACTCGCCGAGCGAGACGGCGAAGGCGAAGCCGGCGGCGACGAGCAGCGCCCGCCGCACCATGGGCAGATCGACCTCGCGCCAGACCCGCAGCGGCGAGGCGCCGAGGACGGCCGCGGCCTCGCGGAGCCGGCCGTCCACGGCCCGCAGCACCGGCAGCATGGTCCGTACGACGAAGGGGACGCCGACCAGCGCCTGGGCGAGCGGCACCAGGATCCAGGACTGCCGCAGGTCCAGCGGCGGTTTGTCGAGCGTGATGAGGAAGCCGAAGCCGACGGTCACGGCCGAGACGCCGAGCGGCAGCATCAGCAGCGCGTCGAAGCCCCGGACGAACCGGCCCGCCCTGCGGGTGAGCGCCGCGGCGGCGAGGCCGCCGATCGCGAGCGCGATGACGGTCGCGACCAGGGCGTACCGCAGTGAGTTCCACACGGCGTCCAGCGCCGGTACGAGGAAGGTGCCGCCCGCGTCGAGACGGCCGAGCGCCCGGTAGTAGGCGAAGCCGTAGCCGCCGGGCACGTCCAGCGAGCGTTCGACCAGCACGCCGAGCGGCAGCAGGAGCAGCAGCGCGATGCTCGCCAGCACCCCGGCGAGCAGGGTCCACTGCCCGGCGCCGCGCGGCCGGTGCGCGCTCAGCGCCGGGTCGACGAGCTTCAGGGTGGTCTCGCGCTTGCGTACGGTCCAGGCGTGCACGGCGAGGATCGCGCCGACGGCGACGAACTGGACGAGCGTCAGCACGGCGGCCGTCGGCAGGTCGAGCAACTGCGCGGTCTGCCGGTAGATCTCCACCTCCAGGGTGGAGTAGCCGGGCCCGCCCAGGATCTGGACGACGCCGAAGGACGTGAAGGAGAACAGGAAGACCATCAGGGCGCCGGCGGCGACGGCGGGCGCGAGCGCGGGCAGCGTCACCCGCCACCACGCGGCGGCCCGGCCGGCGCCGAGGACCCGCGCCGCTTCCTCCTGGCGCGGGTCGAGTTGCGACCAGAGGCCGCCGACGGTCCGTACGACCACGGCGTAGTTGAAGAAGACATGGGCGAGGAGGATCGCCCAGACCGTGGTGTCGAGCCGTACGCCCCACAGTTCGTCCAGCACCCCGCCGCGGCCGACCAGCGCCAGGAACGCGGTGCCCACGACGACGGTCGGCAGCACGAACGGCACGGTGACCACGGCGCGCAGGAGCTGTTTGCCGGGGAAGTCGAAGCGGGCGAAGACATAGGCGGCGGGCAGCGCCACCAGCAGGGTGAGCAGGGTGGACGCCAGGGCCTGCCAGGTGGTGAACCACAGGACGTGCAGGATGTCGGGCCGGCCGAGCACGTCGCCGATCCGGCCGAACTGCCAGCCGCTGCTGGTCTTCAGGCCCCTGCCGACGATGGCGACGACGGGATAGCCGAAGAAGACGCCGAAGAACGCGACGGGCAGGGCCATCAGGCCCAGCCGCACCGCGTTCCCCCGGCTGTGTGCGGTCACTTCACCACGAGTGAGGACCACGACTGGATCCACTGCTCGCGGTTGGCGGCGATCCGGTCGGGTGCCACGGTCGCGGGCTTGGGGACCGCGGTGCCGAACTTGGTGTACAGCTCGGGCAGTTTCGCGCCCTTGACGACCGGGTTCACGAACATGGTGAGCGGCATGTCCTCCTGGAACTTCTTGCTGATCAGGAAGTCGATTAGGGCCCTGCCGCCGGCCGGGTTCTTCGCCCCGTCGAGCAGCCCGGCGAACTCGATCTGCCGGAAGCAGGTGCCGGTGGAGACGCCGGTCGGCGCCTGGGCCGGCTGCGGCTTGGCGTACAGCACCTCGGCCGGGGGGCTCGACGCGTACGAGACGACGAGCGGCCGGTCCGCCTTGGCCTTCTTGCCGCCGGCCGATCCGGAGAAGTCCTCGTTGTAGGCCTGCTCCCAACTGTCCACGACCTGGACGCCGTTGGCCTTCAGCTTCGTCCAGTAGTCCTGCCAGCCTTCGTCGCCGTACCGCGCGACCGTGCCGAGCAGGAAGCCGAGGCCCGGCGACGAGGTCGCGACGTTCTCGGTGACCAGGAGGTTCTTGTACTGGGGCTTGATCAGATCGTCGAAGGTCTGCGGCGGCGCGAGCTTCTTGTCGGCGAAGTACTTCTTGTCGTAGTTGACGCAGAGATCGCCGCTGTCGACGGGGGTGACCCGGTGCTCGGCCTTGTCGAGCTGGGTGTCGGCTTCGACCTGGCCGAGGCCCTTGGCGGCGTACGGCGTGAAGAGGCCGTTGTCGAGGGCGCGGGAGAGCAGGGTGTTGTCGACGCCGAAGAAGACGTCGCCCTGCGGCGAACCCTTGGTGAGGACGGCCTTGTTGACGGCCTCCCCCGCGTCGCCGCTCTTGAGCACCTTGACCGGGTAGCCGGTCTCCTTGGTGAACGCCTTCATGACGGCGGGCGAGGCGGCCCACGAGTCGTGGCTGACGAGCGTGACTGTCTTGGACTTGGCGCCCCCGCCGCTGCCGCTGCCGCTGCCGCCGCCTGCCGACGCGTCGGAACTGTCGGAGCCGCAGGCGGCGAGGGTCGAGACACCGAGCGCGGCGGCGATCGCCACGGCCGTCATTCTCCGGGTGTTGCTCACTGAATTCCTCCTGGATGTCCAGGAGAAGACGCGGCCCTGCCCGGTGGTCCGCTCGCGGTGAGCGGAATCCGGGCAGGGCGCAACAGCTTGAGGGATGTCCGAACTTCCTACCCAGAATGACCTGGGCAAGGTTCAGAGGGTCTGCGGCCTCTGCCCGTCGTGACGGACATGTGCCGCACTCTCAGCGCTGTGGCGCTCCCCTGTCGGAATGTGACTGTGCGGTTATACAGGAAAAGATTACCCGCAATCTGCCCTGAAACCCGCTGCGGGCCTTACCGCTCGGTAGCGGCAAGCTGCCCGCAGGCCCCGTCGATCTCCTGGCCGCGGGTGTCCCGTACGGTCACGGGCACGCCGTGGGCGGCGATGGCATCGACGAACGCCTTCTCGTCCTCGGGCCGTGACGCGGTCCACTTCGAGCCGGGCGTCGGGTTGAGCGGGATCAGGTTGACGTGCACCCGCTTGCCCTTGAGCAGCCGGCCCAGCCGGTCACCGCGCCAGGCCTGGTCGTTGATGTCCCGGATGAGCGCGTACTCGATCGAGATCCGACGGCCCGACTTCTCGGCGTACTCCCAGGCGGCGTCCAGCACCTCGCGGACGTTCCACCGGGTGTTGACCGGCACGAGCGTGTCCCGCAGCTCGTCGTCCGGGGCGTGCAGCGAGACGGCGAGGCGGCACTTGAACCCCTCGTCGGCGAAGCGCAGCATCGCGGGCACCAGCCCGACGGTCGACACCGTGATCCCGCGCTGCGAGATCCCGAGCCCGTCCGGCTCGGGGTCGGTCAGCCGCCGGATCGCGCCGACCACCCGCTTGTAGTTGGCGAGCGGCTCGCCCATGCCCATGAAGACGATGTTCGACAGCCGCGAGGGCCCCCCGGGCACCTCCCCGTCACGCAGGGCGCGCATGCCGTCCACGATCTGGTGCACGATCTCGGCGGTCGACAGATTCCGGTCGAGCCCCGCCTGCCCCGTCGCACAGAACGGGCAGTTCATCCCGCAGCCGGCCTGCGAGGAGATGCACATCGTCACCCGGTCCGGGTAGCGCATCAGCACGGACTCGACGAGCGTGCCGTCATGCAGCCGCCAGAGCGTCTTGCGGGTGGTGTCGTCGTCGCACGAGATGTGCCGCACCACCGACATCAAGTCAGGCAGCAGCTCGGCGGCAAGCTTCTGCCGCGAGGCGGCGGGGATGTCGGTCCACTGCTCGGGGTCGTGGGCATAGCGCGCGAAGTAGTGCTGCGAGAGCTGCTTGGCACGAAACGCCTTCTCCCCCATGGCGGCAACAGCCTCACGCCGCTCGACAGGACTGAGATCGGCAAGATGCCGCGGCGGCTTCTTGGCGCCGCGGGGCGCGACAAAAGTGAGTTCTCCGGGTACAGGCATGGTCGTACCAGTGTCGCAGACGTACGGAGCGGGGCCCGCTGTCCTGTGGACAAGGGGCCCCGCTCGGGTGCGCGGGTGGGTTCCGGGTGGTCAGGAGCCTACGAAGAGGACCAGGAGCAGCCAGACCACCGGGGCGGTCGGGAGGAGGGAGTCCAGGCGGTCCATGATGCCGCCGTGGCCGGGCAGGAGGGTGCCCATGTCCTTGATTCCCAGGTCGCGCTTGATCATGGACTCGCCGAGGTCGCCGAGGGTGGCGCTGGCGGCGACGCCGAGGCCCAGGAGCAGGCCCTGCCACCAGATTCCGTCGTCGATCAGGAACTGCATGCACAGCGCGCCGGCCACCATCGAGAAGGCGACCGCGCCGAGCAGGCCCTCGCGGGTCTTGCCAGGACTGATGCGCGGGGCGAGCTTGTGGGTGCCGAAGCGCCAGCCGACCGCGTAGGCGCCGGTGTCGCTGACGACGGTCAGGACCAGGAACATCAGGACGCGCTGCGGGCCGTCGTCCGCCCTCAGCAGCATCGCGACGAACGTGGCCAGGAACGGCACGTAGAACGCGGCGAAGACGCCTGCCGTGACGTCCCGGAGGTAGCCCTCGGGAGGTTCGGTCATCCGCCAGACCAGCACGGCGAGCGCGGTCAGGGCCATCGCGACCCAGGCGCCCTCGGCTCCGCGTACGTAACCGGCGACGACCATCGCGGCTCCGCCGACGGCCAGCGGTACGAGCGGGGCCTTGATGCCCTTCTTCTCGGCCAGCCGGGAGGTCAGCTCCCACAGCCCGACGACGACGGCCACGGCGACGACGCCGACGAAGACGGCCTTGACGATGAAGAGGGAGGCGATGACCACGGCGCCGAGCCCCAGGCCGACCCCTATCGCCGCGCGCAGGTCACGGCCGGCCCGTTTCTTCTGCGGCGGCGGTGGCGGTGCTGCGGGCATGGGCTCCTGCGGGATCTCGTCGCGGAACAGGGGGCCGCCCGGCCGAGCAGCCCCCCGGCCGGCATCCTGGTCCCCGCCGTCGGCGGGTTCGTCGGGCACGATGGGCATGGGGCGAGTCTGCTGTGCCTCATGCTCATCGTATGCGGGACCCGCCGGGGCAGCCCCCTGGTCGGGCGGCCCCCAGTAGCCGGCGGTCGGCGGGGTGCCCCAGGAAGAGTCGTTCATCAGACTTCGAGCAGCTCGGCTTCCTTGTGCTTCAGGAGCTCGTCGACCTGGGCGACGTACTTCGCCGTGGTGTCGTCGAGCTCCTTCTCCGCGCGGCGGCCCTCGTCCTCGCCGACCTCGCCGTCCTTGACGAACTTGTCGATCGTCTCCTTGGCCTTGCGGCGCACGGCGCGGATCGAGATCTTCGAGTCCTCGGCCTTGGTCTTGGCGACCTTGATGAACTCCTTGCGGCGGTCCTGGGTCAGCTCGGGGAAGACCACCCGGATGATGTTGCCGTCGTTGCTCGGATTGACACCGAGGTCGGAGTCGCGGATCGCCTGCTCGATGTTGCGCAGCGCCGTCTTGTCGAACGGGGTCACCACGGCCATCCGCGCCTCGGGCACGGCGAACGAGGCGAGCTGGTTGATCGGGGTCAAGGCGCCGTAGTAGTCAGCCACGATCTTGTTGAACATCGCCGGATGCGCACGCCCCGTGCGGATCGCTGCGAAGTCGTCTTTGGCGACCAGGACGGCCTTCTCCATCTTCTCCTCGGCCTCGAGGAGGGTCTCTTCGATCACCACTTGCTCCTGCGTGTCTTGAGTGGGCCCGGTGTGTCTGCTGCCGGTCCCGGCGGAACCTGCGTCGCGTCTTCTCCTGCACGGTGTCCGACCGGCAGGGCTTTGTCCATCCCCGTGCGGGGCCGCTCCGGAGTCAGCTCCGGGTGCCCTGGTCGCTCACGAGAGTGCCGATCTTCTCACCCTTGACCGCACGCGCGATATTGCCCTCGGCCAGCAATTCGAAGACCAGGATGGGCAGTTTGTTGTCCTGGCACAGCGTGATCGCCGTCATGTCGGCGACGCGCAGGCCGCCGGCGATGACCTCGCTGTACTCCAGGGCGTCGAACTTGACGGCCGAGGGGTTGATCTTGGGGTCGGAGTCGTAGACGCCGTCCACGCCGTTCTTCCCCATCAGCAGCAGTTCGGCGTCGATCTCCAGCGCGCGCTGGGCCGCTGTGGTGTCGGTGGAGAAGTACGGCATGCCCATGCCCGCGCCGAAGATCACCACGCGGCCCTTCTCCAGATGGCGCACGGCACGCAGCGGGATGTACGGCTCGGCGACCTGGCCCATGGTGATGGCGGTCTGGACGCGGGAGTCGATGCCTTCCTTCTCCAGGAAGTCCTGGAGGGCGAGGCAGTTCATGACGGTGCCGAGCATGCCCATGTAGTCGGAGCGGGCCCGGTCCATGCCGCGCTGCTGCAGCTCGGCGCCGCGGAAGAAGTTGCCGCCGCCGATGACGATGGCGATCTCCGCGCCGTCGCGTACGACGGCCGCGATCTCGCGGGCGATGGCATGCACGACGTCGGGGTCGACGCCGAGCCCTCCGCCGCCGGCGAACGCCTCACCGGACAGCTTCAGCATGAAGCGGCCGGCCTTCTTGCCGGGGTCGCTCTTGTCGTCGGCAGACTGGTTGGCGTCCGCGCCCTTGTTCATGGGATCTCCTCGTGCACATACGAAGAAGGCCATTGCCGGTGGGTGGGTGTGTCCCTTTCGGCAATGGCCTCCTCGTCAGGTCTGCGGTCGTCCGGCGTGTACACGGCCGACGACTGCTCCAGACCCTAGCGGGATCCGCCGTCGTTCGCGTACGACTGCTGCGACGTCAGGCGCCGACGCGGATGCGCGCGAAGCGCTTCAGCGTGACACCGGCCTCGTCCAGGATCTTCTTGACGCTCTTCTTGTTGTCCTTGGCGAACGGCTGGTCGAGGAGGGTGACCTCCTTGAAGAAGCCGTTGACCCGGCCTTCGACGATCTTCGGCAGGGCTGCCTCGGGCTTGCCCTCCTCGCGGGAGGTGGCCTCGGCGACGCGGCGCTCGTTCTCGACGACGTCGGCGGGGACGTCCTCGCGCGTCAGGTACTGCGGGGAGAAGGCCGCGATGTGCTGCGCCAGGTCCTTGGCGATCGTCGCGTTCTCCTTGTCCAGCTCGACCAGGACGCCGACCTGCGGCGGGAGGTCGGGCATGGTGCGGTGCATGTACGACGCCACGTAGCCGCCATCGGCCGGGAACTGCGCGAAGCGGTCCAGGACGATCTTCTCGCCGAGGTTGGCGTTGGCCTCGTCCACGTACGCCTGGACGGTCTTGCCGGCCTCGATCTCGCTGCTCAGCAGAGCGGCGATGTCGGCGGGGGTGGTCTTGGCGACGTGCTCGGCGATCGCGGTGGCGACGGCCTGGAACCGGTCGCCCTTGGCGACGAAGTCCGTCTCGCACTTCAGCTCGACCAGCACGCCCGAGGTGTTGTCGGCGGCGATGAGGGAGACCACCGCGCCGTTCTCGGCGCTGCGGCTCTCGCGCTTCGCGACGCCCTTCTGGCCCTTGACGCGCAGGACCTCGACGGCCTTGTCGACATCGCCGTCGGCCTCGACCAGGGCCTTCTTGCAGTCCATCATGCCGGCGCCGGTCAGCTCGCGGAGCTTCTTGACGTCAGCGGCGGTGTAGTTCGCCATGTCTGTGAGTCTCTCTCGGAAGTCGAAGATCTACGGGTGGACGGCGGGGGTCTTGTGGACCCCCGCCGTCAGCAACCGAACCTTGTGAGGGTCAGGCCTTCTCGGCGTCCGCGGCCGGAGCCGACTCCTCGGCCTCGGCCGGGGCAGCGGCCTCGGCGGGAGCGGCGGTCTCCTCGGCCTGCTCGGCGTCGGCGACCTTCTCCGTCTCGGCGGAGGTCTGGACCTCGGCCGGGGCTTCGGCGGTGGCCTCGGCGTCGGCGTCGGCCGGCTTCTCGGCCTGCTCGCCTTCGGCGGCCTTCTTGTCACCGGTCAGCAGGTCGCGCTCCCACTCGGCGAGCGGCTCACCTGCGGCCTTCTCACCCGGCTTCTGGTCGCCGGTCGCGGCACCGGAGCGGGCGATGAGGCCCTCGGCGACGGCGTCGGCGATCACGCGGGTGAGCAGGGTGACGGAACGGATCGCGTCGTCGTTGCCCGGGATCTTGTAGTCGACCTCGTCCGGGTCGCAGTTGGTGTCGAGGATCGCGACGACCGGGATGTGGAGCTTGCGCGCCTCACCGACGGCGATGTGCTCCTTCTTGGTGTCCACGATCCAGACGGCGCTGGGCACCTTCTGCATCTCGCGGATACCGCCGAGGGTCTTCTCCAGCTTGGTCTTCTCGCGGGAGAGGACCAGCAGCTCCTTCTTGGTGAGGCCGGACGCGGCCACATCGTCGAAGTCGATCTGCTCAAGCTCCTTGAGGCGCTGCAGACGCTTGTAGACGGTGGAGAAGTTGGTCAGCATGCCGCCGAGCCAGCGCTGGTTGACGTAGGGCATGCCCACGCGCGTCGCCTGCTCGGCGATCGCTTCCTGCGCCTGCTTCTTGGTGCCGACGAACATGATGGAGCCGCCGTGGGCGACGGTCTCCTTGACGAACTCGTAGGCGCGGTCGATGTACGACAGCGACTGGAGCAGGTCGATGATGTAGATGCCGTTGCGCTCCGTGAAGATGAAACGCTTCATCTTCGGGTTCCAACGGCGGGTCTGGTGACCGAAGTGGACGCCGCTTTCCAGCAGCTCCCGCATCGTGACGACGGCCATGGCCGTACTCCTCGGATACTCGGTTGTCGCGGCCGCCGGACGGCGGTCGCGCCTGACGCCCCGGCGCGCTGTGCCACGAAGGACCGAGTGGCGCGGACATCGGCGCGATGAGCGGCCGATGGCGGGGCGTGCGAAGTCGACCCGGTGACCCGGATCGCCACAAGAAGTGTACGGGACCTTCGCACCCCCGGGTGACGGCGCTGTCCACAACCGGTCGGTACTCCACAGATCCGGTTCATGATCAACGCGAACCGGTCGAAACGCGGCACCGTACGCGTCATGATCACTGTTCGTTCGCTGCTCGGGCCGCTCCTGGCCGTCCTGCTCGTCACCGCTCCCGGGGCTCTCTCGGGAGTCGCTTCCGGGGCCGCTCCCGGGGCCGTGTGGCCGGTGGAGCCGCGGCCTGCCGTGGTGCGCGGCTGGGAGCCGCCCGCCTCCCTGTACGGGCGGGGCCACCGCGGGGTGGATCTCGCCGCCGCCCCCGGCGCTCCGGTACGGGCCGCGGCCGGCGGACGGGTCGCCTTCGCCGGCCGGGTCGCCGGGCGCGGGGTGCTGTCCGTCGCGCTGACCGGTACGGGCGATCCGCCGCTGCGCACCACGTACGAACCGGTGGAACCGCTCGTCGCCGAGGGGGCCGAGGTGACCGCGGGGCAGGTGGTGGCCACGCTGGCGCCGGGCCCCGCGCACTGCGCCGGAGGATGTCTGCACTGGGGGCTACTGCGCGGCGCGGTGTATCTGAACCCGCTGTCCCTGCTGCCGCCGGACCTGCTGCGCCGGGGCCCGTCCCGGCTGCTGCCGGTCCTCGGGGTGGCGCAGTCCGAGAGCCGAACCGTGCGCCGGCCCGTGCGTCAGCCCTTGACGACGCCGCGCAGCGCCATCGAGACGGCGGCCTCGGCGATCTCGGCGGGCTCCTCGGCCGCGCCCAGCTCGATCCGGCGGACCGCCGCGTCGACGACCCCCTGGAGGAGCATCGCGGCGAGCCTCGGCTGCGCGTGGCCGAGTTCGGCCAGGGCCTCCACGATCATGGCGATCAGACCGCCGTGCGCGGCGCGGATCTTCTCCCGCGCGCCGTCGTCCAGCTCACCGGCCGAGATGGCGACGACGGCGCGGTGCCTGCGGTCGCCGACCAGCGCCAGTTGCCTGCGCACATAGGCCTCGACCTGGGCCTGCGGGGTTTCGGCTCCGGCCATCGCCGTCTCGACCTCCGCCGCCCAGCGGGGGAAGTCGACGGCGCACAGCTCCTCGACGACGGCGGCGCGGGAGCGGAAGTACTCGTAGACCGAGGATCTGGCGAGGCCGGTGCGCTCGGCGAGGGCGGGGAAGGTCAGCGCTTCCGTACCGCCTTCGGACAGCAAGGAACGCGCGGCGTCCAGCAGGGCGTCGCGCTGCATGGTCCGGTGCTCGGCCACCGAGGCCGCTCGAATCCTGGGCACGGCCCCACTCTACGGACGAGGCGGGCACGATTCAGCGGCAGATCGGCGTCAACGTCCGACGTCGGCCAGTTTGGCGCGCAACTGCAGGACGGACTTGGTGTGGATCTGGCTGACCCTGCTCTCCGTCACCCCGAGGACGTTGCCGATCTCGGCGAGCGTGAGGCCTTCGTAGTAGTAGAGCGTGACCACGGTCTTCTCCCGGTCGGGGAGCGTGTTGATCGCGCGGGCGAGCAGCCTGCGCAGTTCGCGGCCCTCGGCGACCTCGACGGGGTTGTCGGCCGCCGTGTCCTCCAGGGTGTCCATCAGACTGAGCCGGTCACCGCCCTCACCGCCGACATGCAGCAGCTCTTCCAGGGCGACCACGTTGGCGAGGGACAACTGGCTGAAAACGGCGTGCAGTTCTTCGAGCTGGATCCCCATCTCCGCGGCGACCTCGGCCTCGGAGGGGGTACGGCGCAACTGCGCCTCCAGGGTCGCGTACGCCCGCTCGACGGCCCGCGCCTTCTGCCGCACGGAGCGCGGGATCCAGTCCAGCGCCCGGAGTTCGTCGATGATCGCGCCGCGGATCCGGGTGATCGCGTACGTCTCGAACTTGATCGACCGCTCGATGTCGAACTTCTCGATCGCGTCGATGAGCCCGAAGACGCCGGACGACACGAAGTCCGCCTGCTCGACGTTGGACGGCAGCCCCACGCTCACCCGGCCGGCGACGTACTTCACCAGCGGTGAGTAGTGCAGGATCAACTGCTCGCGCAGCCGCTTCTCACCCGTGGTCTTGTACGACCGCCACAGCGCGTCGAGCGCCGACGGTGCGGTAGGCCGCTCGGCGCTCCGGGCGGCTGGGGGCGCTGCCCGGGGCGCCGTGCGGTCGGACCCGGAGGTGTGCTGGGGCATGCGTTGCCTTGAGCCGTTCTGCTGTGAAGTGCGGGGGGAAAGCGTGGGGGCTGTCCGTCTGGGCCGGAATCCTGGTGAGCGTAGCGTGACTGAGGAGTCGCGGTGCGCGAGGAACGGGCGGCCGTTCCTCCCGGTGTCACGGCCGCCGGCAGGGTTATCCCCGATAGAAATACAAAGGTCATCGCTCTCACCATTTCACCCGAATGCCCCAGGTCAAGCACCGCCTCGCCGGGTCGCGACCGGCTCTGCGGCGGGGAAGGCGGGGCGCCAGGTGTCGCCGCGCCGTTCGACGAACCCCAACGAGTGGAGTTCGTAGAGCTTGCCGAGCGCGTCGTCCGGTGTCGTACCGGCCGCCGCCGCGATCTGCCGGACGTCGGCCGCGCCCCCGCCCGGCAGGGCCTCCAGCACCCGGGCGCCGACCGGGTCGAGCAGGTCCCTGGGCAGCACGGGACCGGTGCGGGGCGGGGCGAGATCGCCGATGTCACCGACCAGCTCCGCCACTTCGGCCGCGTCCGTGACCAGCACTCCTTCGCCGCGCAGCAGCTCGTGCACCCCGGCCGACAGACCGCTGGTCGCAGGTCCTGGGACTCCTATCGTGTGCCGCCCGAGCCGCTGCGCGCTGCGGGCCGTGACCAGTGAGCCGCTGCGGTACTGCGCCTCCACCACGACCGTGCCCCGGGTGAGCGCGGCGATCACGCGGTTGCGCAGGATGAACCTGCTGCGGGTCGGGTGGTCGCCGGGCGGCAATTCGCCGATGACCAGACCCTGTTCGGCGATGCGTGCGATCAACTCGGCATGACCGCGCGGATAGACGACGTCGACCCCGCAGGCCAGGACGGCGACCGTCGCACCGCCGGCGGCGAGGGCGCCGCGGTGGGCCGCGGCGTCCACCCCGAACGCGCCGCCGGACACCACGACCCAGCCGCGCTCGGCCAGTCCCGCGCCGATGGCCGCCGCCATGTGTGCCCCGTACGGAGTACACGCCCGCGCCCCGACCACGGCGACGGAGCGCAGCGCCCACAGCCGCAGATCGGGTCCGCCGCGCACCCAGAGCCCGACGGGGACCGCCGGTCCGAGGTCGTCGAGCTGGCTGGGCCACTCCTGGTCGCCGGGGCAGACGAACCGGCCGCCGAGGGCGGCCACCGCCGCCAGATCGCGCTCGGGCCGGGCCGCCGCGGCCCGCGCCCGGTATCCGGCGAGCCGCTGCCCGCTCACCTCACCGAGCCACTCGCGCCGCTCCCCCGCCCCGCCGTCGGGCGCCGAGAGCCCGGCCAGCACCTCGCGCGGACCGTACCGGCGCAGCCACGCGCCGCCGCTCTCGTCGCCCGGCTCGAAGATCCGCGTGAGCGCGGCCCGCGCCAGCCGCTCCTCGGCCCCGCCCGCGCGGGTGCCGGACGTCATGACCTGCTCCCGGCGGCGGCCGGTACGCCCCTGGCGACGCCGGTACGCAACTCCAGCGCGAGCGCCACGTCCCGCTCCTGCGGCCGGTCGCGTCCCGCGAGGTCGGCGACGGTCCAGGCGACCCGCAGCACCCGGTCGAGGCCCCGGGCGGTGAGCAGTCCGCGCTCCAGATCGCGCTCGGCTGCGGCGAGCGCGCCGGGGGCGACGAGCCAGCGGGTGCGCAGCTCATGCCCCGGTACCTCGCTGTTGATGGTCCAGGGTGTGCCGTCGAGCCGGGCGGCGGAGCGCGCCCTGGCCTCGGCGACCCGCGCCGCGACGGCGGCCGTCGGCTCTCCTCTGCCGCCCTGCCCCATCAGATCGGCGCGCTGGACCGGTTCGACCCGCACCCGCAGATCGACCCGGTCGAGCAGCGGCCCGGAGAGCCGCGCCTGGTAGCGGCGGATCGCGGACGGCGGGCACTCGCAGCCGGCGCCTTGCAGGGTGTGCCGCCCGCAGGGGCACGGGTTGGCGGCGAGGATCATCAGGAAGCGGGCGGGCAGCCGCACCACGCCGGCGCTGCGGGCCACCACCACATGACCCGATTCGAGGGGCTGGCGCAGCGCGTCCAGGGCCCGCCCGGAGAATTCGGGCGCTTCGTCGAGAAAGAGAATCCCGCGGTGCGCGAGCGACACGGCGCCGGGCCGCGGCATCCCGTTCCCGCCGCCGACCAGGGACTGCATCGTCGCCGAGTGGTGCGGCGCGCAGTAGGGCGCCGCACGGACCAGCGGCTGCCCCGGCGGCAGCATGCCGGCCACCGAGTGCACCGCGGTGACCTCCAGGGCCTCCTGCCGGGTCAGCGGCGGCAGCACGCCCGGCAGCCGCTCGGCCAGCATCGTCTTGCCCGCGCCCGGCGGGCCGTGCAGCAGCAGATGGTGGCCGCCGGCCGCCGCGACCTCCAGGGCCGTACGCGCCTCGGCCTGTCCCGCCACGTCGGAGAGGTCGGGGCGGTGGCCGCCGTCCGCCCCCGCGCCCATGGCCAGCCCTGTGCCCACTCCGGCGCCCGGCACCAGCAGCCCGGCCAGCATGGGGTCGGGGCGCCCTTCCAGGGTCTCCTCGGGCTCCTCCGGCACGGGCCCGTCCGTCAGCACGGCGATGAGCTGGCGCAGGCTGCGGACGCCGAGGACCGAGACGCCGGGTACGAGGGCCGCCTCGCCTGCGGTCGGCTCGGGGACGACGACCTGCCGGTACCCCGCCTCGGCCGCCGCCAGCACCGCGGGCAGCACGCCCCGTACGGGCCTGACCCGGCCGTCGAGGCCCAGCTCCCCGATCAGCACCAGATCGGCGATCGCCTTGGGATCGATCCGCTCGGCGGCGCCCAGCACACTGGCCGCCACGGCGAGATCGAAGCCGCTCCCGCTCTTCGGTACGGAGGCGGGGCTCAGCCCCACCGTGAGTTTCTTCTGCGGCCATTCGGCGCCGGAGTTGACCACGGCGGCCCTGACCCGGTCCCGGCTCTCCACGAGGCTCTTGTCGGGCAGCCCGACCAGGGTGAAGGCGGCCACTCCCGGCTCCAGATCGGCCTGGACCTCGACCACCACGCCTTCGACGCCCACCAGCGCCACCGAGCACGCACGCGCGAACCCCATCAGGCCACCCCCCGCGCGTGCTCCAGCACGGGCGCGCCGCGGTCCGGCAGCACCACTCCGACGAGATCGATCCGCACCCCGCCGGGCGGCGGGCCGCCCGAGCGCTCAAGCCAGCAGTCGGCCAGCCGTCTCAGCCGCGCCGCCTTGGCCGGTGTCACCGCGGCCATCGGATGCTCGAACGAGTCGGCTCTGCGGGTCTTGACCTCGCAGACCACCAGCACGTCCGCGTCCATCGCCACGATGTCGATCTCGCCGGTCCTGCCGCACCGCCAGTTCCGCGCGAGCACGGTCATCCCCGCCGCGACCAGCCGTCGCGCCGCCAGATTCTCGCCGTACCGCCCCAGTGCCCCCGTCGCGTTCATCTCGGCACCACCTCCACCGCCGACTCTGACGCCTTTGCCGGAATCAAGTGGATCTTGGTGGATAACCCTGTATCTGTGGACAACTCGGCCACTCGCAGGGGTGCCTCAGGGGTGGCGGCTCACTCTCTTCAGCCGCCCGGCAGTTCGAGATCGCTCTTGTTCAGCTCCTCGATGTTCACGTCCTTGAATGTGAGCACCCGGACCTGTTTGACGAACCTGGCCGGCCTGTACATGTCCCAGACCCAGGCGTCCGCCATGGTCACCTCGAAGAAAACCTCACCCTGCACCGAGTGCACCTGCATCTCGTAGTCGTTGGTGAGATAGAAGCGGCGCTCGGTCTCGATCACATATTTGAACAGACCGACGACATCGCGGTACTCCCGGTAGAGCTTCAGCTCCATCTCGGTCTCGTACTTTTCGAGGTCCTCGGCGCTCATGGCATGTTCCCCTTCAGCCGTACGTCCCCCCATTGTGCTCCGGCGCCTCTCACCCCTAGACGATTTCGGGGTCGAGGATCACCGGCTCATCCGGAGGACCCTCGTCGAGCAGCCTGCGCAGCAGCCCGGCGAGCCTGGTCGGATACACCGTCTCACGCGACGCCGACAGTTCGGCGGAGGTCCACCACCTCGACCCGGCGACACTGCGGCGTTCCAGCTCCGTCAGCCCCGCGGACGAGGTGTCGGTCTGTGTCGTACGTGCCAGGAAGTACCACTCGTCCTGGTGCCAGCGGCGGCCGTCGAACGGGAACGAGCAGATCCGCTGCCACAGCACCGGGCCGAGATCCACCTGTGTGATCCCCGTCTCCTCGGCCAGCTCGCGCAGCGCGGCGTCCCGTCTGGTCTCGTCGCCCTCCAGACCTCCGCCCGGGGTGAACCACCACGTGTCGGCGGGGTCGGCCGGTTCGAACCCGCGCAGCAGCAGGATCCGGTCGTCGGGGTCGAGCAGCACCACCCGCGCCACTTTCCGCACCGTCTCGCCGCCCGGCACGTCAGCGGGCACCCGCGGACACCTCGCCCGTCCTGGCGCCCCGCCGGGGCCTGGACAGCCGGTCCAGCAGCGGCCCGAGGGCAGCGCCGCCCAGGATCAGTACGGCGCCGGCGATCACGGCCGCGACCATCAGCTTCAGCGGCCCCGGCCGGGACACCCCGCCCGGCAGCGCGGCGAAGGAGGCGGGACGGCCGATCATGCTCCCCAGCGGCCAGGCGACGGCGTCCACCCGCGCCCGCACCTCGGAGCGCGGCACGGAGCCCTGATCGGGGTCCTGGAGGTGGACGCGCGAGTCCAGCGAACCGCTGCGCTCGTCACCGAGCATGAAGAGCTGCCCCTTCGGCACCGACGCTGAGAAGGCGGTCGCCGAGGCGAGCCCGCCGATGGCCTTCCGGGTGTACGGCTCGTCGATCGGCTTGCCGTTGACGGTGAGCCGGCCGCGGCTGTCGCAGCAGGCGACCTTGTCGCCGCCGACCCCGGCCACCCGCTTCACCATGGGCAGATCGCCCCACTGCTTGTCCTTGAAGACCACCACGTCGCCGCGCCGCACGTCGGCGCCGGATATCCGCTGGGCGAGCACCCGGTCGCCCGCGTCCACCGTCGGCGTCATCGACTCGGTCGGCACCGTGTACGGCTGGTAGACGACGGCGCCCCAGACGAACCCTCCGAGGAAGAGCACACAGCCGACGGCCACGGCCAGCCCCGACAGCACACTGCCGAGGCGGCCGTGGCCGTCGTTGTTCCGTCCTGTCCCGCTCATCCCAGCGCTCCCATGTCCGGAGGGTGATCCTCGGAGACCGAGGGCGATCGTCGGAGACCGACGATCCGGGACGGCACCTTACCCGGGGTTACGCCCGGTTCGCCCGCGAGTCCGCCGAGCTGAGCCCGCGGGCCCGCCGCTTCCTGCGCCACAGCACCAGCGGGAAGGCGCCCACCAGGCCGACCGCCACCGGAGCCGCGCCGGCCGCCGCGCTCAGCCCCGACTGGTCGAAGGTGCTCGGCACGGACAGCGCGTCCCACCGGTTGACCGGCCAGGCCACGACGATGGCCCGGCCGACGACCTCGTCGGTGGAGACCGTGCCGTTGCCGGGCAGCGACTGGTGGTAGCGGGAGTCGAGCGAGTTCTGCCGGTGGTCGCCCATGACCCAGATACGGCCGTCGGGGACCTTGATCGGCCCGAACGGCTCGTCGTCGCACGGAGTGTTGCCGGGGTAGATGTACCCGGACTCCTGCAGCGCGTGCCCGTTGACCTTGACCTTGCCGCCCTTGTCGCAGCTCACCGTGTCACCGCCGACCGCGATGACCCGCTTGATCAGGTCCTTCTCCTCGGCCGACGGCATCAGGCCGATGAAGCTGAGGAACTTCTGCGCCACGTTCGGATCCGGCGTCGGGGTGTCCTCCAGCCAGCCGCCCGGGTCGTGGAAGACGACCACCTCGCCGCGCTCCGGCTCGGCGCCGAACCACGGGGTGAGCTTGTCCACCAGCACCCGGTCGCCCCGCTGCAGGGTGTCCTGCATCGAGTCGGAAGGGATGGAGAACGCCTGCACCAGGAAGGTCTTGATCAGCAGCGCCAGTACCAGCGCGATCCCGATCAGCAGGGGCAGCTCCTTCCAGAAGGAGCGCTGCTTGCGCGGCCTGCCGGCCTCGCCGTCGTCTTCCCCGTCGCCCTCGCCGCCACCGGGGCCGCCACTGCCGCCGTACTCGGTGCCGCTCCCGGATTCCGTGCCCGCTCCGCTCCCCGGCGCCGCCGGTTTCGTCATGTCGTTCGTCATATCGGTCACGGCTGCGGGCGACTCGGCGAGCTGCTCGTGTCCCTCCTCGGGACCATCGTGTCCGGATCGTGCGCCGACCGCCACGTCCCCCACATCCACTCCTTCACTCCGTGCGATTCACTCTGCGATTCGCTCTGTACGAGCCGTACGAGCGCCTGTCCCGCTTCCAGGACAGGACCACCACTCCCATAACGACCGGGAGTTCCGCAGGGCCCGGGGGCCGGACCAATCCGTTGCGATCCTGGGGATCACACTATTCGTACGTACTGACGCCGCCGCGGGGCCCGCACGCGCGTCGGCCACCGAAGCGTACGTGCCCGGTTCCTCCAGTCTGCGCCAGTGGCCGAACGGCCAGGCGATGACCACCGCACGCCCCACGACCTCGGACTCCGCCACCGTGCCCTGGTATTTCTCGTTGAGATGGAAGCGGGAATCGGCCGAGTCGGAGCGGTGATCTCCCATGACGAAGATCCGCCCGGCCGGCACCTTCACTTCGAACGAGAGTGTGGACGGCGGGTTCCCGGGGTGCAGATACGGCTCGTTCAGCGGCGTTCCGTTGACGGTGACTTTGCCATCCTTGTCACAACATTTGACGGTGTCACCGCCGACCGCGATCACCCGCTTGATCAGATCCTGCTCGTCGGCCGACGGCAGCAGTCCGATGAACGTGAGTCCCTGCTTGAGCTGCTTGACGCCCGCGGGAGAGGTGTCGGCGGTGGGCTTCTCGTCCTTCAGCCAGCCGCCGGGGTCCTTGAAGACCACCACGTCGCCGCGGCTCGGCTTCGAGCCGAACCAAGGCGTCAGCTTGTCCACCAGGACGCGGTCGCTGATCCGGATCGTCTCCTCCATCGAACCGGAGGGGATCACGAACGCCTGCACCAGGAAGGTCTTGAGCACGAGCGCGATGAGCACGGCGACGACGATCAGGACGGGCACCTCGACCACGGCCGACCTGCGGCGCCGGTTCTTGACCCGGCGCGCCAGCTTGCGCCGCTCGGCGCGGCCGGGGAGCGCGGGCCGCCCGTCGGTCGGCCGGGTGCCCGTGGGCAGCCGGGTGTCGGACCCGTGGCTGGCCGGCCGGCCGCGCTTACCCACGGGCGCCGCCGGCGTCTCGTACGCCCTGGAAGGCGCCGGTCCGCTTCAGCGTGGTCCAGTGGGCGAACGGCCAGCCGATCCAGTCGGTCCTGCCGATCACCCGGTCCACGGGCACCACACCGCCGCCGGGCTCGCCGAGATGGTCCCGGGAGTCGCGGGAGATGCCCCGGTGGTCGCCCATGACCCACAGCCGTCCGGTGGGCACCACGATGTCGAACTCGACCTCGGAAGGCGCGTCCCCGGGGTACACGTAGCGCTCGTTCACCGCCCGGCCGTTCACCTCGACCCTGCCCCTCTTGTCGCAGCAGACCACATGGTCGCCGCCCACCCCGACCACGCGCTTGACGAAATCGGTCTCGGCGGGCTCGGCGAGACCGAGGGCCGCGGCCGCCCCGTGCAGCAGTGAGGTGACGGGATTGCCCGGCGGCGGCTCCTGGACGAAGGATCCGGTGCCGTCGAAGACGATCACGTCGCCGCGCTGCGGCACAGCACCGAAACGGTACGCCAACTTGTTGACCAGTACACGGTCGCCGACGCGCAGCGTCGGCTCCATCGAGCCGCTGGGGATCAGGAAGGGCTGCACCACGAAATGGCTGAACAGGAGCACGACGACGACGCAGAGAGCGCCGAGGAACACGAGCCTGCGCCACGTGAGCCCGGTGAAACGTGAGAAGCGCGACCCCGCTTCCGCCCCGGTCGGGGATGCGGAAGAGGGGTCGCGCTCCATGTCACGTTCTTCGGTGTCCATCGCGCCCAGAGCTTATCCGGCGGCGCCGCGGACCCGTGCGCGATCGAGCCCGCGGGCTCAGTTGTCGCGCTTCTCCTTGATCTTCGCGGCCTTGCCGCGCAGCTCACGGAGGTAGTACAGCTTGGCGCGGCGGACGTCGCCACGGCTCACGAGCTCGATCTTCTCGAAGATCGGGCTGTGCGCGGGGAAGGTGCGCTCGACGCCGACGGAGAAGGAGACCTTGCGGACCGTGAAGGTCTCGCGGACGCCCGAGCCCTGGCGGCGGATGACTACGCCCTTGAACTGCTGGATACGGGACCGGTTGCCTTCGATGACTCGTACGTGCACGTTGACCGTGTCACCGGGGCGGAAGGCCGGGAGGTCGGTGCGCAGCGAGGTGGCGTCGACGGTCTCTAGCAGGCTGGACATGAAAGATCTGCTTCCTCGTTGATGCCACAGGTCATCAACGGCGATGTCGTAATGAGAGTTCGGGGTGTGCCGTTCGCGTCGGGCGGGCGTCGTTCCCCCTGTGGCAGGGGCGCACTCCGGACGTACAGCAACGGCTCATTCTTCCATGGCGGCGGGCCTGCGCCAAAATCGGCCGCCGGGCTCCGGTGCCCAGCCCATGATGGAGAGCGTCTCGCGGTCCTTCTTGTCGAAGGCGGCGGCGTCCCAGCGCTCGATCATGTCGGGCCGGTTGGCGGCGGTACGGCGCAGGGCCTCGTCCCGGCGCCAGCGCGCGATCTTCCCGTGGTGGCCGCTCAGCAGGATGTCCGGGATCCCCCGGCCGCGCCACTGCGGGGGCTTGGTGTAGACGGGCCCTTCGAGCAGGTTGGCCATGGCGCCGGGCGCGAACGAGTCGTCCTGGTGGGACTCGGCGTTGCCGAGGACGCCGGGCAGCAGCCGGGCCACCGCTTCCGTGATGACGAGGACGGCCGCCTCGCCGCCGGCCAGCACGTAGTCGCCGATGGACACCTCGTGGACCGGCATGCGGCTCGCGTACTCGTCGACGACCCGGCGGTCGATGCCTTCGTAGCGGGCCGGGGTGAAGATCAGCCAGGGGCGCTCGGAGAGTTCGACGGCGAGTTCCTGGGTGAAGGGCCGGCCGCTGGGGGTGGGGACGACGAGTACGGGGCTGCGGGCGCCCGACTCGTAGCCGTCCGCCAGCGCCTCGTCGAGCGACTCGCCCCACGGGCCGGTCTTCATGACCATGCCGGGGCCGCCCCCGTACGGGGTGTCGTCGACCGTGTTGTGCCGGTCGTGGGTCCACTGCCGCAGATCGTGTACGTGTACGTCGAGCAGGCCGCGGGCGCGTGCCTTGCCGACGAGGGAGACGTTCAGCGGGTCCAGGTACTCGGGGAAGATCGTGACGACGTCCAGCCGCATCAGGCGTCGCCCTTGGCGGGGGCGTCATCGGTGGCGGCGGAGGCGCCGGCGGCGGTGTCCTCAGCGGCCTCGCCCTTGCCCGCCACTTCCGCAGCGCCGTCGTCCAGCAGTCCGGGCGGCGGGGTGATCACGGCCCGCTGCTCTTCGAGGTCGATCTCCGTGACGATCTTCTCGACGAACGGGATCATCACCTCGCTGCCGTCGGGGCGCTCCACGATGAACAGGTCCTGCGAGGGCAGGTGGGTGATCTCGGTGATCCGGCCGATCTCCGTGCCGTCGGCCAGGACGACGTCCAGGTCCATCAACTGGTGGTCGTAGTACTCCTCCGGGTCCTCGGGGAGTTCCTCCGGGTCGATCTCGGCGATGAGCAGGGTGTTGCGCAGCGCCTCGGCCCCCGAGCGGTCGCTCACGCCGTCGAAACGCAGCAGCAGCCTTCCGCTGTGCACCCGGCCCGTCTCGATCGTCAGCGGTCCGACGGAGGCCGGTTCGGTGGCGAGCACGGCGCCGGGCCCGAGCCGCAGTTCGGGCTCGTCCGTGCGCACCTCGACGGTGACCTCGCCTTTGATCCCATGGGCGCGCCCGATGCGCGCCACTACCAACTGCACGGTGCTCGTTTCTCCTGTCGTACGACGACGGGCCGGGAAGGGCCGCGAAGGTCCTTCCCGGCCCGTGCCGGTGTCACAACTTCAGTCAGCGGACCTGGTCCACGTCGACGAGGTCGACGCGGATGCCACGGCCGCCGATGGCGCCCACGACGGTCCGCAGCGCGCGTGCGGTGCGGCCGTTGCGGCCGATCACCTTACCGAGGTCGTCGGGGTGGACCCGGACCTCCAGTACGCGGCCGCGGCGCAGGTTGCGCGAGGCGACCTGCACTTCGTCGGGGTTGTCGACGATGCCCTTCACGAGGTGCTCGAGAGCCTCCTCGAGCATGCTCAGGCCTCGGTCGGCTCGGCGGCGGCCGGGGACTCGGTCCCGGCGTCGTCCGCCTTCTTGTCGGCCTTCTTCGCCTTCTGGGTGATGGCCTCACCCTTGGGCTCGTCGCCGGCGTCCTTCGTGGCGGCCTCGAAGAGGGCGCGCTTGTCGGCCTTGGGCTCCGGCATGAGCAGCGGCGCGGGGGCCGGCAGTCCCTTATGGGCCTGCCAGTCACCGGTGAGCTTGAGGATCGCGAGGACCGGCTCGGTCGGCTGGGCGCCGACGGACAGCCAGTAGCGCGCGCGGTCCGAGTCGACCTCGATACGCGAGGGGTTCTGCACCGGGTGGTACAGGCCGATCTCCTCGATGGCCCGGCCGTCGCGGCGGGTACGGGAGTCGGCGACGATGATGCGGTAGTGAGGCGAACGGATCTTGCCCAGACGCTTCAGCTTGATCTTGACTGCCACGGGAGTGGTGTCTCCTGGTCTTGACGTGGTTGGGCACGGCGGGAATGCCACGTGGGGTTGCGGCACCCGAAATGCCCGATGGACGCGTCAGCCGGAGGAGAGAGGGGTCCTGTGCGACTGTCGAGTGCAGCTTGCCATTGTGCCACACACCTGCGGTGGGGCTTGACCCGGCAGGAGAGGCACGGACGGCGGCGCGCTGCGGAGCTGCCCGGCACTTCAGCTCGCAGCGGCGACCACTTCCTGTTCCGGGATGCGGAACGGCTTGAGACAGCCGCCGCAGACGATGGGCGCCTGCGCGAGGACCGAGGGCACGACCCGTACGTTGCGCCCGCAGTCGCAGACCGCCTTGACCCGGACGCCCCCGCCGGACGAGCCGTGCCGGGCGGCCGGACCCCGGAAGCTGCGCTTGGTGTCGGCCGCCGTCGCGACGGTGTGCGCCTTGAGAGCGCGCTGCAGCCGCTCCATGGTCGGCCGGTAGCGGCGCTTGGCCTCGGGGCTGAGCAGGACCAGCGAGAAGCCGCTGCTGGGATGCGGCTCGTCGGGGTGGTCCAGACCCATCTCCTCGGCGATCGCGAGGAATCGGCGGTTGTGGTAGCGGCCTGCGCGCGAGGTGTCACGGACGCCTCTGGCTGCGGCAATGCCATGGACCGCTTCGTGAAGCAGTCGTTCGAAGGAGAGCTCGGCGCCGCAGGCGGACGAGGACTCTCCGATCAGGGACTCTGGCGCGGCAAGATCGGGCAGCTCGGGGTGGTGCCGCTGAATATCGGCCCACGCCTGCGCCAGCTCTGCGGCGAGAACAGGTGGTGTCGTGCTCACGTCGTGAATAACGAGCAGAACGGCTCCCGGGTTCCATTACGGGGCATCCCAAATAATTTGCACGTACCCGTCAGTTGCCGTTGATGCGTCCTGACGAGGGCGGGTGCGTCTATCTGCGGAGAAGCCTCACAGCTCACACCAAGGTGGTACGTAGCGACTCGTACGCTCCGGCACGTAGCCGATCTACGTCAGTAGGCGCGCGCCACGACAGCGACAGTACCCGGGGCGTCGTCGGCCTCCGGCACCGAGCCGTCCTCGGCGACCAGTGCCCGTACGGACACGCCCTGCCCGGCGAGGGCCGCCTCGCCCTCGGCGCCGAGCTTGTCCCACGGCACCCGCGCCCAGCCGCCGGCGTTGGCGACCTCGGCCGCCTCCTCCAGGGTGCCGACGTCGCTGGTACGGGAGAGGCGGCGCTCGCGTGACTGCGCGAGCAGCAGCGCCTGGTCCTCCTCCAGGATGCCGGGCAGCAGCCCGGCGACCGCGTCGAGCGCGACCGGCTCCTTGCCGCCGGGGATCCGGCGGGCCAGCATCGCCGTACCGTTCTCCAGGTCGCGCGGGCCGATCTCGATCCGTACGGGCACGCCCTTCAGCTCCCAGTCGACGGCGCGCCGGCCGAAGGGGGTGTCGATGCGGTCGTCGACCTGGACGCGGATCCCGGCGGCGGTGAGCTGCTCGCCCAGCTCGCGGACCTTGGCCACCGCCTCGTCGCCCTTGATGGCGAGGACGACGACCTGGACGGCGGCGAGCCGGGGCGGTACACGCAGGCCGTTGTCGTCGCCGTGCATCATCACCAGCGCGCCGATCATGCGGGTGGTCGAGCCCCAGGAGGTCTGCCAGACGTACTCCTGCTCGCCGTCCTTCGACAGGTAGCGGGTGTGGAACGCCTTGGCGAAGTTCTGCCCCAGTTCATGGCTGGTGCCGAGCTGGAGCGCCTTACCGTCGCCCATCATCCCTTCGAGGGTGAGGGTGTTGATGGCGCCGGCGAACCGCTCCTTGGGCGTCTTGCGGCCGAGGACGAAGTCCATGGCGAGGACGTTCTCCATGAAGTCGCCGTAGACGTCCTGGTGGATGCGGGCGGCGAAGTCGTGCGCCTCCTCGTAGCTGGCGTGGGCGGTGTGGCCCTCCTGCCAGAGGAATTCGGAGGTGCGCAGGAAGAGCCTCGGGCGCAGCTCCCAGCGGACGACGTTGGCCCACTGGTTGATCAGCAGCGGCAGGTCGCGGTAGCTCTGCACCCACTTCGCGAAGTACTCGTTGATGATCGTCTCGGAGGTGGGCCGGACGACGGCGGGCTCTTCCAGCTCCTTGCCGCCGCCGTGCGTGACGACGGCCAGCTCGGGGGCGAAGCCCTCGACGTGGTCGGCCTCGCGGGCGAGGTACGACTGGGGGATGAGCAGGGGGAAGTAGGCGTTCTGGGTGCCGGTCGCCTTGATCCTGGCGTCCATGCCGGACTGCATCCGCTCCCACAGGGCGTACCCGTACGGCCTAATCACCATCGTGCCGCGTACCGGCCCGTTGTCGGCCAGTTCGGCCTTGTTGATCAGATCCTGGTACCAGCGGGGGAAATCGTCCGCCCGGGGCGTGAGTACGGGTGCCTTTGCCATGGCGGGCATCGTACGGCGATGTGAAGCGCGGGACAGAATCGGCCCTGTGCGCCGGGGCGTACGCCCGCGACACACACAGTTTGCCTGACACCCACTGGACGGGAGCACGGATGGGGAGTTCCCTGGCATACGGGGGACGAAGGCGCGCACGTACACGGGGGATGTCAATCAGGGCATGCTGACCTCTCGGCGGATTGGGGCGCTATCCATGACACCTACGCTCGTCAAGCACCACCGGCATCAGACGCACGCGGCCTCGGCTTCGACGGCTTCGGCGGACGTGAGTGCGCGTGCCCGCGACTGGGCCGAGATCCAGGAACGGATGCTGGTGCCGCTCTACGAAGCGGTGTACCAGCGCCTGGAGGTCCGCGAGGGGACCCGGCTGCTGGGCCTCGGCTGCGGCTCGGGGCTCGCGCTGCTGATGGCGGCCACCCTGGGCGCCGAGGCGACCGGCGTGGACTCCGACAGCGAACTGCTCGCGCTGGCCGGTGAGCGGCTGGACAGCGGCACGCTGCTGCCGGCGGACCGGCTGGCGGACGCCGCGGAACCGGGCAGGCCGGGGTACGACGTGATCACCGCCTTCCAGCCGGTCGGCTCTGTCGCGGGCGACACCAAGGGCCTGGGGCCCGCGCTCGGCCGGGCGATACCGCTGGCCAAGCGGGGCGCGCCGGTGGTGCTGGCGGGCTGGGGCCCGCCGGAGCGGTGTGCGACGGCCGGGGTGCTCCAGGTGGCGGGCCGGCTGACGGACCGGCTGCGCAAGGGCACGTGGCGGCCGGCGCTGCGGGACGATCTGGAGGACGTGGCGGCGCGCGTGGGGCTGCGCCCGGACGGCTCGGGCCGGGTGGCCTGCCCCTTCGGCTACGCGGACACGGAGAGCGCGGTGCGCGGGATGCTGTCGACGGGCGTGTACGACGGCGCGATACGGGCCACCGACCGGCGCCAGGTGGAGAAGGAGATCGCGGAGGCGCTGCATCCGCATGTCCGCCGCGACGGCACGGTCTGGATGCCGAACGTGTTCCGCTACCTGATCGCCCGTACTCCCTGACCTGCGGATTCAGCGCGTCCTTCACGTGGACCGCAGAAATCCTTGTCAGTATCCAGAATCCTGGTTACTGTCTCTTCCGTGACAGCCTTCGACGAGCGCTTTCTGACGCGCAACGGGCTCGCGGCCCGGCAGCTCGCGGTTCTCCTGCTGAACCATGAGCCGGACACCCGGCTGCCGCGCGTCCGCGACTTCGCCGAAGAGCTGGGGGTCGGCAACGGCACCGTACAGGCGGCGCTCCAACTGCTGGAGAACGCCGAGGCCATAGAGACGACGGCCCGCGGCCATCTCGGCACGTTCCTGGTCCGCTCGGACCGGGCCGTCCTGTGGCGGCTGTCCGGCCTCGGCACCCTGCTCGCCGCGATGCCCCTGCCGTACTCGCGCCGCTACGAGGGGCTGGCCACCGGACTGCGCTCCGCGTTCGAGGAGGCGGGCGCACCCTTCGCGATCACCTTCATGCGCGGCGCGGGCGCCCGGACGACCGCGCTGCTCGAAGGCAAGGTCGATCTGGTGGTGCTCTCGCGCTTCGCGGCGGACCGGCTGATCGAGGAGCATCCGGTGGAGCTGGTGGCCGATCTCGGCCCCGCCACCTACGTCGGCGCGCACGGGCTGCTGCTGCGGCACGGCGTCACCCAGGACTCCCCCGGACTGCGGGTCGCCGTCGACCACGCGTCGGAGGACGGCCGGATGCTCGCCGACCGGGTCTTCGCCGGGCGCACCGACATCGAGTGGGTCGAGGCGTCGTACATGCAACTGCGGGAGCTCTTCGAACGTGACCTTGCCGACGCCACCGTCTGGAACCTGGACGAGGCGCAGGACCGGCTCGGCGGCGGGGTGGACGTCCTGCCGCTCGGCGACGAGATCAACCGCGACCTATCGCTGCGCAACTCCAGCGCGGCGATCATCGGCAGAACCGAAGGGGCGAAGGCGCTCGGCGCCGTACGCGACTCGCTCGACCTGTCGATCGTGACCTCCGTCCAGACGCAGGTGCTGCGCCATGAACGGACGCCTTCGTACTGAGACCCGGAAATCGGAGGGTCGAGGCGTAGGCTCAAAATACAAAATACTGGTTACTGTCTTATCGACTTGTCGAGCATGCTCTAGGAGGACCCCATGGACGACCAGCTCGCCCTCCGCATCCAGCTCTTCCGCGAGAGCGGTCAGGTACGCCCCGAGGTCGCCGCCTTCGTGACCGGCGAACTGACCGCGCTGGCCGACGAGGGCCGCACCGTCACGGAAGCCACGGCGGGCATGCTCACCAGCCATCTGATGATGGCGCTGACCAGGCTTCTCGACGGTGAACCCATTGAGAACTTCACCACCGACGAGCAGGTGGCGGCCGAACTCGCCGACCACCCCGAGGCGGTCGCCAGGTCCCGGGCGGTCTCCGCGCGGGCCGGGCGTGAGCTGGGCACCCCCCTGCCCGACTCGGAGATCAACTTCCTCGCGCTGCACCTCGCCGTACTCGCCCAGAACTCCCCCGCCTGAAAGCTCCGCCCGTAAGCCCGCCCGAAAGCCCGCCCGAAAGGAAGACAGCCATGACGAAGATCCTCACCGGAGGCGTCGGCAAGACCGAGGTCGCCGGCATCGTCTCCACGCTCGGCATCGACGGCGTCGAGATCGCCGTCTCCAACGACATGGACGCGGCGATGAAGCTCCGCGGCGGCCAGGCCGACTTCTACCTCGGCACCTGCCACACCGGAGCCGGCGCCTCCCTCGGCGTGCTCGTGGGACTGCTCGGCAAGCCGCTGTGCCACACCTTCGGCCGCTCGGTCCCCACCGAGGACGAGGTCACCGCCCTGCTCGCCGAAGGCAAGAAGGTCTTCGGCTTCGCCATCGACCAGATCGACGCCGTGGCGCCGGTCATGGCCCGCGCCATCGCCGCGCGCGGCTGATCCCTGAATTCCAGGGCCCGGAGGAGAAACTCCCGTGAACACCCTCGCAGCGAGCACCAACCACCTGGACTTCACGCTCGCCCAGCAACTGACCGTCATCGTGCTCGCCGCGCTCACCGCGTTCATCTCGCACATGGCCCTGGCCGTCTTCAACGACGGCACCCGCCCCTTCATGCTCGACTTCATCCAGGGGCGCTCGTCCCGCAGCGCCACGGCCGCGGTGTCCTTCGGCCTCTCGGCCGGGTTCATCTTCGGCCTCGGCGCGCCGATGGCCCTGTCCTCCGGCGTCCTCAACCCGTGGCTGCTGTTCCTGCCGACCGACATCCTCGGCATCCTGGCGTTCAAGAAGTGGCTCGCGCCGCTGCTGGGCGGCGCCTGGGGCGCGCTGATCGTCTTCGGGCTCGGCGGCACCAACAACCTGGCGCACAAGCTGCCCGTCGACTTCCTGACGGCGATGCAGCAGATGTCCACGCCGATCCTGTTCCTGTTCACGCTGTTCCCGGTGCTCGCCATCACCAAGCAGTTCGGCCGGGCGCGCGGCGGGATCGCCGCCGTGATCGAGCTGGCCTTCGTGATCATGACGATGAAGCTGTGGCCGAACGTCTTCGCCGGATCGCTCGCGATGGCCGCCGGGGTGCTGATGCTCATCGGCTTCGCCGTCCGCAAGGACCTGCTCCAGCGCAAGGCCGACCGGGCGGCGGCCGTCGCCGAGGGCAAGACAGGTGACGAGCCGGCGGAAGCCGATCCGGACGACCCGATGGCGTCCCTGTTCAGCGCGAGCGCCGCGCGGCTGCGCCGGTACCTGCCGCTGTTCATGGTGCTCGGCGCGGGCGTCTGCGTACTCGCCCAGATGCACATATTCGGCGGTGGTGAGGCCACCAGCTTCCTGATAGCCAAGGGGCAGTACAGCGAGGCGGCGCAGGTCGACTTCTACCGCGTCTTCGGCTTCATCCCGCTGATCGCGACGACCGCCCTCGCCTCCGGCGCGTACGGCATCGCCGGTTTCACGCTCGTGTACCCCATCGGCTACCTCCTGCCGAACCCGTTCCTCGCCGCCGTCGTCGGCGCCGTCGTCTTCGCCCTCGAAGTGCTGGCCCTGTCGTACATCGGCAGGCTCCTCGGCAAGCTGCCGAGCGTCCGCGACTCCTCCGAGCACCTGCGCGGCGCCATCACCGAGACGCTGTCCCTGGCCATCCTCTTCGGCTCGCTGCTCGCGGCGAACGTCATGGGCGGCGGTCTCGCGATCCTCATCGTCGGCGGGCTCTACCTGATCAACGAGGCGATGGGCCGGCCCGTGGTGCGGATGGCAGCGGCCCCGGCCGCCGTCATCGTCGGCGGCATCCTGCTCAACGTCCTGTACTGGCTCGACCTCTTCACCCCGATCAAGAGCTAGAGCACCCCCCACCTCAGGAAGCGCAGCACATGCAGCACCATCTCCACACCGTCGCCGGGCCGCTGCCCGTGTCCGCCGTGCGCGGCCCGGCCCTGGCGCACGAACATCTGGCCCTCGACCTCGACAGGACCGACAGCGGCGAGGCCGTCATCGACGGCCGGCACACCGCGGCCGTCACCGCCGAACTGGCCGCTCTGCATGAGGAGTTCGGCCTGGCCCTGGTCGTCGAGCTGACCTGCCGCGGGATGGGCCGCGACCCGCGCGCGCTGGCCAGGATCGCGGCCGAGTCCGGCGTCGCCGTGGTCGCGGCCACCGGCTGGTACTACGAGCCGTTCCACCCGCGGGAGATCGCGGACACAGGCGTCGGGCAGCTCACCGACACGCTCGTCAGGGAGATCACCGACGGCATCGGCGACACCGGCGTCAAGCCGGGGGTGCTCGGCGAGATCGGCAGCCACGGCGACCGGCCGTCCGAGCCGGAGACCCGCGCGCTCCTCGCGTCCGCGCACGCCGCGCTCGCGACCGGTCTCTCCGTCGCCACCCACGCCCAGCTCGGGCACGGCGGACTCGCCCAGCTCGACCTGCTCACCGGCGCCGGCCTCGCACCGCACCGGATCTCCGTCGGCCACCAAGACCTGCTGGACGCCCCGGTGGTGCACCGCGCGCTCGCGGCGAGCGGTGCGTACGTCGCGTTCGACACCGTAGGCAAGTCCGCCTACCAGAGCGACGACACCCGGCTGCGGCTGCTGCTCGCGCTGCTCGAAGCGGGCCACGCCGACCGGGTCCTGCTGAGCTGCGACATCTCCCGGCACGGCTATCTCACCTCCGAGGGCGGCCAGGGATACGGGCACCTCTTCCGGTCCTTCCTGCCGAAGGCGCGCGCCGCAGGGGTGGACGACGACCTGGTGGACCTGATGACCCGCCGCAATCCCCTGCGCTTCCTCACCGGCGCCGACGTCGAGGAGATCTGAGATGCCCGTACACCTGCCCACCACCCACCCGCTGGCGACGGTAGGCATCGACGAGGCGGTCCGCGTCCAGTTCCGGCTGCTCGAACACACCGCGGCGCACTTCGAGGGCCCCCAGCTCTTCGAGGCCGACGCCGGTGTCGTACCCGGCCTCGGCAGGCCCCGTACGACCGCACGCGTCGAAGCGGTGCTCGCCGGGCACTTCGGCGCCGAGGACGCCGCCCTCGTCCAGGGCGCGGGCACCGGCGCGATCCGGGCCGCGCTCCAGGCCGCCGTGTCCCCCGGCGACCCGCTCCTCATCCACCGGGCGCCCGTCTACCGCACCACCGCCACCACGCTGCGCGGCCTCGGCGTGCGTACCGTCGAGGCCGACTTCAACGACCCGGCGGAGCTGCGGCAGGCCCTCGCGTCCGGCCGCTTCCGCTGGGCGTACGTCCAGCACAGCCGGCAGCGGCTCGCCGACTCGTACGACCCCGGCGAGGTGATCGCCGCCTGCGCCGAAGCGGGCGTACGCACGATCGTTGACGACAACTACGCCGTCATGCGGGTGCCCGCGTCCGGGGTGGAACTCGGCGCCGACGCCTCCTGCTTCTCGCTGTTCAAGCTGCACGGCCCGGAAGGGGTGGGCGCCGTCGTCGGCTCCCGCGACCTCGTCGAGAGCGTCCGCGCCGACAACTACTCCGGCGGCGGCCAAGTACAGGGCCAGCAGGCGCTCGACGCGCTGCGCGCCCTCACACACGTGCCCGTCATGTGGGCCATCCAGTCGCAGGTGGGCGCCGAGGTCGCCGACCGGCTCGCGGCGGGCGAGGTGCCGGGCGTCGCCGAGGTCCGTATCGCCAACGCCCAGGACCGCTGCCTGCTGGTCCGGCTTGAGCGGCCCGTCGCCCGCCAACTCCCGGCGGTGGCAGCGAAGTACGGCGCCGCGCCCTACCCGGTCGGTTCCAACTCCCGTTACGAGATAACGCCGCTGTTCTACCGGATGTCCAGCTCGTCGCTGGACGACACCCCCGAACTCGCCGACTGGACCGTACGGATCAACCCGATGCGCGCCGGCGCCGATCTCGTCGTGGAGATCCTGCGCCGTTCGCTGCTCGACCTGGAGGGCTGACCGTGTTCCTCGACACCGTCCTCACCCGCAACGCCGCGCTCGTCGAGACGGCGACCGCACTGCACGCCTCCGGCGCGATCCCGCCCGACACGTACGTCATGGACGCCGACGCCGTGGAGGCCAACGCCGCGCTCCTGGCGGCCGAAGCCCAACGGCTCGGCCTCAGCCTGTGGTTCGTCGTCAAACAGCTCGGCCGCAACCCCGCGCTGATCCGCGCCATCGCCCGGCACATCCCCGCCTTCGCCGCGATCGACCCGGCCGAGGCCCGCACCCTGCACGCCACCGGCGCGCGGGCCGGCAACCTCGGCCACCTCGTCCAGATCCCGCGCCGCGACCTGCCCGAGATGCTGGCCTGGCGGCCCGAGGCCGTCACCGTCTTCGACCTGGCCAACGCCCGCGCCGTCTCCGACGCCGCACGCGAACTCGGCCTCGTCCAGGACGTGTTCGTACGCCTCGAAGGCGCGGCGGGCTCCGTCTACCCGGGCCAGGAAGGCGGCGTACCCCTCGACGGCCTCGACACGTTCGCCGAAGCCGCCGAGCAGTTGCCCGGCATCCGCGTCGCGGGCGTCACCGCGTTCCCCTGCGTGCTGTGCGACCCGGCGACCGGCGTGCCCGCGCCCACGCCGAACTTCGAACTCGCCGTCAAGGCACGCGATCTGCTCGCCGCGCGCGGCCACCAGCGGCTGGGGCTCAGCGCCCCGAGCGCCACCTCCATGGCGACGCTCCCGCTGCTCGCCGAACTCGGCGCGACCCACGGCGAACCGGGCCACTCCCTGACCGGCACCACCCCGCTGCACGCGGTCGACGCGCATCAGCCGGAGCAGCCCGCCTACGTGTACGTCAGCGAGGTCGCACACACCCTCGCCGACGGCAGACACGCGCTGTACGGCGGCGGCTTCTACGCACGCGCCGGGATCAAGGCCGCGCTGCTGCCCCGTACCGGACTGCGGCTGCCCGTCCAGGACTCTCCCGCCGAGAACATCGACTACTACCGGCTGACGGACGCGGCGCCCGCCGTCCGCGCCGGCGACACCGCCGTACTCGCCTTCCGCACCCAGATCTTCGTCACCCGCTCGACCGTCGCCGTCGTCTCGGGCCTGTCCACCGGCGCGCCCCGGCTGACCGGCCTGTACGACGCGCACGGCCGGCCGCTGCAAGGAGCGCCATGAGCAAGACCGTCATCGTCGTCATCGACGGCTTCGGCATCGGCGCGATGCCGGACGCGGGGGCGCTGCGCCCCGGCGACATCGCCGCCGACACGTGCGGGCACGTCCTGGACCACCGCGCGGCGGCCGGCCGGCCGCTGCGGCTGCCGACGCTCGGCGCGCTGGGGCTCGGCGTCGTCCATCCGCACCCCGGCCTCGCCGCCACCACCGCGCTGCCGGTCGCGGTGGGCCGCGCCGCGCTCGGCTACCCCGGCGCGGACACGTTCGCCGGGCACCAGACGATGATGGGCGCCGACTTCAGCCGTGTCACGGTGGCCCGGCTGGCCGAGCATCTGCCCGAGGTGACCGACGCGTTGAAGGCCGCGGGCCACGAGGTGTCGCCACTGGACGGCCGCCCGCTGCTCGTCGTGGACGGCGCCGTCCTCGTCCACGACAACCTGGAGGCGGACCCCGGCATCAACTGGAACGCCTCGGCCCGCCTGGATGACCTGCCCTTCGACCGCGTCCTGGCAATCGCCCGCACGGTACGTTCGGTGGCGCCCGTCGCCCGCGTCATCGCCGTCGGCGGCCACGCCGACGGGCCGCTGCCCGCGTACGTACGGGACGGCGACGGCGGAACGGTCGGCCTGGACACCCCGGCGACGGGCTTCTACCGCAACGGCGGCCTCCAGGTGCAGCACCTGGGCGCGCCTGTCGACCACACCCGCCAGTTGCCCGACGTCGCGGCGCGCGCGGGCATCCCGGTGACCCTCGTCGGCAAGGCGGCGGACATCCTGGTCTGCGAGGCGGCGGTGCGACGCCCGTGCGTGGCGACCGCCGACGTCCTGGCCGCCACGCTGGAGGCGGTACGGGCGCCGGGCCCGGGTCTGGTCGTCGCGAACGTCCAGGAGACGGACCTGGCGGGCCACCAGCAGGACACCGAGCGGTACGGGGACGTGCTGGAGCAGACGGACGCGGGTCTCGCGGCGCTGCTTGAGGTGCTGGACGGCGCGGGTGACCGGCTGATCGTGACGGGCGACCACGGGAACGACCCGACGATCGGCCACGCGTACCACACGCGGGAGTACGTCCCGGTGCTGATGCACCGCCCGGAGGCGCGGTCGCTGACGCGGCTACCGGACGCGTCGTCGCTGACATCGGTAGGCCTCGCGGCGGCGTCGTCGCTGGGCCTCCCCATGTGACGGCGTCGCGGCTCGGTTGGGTCTTGGTTGCGGCCCGCTTGGCTGGTGCCGGGTTCCGGGGCCTCCGGAGGGGGGTGTCCGGACTGCTCGATCGCTAGAACTCCTACGCTTTACGTCCGGACACCCCCCTCCTGC
>NZ_JBVJLC010000019.1:0-91525 GCF_055584925.1 Streptomyces sp. NPDC087906
CGGCGCATGTCCGGGTGCACCGCGTGTGGGACGAGTACGCGCCGTAAATCGTGCAGCGCAGGACACGACCCCGGAACGGCCCCCGGCGACAACCGCAACCCAGACCGGTCACCCCGGCCGCCCCCGCCGGACGGCGACACCGCCCCCGGCAACCACCGCAACCCAGACCGGTCACCCCGCCGGACGGCGACACCGCAGCGCAGGAGGCCACCCCGGAACGGCCCCCGGCGACAACCGCAACCAAGACCCGCAACCACAAACCGCGCCGGACGGCGACACCGCAGCGCAGGAGGCCACCCCGGAACGGCCCCCGGCGACCACCGCAACCACACCCCGCAACCCCGAACCGCGCCGGACGGCGACACCGCAGCGCAGGACACCATCCCGGAACGGCCCCCGGCGACAACCGCAACCAAGACACGTGAACCCCGCCGGACGGCGACACCGCAACCACGGCCGTCAGTCGACCACCGGCCGGACTGCAAACGTCCGCCGGGACAGTCCCCCGCGTCAGCCCTGATAGATCGCTTCGATTTCGTCGGCGAAATCCTTCGCCACCACGTTCCGCTTCAGCTTCAGCGACGGCGTGACGTGCCCCGACTCCTCCGTGAACCGCGCCGTCAGGATGCGGAACTTGCGTACCGACTCCGCCTTCGACACCGCCGCGTTCCCCTCGTCCACCGCCCGCTGCACCTCCGCCAGCAGCTCCGGGTCCAGCCGCAGCGTCGCCGGTGTCGAGCCCGGCTGCTTGCCGTGGTCGGTGGCCCAGCGGGTCAGGAACTCCTCGTCCAGGGTGATCAGCGCGCCCACGAACGGGCGGCCGTCGCCGACGACCATGCATTCGGCGACCAGGGCGTGCGCGCGGATCCGGTCCTCGATGACCGCGGGGGCGACGTTCTTGCCGCCGGCGGTGACCAGGATCTCCTTCTTCCTGCCGGTGATCGCGAGGTAGCCGTCCTCGTCCAGCGTGCCGATGTCGCCGGTGTGGAACCAGCCGTCCGCCAGCGCCTCGGCCGTCGCCGGTTCGTTGTTCCAGTAGCGGGTGAACAGGTGCTCGCCGTGCAGCAGCACCTCGCCGTCGTCGGCGATCCGTACGACGGAGCCCGGCAGGGGCTGGCCGACCGTGCCGATCTTCTGCCGGTCCCAGGGGTTGAAGGCGCTCGCCGCGCAGGACTCGGTGAGGCCGTAGCCCTCCAGGACCGTGAAGCCGATGCCCCGGTAGAAGTGGCCGAGCCGCTCGCCCAGCGGGGCGCCGCCGGAGATGGCGTACTCGCCGCGGCCGCCGAGCACCGCGCGGAGTTTGCCGTAGACGAGGCGGTCGAAGAGCTTGTGGCGGAGTCTGAGGCCGAGGGAGGGGCCCTGCGGGGTCGACAGGGCGCGGCTGTAGGCGATGGCGGTGTGCGCGGCCTGGTCGAAGACGCGGCCCTTGCCGTCCTCGTGGGCCTTGGCGCGGGCCGAGTTGTAGACCTTCTCGAAGACGCGCGGGACGCCCAGGATCAGCGTGGGCCGGAAGGCGGCCAGCTCGTCGGTGAGGTTCTTGATGTCGGGGACGCAGCCGAGCTTGATGGGCGCCATCACGGACGCCACCTCGACCAGCCGGCCGAAGACGTGCGCGGCCGGGAGGAAGAGCAGGACGGAGCACTCGCCCGTACGGAACAGCGGCTTGAGGCGCTCGACCACGTTGCCGCACTCGGCGAAGAAGCTGCGGTGGGTGAGCACGCAGCCCTTGGGGCGGCCCGTGGTGCCCGACGTGTAGACGATGGTCGCCGGGTCGTCCGCCTTCGCGGACGCGGACCGCTCGTCCACCGTCTCGTCGCTGACCCCGGCACCGGCCGAGGTGAGCTGGTCGACGGCGCCGTCGACGGCGGCGCCCCTGTCGATCTGCCACACGTCCCGCAGGGCCGGCAGCCCGTCCCGTACCGACTCGACCGAGGCCGCGTGCTCCGCGCTCTCCACGATCACGGCGACCGCGCCCGAGTCGCCCAGGATCCACTGGATCTGCTCGGCCGAGCTGGTTTCGTACACGGGGACCGTGACCGCGCCGGCGCTCCAGATCGCGAAGTCGAGCTGCACCCATTCGAAGCGGGTGCGCGACATCAGGCCCACCCGGTCGCCGGGGCCGATGCCCGCGGCGATCAGGCCCTTGGCCGCCGCCCGCACCTCGGCGAGGAACTGCTCGGCCGTGACATCCGTCCAGGTGCCGCCGACCTTTCGGGCGAGGACCGCCACCTCGGGGTGGTGCGTGGCGTTGCGGCGGATGAGATCCGTCAGATTGCCGTCCGAGGGGACCTCGTACAGGGCCGGAAGACTGAACTCGCGCAAGACTGCTGCTCCTCATCGGGCGCCGGCGCCACGGCTGTATGAGCACGGCTGGACTGCCCGGACGTTACCCATCGGTACTGGCGCACGATAGGGGGTCCAGACCAGATGTTTCCCGCGTCACACGATTCTTCACGTACTCCGCGCAGAGTAGTCCACCCCGCTGACACCCCGGCAGAAGTCGCAGGTCCGGAGGTCTCTACCCGGGTAGGGGAGGGGAGTTAGGCTGATCGTCATGCGGGTGAACGTGGTGAGTGACGTACACGGGAACGTGCGGGATCTCGCGCGGGCCGGCGAGGGTGCCGACGCGCTGATCTGTCTCGGCGACCTGGTTCTCTTCCTCGACTACGCGGACCACTCGCGCGGCATCTTCCCCGACCTCTTCGGCGTCGCGAACGCCGACCGGATCGTGGAGCTGCGCACCGCCCGCCGGTTCGAGGAGGCCAGGGAGTTCGGCCGCGGGCTGTGGGCGGAGCTGGGGGTCGAGCCGGCGGCCGCCATCGAGGGCGCCGTGCGCAGGCAGTACGCCGAGATGTTCGCCGTGCTGCCCACCCCGACGTACGCCACGTACGGAAACGTCGACATGCCGCCGCTCTGGCGGGAGTACGCCGGCCCCGGCACCACCGTCCTGGACGGCGAGCGCGTCGAGATCGGCGGCCTGGTGTTCGGCTTCGTCGGCGGCGGGCTGCGCACCGCCATGAGCACGCCGTACGAGATCTCCGACGAGGAGTTCGCCGCCAAGGTCGAGGCGCTCGGCGATGTCGACGTGCTCTGCTCGCACATCCCGCCGGAAGTACCCGAGTTGATCTACGACACGGTGGCCCGCCGCTTCGAGCGCGGCAGCCGCGCGCTGCTGGCCGCCGTGCGCCGTACGAAGCCGTGCTACGCCCTCTTCGGCCATGTCCATCAGCCGCTGGCGCGGCGGATGCGGGTCGGTGTGACGGAATGTGTGAACGTAGGACACTTCGCCTCGACAGGACGGCCGTGGGCCCTGGAATGGTGAGCCCCGCGCACGCGATAGCCTGCACGCGGCGTACCCAGTCCTGGAGGAGCACGGCGATGGCGGAACACACCAGTTCGAGCATCACGATCGAGGCGGCCCCGGCCGACGTCATGGGCGTGATCGCCGACTTCGCGCGCTATCCCGAATGGACCGGCGAGGTCAAAGAGGCCGAGGTGCTCGCCACCGACGCCGAGGGCCGCGCCGAGCAGGTCAGGCTGGTGCTCGACGCCGGGGCGATCAAGGACGACCACACCCTCGCCTACACCTGGACCGGCGCGCACGAGGTGAGCTGGACGCTGGTGAAGTCCCAGATGCTGCGCTCCCTCGACGGCTCGTACCTGCTGGCGCCGCTGGGCACCGACCGCACCGAGGTCACCTACCGGCTGGCCGTGGACGTGAAGATCCCGCTCCTCGGCATGATCAAGCGCAAGGCCGAGAAGGTCATCATCGACCGGGCACTCGCAGGCCTGAAGAAGCGCGTCGAATCCACCCCCGGAGTCTGATGCGTACGGTCCTGGTCACCGGCCCCGGCGGGGCCGGCCGGACCACCGTGGCCGCGGCGACCGCCCTGGCGGCGGCCCGGCGCGGCAGCCGTACGCTGCTGCTCTCCGCCGACCCCGAGGGCGAGCCGCTGCCGCTGCCCGCAGGGCCGCGGCCCGACGAGCCCGCCGAGGTCGCGGAAGGGCTGTGGGCGGCACGCACCGACTCGGCGGGGCACTTCCGCACCGAGCTGCTCACCCTCCAGGAGCGGGTGGGGGCCGGGCTCGATCTGCTCGGCGCCCGCAGGCTGGCCGGCGAGGAGCTGACCGAACTGCCCGGCAGCGAGCAGTTCGCCCTGCTGCACTCCCTGAGCGCGGCGGCGAAGGGGGACTGGGACGTCCTCGTCGTCGACATGCCGCCCCTGCGGGACGCCATCGCCGTACTGGCCCTGCCCGAGCAGCTCCGCCGCTACCTGCGCCGGCTGCTGCCTCCCGAGCGGCAGGCGGCCCGCGCGCTGCGGCCGATGATGGCCCAGCTCGCCGGCGTACCGATGCCCGCGCAGTGGCTGTACCGCACGGTCGAGCACCGGGACACGGAGCTGGCGGGGGTGCAGTCGCTGATCGAGGACAGGACGACGACGGTACGGCTCGTCGCGGAGCCAGGACCGGCCGCCGACGAGGCCCTGCGCTCGGCCCGGGTGGGGCTCGCCCTGTACGGGATCCGGGTCGAGACGCTCGTGGCGAACCGGCTGGTCCCCGGTGACCAGGCGGACCCGTGGGCGGCCGGGCTCGCCGCCCAGCAGCAGAAGAGCCTCGACGGCTGGCACAAGAGCTGGGCGCCCGACGTCCCCGTACGGGAGAGCGCGCATCTGGGCCGGGACCCGCACGGCACCGGCGATCTCGCCGCCCTCGACGTACCCGAGCCCGACGAGCGGCCCGAGGGCCGGGCGGCCGACCCCTGGTGGACCGAGGACCGGCTCGCCGACGACGGTCTGCTCGTGTGGAGCCTGCCGCTGCCCGGGGTGTCCAAGAAGGACGTCAACCTCGTGCGCAAGGACGACGAACTCCTGCTGACCGTCGGCCCGTTCCGCCGGATCGTGCCCCTGACCTCGGCACTGCGCCGCTGCACCGTCACCGGCGCCGCCCTCACCGACGAGGTGCTGCGGGTCAGATTCACCCCGGACCCCGCGGTCTGGCCGCACGCCGACTGAACGTAATACGGCCGTTCGGGTACCGTCGGATACAAGCACCCTTTCGCCGTGCTCGGTGAGAGGCCCCTGTCACTGACGCGGGAGTACCCCATGAGCGATGCAACCGAGCGCCCCGCCGCCGACTCGGACGCCTGGGCCACGGCATGCGCGGAAGACCTGGCCGCCGAGAAGGCCAGGCGCCGGGCCGTCTACGGACCGCCGCCCGCCTCCGCCTCCGACGAACTGCGTAAATTCGTCGACGCCGTCTCCGACAAGGTCTCCTCGCTGCAGACCCCGCTGTTCGGCATGGCCGCGCAGGGCGCCGTCCAGCAGTTCATCAACCAGGCCAGGTCGGCCGTCGAGCCCGTCATCGAGCGCAACCCCGGCGTCTTCGACCATCTCGCGGCAGCGGGCAACGAACTCCTCGCCGCGTACCGCTCGGCGGTCGAAGGCCAGGAGAGCCGCTGGACCCAGGGCCCGGTCACCCCGCCGACCGGCCCCGTCGACCTCTCGGCCGATCTGAAGAAGTCGGACGACCCCTCGGACCCCCGTGACGAACGGCCAGGTCCGGACGGTCATATCGACCTGGACTGAGGGGAGAAGCCCCGCCCTCGGGTACGGTTGCCCTTAGCGGGGCTCGACCGAAAACTGAGGGACACATGGGACTCACCATCGGCGTCGACATCGGCGGCACGAAGATCGCGGCCGGCGTGGTCGACGAAGAGGGCACCATTCGGGGGATGCACAAGGTGGCCACCCCGCAGACGGCCGAAGGAATTGTCGACGCGATTTGCGCTGCCGTATCGGGCGCGGGCGAGGGACACCAGATCGAGGCGGTCGGCATCGGCGCCGCCGGCTACGTCGACGACAAGCGCGCCACCGTCCTCTTCGCGCCGAACATCAACTGGCGGCACGAACCGCTCAAGGACAAGGTCGAACAGCGCATCGGCCTGCCCGTCGTCGTGGAGAACGACGCCAACGCGGCGGCGTGGGGCGAGTACAAGTTCGGGGCAGGACAGGGCCACGACGACGTCATCTGCATCACGCTCGGCACCGGACTCGGCGGCGGCATCATCATCGGCAACAAGCTGCGCCGCGGACGCTTCGGTGTGGCAGCCGAGTTCGGGCACATCCGGGTCGTGCCCGACGGGCTGCTGTGCGGTTGCGGCAGCCAGGGCTGCTGGGAGCAGTACGCCTCGGGGCGCGCCCTCGTCAGGTACGCGCGCCAGCGCGCGCACGCGACACCGGAGAACGCCGAGCGGCTGCTCGCGCTCGGCGACGGCACGGTGGAGGGCATAGAGGGCAGGCACATCAGTGCCGCGGCCCGCGACGGCGACCCCGTCGCCGTCGACTCCTTCCGGGAACTGGCCCGTTGGGCGGGTGCCGGGCTCGCCGACCTGGCGTCGCTCTTCGACCCTTCGGCCTTCATCGTCGGCGGCGGGGTGTCGGACGAGGGCGAGTTGGTCCTCGACCCGATCCGCAAGTCGTTCCGGCGCTGGCTGATCGGCGGCGAATGGCGTCCGCACGCCCAGGTGCTCGCGGCCAAACTCGGCGGTGAGGCAGGGCTGGTGGGAGCGGCCGACCTGGCCCGCCAGGGCTGACAGCGGCAGCAGGATTCACCGGCGGTGCCCGTCGTATCCCATGTCCGGGGTACGGCGGGCACAGCCGTTTCCGGGGGCACCGGGCGGTGCGCCGACACGCCGCCGGGCTCACGTATCGTGTGCGCATGGCGATGTCCCCACTGCCCGACTCCCGTACCGAGCCGGACGGTTCGGCCGTGATCCGGGTGCTCAGTTACAACATCCGCTCGATGCGCGACGACCGTGCGGCGCTGGCCCGGGTGATCCGGGCCTGCGCACCCGACCTGGTGTTCATCCAGGAGGCGCCGCGCTTCTTCCGCTGGCGCAAGAAGGCCTCACGGCTGGCGATGGCGACCGATCTCGTGGTGCTCGGCGGCGGTGCGACCGCCGCAGGACCGCTGCTGCTGTGCTCACTGCGCGCGACGGTGGAACACACCGAGGACGTCCTGCTGCCGCTCACCCCCGGACTGCACCGGCGCGGCTTCGCCACGGCGGTCGTACGGTTCGGCGGCGCCAGGCTCGGTGTCCTCAACTGCCATCTGAGCCTCCAGGACGACGAGCGGTACGCCCAGGCCGGGCAGGCGCTCGACCGGCTGAAGGCGCTGGACGCACCGCACGCGATCCTCGCGGGCGACCTCAACGAACCTCCGACGGGACGCGCCTTCCGGCTGCTCACCGGCACCCTGCGGGACACCTGGGCGGCGCGGCCCTGGGGCGGCGAACACACCTACCCGTCGACCGGGGCCCACCGCCGTATCGACGCGATCCTCGCCACCGAAGGCGTGGAAGTCCTCGGCTGCGGGGTGCCCCGCGACCTGCCGGGGCTCAGCGAGGCGGACCTGCGGGCGGCGACGGACCATCTGCCCGTACTCGCCGCCCTGCGCGTACCCGCCTCCTGACCCGGCCGGGCCGCTGACCCGGCCGCGCGGCGCTACACCACCGCGCCGCGCCCCGGGTCGTCGTGCTCGTCGTCCTCGTCATGCTGCATACGCGCCACCAGCGTGGCAAAGCCGCCGAGGAAGCCGCCGATGCTCAGCGTCGTCAGCCACCACGTCATGTCCCACTGCAACAGGATCACGATCAGCATCAGCAGCGGACCGCCGATCACGGCGAGCCACGCGAACCTCGTCGTGACGTCCGCCTCGGGCAGCGGCGGCGGCTCGGGCGGTACGAAATGGCCCTCGCCGTCGTCATCGTCGTCGATGCCGTCGTCATGGGGCTCGTCGAGCGCGTAGTCACGGGGGCCGCCCACACCCGGGGCGAACACCACCGAGCCGCCCAGCGGCGGCTTCACAGCCTCCGGCGCCGGGGCGGCAGGGGCGGCGTCGGCGGTATCGGCGGCCGGGCCCTCGGGCTCCGAGCCGGGCTCCGCCCCGGACTCCGGCTCACCGCCCTGCTCGCCGCCGGACCCCTTCGTCTTGTTGCGCTCACCCTCCAGCACCGCCAGACCGTCGACGGACTTGAAGGGCTTCGCGCCGGGCGGGTCGGCCGGCTCCTCGCCGTACCCCGCCACGATCGCCGCCCACGCGGCGTCCTCGTCGATCGGCTGCGGCTCGCGGTCCGCGTCATGCTCAGCCACCGGTGCTGCTCCCCTTCTTCCCGACGCTCGGAGCGAGGCGGCCGATGAACGCGTGACTCTCCTCGAAAATCCGCTCCGCGTCATGGTCCAACGTCGCCACGTGGTAGCTCTGTTCCAACAAGACCTCACGGACATCGAGCGACGAGACGCGCGCGAGCACCCGGGCCGAGTCGGCCGGCGGCACGACATGGTCCCGCACGCTGTGCAGCAACAGCAGCGGCTGCGTGACCTGCGGCAGCGCCGCGTCCACCAGCCGGAAGAACTTCCGCACCGAGTGCGCCGCGTGCAGCGGCACCCGGTCGTACCCGATCTCGTCACCGCCGGCCTTCGCGATGTCGTTCGTCAGGCCCTTCGTGCTGGGGATCAGATGACGGGCCACCGGAAGCGCGTGCGCCGCCAGTCCGTGCACCTTCAGACCGGGGTTGACCACGATCACCCCGCTGATCGCGGGTCCGTGCTTCGAAGCGAGCCGCAGCGCCAGCGACCCGCCCATCGAGAGCCCGGCCACGAAGACCTGCTCGCACCGGTCCAGGAGCTGCCGCAGCGCCAGGTCCACCTCCGCGTACCAGTCCTGCCAGCCGGTGACCTGCATGTCCTGCCAGCGGGTGCCGTGCCCCGGCAGCAGCGGCAGGGACACGGTCAGACCGCGCTCGGCCAGATACTCCGCCCACGGGCGCAGCGACTGCGGCGATCCGGTGAATCCATGACAGAGGAGGACGCCGACGTCACCGCCCTCATGGCGGTACGGCTCGGCTCCAGGAACGACCGGCACCGGGGTCTCCTGTTCGTAAGAGGGGGGTTCGGGCAGTAGAGGGGTGTGCGGCGACGCTCAGAAGGTGTACTTCACCGTACGCGACCGGACCGACACCGACCAGGTCCGTCGGACCCCCTACGCAGATGAGCGCAGGTCTCGTCGGCCCCCGCACGGGTTATGGTCAGTCGGAGCGCACACAGGAGGCAGTCGAGTTGATCTACGGCGCAATGAAGTTCTCCATCGGGGGGTCGTTGAAGCTCGCCTTCCGGCCCTGGGTGGAGGGCCTTGAGAACGTTCCCGCCGAGGGACCGGCGATCCTCGCGAGCAACCACCTGTCGTTCTCCGACTCCTTCTTCCTGCCGGCCGTCCTCGACCGCAAGGTCGTCTTCATCGCCAAGGCCGAGTACTTCACCTCCCCCGGAGTCAAGGGAAAGCTGACGGCGGCCTTCTTCAAGGGTGTCGGACAGCTCCCGGTCGACCGGTCGGGCGCGCGCGGCGCGGGCGAGGCCGCGATCAACAGCGGGGTCAAGGTGCTGGCCGGCGGCGAGCTGTTCGGCATCTACCCGGAGGGCACCCGCTCGCCCGACGGCCGGCTCTACCGGGGCAAACCCGGCGGCCTGGCGCGGGTGGCGCTCGCCAGCGGAGCGCCCGTCATCCCCGTCGCCATGATCGACACGGAGAAGATCCAGCCGCCAGGACAGGTGATGCCGAAGCTGATGCGGCCGGGGATCAGGATCGGCAAGCCGCTGGACTTCAGCCGCTACCGGGGCATGCAGGGCGACCGGTTCATCCTGCGGGCGGTCACCGACGAGGTCATGTACGAGATCATGAAGCTGTCCGGCCAGGAGTACGTGGACATCTACGCGACGGCGGCGAAGCGCCAGCTCGCCGAGGCGGGCAAGAACGCCGCCGAAGGGGCCGCGGCGCCCCGGGGGTAGCCGAGCGCGCACGGGGGAGCGGGGGACGATGAAGAGCGAGCGGGTCGTGAGGATGTCGGTCGAGCAGCCGCTGTGGCGCGCGCTGACCGCGTACCGGCTGCTGACCATGGTCTACGCCGCGCTGCTCTTCGTCTTCGAACGGGACAGGTTCGAGCGGGCCTGGGTGGCGGTGGCCTATCTCGCCGTGATGAGCGTGTGGACGCTGGTCACCCTCCCGAGGGTCGCCAACGCCGCGAAGTGCACCAGGCCCTTCCTGGCCTGCGACCTCGCCGTGGCGCTCGCCGGCATCCTGCTCACCCCGCTCGCCGACGAACAGGCCCAGCACATCGACGGGCCCACCCTGCCGTCGATATGGACTGCCGGTGTGGTGCTCGCCTTCGCGGTCAAGGGCGGCTGGCGGTGGGCCTGCGTCGCTTCGACCTTCGTCGCCGTCGCCAACCTCGTCGAACGCGGCAACCCCAGCAGGGACACGCTGCACAACGTGCTGCTGGTCTGGGTGGCCTCCATCGCCATCGGCTACGTCGTCGAGGTCGCCCGCGCGTCCGAGCGCACCCTCGCCCAGGCCATGGAGATCGAGGCGCGGACCAGGGAGCGGGAGCGGCTGGCCAGGGACATCCACGACAGCGTGCTCCAGGTGCTGGCGATGGTGCAGCGGCGCGGTACGGCGCTGGGCGGCGAGGCCGCCGAGCTCGGCCGGATGGCGGGCGAGCAGGAGGTCGCCCTGCGCACGCTGGTCTCCAGCGGTCTCGTACCGCCCGCGCGCACCGACGACGGCGGCCCCGGCGAGCCGCCCGGCGCGGCGGAACCGGCCGAGATCGATCTGCGGACGCTGCTCGCCCCGTACAGCGGGTCCAAGGTCAGCTTCGCCGAGCCGGGCGCCCCGGTGCCGCTGGCTCCGGCCGCCGCGCGGGAGACGGCGGCGGCTGTCAGCGCCGCCCTGGACAATGTCCGCAGGCATGCCGGCGCCGAAGCCAGCGCCTGGATCCTGGTCGAGGACTGGCCGGACGAAGTGGTCGTGACCGTACGGGACGACGGCCCCGGCATCCCGGAAGGCCGGCTCGCGCAGGCCGAGGGCGAGGGGCGGCTCGGCGTCGCCCTGTCGATCCGCGGCAGGCTGCGGGAGCTGGGCGGCACGGCTGAGTTGATCTCCGTGCCGGGGCAGGGCACAGAAGTCGAATTGCGGGTTCCACGGGGGAAGGCGGAGCGATGACCGAAGCGATCAGGGTGATGGTGGTCGACGACCATCCGATGTGGCGCGACGCGGTCGCCCGCGATCTCGCCGAATCGGGGTTCGACGTCGTCGCGACGGCGGGGGACGGCGCGCAGGCCGTAAGGCGCGCCAAGGCCACCGTCCCCGAGGTGCTCGTCCTCGACCTCAATCTGCCCGGCATGCCGGGCGTCCAGGTCTGCAAGGAACTCGTCGGCGCCTTCCCCGCCCTGCGGGTGCTCGTGCTGTCGGCGAGCGGGGAGCACGCCGATGTCCTGGAGGCGGTGAAGTCCGGCGCCACCGGCTATCTGCTCAAGTCGGCCAGCACGGCCGAGCTGATCGACGCGGTGCGCCGCACGGCGGCGGGCGACCCGGTGTTCACGCCCGGCCTCGCCGGGCTCGTCCTCGGCGAGTACCGGCGGCTGGCGTCCGACCCCGCTCCGGCGGCTCCCGACGAGCCCAAGGCGCCGCAACTCACCGACCGGGAGACCGAGGTGCTGCGGCTCGTCGCCAAGGGCCTCTCGTACAAGCAGATCGCCGAGCGGCTGGTCATCTCGCACCGCACCGTGCAGAACCATGTGCAGAACACGCTCGGCAAGCTCCAGCTCCACAACCGCGTCGAGCTGGTCCGTTACGCCATCGAGCGCGGCCTCGACGACGTCTGAGTTTCACCCGCTTCCAACCGCCCTCTGGCGCAACGGAATTCGGGCTGCGCACCATGCGGGAGTGACCTGTGTCACTTCACCGGTGGCCCGGGTACCTCACCGACGGCGAAGGGAAGTGTTTTCCATGCGAGTCGGAGTACTGACCGGGGGCGGCGACTGCCCCGGACTCAACGCGGTCATCCGAGGCATCGTGCGCAAGGGCGTCCAGGAATACGGGTACGCGTTCACCGGGTTCCGGGACGGCTGGCGCGGGCCGCTGGAAGACGACACCGTACGGCTCGACATCCCCGCCGTGCGCGGCATCCTGCCGCGCGGCGGGACCATTCTCGGATCTTCGCGCACCAATCCTCTCAAGGAGGAGGACGGGATACGGCGGATCAAGGAGACCCTGGCCGCCCACGAGGTCGATTCGCTGATCGTGATCGGCGGCGAGGACACGCTGGGTGTCGCCGCCACCCTCTCCGACGAGCAGGGCATCCCCTGCGTCGGAGTTCCCAAGACCATTGACAACGACCTCTCGGCCACCGACTACACCTTCGGCTTCGACACGGCGGTCGGTATCGCGACCGAGGCCATCGACCGGCTGCACACCACCGCCGAGTCCCATATGCGGGTCCTGGTCTGCGAGGTGATGGGCCGTCACGCCGGCTGGATCGCCATGCACTCGGGTCTGGCCGGCGGTGCCAATGTCATCCTCATCCCGGAGCAGCGCTTCGACGTCGAGCAGGTCTGCGCCTGGGTGACGTCACGGTTCAGAGCGTCGTACGCCCCCATCGTCGTCATCTCGGAAGGCGCGATGCCCAAGGACGGCGACCTGGTACTCAAGGACGGCACCCTCGACTCCTTCGGCCATGTCCGGCTCTCCGGCATCGGCGAGTGGCTGGCCAAGGAGATCGAGCGGCGCACCGGCAACGAGGCGCGGACGACCGTCCTCGGACATGTGCAGCGCGGCGGCACCCCGAGCGCCTTCGACCGGTGGCTGGCGACCCGGTTCGGGCTGCACGCCATCGAGGCCGTACGGGACGGCGACTTCGGCAAGATGGTCGCCCTGCGCGGGACGGACGTCGTACGGGTCCCCATCGCGGAGGCGGTCGCCGAGCTGAAGACGGTCCCGTCGGAACTGTACGAGGAGGTCAGTGTCTTCTTCGGCTGACGGAGTCCCGCTGACGAATTCCCCGGTCGGGCCGACCGGTTCGCCGGCCGGGCGGACCCGGCGCCCGGGATCACCACGGAAGGCTCGCGATGATCCCCGGCGCCCGGTGCCTCAGTTCCGCTCGATCCGCGCCCCCGCCCGCCGTTCCGACTGCGTCCCCTTCATCGCGTCGGCCAGCGACTCCCGTACGATCCGGGGCCCGTTGAGGGTCAGTACGGACTCCGCGTGGAACTGAAGCGAGGCGAACCCCGCGCCGCGCAGTGCGAACACCTCGTCGTTCGCCGCGTCCCTGCTCACCTCGATGCCGTGCGCGGCCAGTTCGCGCGCCGTCTCCTCGTCGCAGCGTGCGGTGAAGCTGTTGTAGAAACCGACCGTCTCCGCCCTGCCGAACAGCGGGATCCGCGTCTGCGCGCCCTGGTACGGGACCTGCTTGCGCACCGTCTCCAGGCCGAGTTCGGCGGCGATCAGCTCATGGCCGAGGCAGACCCCGAGCAGACCGTGCCGGTGGTCGCGGAGCAGCTCGGCGGTCAGCGCGCGCAGCAGCCGCATCTTCGGATCCGCCGCGTCGGCCGGGTCGCCGGGTCCCGGGCCCAGCACCACGGGACCCGGGTGCGCCAGCGCCGCTTCGCGCAGTCCCGGTGCGTCGAACCGCCGTACCGTCACGTCGAGTCCCGACGAGCGCAGCAGATGGGCGAGCATCGCGGTGAACGTGTCCTCGCCGTCGACGACCAGCGCATGGCCGGTGAGCGAGGCGGGATCGGTCTGCATCTTCAGCCAGAACGGCGCGAGCCCCGCCCGGCGTCCGTCCAGCGCCGCCCGCACCCGGGGGTCGTCGGCCAGCCGGGGACCGGCCGACTCGGCGCGCGGGCGGGCCGGCCGCACGCCGAGGGCCGCCAGCACCCCCGCCGCCTTGGCGTGCGTCTCGGCGACCTCGGCCGCCGGGTCGGAATGGCGTACGAGCGTGGCGCCGACCGGCATCCGCAGCCGGCCGTCGGCCGCGATGTCGGCGGTGCGGATCAGAATGGGCGAGTCGAGGGTCTGCGCCCCGCCGGCGTCGAGCCCGACGAGCGCCAGCGCCCCCGCGTAATAGCCGCGCCCCCGCCCGTCGGGCCCGAGCGGTTCGTGCCGCTCGATCACCCGGCAGGCGTTCTGCACGGGCGATCCGGTGACGGTCGCCGCGAACATCGTCTCCTTCAGCACCTCGCGCACATCCAGCGAGGACCGGCCGCGCAACTCGTACTCGGTGTGCGCGAGATGCGCCATCTCCTTGAGCCGGGGGCCGATCACCACCCCGCCCCTGTCCCCGACGGTGCACATCATCTTCAGCTCCTCGTCCACGACCATGGACAGTTCCTCGGTCTCCTTGCGGTCGGCGAGGAACGCCAGCAGCCCCTCCGGGGTGGGTCCCTCGGGCGGATAGCGGAACGTGCCGCTGATCGGATTCATCACGACCGTCCCGCCGCTCATCCGGACATGCACCTCGGGGCTCGCGCCGACCAGGGTGCGCTCCCCGGTGTGCACGGCGAACGTCCAGTAGGCGCCGCGCTCGGCGGTGAGCAGCCGCCGGAACAGGGCGAGCGCGTCGGCGCGGCCGAAGCCGGGGATGCGGCCCTCGAAGGTCCGCTTGATCACGAAGTTCGCGCCCTCGCCCCGGCCGATCTCGTCCTCGACGACCCGCCGCACGACGGCCGCGTACCGCTCGTCGCCGATGTCGAAGGCGCCGCCCTCGACCCGTACCGCGTGGTCGGGCAGCAGCGCGGTCAGTTCGGCCAGCGGCAGTTCGTACGTCTCGTCGGCGACCAGGACGGCCAGCGGCGTCCCGTCGTCGTGCGCGTCGAAGCCGCGCTCCCTGATCTGCCGGAACGGCACCAGGGCGAGCGAGGGACGGCTGCCGACCGGGATGTCGGCGAGCCGGTCCGCCTCGTGCACGGCTCCGATCAGCAGTTCCACGGTGTCGTGGTCGCGTCCGGGGGTGCGGCGGCGGAGCAGGGCGAAGGGCGGGCAGTCGGAGTCGAGGAGACGGGCGAGCAGGCTGCGCGCCGACGGCTGAGACATGGGCGGTGTTCCTTCCGGGGTGCGGGCGGGGGCGGAGCGGGAGGGCCGCCCCCGCTTCCCGCCCGGAGATCCCGGGCCCGGAAAACACCGAAGGCCGCCCTCGGGCGGCCTTCGCGATGCTGACGCTCGCGACGAATCAGGGGGCCGCCGGATGATCCGGCCACCACCAGCTCTGATTCGAATGCGCGAACATGGCTGGGACCTTACCGCACACGAGCCGTTCCACACTGTGAGCCGGGCGGTTGTCACGCGCCGCGAGCGCGTAATCTGGGCGCCGTGACCGTGAAAGCTGAGAACCCCGCGACCCCTGTGCCGACCTGGAAAGATCTTCCCGCTGCCCAGCAGCCGGAGTATCCCGACCGGGAAGCCCTGCGCGAGGTCGTGGCGGACCTGGAGTCCTTTCCGCCGCTGGTCTTCGCGGGCGAGTGCGACCAACTGCGCTCCCGGCTGGCCGCCGTCGCGAAGGGCGAGGCGTTCCTGCTCCAGGGCGGCGACTGCGCCGAGGCGTTCGACGCCGTGTCCGCCGAACACATCAGGGCGAAGCTGAAGACCCTGCTCCAGATGAGCGCGGTGCTCACCTACGCGGCGTCCGTGCCCGTGGTGAAGGTCGGCAGGATCGCCGGCCAGTACTCGAAGCCGCGCTCCAAGGGGACCGAGACCCGCGACGGTGTGACGCTGCCCACCTACCGGGGCGACTCCGTCAACGGCTTCGCCTTCGACGAGAAGTCCCGGATCCCGGACCCCGACCGGCTGAAGCGGATGTACCACGCGTCTGCCTCGACGCTCAACCTGGTCCGCGCCTTCACCACCGGCGGCTACGCGGACCTGCGCCAGGTGCACGCCTGGAACCAGGACTTCGTGAAGTCCTCCCCGTCCGGGCAGCGTTACGAGCAGCTCGCCCGCGAGATCGACAACGCGCTCAACTTCATGAAGGCGTGCGGCACCGACCCGGCCGAATTCCGCGCCGTCGAGTTCTTCGCGTCGCACGAGGCGCTGCTGCTGGACTACGAGTCGGCGCTGACCCGTACCGACTCGCGCACGAACAAGCTGTACGACACCTCGGGCCACATGGTCTGGGTCGGTGAGCGCACCCGACAGCTCGACGGCGCGCACATCGAGTTCGCCTCGAAGATCCGCAACCCCATCGGGGTCAAGCTCGGCCCGTCGACGACCGTGGACGACGCGCTCAGCTACATCGACCGGCTCGACCCGGACCGGGAGCCGGGCCGGCTGACCTTCATCGTCCGGATGGGCGCCGACAAGGTCAGGGACAAGCTGCCGCAGCTCGTCGACAAGGTCACCGCCTCGGGCGCGACGGTGGTCTGGGTGACGGACCCGATGCACGGCAACACCTTCGAGGCGGCCTCCGGGCACAAGACGCGCCGCTTCGACGACGTCCTGGACGAGGTCAAGGGCTTCTTCGAGGTGCACAAGGACCTCGGTACGCACCCGGGCGGCATCCATGTGGAGCTGACGGGTGACGACGTCACGGAGTGCGTGGGCGGCGGTGACGAGATCTTCGTGGACGATCTGCACCAGCGCTACGAGACGGCCTGCGACCCCAGGCTCAACCGCAGCCAGTCGCTCGACCTGGCCTTCCTGGTCGCGGAGATGTACCGGGACCAGTAGGGCCCTCGTGATCGGCGAGGGGATGGGGCGTGGATCCGTGTGATCCGCGCCCCATCGCCGTGCGCGGGGCTTCTGTGTGCGGAAGCCGGTGGGTAAGGTTAGGTTAGCCTCACCGATTCTTCGGGACGGCCCGCCGTCGCTACGGCCCCACCATCGATCCCGCCGGGAGGTGAACCCGCGTGTACGTCTGCTCGTGCTTCGGAATCACCGATAAGCAGATCAAGGAACACGCGGACGCCGGAGCGTGCACCCCCCGGCAGATAGCGTCGGCCAGCAAGGCCGGCACCGACTGCGGCTCGTGCGTACGCCACATCCAGTCGCTGCTCGGCCGGGGCGGCTGCCCGCGCCGCGAGCTGCTGGATTCGGTCGCACCGTCGGCGGGCAGCGTGGCCGCGCCTGCGGCCGCCTCTGTACTGCCGGGAGCGACGGCCGTGACCGTCGGTCTGGACGAGGCCGCCTAGCCCCTGCCGCTCGGATCGGGCCCTAGCTCTCCGGCTGCTCGATGAGCTGGGCGATGTACAGCGCCTCGCCGAGCTTCTCGACCAGATCGAGCTGGGTGTCGAGGTAGTCGATGTGGTGCTCCTCGTCCTCCAGGATCGATTCGAAGATCCGCCGGGACGTGTGGTCGCCCTTGCCCCGCATGACGTCGATACCGCGCTTGAGGCGGTCGATGGCCTCCACCTCGACCTCGCGGTCGGCCTTGAACATCTCCGTGACGGTCTGGCCCACCCGCACATGGAAGAGCCGCTGGTAGTTCGGCAGACCGTCCAGGAAGAGGATCCGGTCGGTGAGCAGCTCGGCGTGCCGCATCTCGTCGAACGACTCGGCGCGGGTGTTCTTCGCGAGTTTCGTCCAGCCGAAGTTCTCCTGCATCTTCGCGTGGAGAAAGTACTGGTTGATCGCGGTCAGCTCGGCGGTCAACTGCTCGTTGAGGAATTCGAGGACCTCGGGGTCGCCCTGCATCGCGGCGGCTCCTTCCAGGCGTGTGAGCGGGCAGAATGCTTCGGATCCTCGCACCGTGGTGATCAGCCGTCCAGTAAGGGGCTACTTAGTCACAGTTGCCCGAATCCGGGCAGACCTGGTCATGACCACCCCTCCCGGTCTGTCACCATTGACAGCATGGGTCAGCCGGAGAACCGGGGGTTTCGGGAGCCGGAGGAGTCCGAGCTTCCACCAGGTCAGCGCCTCCAGCGCGGCTGGCCGGTGACCCATTACGGACCGGTGCCCAAATTCAAACCGGATCGCTGGGAATTCCGGGTCTTCGGGGCCACGGCCGACGGTGAGAAGCACTGCTGGAATCACGAGCAGTTCTCGGCGCTGCCGTTCTCGACCGTCGTCGCCGATCTGCACTGCGTCACGAAGTTCTCCATGCGGGGAGCCGAATGGGGCGGCGTCCCCGCCCGTACGGTCCTGGATCTCGCCCCGCCCGCGCCGGGCGTCACGCATGCCATGGTCTGGGCCGAGTACGGCTACAGCGCCAATCTGCGGCTGGCCGACTTCGGCTCCGACCGGACGATATTCGCCACCCACCGGGACGGTGAGCTGCTCACCGCCGAGCACGGCTTCCCGCTGCGGCTCGTCGTGCCGCAGCTCTACGCCTGGAAGGGGCCCAAATGGGTCCGTGGCGTGGAGTACATGACAGCCGACCGCCGGGGTTTCTGGGAGGAGCGCGGCTACCACAACGTCGGCGACCCCTGGCGTGAGCAGCGCTACTCGTACCAGGAGCTGCCGGGGGACGGGCCGGAGCTGTAACCCGCCGAGATGGCCGGTGGTGGTGCTGGTCAGTGGTGGTACTGGTGCACGACGGCGTGGCCCTTGCCCCGGCCGATCAGCCACTTGTTGACGGGGGTGGTGACGACGAAGGCGATGACCAGCGAGAGCGCGAGGCTGACCCAGAACAGCAGATCGGCCAGACCCGCCTCCATCGCGCCGGGCCAGAGGGCGATCACGCCGTTGTCGATCAGTTCCATCACGGCGATCGAGAGCGTGTCGGCGGCGAGCGCCACCCGGAAGGCCGCCTTGAAGGCGACGCCGGCGGTGAGGATGCCGCGCAGGGTGAGCGCGTAGCCGAAGAAGAAGGCCAGGACGACGGCCAGGACCGTGGTCTCCACGTTGCCCCAGCCGAAGGCCGTGCCGATGACCATGCCGAGGATCTCGCCGATGGCGCAGCCGGTGAGGCAGTGCAGGGTCGCGCGGGCGGCCATGGGCCAGTCGGCGCGGGTGCGGCTGCCGGGCGGGTGCTGGCCGGTGTGCTGATCGGTGCCGTGATCGTGATCCATCGGAACCCCCGGTGACGGGACGACGTGCTCTGCCGACTCCTCGAACGGTATACCCTGGTGGGGTATTCCCTCTTGTGTGTCGCGGCTATCCGTCGCGCAGCTTCTTCAGCCGCTCCACATCCGCCGCGTGCCCCTCCTTGCCGCCCGGGGTCTCGATCACCAGCGGCACCCTCTCGGTCGCCGGATGCCGGAACAGCTCGCGGAACGGCTCCTCGCCGATCCGCCCGGAGCCGATGTTCTCGTGCCGGTCCTTGTGCGCCCCCGCCACGTCCTTGGAGTCGTTGGCGTGGATCAGCCGCAGCCGCCCGGGACCGACCGCGTGCACCAGCAGGTCCAGCGTCCGCCGCGTGCCGTGCGGGGCTGCGAGGTCGTGCCCGGCGGCGAAGATGTGGCAGGTGTCCAGGCAGATGCCCAGCTTGGGGTGTGAGTCGAGCGCGGCGAAGTACGCGGCGTAGTCGTCGGCCGTCGAGCAGAGCGAGAAGCCCTGGCCGGCCGTCGACTCCAGCAGCAGATACGGGTCGTCGTCATGGGTCAGCTCGTCCAGCAGCGGCAGCAGCAGCCGCCGTACCTGCGCGAGAGCCACCTCGCGCGCGCGGCCGCCGGTCGCCGAGCCGGTGTGCACCACCACGCCCCGCGCACCGATCTCCCGGCCCCGCCGCAGGCTGTGCCGCAGGGAGTCGACCGACATCCGCGCCGTCGCCTCGGTGTGCGAGCCGAAGTTGATCAAGTACGGCGCGTGGACGAACACCGGGATCGCGTCGGCGGCGCACCGGGCCCGGAACGCCTCGTCCTGGGCCGGGTTGCCGTCGGGGGTCGCCCAGCCGCGCGGGTTGGCGACGAAGACCTGCACGGCCTCGGCGGCCAGCTCGTCGGCGTACGCGAGCCCCACCTTGGCGAGACCGCCGGCCACAGGGACATGGGCGCCGACCGGGTTACGCATGTGGATCACGATACGTCGCTGCGGCGCGGACGCCCGACCTAGAGCCCCTCGGTCTTGATCGTGATCGTGCTGCCCTCGGGCGCCGTGTCGCCGCCCTCGACGGACTGCTCGGCGACGGTGTCGTCGATGAACGGGAAGCTGTGCTTGACGCGGACGTCGAAGCCCGCGCCCTCCAGCGTGCTCTGCGCTTCGTCGATCGACTGGCCCGTGACATCGGGGACGGTGATCAGCTTCGGCCCCTTGGAGAGCGTGAGCGTCACGGTGTCGCCCTCGGCGAGCTGAGCGCCCTCGCCGGGGGACTGCCGGGCCACCGCGCCCTCGTCGTCGTCCGAGTTGACCCGCTCCGCCGCGACCTTGACCTTGAGCCCGTTGTCCGCCAGCTCCGCCGTCGCGTCCTCGACGGACTCGCCGGTCACATCGCTGACGTCGATCGCGCTGCCCTTGCTGACGTTGATCGCGATGCCCTTGTCGGGCCGTACCTCCGTGCCCGGTTCGGGGTCCGAACCGATGACCGTGCCCTGGTCGTGGTCGTCGTCGAAGGACCGCGAGACGGTCCCCGAGGCCAGCCCCACCTTCTTCAGCGCCGCCCTGGCCTCGGCCAGGGTCATCCCCTCCAGGTCGGGGACGTCGACGATCTCCGGGCCGCGCGAGACGACGATCGTCACCGGGCCGTCACCGCGGATGCGCGAGCGCGGCTCCGGATCGCTCTTCATGACCGTGCCGCGCTTGAACGTGTCGCTGAAGTCCCGGTCGACCTTGGCGTCGAGCCCGGCGTCCGAGAGTCTGTTCTTCGCCGTCTGCTCGCTCTGGCCCAGCAGCGCGGGGACCCGGGTGAACTGGCCCGAGTTGATGTACCAGACACCGGCGCCCACCCCCACCACCAGCAGCGCGGCGACGATCATCGCGATCAGCCCGCGCCGGGGCACCCCGGCGCGGCCCGCCCGGCCCGCCCCGCCGCGACCGCGCCCCGCGCCACGGCCGCGCGGCGGCCGGGCCGGCGGCGGCCCCTCGGGGGACGCCATCTCCAGCCTGCTGGTCCGGTTGACCCCGCCGACGCCCGCGACACCGCCGGCCGGGAACGCGCGCGGCAGCACGGACGTACGGTTCTCGGCGCCCGACTGCCCGTCGGGCACCGGCCTGGCCCGCGGCGGTACGGCGTCGAGCTGCGCGTCGTCGAGCGCGGCACGCGCCTGCCGCACCAGCGCGAGCATCGCCACCGCGTCGGCCGGCCGGCCCCTCGGATCGCGGACGGTGGTGGCGGCGACCAGCTCGTCCAGCTCGACGGCGAGAGCCGGCACCAGCGCCGAAGGCGGCGGCACGTCCTCGTTCAGATGCTGGTACAGCACCTGCGCGGGCGACCCGCCGCCGTGCGGCTTCGCGCCGGTCAGCATCTCGTACAGGACCACCCCGCACGCGTACACGTCGACCCCGGCGTCGGACGCGTCCGACTCGATCTGCTCGGGAGCGAGATACGACACCGTGCCGAGCACGGTCCCGGTCGTGTTCGTCACGTCCCCCGCGGTCCTGACCAGACCGAAGTCGGCGACCTTCACCCGGCCATCGTCCCCGATCAGCACGTTCTCCGGCTTCATGTCCCGGTGCACGAACCCCGCGCGGTGCGCGGCCCCGAGCGCGGCGAGCACCGGCTCCAGGATGTCCAGCGCGGCCCGCGGCTGAAGCGCCCCGCGCTCCCGCAGGACGTCGCGCAGCGTGCACCCCGCGACGTACTCCATCGCCAGATACACGTACGCGCCCTCGGCGCCCTGGTCGAAGACGGCGACCACATTGGGATGCGCGAGCCGGGCCACGGACTTGGCCTCGCGGATGAAACGCTCCACGAACGTCACGTCGGTGGCGAGGGCCGGATGCATCACCTTGAGGGCGAGCACCCGGTCGAGCCGGGTGTCGACCGCACGGTAGACCGTCGCCATACCGCCGACGGCGATGCGCGCGTCGACGCGATAGCGGCCGTCGAGCACCTGTCCGACAATCGGGTCGTTGAGGGTCGTATCCACGCCGCGAGTCTACGATCAGGGCCGGACGAAGCCCCAGCCGCGCGCAAAGCGGTCGCAATACTGCAGCCGTCCCGTGACTGTATTTTTTGAGGCTCGGTTCGCCTCCGGGGCGCTGCAAGCCACTGTCGACGGTCGACCGTGCTCGCCCCGCTCGTTCCTCACGGGCCTGCGCGCGCTCTCTCTTACGACAGCGGCGCGCCCCTTTGGCTCACTCGCCGAGAACTGGGCCGGGGCGTTCAGCGGGCCTTTTGCGCCCCCTGCGGACGGTCGGCCGTGCTCGGTTCGCTCGTACCTCGCGGGCCTGCGCGCGCTCTCCCTTTCGACAGCGGCGCGCGCACCTCTTTTTTGGGGCTCGGTTCGCCTCCGGGGCGCTTTGAGCCCCTGTCGACGGTCGACCGTGCTCGGTTCGCTCGTTCCTCGCAAACCTGCGCGCGCTCTCCCTTTCGACAGCGGCGCGCCCCTTCGGCTCACTCGCCGGGGCGACCGGGACGGGGCTGGCCGGGGGGCAGGTGAACCACGGGGCGGGCCGGGGGGTCAGGTGAAGGCTGGGCGTTCTGGGTCGAGGGTTGCCCGGCCCGTTGTCGGGGACGACGCTTCGGCGAAGTGGCGGCGGGGGATGCGGCCCGCTCGGTGGGCCAGGCGGCCCGCTTCGACCGCGTGGCGCATCGCCTCCGCCATCAGCACCGGCTCGCGCGCGCGGGTCACCGCCGACGCCAGCATTACCGCCGCGCAGCCCAGTTCCATCGCCAGCGCCGCGTCGGACGCGGTTCCCGCGCCCGCGTCCAGGATGACCGGTACGCGCGCGTGCTCCACGATGAGCTGGAAGTTGTGCGGGTTGCGGATGCCGAGACCCGAGCCGATGGGCGAGCCGAGCGGCATGATCGCCGCGCAGCCCACGTCCTCCAGCTTCCGCGCCAGCACCGGGTCGTCGTTCGTGTACGGCAGGACGGTGAAACCGTCGTCCACCAACGTCTCGGCCGCTTCGAGCAGTTCGATCGGGTCGGGCAGCAGCGTGCGCTCGTCCGCGACGACCTCCACCTTCACCCAGTCCGTGCCCAGCGCCTCACGGGCCAGCCGGGCCGTCAGGACCGCCTCGCCCGCCGTGAAGCAGCCCGCCGTGTTCGGCAGCGCCCGGATGCCGAGGGAACGCAGCACGGACAGCACGGAACCCTGCACGGTCGGGTCGAGGCGGCGCATCGCGACCGTGGTCAGCTCCGTGCCCGAGGCGACCAGGGACCGTTCCAGGACGTCCAGGCTGGGCGCGCCGCCGGTGCCCATGATCAGGCGGGAGTTGAACGTGGTGCCGCCGATGGTGAGTTTGTCGTCCGCCATGTGCGATCAGCCTCCCTGGACGGCGGTGAGGATCTCGACCCGGTCGCCGTCTCCGAGGAGCGTGGACGACCACCGGCCGCGTGGCACCACCGTCTCGTTGACGGCGGCCGCCACACCGGACGGCGCTGTCGTGAAGCCGGCCACCAGCGCCGCGAGACTCATGGCGGCCGGGATGTCCCGCTGCTCGCCGTTGACGGAGACCGTGACGTCCGTTCGCGCGTCACCGCTCATGCGGGCTGCTCCTGACGTACGGCTGAGGCGGCCGGCGAGAACCGCAGCGGGGTGAACGGCGCCGCCTCGGGCGGCAGTTCACCCGTCGTCAGGGCGGCGGCCAGCGCGTCGCCGGTGACCGGCGCGAGGAGCACGCCGTTGCGGTAGTGCCCGGTGGCCAGATGCAGCCCCGGCAGCGCGGTCGGACCGAGCAGCGGCGCGTTGTCGGGGGACGCCGGCCGCAGACCCGCCCGGGTCTCGGTCAGCGGCAGTTCGGTGATGCCGGGGATCAGTTCGTGCGCGTCACGCAGCAGTTCGTACACCCCGCCCGCCGTGACCGTCGTGTCCCAGCCCTGCTCCTCGCTCGTCGCACCGACGACCAGCTCGCCGTTCTCACGCGGCACCAGATACACATCGCTGCCGCGCACCACGGCCCGTACGGTCCTGGACAGGAAGGGCGCGTACCGCTCCGGCACGGTCAGCCGCAGTATCTGGCCCTTGACCGGCCGCACCGGCGGCAGCACGTCCGCCGGGACCCCGGCGAGCCGCCCGCTGAGCGAGCCGGCCGCCAGGACCACCTGGTCGGCGGCGAGTTCGGTGCCGTCGTCCAGTACGGCGCCGACGGCCCGGTCGCCCGCCACCGCGAGCCGTTCGACCCAGCGGGGTCTGAAGACCACCCCGGCCCGCTCGCAGGCCGCCAGCAGCGCCGCGGTGAGCCGGCGGGGGTCGATCTGGTGGTCGCCGTCCACCCGCAGACCGCCCCGTACGCCCGGCGCGAGCATCGGTTCGAGGCGCCGGCACTCCCGGCCGCTGAGCCAGTCGGACGTCAGCCCCGAACCCTGCTGGAGCGCGTGCAGTTCCCGCAGATGGGCGCGGTCGTCGGCGTCGAGAGCGACGGCGAGCGTGCCGCAGGTGCGGTAACCGGTCTCCTGTCCGCTCGCCGCCTCCAGCTCGGCGACGAACTCCGGATAGCGCGCCACGGACGCCAGGTTGAGCCCGAGCAGCGTCTGCTCGCCGTAGTGGAGTTCGGTGACGGCGGCGAGCATCCCGGCGGCGACCTGCGCCGCGCCGCCGCCGGGGGCCGGATCGGCGACCGTGACACGCAGCCCGCGCTGCGCCGCGCGCCAGGCCGTGACCAGACCGATGACCCCGCCCCCGACGATCAGGACATCGGCACCGGCCGGGCAAATGGGGTGAGTTGGGTGAGACGACTGCATGGGCGTCCAGCCCCTCCCTTCGCCGGCATGACCCGGATCAGGTTCGTACGGTCGGAGGCCGCCAGCCTCCCTCTCAGCCCGATGCGTCCGGGCTCCCGCGAGGTAGTGTCAGCCGCCAGCCTAACCCCGCTCCGCCATACGTCGATAGGGAGCGCCTCGGTCGGCTCTGGTAGCCCCCGGTTGCCCCCTCCCGGTGCGCCCCGTGGTTCACCTGACCCTCCGGGCCAGCCCCGCCTCGGTCGCCCCGTGGTTCACCTGGCCGTCCGGGCCAGCCCCGTCCCGGTCGCCCCGTGGTTCACCTGGCCGTCCGGGCCAGCCCCGTCCCGGTCGCCCCGGCGAGTGAGCCGAAGGGGCGCGCCGCTGTCGAAAGGGAGAGCGCGCGGAGGCCCGTGAGGAACGAGCGGGCCGAGCACGGTCGACCGTCGACAGTGGCATAAGGCGCCCCGGAGGCGAACCGAGCCCCAAACAAGGAGGGGCGTGAGCCGAAGGGGCGCGCCGCTGTCGAAAGGGAGAGCGCGCGGAGGTTTGCGAGGAACGAGCGGGCCGAGCACGGTCGACCGTCGACAGGGGCTTAAAGCGCCCCGGAGGCGAACCGAGCCCTAAAAAAAGGGGCTTCGCGCGCCGCTGTCGAAAGGGAGAGCGCGCGTAGTTCCGTGAGGTACGAGCGAACCGAGCACGGTCGACCGTCCACAGTGGCTCAAAGCGCCCCGGAGGCGAACCGAGCCCAAAAAGAACGGGACCCAACTCGTAGGGTGACCGCGTGAGCGATGAGCAGAGACAGACCCAAGCGCCCCGCGTCGTCATCGTCGGTGCCGGCATGGCCGGCGTGCAGACCGCGGTCGCCCTGCGGGAGAGCGGCCACCGCGGTCCCGTCACGCTGATCGGCGCCGAGGCGCATCCGCCCTACGACCGGCCGCCGCTGTCCAAGGCGGTCCTGCTCGGCACCGCCGAAGGCTCCGCCTTCGACATCGACTTCGCCGCGCTCGGCGTCGACCTGCGGCTCGGCGTCGACGCCACCGGTGTACGGCCGCGGGAGCGCGAGGTCGACACGGCCGCCGGGCCCGTTCCGTACGACGTCCTCGTCATCGCCTGCGGGGCCGAGCCGATCGCCCTGCCCGGCACCGAGGGCGTGGCCGGTGTGCATACGCTGCGCACCCTGGACGACGCCGAGCGGCTGCGGCCCGTGCTCGCGCGGCAGCACGAGGTCGTGGTGGTCGGCGCAGGCTGGATCGGCGCCGAGTTCGCGACCGCCGCCCGCGAGGCCGGGTGTGTCGTGACGGTCGTCGAGGCGGCCGACCGGCCGCTGGCCGGGGTGCTGCCCGCCGAGGTCGCCACTCCGATGGCCGACTGGTACGCGGAGAGCGGCGCCGAGCTGCTGACCGGCACCCGGGTCACCGGCGTCGAACCGGGCACGGTGATCCTCGCCGACGGCCGCCGGCTCCCCGCGGGCGCGGTCGTCGTCGGCATCGGCGCGCGGCCCGCGACCGGCTGGCTGGCCGGCTCCGGCATCGCGCTCGGCCCCGACGGCGCGATCGTCGCCGACGAACGGCTGCGGGCCTCGGCGCCCGGTGTGTACGCGGTCGGCGACTGCGCCTCGTTCCCCTCCGCCCGCTACGGCGAGCGGCTGCTCGTCCACCACTGGGACAACGCCCTCCAGGGGCCGCGTACGGTCGCCGCGCAGATCGTCGGCGAGAGCGAGCGGGTCTACGACCCGGTGCCGTACTTCTGGTCCGAGCAGTTCGGCCGCTTCGTGCAGTACGCGGGCCATCACGCCGCCGCCGACACCCTGGTATGGCGCGGCGACGCGGCGACCGCCGCCTGGTCGGTGGTGTGGCTGCGGGACGGCGTCGCTGTCGCGCTGCTGGCCGTGGGCCGGCCGCGCGATCTGGCCCAGGGCCGCAAGCTGATCGAGGCGGGCGCCGCGTTTGATCCCGAACGGGTCGCCGATCCGGCCCTGCCCTTGAAGAAGGCCGTCCGATGAGCGCCCGCACGTGCGTCGTCGAGCGCCTTCAGACCGCCGCGCTGACGCCTCTCTGACGCCTCTCTGACGCCTCTCTGACGCCTCTCTGACGCCTCTCTGACGCCTCTCTGACGGGCCCGTCCGCCCTTTCCCGCTACCGTCTGTCAGTCCGGGATGGCAGGCTTGTCCTGTGACTGAGATTGACATGAAGATCGATGCGCTCGTCCCCGCCTGGCTCTACCTGCCGGACATCGCGGAAATGCTCGATGTCCAGGTGACGCGCGTGCGGCAGTTGGTGAAGGAAGGCCAGCTCATCGCCGTGCGCCGTGGTGAGAACCGGGCGCTCCAGGTGCCCGCCGCCTTCATCGACGGCGACAAGGTCGTCAAGGGCCTCGCCGGTACTCTGACGCTCCTGAAGGACGACAACTTCTCCGACGAAGAGATGCTGGAATGGCTCTTCACCCCCGACCCGAGCCTGCCGGGCACGCCCGCGCAGGCGCTCAGCGAGAATCGCGGCACGGAGGTGAAGCGCCGGGCCCAGGCGCTCGCCGTCTGACGACACCACGCGCGCTGCGCGGCGGCGCCGCGGTCGTCGCGGCCGCCGCGATGTGACGACGCCGCCGCGCAGCGCCGAACCAACGGGGGACCCCGGAATGCCCACTGCCCGCTCGACGCTGTCCGACGCCCGGCTGTATCTGTGCACGGACGCCCGCACGGGACAGGGGGACCTTCCGGAGTTCCTGGACGCCGTCCTCAGCTCCGGCGTGGACATCGTCCAACTGCGCGACAAGGGCCTGGAGGCCGCCGAGGAGCTCGACCACCTCCAGGTCTTCGCCGACGCCTGCCGCAGGCACGGCGCGCTGCTGGCGGTCAACGACCGCGCGGATGTGGCGCATGCCATCGGCGCCGACGTGCTGCATCTGGGCCAGGGCGACCTGCCCGTGCCTGCCGCCCGCGCGATCCTCGGCGCCGGACCGCTGATCGGCCGGTCCACCCACGCCGAGAGCGAGGCGGCCGCCGCCGCCGTCGAGCCGGGCGTCGACTACTTCTGCACAGGACCCTGCTGGCCCACCCCGACCAAGCCGGGCCGGCCCGCACCGGGCCTCGGCCTGGTGCGGTACGCGGCGGGGCTCGGCACGGACCGCCCCTGGTTCGCGATCGGCGGCATCGACGCCACCAACCTCGACGAGGTGCTGGCAGCGGGCGCCCGCAGGATCGTCGTCGTCCGGGCCGTCACGGACGCCGACGACCCGGCCGCAGCGGCGGCGGCGCTCGCCGAGCGCGTCAGGGAGTACCCGCTGTGACGGCCGTGCCCGCCGCCGTACGGCCGGGCCTGGGGTTGTCCGGCGGACGACGCTAACCTGCACGTATGGCCTTCGGTACACCATCGACCTGGACGACCCACGCGCCTGCGGTGCGTGAGCTGCTCGCGGCAGGACCGACGTACTCGTTCGAGTTCTGGGCGCCCAGAACCCCGAAGGGCGAGCGGAACCTCTGGAACGCGCTGCGCAGGATCGAGTCGGTCGCCCCGAGCTTCGTCTCCGTGACCTACGGCGCGGGCGGCTCCACCCGCGACGGCACGGTCAGGGCCACCCAGCAGATCGCCGCCGACACCACGCTCACGCCGGTCGCCCATCTGACCGCCGTCGGCCAGTCCGTCGCCGAACTGCGCAACATGATCGGCCAGTACGCCGACGCCGGGATCCGCAACATCCTGGCCGTACGGGGGGATCCGCCCGGCGACCCCATGGGCGAGTGGGTCGAGCACCCGCAAGGCATGCGGTACGCCGCCGAACTGGTCAGGCTTATCAAGGAGTCCGGCGACTTCTGCGTCGGTGTGGCGGCATTTCCGGAAATGCATCCGCGCTCGGCGGACTGGGAGAGCGACACCCGGCACTTCGTCGACAAGTGCCGGGCGGGCGCCGACTACGCCATCACCCAGATGTTCTTCGACCCCGAGGGATATCTGCGGTTGCGGGACCGGGTGGCCGCCGCGGGTTGCGCGACTCCGATCATTCCCGAGATCATGCCGGTCACCAGCGTCAGGCAGTTGGAGCGGCTGCGACAGCTCAGTACGGCGGTCTTCCCGGCGGAGTTGAAAGAGCGGATCCTCTCCGTCAAGGATGATCCCGCCGCTGTACGCTCCATTGGCATCGGGTTCGCGACGGAGTTCTGCGCGAGACTCCTCTCCGAGGGAGTTCCTGGGTTGCACTTCATTACACTCAACAACTCCACTGCGACGCTCGAAATTTACGAGAATCTCGGACTGCACGAGCAGTCGTGACCGGCCGCACCCGCCCTGTCCCGGGGCGGAGGCCGCAGGAGAGGGGCGGGCATGGGCTGGACGGTCCTCTACATCGCATTCGGCATCGTGGCGCTGTGGCTGCTCGGCGAGGTGCTGCTGCAGTACAAGGCGCGGCTGCGCTGGCGGTTGCTCGCCTTCACCGGATTCCTGGGCGTCGTCATCGGTGTGCTGATGCCGCAGATAGTCGTCATCGCCCTGGGCGCCGTCGCGTTCGCCATCGGTCAGACGTATGTGACGCTCTCCTTCCGCCGCGGCTTCTCGGCCGGCTGGGCGGTCGGCGGCAGCCCGCGCGAGAACCCCCGCCGCAGGGCGCAGGGTCCGGCGGCGGCGGCCGAACCCAGCCTGGAGGTCAGCGATCTCCAGTACTCCCCGGCCGATTACCCGCCTTACCCGCCCGTCGACGAGACGGCGCAGACGGCGCAGACGGCCGAGGCGACGGGACCCACCTCGATCTACGAACCGCAGCCGATGCCCGACGACACCGGCCAGTACGGGATCTACGACACCGGCACCGGCTACACGGTCAACTCCCCAGGCGCGCAGGGCGACTACGGCACCGGCTACGAGAACTACCCGGGCTACGGGCAGCAGCCGTACGCGGCGCAGGGCCCCTACCCGGCGCAGGAAGGCGCCGGCCAGGACGCCTACGCGCAGCAGGCGTACCCCACGGACCAGGCGGGTTACGGAACGCAGGGGACGCAGTACGACTACGGCACCGGACCGCAGCAGCAGTACGCCGCGTACTCCGACCCGTACGCCGGATCGGCCGACGACGGCCAGCAGTACGGCTCGTACGACCCCAACGGCGGCTACCAGGACCAGCAGCAGTACGCCGACCCGTATGCCGCTCAGCAGTACAACGACACACCGCCCGGCGGGGTGTGGGTACCGCAGCAACGAGAAGCGGACCAGCAGGTTCCGCCGATGCCGCAGGAAGACCCGCAGCAGCAGTACGGCTACGACCCGAACGCCTACAACGAGCAGCAGTACCGCTACTGAACCGCGCCGCCGCCCAGGCCGTTTCCGGCGGTCGCGCCCGGTGCGCGACGACGTGCGGCACGCTCGCCGCGCGCCGACAGGGTCGGCAGCTCCGGCCGCCACCGCACTTCCCGCGCCGCCAACTCCCCTGCACGCGCCGCCTGTCGCGGGTCCGTCCGGTCGGCGGGCGCCGGTACCTGACGGTCACTCACCAGCCGGAAGCCGCCCACCGCACGCCCCGTCACCGCGAGCCGCGGAAGTCCGCTCCCTCCACGATCAGACCCGCTGCCAGCGCGCCCGACATGCCCGCGTGGGGCAGGCCGCCGCCCGGGTGGGACCAGCCGCCTGCCAGGGTCAGCCCGCGCAGGCGCGTCGCGTTCGCGGGGCGCAGCAGGCGGCCGTTGGCTCCGGCCAGGGCCGGGGCCGGCACCGCGCCTCCGTCGGCGCCCGTCTGCTCCGCCGTGTCGGCCGGGGTGCGCACCTCGCGCCAGAGGGTTCGGGCCGCCAGGTCCGGTACGGCGGCGACGGCCGCCGCCGACAGTACGTCCGCGTACCGCTCGCGCAGCGCGCCGTCCGTCCAGTCGAGCCCGCCGCCGTGCGGGGCGACCGTCGCCGTCAGGGTCACGGCCTCGTGGTCGTCGTCGGGGCGGGTCGCCGGGTCGTCGGGGCGCAGCACCGTGACCGTGGGGTGCCCGGCCGTCCGGCCGGCGAAGAGGTCGGCGGCCTCGGCCGACCCGTCGGGGGAGTGCACCACCGTGCGGTGTGCCGTGCCCGCGGGGCGTGCGCCGCGCAGCGCGAGCAGGACCGTGAACCGGCCGGCCGCCGCCGGGCCCGCCGCGTCCGGGGGCCGTACGTCGCCGTCCGCCCACAGCGCCGACTCCACCAGCGCGGCGGGGGCGACCCCGGCCACCACTTGGTCGGCTTCGGCGACCGACCCGTCGGCCAGCTCGACGCCGACCGCCGCGCCGTCCTTCTCCACGATCCGGGTCACCTCGGCGTCGAAGACGAACCGCACCTTGCGGGCCACGCACCGCTCGTACACCGCGCGGGCCAACTCCCGCATCCCGCCGCGCACATACCAGCTACCGAAGGTCTGCTCCAGGTACGGCAGCACGGCGGCGCTCGCAGGGGCGGCGCGCGGGTCGAGCCCGTACGCCAGCGCGTACCCGTCGAGCAGGGCGGCGAGCCGGGGGTCCGCCAGCTCCCAGGCGCCGATCTCGGCGACGGTGGAGGCCAGCCGGGCGCCGCGCAGCAGCCGCTTCCGGGGCACGGCCGGATACGGGTCGCGGCCGAGCACCCGGTGCTCCGGCCACAGCGGCTCCTCCAGCAGCGGCCGCCGCGACCGCTCCCACGCCTCCCTGGCCCGACCGAGGAAGTCCGCCCAGCGCTCACCCGCGCCCGCGCCCAACGCCCCGTCCAGGGCGGTGACGACACCGGCCCGGGACGCGTTCGGCAGGAGCACGTCCGTGCCGTCGGCGAAGACATGCCGGCTCGCCGGGTCCACCGCGCCGACCTCGACGCACCGCTCCAGCGGCTCCTTGCCCGTCTTCACGAACAAGTCGCGGTAGACGGCGGGCAGATGCAGCAGACCGGGCCCCGTGTCGAACACGAAGCCGTCCCGCTCGAACCTGCCGACCGAGCCGCCGTACGTCGCCGCGCGCTCGTACACCGTCACCCGGTGGCCCGCCACGGCCAGCCGGGCGGCCGCCGCCATGGCGCCCATCCCGGCGCCGATCACCGCAATCCCCGCCATGCCCGTGATTTTAGACGGGGGGACCGACAGCCTGTCCCGCACGTCGCTCCGCCCTACGCTGCGCCCTGCGCCGCAGGAACGCGCGGATCCGCGAAACGAGGAACAGCGCGGTCACGGTGCCGAGCACCAGCAGCGTCCCCGCCACGACGGCGGCCCCGACCGGATGGAAGATCGCGAAGGTGATGATCCCGGCGACGCCCAGATCCTCGGCCGTGGACATGATGACGTTGCTGAACGGTTCGGGAGAGGTGTTGATCGCCATCCGGGTCCCGGCCTTCACCAGATGGCTGACCAGGGCCGTGGAACCGCCGACCGCGCCGGCCGCCAGCTCGGGGACCGAGCCGCTCTGCCCGGCGAGCAGCGCCCCGACGACGGCGCCCGCCACCGGTCTGATCGCGGTGTGCACCGAGTCCCAGAGCGAGTCGACGTACGGAATCTTGTCCGCCACCGCCTCGCAGAGGAACAGCACGCCGGCGGCTATCAGCACATCGGGGCGCTGCAGCGCTTCGGGTACCTGGTCGGTCAGCCCGGTCGCGCCGAACAGGCCGAACAGCAGGACGACGGCGTAGGCGTTGATCCCGCTGGCCCAGCCGCTGGTGAATATGAGAGGGAGTACGGACACGGAGGCGATGGTAGCCAGCCGGGGCGCCCCTGGGACGGGGTCGGGCACACAAGGCTGAGTAGGGGTACCTAGGCGCCCGGATGAGTAGCCGCACGGATAGGCCGCGAGCCGTCGGAACGGAAGAGTGGAGCTCACGGAAGGGGCGCGCGCACCGGTACCGCCGGCACGGGGCTGCGGAACGGTGCGGCTCCCCCGACGTAACGGGGGTGCACTCCGGAGGGCCCGGCCGACCACGGGGGACCGGGCCCTCCGGCTGTACCGGGGGCAACGGGGGACGCCCGGGGGCAACGGGGGACGCCCGGGGGATACGGGGGCAACGGGGGAAGACGCCGGTGCGGCGGGCTCGGAAGGACGAGCCCGCCGCACCGGCGTTCGTGCTGCCCGGCGGTAGGCGCCGTCCGAGCGGGCACCCGACAGCACAGGCAACAGCGCGCGCAACAGCGCGGGTATGAGCCGTAAACGAGAGAAAGGTGCAGGTCAGGGCCGATTGTCAGTGGTAGCCCCCAGGATGGACACATACGGCCACAGCGCCGTCACACGACGACAGGAGGTTCGTCATGGCCAGCTCCTACGCCGGCGCCGCACGCCGGCGACCGACAGGCGGCCCTGCCCCCTCGCTGACCGGTCCGCCCGGTGACGTCCACCCCGTCCTGCGACGGGCCACGGCGCCACCCGCCGCGCTCGATCTCCTCGCCCAGGCCCGCACGGGTCTCGACGAGGCGGCGACCCTGGACACTCCGAACGAGCGCTACGCCACCGCCCATCTCGCCGCGCTGCGCACCGCGGCTGCCGTCCTCGCCGCCCGCGGCCGCCCGGAGGCCACGTCGCAGCGCCGCCGCCGGATCCGCAGCGCCTGGGAGGTGCTGCCGGAGATCGCGCCCGAACTGTCCGAGTGGAGCGCCCTGTTCGCCTCCGGAGCCCAGCGCAGGGCGCTCGCGGAGGCGGGCATACAGGGCGCGGCGAGCAGCCGCGACGCCGACGATCTGCTGCGGGACACCGCCATGTTCCTGCGACTGGTCGAGCGGCTGCTGGTGCTGGAGCCGGTACTGCCGGCGCCGAGGCCCGAGCAGACCACCACGCAGGACGACGCCGCCGGGTGACGCCGGTGAGGTGAGGGCGGCGAGGTGAGGGCGGGCGGCGCGCTCCACGGGGCCGGGAGGTCCCGCCGAGGCAATAGGGTGGGCGGCAGCCTGCACCTTTCTTGTCCCGCCGCCAGCGCGGCACCGCGCCGAGGAGTCAACTGCCGTGTCGGACCCTTCCCCTGTCATCGGTGGAGAGACGCCATCGCGCCCCCGGGGTTCTCTCCGCACCGCCGTGGTCTGGGAGGTCCTGCGGGACGCCCTCGACCGCCGGGCCAAGTCCTCGCGGGAGAACAGCCTCGACGTGCTGGACACCGGCGGCGGCACGGGCAACTTCGCGGTCCCCGTCGCCCGGCTCGGCCATCGCGTCACCGTCGTCGACCCGAGCCCCAACGCCCTCTTCGCGCTGGAGCGCAGGGCCGCCGAGGCCGGTGTCGCCGAGCGGGTCAGGGGTGTCCAGGGCGACATCCTCGGCCTGTTCGACGTCGTCGGGCGCGGCGGCTTCGACGCCGTGCTGTGCCACGGCGTCCTGGAGTACGTGGACGACCCGGCCGAGGGCGTGCGCAACGCCGTGGACGCCCTGCGCCCCGCAGGCGCCCTCAGCCTGCTCGCCGCCGGCCTCGGCGGCGCCGTGCTCGCCAGGGCGCTCGCCGGTCATTTCAACGAGGCCCGGCAGGCGCTCACCGACCCGGCGGGACGCTGGGGCGAGGGTGACCCGGTGCCCCGGCGGTTCAGCGCCGAACAGCTCAGCGGACTGGTGGCGGACGCCGGGCTCGACGTCGCCTCCGTGCACGGCGTGCGGGTCTTCGCCGACCTGGTCCCCGGCGGTCTCGTGGACACCCAGCCGGGCGCCCTGGACGCCCTGCTGAGGCTGGAGGCAGCCGCGGCCGAGCTGCCTTCCTTCCACTCCATCGCCACCCAGTTGCACGTCCTGGGCGAGAAGCGGACCTGACGGACCGCTGACCGCCTGCTTGATCAGCGGTGCAGCGGCGCATGCAGTCCGCCACAGGCCACCCGGTAGCGCGCTTCGCGCCGTATGATCGGGGTACACCATCCGGCATGACGGATCGGTCGTTGGGGAATCAACGCCTCAGCACCCGAGCCCGCATGGCGGCCCGGAATGGCTAAATGGCGTTGAGGGCGGGTTTCACGGGGGCGAATCCCTGCCTATCCTTGAAGGGGCCGCATACCGGTCGCCCCCCGCGACCGACGACTAGGAGGACTCCGTGCCGCTCTCGGAGCACGAGCAGCGAATGCTCGAGCAAATGGAGCGAGCGCTGTACGCCGAAGATCCCAAGTTCGCGACAGCGCTTGAGGGAAGCGGGCTGCGTACATACACCCGGCGACGGGTCTATCAGGCGGTCGCAGGCTTCCTGGTGGGAATCGCGCTCCTCATGTCTGGAATGGTCGCCCAGCAGATCTGGATCAGCGTGGTGGGGTTTCTCGTCATGCTGGGCTGCGCGGTCCTGGCGGTCACCGGCTGGCGCAAGGCGCCCAGGCCGGGTGAGCAACAGGCCGCCGGTGGCGGCCCCCCGGCCGGCCGCCGACAACCCAAACCACGCCGTTCGGTGATGAACCGGATCGAAGAGCGGTGGCAGCGCCGCCGCGACGAACAGGGCCAGTAAGCCCGGCAGAGCGAATCCGGACAGATAGCAGGCGGCTCCGGACGGACGAACAGAGACCCGTACGGCTGAGGGGCGGACGCGATACGCGTCCGCCCCTCAGCCGTACCGGCAGGCAGCCCGCCCGGGAGCCCCGGGCCACGCCGCCAAGCGTGGCCCGGGGGCCCGGGAGCCCGAGGCTCAGCCCCGGGCCCGGGGCCCCGAGTCTCAGCCGCGCTGCCTGGCGGGCCGCAGCCGCGCCACGAAGGCCGTCCAGCGGTCCAGCCGCAGCCGGTGCACACCCCACCGGTCGGTGAAGACCGTCCAGCGCTCCGACAGTGCCCATATCACCCGAATGGACGAGCGAGGCGCGAGAACTGCCCGCAGCCGGGTCCAGCGGCCTGCGGACGCCCGCAGCCCGGCCCGCACCAGCCGGGTGTCCTCGGCGAGCCCCACGCCCGGCCGCGGCTCCGGCGCGTACAGCGCCTGCTCCACGGCCCCGGCCACCCGGTGCACCGCGTCGGCCGCCGGCTGCTCCAGCCTGCCGAGCCGTACGACCCGGTCCGCCGCCTTACGCGGGGTCTGCGACTCGTCGGGCGGGATGCCGTGGTCCCACGCCGTGTCGATCAGCTCCCGCCAGGCCGCGAGGGCACGCTCCGCCGCGACGGCCGGCGTCGGCGGCGCGCCGCCCCGGCCGGCGGCACCCGCGCCGTCCTCGTCGGCGTCCGCCGTCGCCCACGACGGGCCGTCCGCCGACGCGTGGTCGCCGTACCCGGACCTGAGCCGCCTGGCCCGTACCCGCACCCGCCACAGCAGCGGCAGCAGCGGGATCAGCAGGACCGCGAGCGCGGCCAGCGCGATCCCGACCAGCGTTCCCGTCGGGGTGCCCGAGTCGCCGGGCGGCTGGAGCCCCAGCGGGGCGGCGGCGTCGCACTCACCGATCCGGCGCGTCTGCTCGGCGCAACTGCTCGACGAGGACGGCGCGGCCGACGGCGCGCCCGAGGCCGCCGAGTCCGGCGCCTCCGTGCTGCTCGGCACCCCCGACGGGGTGTCGGCGACGGTGTAGTCCGGGATGCTGCCACGGCTCGGGGTCGGCTCGAAGCGCGTCCAGCCCACGCCTTCGAAGTACAACTCGGGCCACGCGTGGGCGTCGTTGAGACCGACGGACACGATGTCCCCCTCCGGGGTGCCGGGGGTGAAGCCCACGGCGACCCTGGCCGGGATGCCGAGCGTGCGGGCCATCGCCGCCATGGCGAAGGAGAAGTGGATGCAGAAGCCCCTCTTGTCCTGGAGGAACTTGGTGATCGCCGAGATCCCGGTGCCCGAGTTGACCGAGACGTCGTACTTGAAACCGCCGTCCATCGCGAACCAGTCCTGGAGCTTGACGGCCTTCGCGTAGTCGGTCGCCGCGCCCGCCGTCACGTCCTCGGCTGTCGCCTTCACCACGTCGGGCAGCCTGTCCGGCACCTTCGTGTACTCGTCGCGCAGCGCCTTGGACGCCTGCGGCGCCGAGGCGAGCTGCTCGCTGGTCGGATCCACCTCCAGGCTCTCGACCTGGTACTCGGCGCCACGGGTCGACTGCCCGCGGTCGCCGACGAGGGTGCGGCCCACCGGCTCGAAGCGCCAGCGGCCCTGGATCTTCACCTTCGTTGCCGGATAGGGCATCGGGAGGTAGTTCTGCCGGTACCAGCCGGCCGCCGTGATGTTGGTCGTGACCTTCGTGGTCCGCACGTCGGAGGAGAGGCCCGGCGGGTCGGGCAGCTCTTCCGGCACGTCGTCGACCTTGCGCTGCGAGAAGCGCCAGGACGTCCCGTCGAACGTGTCGAGGGCCATGATCCGCAGATACATGTCCGAGCCGATGGGCTGCGTCGTCCGGTAGCGCAGGGCCTCCCGGTCCTCCGGCTGGTTCAGGTTGTCCTGGAGGGAGACCAGGGGGTTCACCGCGGAGATCGTGCCCCCGCCGCCCACCCCCGAGCCGTTCCCCGTCCCCGCGCCGGACAGCAGCCCGTCGCCCATGGCGGGCAGGGCGGCCGGGACCACCAGGGCGATCCCGAGCGCCAGCACACCGATGCGGCGGCCCGTACGCGCGGGGGCCAGCGCGTGCCCCGGCGTTCTGGCCGCCCGGCCCTGGCCCGCAGGCGCACCGCCGAACACCCGGCCCCACTGCGACAGCCGGTCGCGGCCCTCGGCGAGCAGCAGCAGCAGATAGCCGCAGGAGGCCACCAGGAACCACAGCCAGCCGCCCGCCCCGCCGGACAGCCCGGCGGCCACGGAGTAGAGCGCGAGCAGCGGCAGCCCGGCGGGGGCGGCGCTGCGGAACGTCATAGCCAGCGCGTCCACGGCGAGGCCGATCACCAGCACGCCGCCGATCAGCATCAGCTTGATGCCGTCGGTCGCCGGCGCCGGTATGGCGAAGCGGCTGACGTCGTCGCTGCCCGCCGTCAGCAGCGTGCCGAACTGCCGGATGACATCAGGGGTGGGCAGCAGCCCGAGCGGCGCCTGGTCCCTGGCGAAGACGACCGTCAGCTCCAGCAGCCCGACGACGGCCTGCACCAGGATCGTCGCCAGCCTGGCCAGCGGTGCCCGCCTGGCCAGCGCGCCGACCCCGCTGATGACCGCCAGCAGGAAAGCGGCCTGGAACAGCCAGCCGACCGTGTCGACCAGCGGCAGCATCGAACCCGCCGCCATCAGCGTGGCGGCGAAGGCGCACAGCGCCAGCCTCCCGCGACCGCTCATGACCATCCTCCGGATGCTGTCGGCCCTGTGACGCCCGATGCGGAGCGCTCGCGCGCCGCCCGCCGCCACAGGTCGGGCAGGGACGCCCCGGCCGGTACGGCGAACGCCGTCCAGCCCGCCTCGCGCAGCAGCCGCAGCCGCTCGTCGCTCCGCTCCTCGGCCGGCGGGCTTCCCGTCCAGCCGTCACTGTCGAGGACGAAGGCGACGGCTGCGCCGCTGCGCTGCCTCATCCGGGCGACCACGGCGGCCTGTTCGTCGTCGAGGTCGCCGAAGAAGCCGATCAGCAGCCCCTCGGTGCCGCGGCGCAGGACGTCGTACGAAGGGAAGAGCCCCTCGCCCGGCGAGTGGTCGACGACGGCGAGGGTGTCCATCATCAGTCCCGCCGAGTCGGCCGACTCCTGCGTGGCGCCGGCGAAGCCGTCGGCGCCCTCGCCCGGCACCGAACTGCCCGTGTCCGTCAGCAGCCGTACGGCGAAGCCCCGTTCCAGCATGTGCACCAGCGCGGACGCCGCCCCCGACACGGCCCACTCGAAGGCCGAGTCGGGTCCCGCGCCCTGGTAGGCGACCCGTCTGGTGTCCAGCAGCACCGTGCACCGGGCGCGCTGCGGCTGCTCCTCGCGGCGCACCATCAGCTCGCCGTAGCGGGCGGTGGAGCGCCAGTGGACCCGGCGCAGGTCGTCGCCGTGCCGGTAGCCGCGGGGGATCACGTCGTCCTCGCCGGCCAGCGACAGGGACCGCTGCCTGCCGTCGCCGTACCCCGACGCCTCGCCGGCGAGCCGTACCGAAGGCAGCGGCTCGGTGCGGGGGATGACGGTCAGGGTGTCGTACGCGCTGAAGGAGCGGGTCAGTTCGCACATCCCGAACGGATCGCTCAGCCGCAGTTGCAGCGGGCCGAGCGGATAGCGCCCGCGCAGGTCGGAGCGGACGCGGTACGACACCTCGCGGCGCCCGCCCGCCTCCACCCGGTCGAGCACGAAGCGCGGGCGCGGGCCCAGCACGTACGGCACATGGTCCTGGAGCATCAGCAGCCCCGTGGGCAGCCGGGACACGTTGTCCATCCGCAGATGCACCCGCGCCTCCGACCCGGCGGGCACCCGGGAGGGCGTGAGCCTGCGGCTGCCCGCCACCCGGTAGCGGGTGCGGTAGAGCACGGCGACGCAGACCAGCGGCAGCACGGCGAGCAGCAGCCCCACGCGCAGCAGGTCGGACTGGCCGAGCACATAGGCGCAGACGGCCGCCGCGATGCCCGCGGCGAAGAACGACCGGCCCCGGGTGGTCAGTCCGCCCAGGGCCGCGCGCAGGCCGCCCTTGTCCTCCTCGCCCGCCGTCGTGACGGGCTCGGCCGACGTCATCACAACCGCCGTACGCCGGGCGGCTGCTGGCCGTAGGCCGGGCCCGGGGCGGCCGGTCTGCCCGCCGTCACCCGGCCGCCGTCGGCGGTGGGCACCGGCGTCTGCTGGAGGATCTCCAGCACGACCTGCTCGGCGGTCCTGCGGTTGAGCTGCGCCTGGGCCGTGGGCAGCAGCCGGTGCGCCAGCACGGCGACCGCCAGCGCCTGTACGTCGTCGGGCAGGGCGTAGTCCCGCCCGCTCAGCGCCGCCGACGCCTTCGCGGCGCGCAGCAGATGGAGCGTGGCGCGCGGTGAGGCCCCCAGCCGCAGATCGGGGTGGCTGCGGGTCGCCCCGACCAGCTCGACCGCGTAGCGCCGTACGGCGTCGGCCACATGGACCGTGCGCACCGCGTCGATCAGCTTCAGGATCTCGTGCGCGTGCGCCACCGGCTGGAGGTCGTCCAGCGGGGAGATCCCGCCGTGCGTGTCCAGCATCTGCAGCTCGGCCTCCGCGCTCGGGTAGCCGATCGACACCCGGGCCATGAAGCGGTCGCGCTGCGCCTCGGGCAGCGGGTACGTGCCCTCCATCTCCACCGGGTTCTGGGTGGCCACCACCATGAAGGGGCTGGGCAGTTCGTACGTCTGCCCGTCGATGGTGACCTGGCGCTCCTCCATGGACTCCAGCAGCGCCGACTGGGTCTTCGGCGAGGCGCGGTTGATCTCGTCGCCGATCACGATCTGCGCGAAGATCGCCCCCGGCTTGAACTCGAAGTCCCTGCGCTGCTGGTCGTAGATGGACACTCCCGTGATGTCCGAGGGCAGCAGGTCGGGGGTGAACTGAATACGCTGCACCGAACAGTCGATGGAACGTGCGAGCGCCTTCGCCAGCATGGTCTTGCCCACGCCGGGGACATCCTCGATCAATAGATGTCCCTCGGCGAGCAGCACGGTCAGCGAAAGCCGTACGACCTCTGGCTTGCCCTCGATCACACCCTCCACCGATGTGCGGACACGCTCCGCTGTGGTGGTCAGATCAGTGAGGCTCGCTCGATCGTCATAGGTCGTCACCCGGCCCTCCTCGGCCCGTTCATACGGACCGGAGCTCAACAGACGGCCCGGCCCACCCCAAGATACGGACGCCGGCCCCGGAATGTTCCGGAGCGGCTGTCACACACGCATTCTTGTTGCCGTTACCGCTTCGTGTCACTCGCCTGTGGATAAAAGAGGGGGATTTGTCGATTTCGCCGCTTTTTTGGTGCCACGGGAATGCTTCCCCGGCGCAGGAAGGGAATGCCTTCCCGGCTCACTCGGCCGGATCGACCTCCGTCATGAGCCCCGTCGTGACGTCGAAGACGAAGCCGCGCACATCGTCCGTGTGCGGCAGGAACGGCGAGGTCCGTACGCGCTGCATCGACTGCCGGACGTCCTGTTCCACGTCCGCGAACGCCTCGACGGCCCAGACCGGCCGCTGGCCGACCTCCAGCTCCAGCTCGTGCCGGAACTCCTCGGTGATGGTCTGCATGCCGCAGCCGGTGTGGTGGATGAGCGCCACGCTGCGCGTCCCGAGGGCCCGCTGGCTGATGGTGAGGGACCGGATGACGTCGTCGGTCACCACGCCGCCGGCGTTGCGGATCGTGTGGCAGTCGCCCAGTTCCAGGCCGAGGGCGGCGTGCAGGTCGATCCTGGCGTCCATGCAGGCCACCACGGCGACCCGCAGCACGGGCCGGGCGTCCATGCCGGGGTCCTGGAACCTGGCGGCGTAGTGGTTGTTCGCCTCTATGAGCCGGTCGGTGACCGTACCGCCGGTGCGGGTCGCGCCGGCGGACGTGTCAGGGGTCTCTGCGGGCAGGTGCGCGGAAGTCGACATACCCATGACGGTAATGGTCGTCGGGGGTCGAAGCCCGCTGTGGGACCAGGACAAAGAACGTCAACGGGCCTTGTTGTGACCTAACCCACAAGGCCGAGCGCCACTCATCCGAACGGGTGATAAAGGCCTTTTGTTCGGTTGTGGCGCGTGACCCGTGTGACGCGCTGGCCGGTTGATTGACCGGAAGGACGAGTGGACTAAAGTGACGCGAAGTTCACGGACACATCCCGAACACATCCCGATTGTCCCCGCGTGTGCGGCGTACGTGCGGCTCGGCCCTCTCCCGCTCGGCGGTCGGCCGACGCCCTTTGCGGCGCCGGCGGATCACTCCCCTTCTGAGCGGGCGGGGACCCGGCGGCACGTACGACCGCGCCGGACCTGAGAGGGCGCATTGAGCGAGCGCAGCGAGCGACACGTCCCAGTGATGCTCCGGCGGTGCCTTGACCTGCTGGCCCCCGCTCTCGCCCAGCCGGGCGCGGTCGTCGTCGACTGCACCCTCGGCCTCGGCGGCCACAGCGAGGCGCTGCTTGCCACCTTCCCCGCCGCCCGGCTCGTCGCCCTCGACCGCGACAAGGAGGCGCTGCGGCTCTCCGGCGAGCGGCTCGCCCCGTACGGCGAACGGGCCACCCTCGTGCACGCCGTCTACGACGAGCTGCCCGACGTGCTCGACCGGCTGGGCATCCCGCGCGTCCAGGGCGTCCTGTTCGACCTGGGCGTCTCCTCCATGCAGCTCGACGAGGCCGACCGCGGCTTCGCCTACGCGCACGACGCGCCGCTCGACATGCGCATGGACCAGACGACGGGGCCCGGCGCCGCCGAGGTGCTCAACACCTACCCGCCCGGCGAACTCGTGCGGATCCTGCGCCAGTACGGCGAGGAGAAGCAGGCCAAGCGGATCGTTTCCGCGGTCGTACGCGAACGCGACAAGGAACCCTTCACCCGCAGCGCCCGGCTGGTCGAGCTGATCCGCGACGCCCTGCCGCAGGCCGCCAAGCGCACCGGCGGCAACCCCGCCAAGCGCACCTTCCAGGCGCTGCGCATCGAGGTCAACGGCGAGCTGTCCGTACTGGAACGGGCCGTGCCCGCGGCGGTGAAGACCCTCGCCGTCGGCGGCCGGATCGCCGTCCTGTCGTACCACTCGCTGGAGGACCGGCTGGTCAAGCAGGTCTTCGCCGCGGGCGCGGCCAACACGGCGCCGCCGGGGCTGCCGGTGGTCCCCGAGCGCTACCAGCCCCGCCTCAAACTGCTCACCCGCGGCGCCGAACTGCCGACGGAGGAAGAGGTCGCCGAGAACCGCAGGGCGGCCCCCGCCCGGCTGCGGGGGGCGCAGCGGATCCGGGAGGACGCACTGTGAGCGGAGCTGCCAGGCAACTGCGGGGGCGGGCGGGCCGGCTCGCCCGGATGCTGCCGGCCGGCTCGGGACAGGCGGCGCGCACCCCCTTCGTCCTGCTGGTCGTCCTGCTGCTGGGCGGCGGTCTGATCGCCCTGCTGCTGCTGAACTCCTCCCTCAACGAAGGATCGTTCAGGCTGAGCAAGCTCAAGAAGCAGACCACCGACCTCACCGACGAGCAGCAGGCGCTCCAGCGCGACGTGGACGACTACTCGGCGCCCGACGCGCTGGCCCGCAGGGCGCGCGAACTGGGCATGGTGCCCGGCGGCAGCCCCGCCTTCCTCGGCCCCGACGGCAAGGTCCACGGGGTGCCGGGCAAGGCCACCGCGCTGCCGCCCGTCCAGCAGTCCGTCGTGGTGCAGGCCCCGCCGGCCCCCCTTGCCCCGTCCGCGCCCACCGCGAGCCCGTCAGTCCCGGCCAGGACCGCCGCCCCGCCCCCAGGGCAGGCCGTATCCCCGACGGCCACCGTCTCCCCGTCAGCCACCGGCCAGGGCCAACCGCTGAAACCGGCAGCCCCGGCCCCGACGACCTCCGGCAGGTGACGCAGTGCCCTCCAAGGAACCACCGCGCCGCAGGGTGCCAGGACCCGCACGGCCACGGGGCGGCGCGCGCCCCGTCGGCGGCGCCCGCCCGACGGCCAGGCCCGCGGCCCGCCCGGCGGCCCGCCAGGCCGGCCGGCCGCGCCAGGGAAGCCGCGCCCCGCGCCGTATCCAGCTCGGCAGCCCGCGCCCCCGGCTGCGGCTCGTCAGCCTCGGCCTGACACTCGTGATGCTGGTCTTCGTCGTACGGCTGCTCCAGGTGCAGGCCGTCGACGCCAGCGCGTACGCGGCCAAGGCCGACAAGAACCGCTTCCTGCACCACACGATCGCCGCCGAGCGCGGCGAGATCACCGACCGCTCCGGGGTCCCGCTCGCCACCAGCGACGACGCGTACGACATCACCGCCGACCCGTCGATGTTCACCCCCAAGGCCAGCAAGGCGCCGGACGCCCCCGAGCAGGCGGCGGCGCTGCTCGCCCCGATCCTGGGCGCCGACCCCACCGAGATGGTGAAGAAGCTCAAGGCGCCCAAGTCCCGCTACACCGTGCTCGCCCGCCGGCAGACCCCGCAGGTCTGGAACCAGATCAGCGACCTCAAGGGCGTCCTGGCCGAGAAGGCGAGCAAGGACGCGCTCTCCGGCCGCCCCGCGGTGAACGTACTGGCCGGCGTCCTCCAGGAGCCGACCACGAAGCGCGTGTACCCCAACGGCGATCTCGCCGCCGGGATACTGGGTTTCGTCAACGCGTCAGGACACGGCGGCGGCGGTGTGGAGTCCATGCTGGACAAGCAGTTGGCCGGCGCCGACGGCGAGGTCACCTACACCCAGTCGGGCGGCCGCCGGGTGCCCACCGGCAGTTCGCGTGAGAAGCCCGCCGTGCCGGGCTCCGACGTCGAGCTGACCATCGACAGGGACATCCAGTGGGAGGCCCAGCGGGCCATCAGCGACCAGGTGAGGAAGTCCAAGGCCGACCGGGGCTACGTGATGGTCCAGAACACCAGGACCGGGGAAGTCCTCGCGATGGCCAACGCCCCCGGGTTCGACCCCAACGACCTCTCCCAGGCCAGCTCGGCCGCCATGGGCAACGCCGCGCTCCAGGACGCCTACGAGCCCGGCTCCACCAGCAAGGTCATGTCGATGTCGGCGGTCATCGAGGAGAAGAAGGCCACCCCGCTCACCCATGTCGTCGTACCCAACCGGCTGCACCGCGGCGACCGGCTCTTCCACGACGACATCGACCACCCCACCTGGAACCTGACGCTCAACGGCGTCCTCGCCAAGTCCAGCAACATCGGCACCATCGAGGCGTCAGGACACCTCGGCGACACCCAGCCCGAGGCGAACAAGGTCCTCTACAGGTACCTGACCAAGTTCGGCATCGGCCGGCCCACCGGGCTCGGCTACCCCGGCGAGACCCAGGGGCTGCTCGCCAAGCCGCAGGACTGGTCCACCTCGCAGCAGTACACGATCCCGTTCGGCCAGGGCCTGTCGCTCAGCGCCATGCAGGCCGCGTCCGTGTACTCGACCATCGCCAACGGCGGCGTACGGATCGCCCCCACCCTGATCCGGGGCACCCGGGGGCCGGACGGGCGCTTCACCCCCGCGCCCGCGCCCAAGAAGACCCGCGTCGTCAGCGACAGCACCGCCAAGACCGTCTCCACGATGCTCGAATCGGTCGTCGGCGACCAGGAGGGCACCGGTACGGCCGCGAAGATCCCCGGCTACCGGGTGGCGGGCAAGACCGGAACCGCCAACAGGGTGGATCCCAAACTCGGCATCTACAAGGGCTACACCGCGTCCTTCGCCGGCTTCGCCCCCGCCGACAACCCGCAGATCACCGTCTACTGCGCGATCCAGAACCCCACCAGCGGCGCGTACTTCGGCGGATCGATCTGCGGTCCCATCTACAAGAAGGTCATGGAGTTCTCGCTCAAGACCCTGCAGGTCCCCCCGACCGGCAGCAAACCAGTCCGCCTGCCGGTCACCTTCTAGACCGGCGGACCCCCACCCGGCCAGTGACTCCAGGGAATGCCCAGTGACAACCATCACCTCCGATTCCGGGAACCGACCCGACCCGACCGAGACCGCCCGGGGCGCGCTTGGCCCAGGGGCGGCAGCGCCCGGTACGCTCACCGCCGTGCCACACGCTGATCAGCTTCGAACCGCCCCGAAGGACACCCTTGTGAGCCATCCCGGGACGCCTCGTCCTGACAGGGTCCACCCCACCCCGCTCGCGGAACTGGCCGCCCGACTGGGCGTCGCAGCCGAGTTCGGCGAAGGGGAGGTCACCGGCATCACCCACGACTCGCGGGCGGTACGCCCGGGGGACGTGTACGCGGCGCTGCCCGGCGCCCGCTTCCACGGCGCCGACTTCGCCGCCCAGGCCGCCGACCTCGGCGCCACCGCCGTACTGACCGACCCGGCGGGCGCCGAGCGCGCCGCGGCGACCGGGCTGCCGGTCCTGGTCGTTCCCGACCCCCGGGGCAGCATGGGCGAACTCGCCGCCGGGATCTACGGGCACCCCGGCCGCGACCTGCTCCAGATCGGCATCACCGGCACCTCCGGCAAGACCACGACGGCGTACCTCGTCGAAGGCGGTCTGCGCGGGGCCGGCCACCGCACCGGGCTGATCGGCACCGTCGAGATGCGGATCGACGACGAGGCCATCAAGTCCGAGCGCACCACCCCCGAAGCCACCGACCTGCAGGCGCTCTTCGCCGTCATGCGCGAGCGCGGGGTCGACTCCGTCGCCATGGAGGTCTCCAGCCACGCGCTGGTGCTCGGCCGGGTCGACGGCTGCGTCTTCGACGTCGCCGTCTTCAACAACCTCAGCCCCGAGCACATGGAGTTCCACTCCGGCATGGAGGACTACTTCCAGGCCAAGGCCCAGCTCTTCACCCCCCGGCTCAGCAAGGTCGGCGTGGTCAACTACGACGACGAGTACGGCCGCAGGCTCGTCGACGAGGCGACCGTGCCCGTCACGACCTTCTCGGCCGAGGGCCACCCGGACGCCGACTGGCGCGCGGAGAAGGTCGAAGTGGGCTCCCACCGCTCGGCCTTCACCGTCGTCGGACCCAAGGGCGAGCGGATCAGCGCCGAGGCCCCGCTGCCCGGCCCCTTCAACGTCGCGAACACCCTCGCCGCCGTGGTCACCCTGGCCGTCGCCGGGATCGACCCACAGACGGCCGCCGACGGCGTCGCCGCCGTCCCCGGCGTACCGGGCCGGCTGGAGCGCGTGGACGCGGGGCAGCCGTACCTCGCGGTCGTCGACTACGCGCACAAGACGGACGCCGTCGAGTCCGTCCTGCGCTCCCTGCGCAAGGTCACCGAGGGCAAGCTGCACATCGTCCTCGGCTGCGGCGGCGACCGCGACCAGTACAAGCGCGGCGCCATGGGCGCGGCAGCCGCCCGGCTCGCCGACACCGCCGTACTGACCTCCGACAACCCGCGCTCCGAGGACCCCCTCGCGATCATCGCGGCGATGCTCGCAGGCGCGGCCGAAGTACCCATCCACGAACGCGGCTCCGTCCTGGTCGACGCCGAACGGGAATCAGCCATCACCGCGGTGGTGACACTCGCCGAAGCCGGCGACACCGTACTGGTCGCGGGCAAGGGCCACGAGCAGGGCCAGGACATCGCCGGAGTGGTACGCCCCTTCGACGACCGCCAGGTCCTGCGCGCCGCCATCGAGAACTCTCTCCGTCACGAGAACCACCGTCGTCACGAGAACAACAGTCAGGGATGACCCAGTGATCGCCCTCTCCATCGCCGAGATCGCCGCCATCGTCGGCGGGCAGTCCCACGACATACCGGATCCGGCCGTACGCGTCACGGGACCCGTCGTCTACGACTCCCGAAAGGTGGAGAGCGGCAGCCTGTTCGCCGCCTTCGCCGGGGAGCGGGTCGACGGCCACGACTACGCGCGCGGCGCCGTCGAGGCGGGCGCGGTGGCCGTGCTGGCCACCCGGCCCGTCGGGGTGCCCGCCATCGTCGTGGACGACGTCGTACAGGCCCTCGGCGCCCTCGCCAACACCGTGGTGGAACGCCTCGGTGCCACCGTCGTCGCCCTCACCGGGTCCGCCGGCAAGACCAGCACCAAGGACCTGATCGCCCAGCTCCTCCAGCGGAGCGGGCCCACGGTCTTTCCCGAGGGCAACCTCAACAACGAGATCGGGCTGCCGATCACCGCCCTGCGGGCCGTCGAGGACACCCGCTACCTCGTCCTGGAGATGGGCGCGCGCTACATCGGGGACATCCGCTACCTCACCGGCCTCGTCCCGCCGCGCATCGGCCTCGTCCTGAACGTCGGCAGCGCCCACATCGGCGAGTTCGGCAGCCGCGAGAACATCGCCGTCGCGAAGGGCGAGATGGTCGAGGCGCTGCCGGCCGCCGAGGCGGGCGGAGTTGCCGTACTGAACGCCGACGACCCGCTCGTCCGCGCGATGAAATCCCGCACCAAGGCTCGAACAGTCTTCTTCGGAGAGTCCGACGAAGCAGACGTACGGGCAGAGAACGTCCGGCTCACACCCACCGGACAGGCCGCGTTCCTGCTTCGAACACCCTCCGGGTGCAGGGACGTGACGCTGCGGCTGTACGGTGAGCACCACGTGTCGAACGCGCTCGCCGCGGCCGCCGTCGCCCATGAGTTGGGCATGTCCGTCGACGAGATCGCAGATGCGCTCTCCGAGGCGGGATCCCTCTCCCGCTGGCGTATGGAGGTCACCGAGCGCGCGGACGGCGTGACGATCGTCAACGACGCCTACAACGCGAACCCCGAATCCATGAAAGCGGCGCTCCGTGCGCTGGCCGCCATGGGCGGCGCCTCAACGGCATCGGGGGGACGTACCTGGGCGGTGCTCGGCCCGATGGCCGAGCTGGGTGACGACGCGCTCGCCGAGCACGACGCGGTCGGACGGCTCGCCGTCCGGCTCAACGTCAGCAAGCTCGTGGCAGTCGGGGGCCGGGAGGCGTCCTGGCTGCGACTGGGCGCTTACAACGAGGGTTCGTGGGGTGAGGAGTCGGTGCACGTGTCCGACGCGCGGGCGGCGGTCGACCTGTTGCGCAGTGAACTGCGTCCGGGAGATGTCGTGCTGGTGAAGGCGTCCAGGTCGGCCGGTCTTGAGCAGGTGGCCCTGGCACTGCTGGAGACGACCTCCGAGGGTGAGGTTGCCGGCCGATGAGGCAGATCCTCTTCGCGGGAGCCATCGGGCTCTTCCTGACCCTGATCGGCACGCCGCTGCTGATCAAGCTGCTGGCCCGCAAGGGATACGGCCAGTTCATCAGGGACGACGGCCCGCGCACCCACGGCAGCAAGAAGGGGACGCCCACCATGGGCGGCATCGCCTTCATCCTCGCCACCCTGATCGCCTACATCCTGGCGAAGGTGATCACCGGCGAGGACATGCGGTTCTCGGGCGTGCTGGTCCTGTTCCTGATGACCGGCATGGGGGTCGTCGGCTTCCTCGACGACTACATCAAGATCGTGAAGCAGCGCTCGCTGGGGCTGCGGGCCAAGGCGAAGATGGCGGGCCAGCTCATCGTCGGCGTCGCCTTCGCCGTCCTCTCGCTCCAGTTCGCCGACGCCCGCGGCAACACCCCCGCGTCGACCCGGCTGTCGTTCGTCTCGGACTTCGGCTGGTCGATCGGGCCGGTGATCTTCGTGGTCTGGGCGCTGTTCATGATCCTCGCGATGTCGAACGGGGTGAACCTCACCGACGGCCTCGACGGCCTCGCGACCGGCGCCTCCGTGATGGTCTTCGGCGCCTACACCTTCATCGGCCTCTGGCAGTTCCAGGAGTCCTGCGCCAACGCGGCGACGCTGACCAATCCCAACGCCTGTTTCCAGGTACGAGATCCGCTGGACCTGGCGGTGGTCGCCTCCGCCCTGATGGGCTCCTGCTTCGGCTTCCTGTGGTGGAACACCTCACCGGCCAAGATCTTCATGGGCGACACCGGATCGCTGGCGCTCGGCGGCGCGCTCGCCGGCCTCGCCATCTGCTCCCGCACCGAGTTCCTGATCGCCCTGCTCGGCGGTCTCTTCGTCCTGATCACCATGTCCGTGGTCATCCAGGTCGGTTCGTTCAAGACCACCGGCAGGCGGGTCTTCCGGATGGCGCCGCTCCAGCACCACTTCGAACTCAAGGGGTGGTCCGAAGTCCTTGTCGTGGTCCGCTTCTGGATCATCCAGGGCATGTGCGTGATCGTCGGCCTCGGCCTCTTCTACGCCGGCTGGGCGGCCCAGAAGTGACCGCGCCGCAACCTGAGCCGGCGGACTGGCACGGCAAGCGGGTCACCGTCGCCGGACTCGGCGTCTCCGGACTGCCCGCGGCCCGGGTGCTGCGCGGACTCGGCGCCGACGTCACCGTCGTCAACGACAGCGACGACGAACGCGCGCGCGCCCAGGCCGCCGAACTCGAACCGCTCGGCGTCACCGTGCGCCTCGGCGACGGCGACACCCTGCCCGCGGGCACCGAACTCGTCGTCACCGCCCCCGGCTGGCAGCCGGACAAGCCGCTCTTCGCCGCGGCAGCCGCCGCGGGCGTGGAGATCTGGGGCGACGTCGAGCTGGCGTGGCGGCTGCGCGGCCCCGACGCGGCCCCCTGGCTGGCCGTCACAGGCACCAACGGCAAGACGACGACCGTCAGGATGCTCGCCGCCATCCTGGCCGCGGCCGGGCTGCGTACGGCCGCCGTCGGCAACATCGGCGTCTCGCTGCTCGACGCGGTCACCGGCGACGAGACGTACGACGTCCTCGCCGTCGAACTCTCCAGCTACCAGCTCCACTGGGCGCCGAGCCTGCGCGTCCACTCGGCCGCCGTACTCAACCTCGCCCCCGACCATCTCGACTGGCACGGCTCCATGGAGGCGTACGCGGCCGACAAGGGCCGCGTCTACGAGGGCAACCGCGTCGCCTGCGTCTACAACGCCGCCGACCCGGCCACCGAGGACCTGGTGCGCGCCGCCGACGTCGAAGAGGGCTGCCGGGCCGTCGGATTCACCCTCGGCACCCCCGCGCCCTCCCAACTCGGCGTCGTGGACGGGATCCTGGTCGACCGCGCGTTCGTCGACAACCGCAGGGAGCAGGCGCAGGAACTGGCCCACGTCTCCGACGTCGACCCGCCGGCCCCGCACAACATCGCCAACGCCCTCGCGGCCGCAGCCCTCGCCCGCGCCTACGGCGTCGAACCCACCGCCGTACGCGACGGACTGCGCGCGTTCCGCCCCGACGCGCACCGCATCGAGCATGTCGCCGACGTCGCCGGCGTGAGCTTCGTGGACGACTCCAAGGCCACCAACACCCATGCGGCCGAGGCGTCCCTGGCGGCCTACGAGCCGATCGTGTGGATCGCCGGCGGCCTCGCCAAGGGCGCGACCTTCGACGAACTCGTCGCCCGCTCGGCGAAGCGGCTGCGCGGTGCGGTGCTGATCGGCGCCGACCGGGCGCTCATCCGCGAAGCCCTCGCGCGACACGCCCCCGAAGTCCCTGTCGTGGACGTCGAACGGACCGACACTGGTGCGATGTCGGCCGCGGTACGCGAAGCGGCGCGGCTCGCACAGCCGGGGGACACCGTACTGATGGCCCCGGCCTGCGCCTCGATGGACATGTTCGCCAATTACAACAAGCGGGGCGAGGCGTTCACTGACGCGGTCCGCGCACTCGCCGCCGAGCACGCCTGACACCAGCGGCCGCACCGCAGGCCCGACCGGAGGGGACAGCGACGATGCCGGCTGACGACAGTGCGGGACCCGACATCGCCGCAGGGCGCAGGCTCGCACTGCGCAGCCGCTCGGCGGGTGCGGCCGTCCGCCGCCCGCCGAGCGCCCGCCGCGGCGGCGCGAGCGGCAGCAGGCCCCGCCCGCCGCGCGGCGGCGGGGTACGCGGCTTCTACGAGAACGCCCGCCGCACCTGGGACCGGCCGCTCACCGCGTACTACCTGATCCTCGGCAGCGCCTCGCTGATCACCGTGCTGGGTCTGGTGATGGTCTACAGCGCCTCGATGATCAAGGCACTTGAGCTGTCGCTGCCCGCCTCGTACTTCTTCCGCAAACAACTGCTCGCCGCCCTCATCGGCGGCGGGCTGCTGCTCGTCGCCTCCCGGATGCCCGCCAAACTCCACCGGGCGCTGGCCTATCCGCTGCTCGCAGGCACGGTCTTCCTGATGGCGCTCGTACAGGTCCCGGGGATAGGGCAGTCGGTCAACGGAAACCAGAACTGGCTCTCCCTGGGCGGCCCTTTCCAGCTCCAGCCCAGCGAGTTCGGCAAGCTGGCGCTGATCCTGTGGGGAGCGGATCTGCTCACCCGCAAACAGGACAAGAACCTGCTGACCCAGTGGAAGCACCTGCTGGTGCCGCTCGTCCCCGTCGCCTTCATGCTGCTCGGTCTGATCATGCTCGGCGGCGACATGGGTACGGCGATCATCCTGACCGCCATCCTCTTCGGCCTGCTGTGGCTGGCAGGCGCGCCCACCCGGCTGTTCGGGGCCGTGCTGGCCGTGGCCCTCGCGGTCGGGGCCATGCTCATCAAGACCAGCCCCAACCGGATGGGCAGGCTCGGCTGCATCGGCGCCAGCGAGTCCGGTCCCGACGACCAGTGCTGGCAGGCCGTCCACGGCATCTATGCTCTGGCATCAGGCGGATGGTTCGGTTCCGGTCTCGGTGCGAGTGTGGAGAAGTGGGGCCAACTGCCCGAACCGCACACCGACTTCATTTTCGCCATCACCGGGGAGGAACTGGGTCTTGCGGGGACGCTGTCGGTGCTCGCCCTCTTCGCGGCTCTAGGCTATGCGGGTATCCGCGTGGCCGGACGCACGGAGGACCCCTTCGTGAGGTACGCGGCAGGAGGTGTGACCACCTGGATCACGGCTCAGGCCGTGGTGAACATCGGTGCGGTGCTCGGCCTTCTGCCGATCGCCGGGGTCCCGCTGCCGCTGTTCTCCTACGGAGGGTCGGCCCTGCTGCCGACGATGTTCGCCGTCGGGCTGCTGATCGCCTTCGCGCGAGAGGATCCCGCGGCGAAGGCGGCCCTGGCCATGCGGCAGCCTGTCTTCGGCAGGAACAAGCGTGCCGGGGCGAGATGGAAGACGATGAGACGGCGCGTCAAGAAGCGTCCGTCCGGAGAGCGGTGAATTTCGGTGCATGTCGTACTCGCAGGTGGGGGGACCGCCGGTCATATCGAGCCGGCGCTCGCCCTCGCGGATGCCCTGCGCAGGCAGGACCCCACCGTGGGGATCACGGCCCTCGGTACGGAACGCGGGCTCGAGACCAGGCTCGTACCCGAGCGCGGGTACGAACTGGGGCTGATCCCCGCCGTACCGCTGCCCCGCAGGCCAACACCCGAGCTGATCACCGTCCCCGGGCGGCTGCGCGGCACGATCAAGGCCGCCGAGCAGATCCTGGAACGCACCAAAGCCGACTGCGTCGTGGGCTTCGGCGGCTATGTGGCGCTGCCCGGCTATCTCGCCGCCAAGCGGCTCGGTGTGCCGATCATCGTCCACGAGGCCAACGCGCGGCCCGGCCTGGCCAACAAGATCGGCTCCCGGTACGCGGCGGCCGTGGCCGTCTCGACCCCGGACAGCAAGCTGCGGGGCGCCCGTTACATCGGCATCCCGCTGCGCCGTACGATCGCGATCCTCGACCGCGCCAAGGTGCGGCCCGAGGCGCGCGCCGCCTTCGGGCTCGACCCCAACCTGCCGACGCTGCTCGTCTCCGGCGGTTCGCAGGGCGCGCGCCGGCTCAACGAGGTCGTCCAGCAGATCGCGCCGACGCTCCAGCGCTCCGGGATCCAGATCCTGCACGCGGTCGGTCCGAAGAACGAATTGCCGCATGTGGACAACATGCCGGGGATGCCGCCCTATGTCCCGGTACCGTATGTGGACCGGATGGATCTCGCGTACGCCGCTGCCGACATGATGCTCTGCCGCGCGGGCGCGATGACCGTCGCCGAACTCTCGGCGGTCGGGCTGCCCGCCGCCTACGTCCCGTTGCCGATCGGCAACGGCGAACAGCGGCTCAACGCCCAGCCGCTGGTGAAGGCCGGCGGCGGGCTGCTGGTCGACGACGCCGATCTCACTCCCGAGTGGGTGCAGGGCAATGTGCTCCCGGTGCTCGCCGATCCGCACCGGCTGTACGAGATGTCCCGCGCGGCCTCCGAGTTCGGCCGCAGGGACGCCGACGACCTGCTCGTCGGCATGGTGTACGAGGCGATCGCCGCACGCCGTCAGGCGTAGGAGGCGGAGAGGCAGGGAGCATGGCCGGACCGTCGACCGCCGAGCGCGGCGCGCGACCGCAGTCGGAGTCCGGCCGCCCCGACGGGGGGCCGGAGGGGCCCGCCAGGCGGATTCCCAGCCGTCGTGTGATCGTCGTATTGATTGCCGCGGTTCTGGTTCTCGCCGGCGGAATCTGGCTGCTTTACGGTTCTTCGTGGCTGCGGGTCGACCGGGTGAAGACTTCCGGCACCGAAGTGCTGACTCCCGGCCAGGTCGCCGAAGCGGCGGCCGTACCGATGGGATCGCCGCTGATTTCCGTCGACACGGACGCGATTGAGGCCAGGGTCCGGCAGAAGCTGCCGCGTATCGACTCCGTGGCGGCCGAACGTTCTTGGCCGCACGGCATCACGCTGAATGTGGTCGAACGAAAGCCCGCACTGCTCATCGAAAAGAGCGCAAAGTTCATCGAAGTGGACGCCGGGGGAGTGCGTTTCGCCACTGTGGAGAAGGCGCCCAAGGGCGTACCGCTGCTCGAATTGACGGTGGCTCAGTCGACGGCCCAACAGCGCTTCACCAGCACCCGGCTGGTCCGTGAGGCGGTCGCGATCCGCCGGGCGCTGCCCGGCAAGGTCGCGGCGGACACCAGGACTTTGCACGTGCGTTCGTACGACTCGATCTCTCTTGAGTTGAGCGGGGGCCGTACGGTGATGTGGGGAAGCAGCGAGGACGGTGCGGCCAAGGCGCGTGCGCTCACCGCGTTGATGAAAGCAGTTCCGAAGGCTGATCACTTCGATGTGAGCGCGCCCACCGCGCCTGCCGCGTCAGGGAGTTGACGGGTATATGTGCTGGCCACCACCCTGGTTGGTCAGCGCTATGGGTGATCACATAGGGTGAAAAGAAAAACGGGAGGTTCGGCGTGTTCGTTGAACGTGCGCCACTTGTCGACTTAGTGTCCTGTTCGGAAGAGTCAAAGAAGCAGACACACTGGTAACCCTAAACTTCAACGTTAGGGTTTGGGTCGGCGTTTCGGACCGTCCCATCGGCATCAGTCGTCGCGGCGCCACATCGGCGGAGCGACGACACGTAACTTGAGGCGAGAGGCCTTCGACGTGGCAGCACCGCAGAACTACCTCGCAGTCATCAAGGTCATCGGTGTCGGCGGCGGTGGTGTCAATGCCATCAACCGAATGATCGAGGTCGGCCTCAAGGGTGTCGAGTTCATCGCGATCAACACGGACGCGCAAGCCCTGTTGATGAGCGACGCCGACGTCAAGCTCGACGTCGGCAGGGAACTCACCCGTGGCCTCGGCGCCGGAGCCAATCCGGCAGTCGGTCGTAAGGCGGCAGAAGACCACCGTGAGGAGATCGAGGAGGTCCTCAAGGGGGCCGACATGGTCTTCGTCACCGCAGGCGAAGGTGGCGGCACAGGCACCGGCGGCGCACCCGTCGTCGCCAACATCGCACGCTCGCTCGGCGCGCTCACGATCGGTGTGGTCACCCGGCCGTTCACCTTCGAGGGCCGGCGCAGGGCGAACCAGGCGGAGGACGGCATCGCCGAACTCCGCGAAGAGGTCGACACCCTCATCGTCATCCCCAACGACCGGCTGCTGTCCATCTCGGACCGTCAGGTCAGCGTCCTCGACGCGTTCAAGTCGGCCGACCAGGTGCTGCTGTCGGGTGTTCAGGGCATCACCGACCTCATCACCACGCCCGGTCTGATCAACCTCGACTTCGCCGACGTCAAGTCCGTGATGTCGGAGGCCGGCTCGGCGCTCATGGGTATCGGCTCGGCGCGCGGCGACGACCGCGCGGTGGCCGCAGCCGAGATGGCGATCTCCTCGCCGCTCCTCGAAGCGTCCATCGACGGCGCGCGCGGCGTGCTGCTCTCCATCTCCGGCGGCAGCGACCTCGGTCTCTTCGAGATCAACGAGGCGGCGCAGTTGGTGAGCGAGGCGGCCCACCCCGAGGCCAACATCATCTTCGGCGCCGTCATCGACGACGCCCTGGGCGACGAGGTGCGGGTCACCGTGATCGCGGCGGGCTTCGACGGCGGACAGCCGCCGACCCGGCGCGAGACCGTGCTCGGTGCCTCGGGCAAGCGCGACGAGCAGCCGGCCCCGGTCAGGAGCACGGACGGCGGCCGCTCCACGAGCGGGCTCGGCACGGTGCCGCCGCGCGAGGAGAAGCCGGTCCAGGCCGACCCCGCGCCGGTCAACGAGAAGCCGCTCCCGCCGGTCAGCTCGCCCCAGGTCCCGCCGGCCCGTCCGTACCAGGACAGCCAGGCCGAAGAGCTGGACGTCCCGGACTTCTTGAAGTGATAAGTCCGATCACCGACGTCAGTTCGAAGGGCGGCGCGCACTTCGCCTTCACCGACAGGTGGGGCGGGGTGAGCGCCGCTCCGTACGAGGAGCTCAACCTCGGCGGCGCGGTCGGCGACGACCCCGCCGCCGTCCTGGCGAACCGCGAGACGGCGGCGAAGTCCCTCGGGCTCGACCCCGCGCTGGTCGTCTGGATGAACCAGGTGCACGGCAGGGACGTCGCCGTGGTCGACGAGCCGTGGCAGTCCGCCGCCGACGGCGAGATCCCGGCGGTCGACGCGCTCGTCACCCGGCGGCGCGGTCTCGCCCTCGCGGTGCTCACCGCGGACTGCGTGCCCGTCCTGCTGGCCGATCCGGTCGCCGGGATCGCGGCCGCGGCGCATGCCGGCCGGCCCGGACTGGTCGCCGGAGTCGTTCCCGCCACCGTCGAGAAGATGATCACACTGGGCGCGGATCCGGCCCGGATCACCGCGCGTACCGGACCCGCGGTCTGCGGGCGCTGCTACGAGGTGCCGGAGCAGATGCGGGCCGAGGTGGCGCGGACGGTCCCCGCCGCCTGGGCCGAGACCAGTTGGGGCACCCCGGCCGTCGATGTGACCGAGGGTGTGCACGCGCAACTCGACGCGCTCGGCGTCCAGGACCGCGGGCGCTCCGCGTTCTGCACCCGGGAGTCGGCCGATCACTACTCGTACCGCCGCGACCGCACGACCGGGCGGCTCGCCGGCTATGTCTGGCTGGACTGATACCGCGATGACCGACCGAAGAGCCGAACTCACCAGGAACCTCGCCACGGTGGAGGAACGTATCTCCACCGCCTGCGCCGAAGCCGGCCGGCGGCGGGACGAGGTGACCTTGATCGTCGTGACCAAGACCTACCCCGCGAGCGACGTCCGACTCCTGCACGAGCTGGGGGTCCGGCACGTCGCCGAGAACCGCGACCAGGACGCCGCCCCGAAAGCCGCCGCTTGTTCGGATTTGTCGCTCACTTGGCACTTCGTCGGCCAATTGCAGACGAACAAGGTCCGTTCCGTAGCCAGTTACGCCGACGTGGTGCAGTCTGTCGATCGGCTCAAGCTTGTCACGGCGCTGTCGGGGGCCGCGGTACGCACCGGGCGCGAACTCGGCTGCCTGATCCAGGTCGCACTCGACGCCGAGTCCGGCGCGCGCGGATCGCGCGGCGGCGTGGCGCCCGACGGGATCGAGGAGTTGGCCACCGCGGTGGCCGAAGCCCCGGGACTGCGGCTCGGCGGTCTGATGACCGTCGCGCCGCTCGCCGGACCGTACGCGGGTCGGCAACGGGCCGCGTTCGAGCGCCTGCTGGAATTGTCATCCGGCCTGCGCGCGGCCCTTCCGGCTGCGAACATGGTCTCAGCAGGGATGAGCGCGGACCTCGAAGAAGCCGTGAAGGCGGGTGCGACACATGTGCGCGTCGGTACGGCGGTACTCGGAGTCCGACCCCTGCTCGGGTAACGTCGCGAAGCAAGTCGGACCACAGTAGAAAATATGGTCATTTCGCCGTAAGGCGGATGGACCGAGTGGATCGAGGGCACTTGGTGACGAGGCCGATCCACCACAGAGCGGAGGACCCAGAGCATGGCCGGCGCGATGCGCAAGATGGCGGTCTACCTCGGCCTCGTGGAGGACGATGGGTACGACGGCCGGGGTTTCGACCCCGACGACGACTTCGAACCCGAGCCGGAACCCGAGCGGGAGCATCGGCGCCACCAGCCGGTGCACCAGGAGCGGGATGAACCGGTGCGCATGGCCCAACCACCCGCCCAGCGCGAGCGGGAGTCGGTGCCGCTAGCGGCAGAAAGCGGACGTCCGGCACGAATCGCCCCCGTGGCATCCATCACACCTGAACGCCCGAGCCTGGAGAAGAACGCACCGGTGATCATGCCCAAGGTCGTGTCCGAGCGGGAGCCCTATCGCATCACCACACTGCACCCGCGGACCTACAACGAGGCCCGTACCATCGGGGAACACTTCCGCGAAGGCACGCCGGTGATCATGAACTTGACCGAGATGGACGACACCGACGCGAAGCGACTTGTCGACTTTGCCGCGGGTCTCGTCTTCGGTCTTCATGGCAGCATTGAGCGGGTGACGCAGAAGGTGTTCCTGCTGTCTCCTGCTAACGTCGATGTCACGGCGGAGGACAAGGCCCGCATCGCAGAGGGCGGATTCTTCAACCAGAGCTGAGAACCACACCGGGAACGACCCGGCCGCGAGGCCGGGCCAAGGCAGAGCCAGGGGAGAGGGAAGCGCGGGATGGGCGTAGCGCTGCAGGTGGTCTACATCGCGCTGATGTGCTTCCTCATCGTGCTGATTTTCCGGCTGGTCATGGACTACGTCTTCCAGTTCGCGCGTTCATGGCAACCAGGCAAGGCGATGGTGGTCGTTCTTGAGGCCACCTACACTGTCACCGATCCACCGCTCAAGCTTCTGCGGCGGTTCATTCCGCCGTTGCGTCTCGGGGGCGTGGCACTCGACCTGTCCTTCTTCGTTCTGATGATCATCGTGTACATCCTGATCTCGCTCGTAAGCAGTCTTGCGAGCAGCGTGTGAACGATACGGTCTTGCCGACTGCCGACGACTACGTAGAGGTGAAGAAGAGATGCCGCTGACCCCCGAGGACGTGCGGAACAAGCAGTTCACGACCGTCCGCCTCCGAGAAGGCTATGACGAGGACGAGGTCGATGCCTTCCTCGACGAGGTCGAGGCCGAACTGACCCGCCTGCTCCGCGAGAACGAGGATCTGCGCGCCAAGCTGGCCGCCGCGACGCGTGCCGCCGCGCAGAACCAACAGCAGCAGGGCATGCGAAAGCCGCCAGAACCGCAGGATCGCACCGGCGGTCCCGTTCCAGCGGCCATATCCGGCCCGCCGGTCCAGCAGCAGCCCCCGCAGATGGGTCCGCCCCAGTTGCCCGGCGGTGCCCCGCAGCTCCCGGCAGGCCCGAGTGCCCACGGTCCGCAGGGCCATGGACCCCAGGGCCACGACCCGCGCGGCCAGCAGCAGCACGGCCCCGGTCCGATGCAGGGCGGCCCGATGCAGGGTGGACCCATGCAGGGCGGCCCGATGCAGGGCGGTCCCATGCAGGGTGGACCCATGCAGGGCGGCCCGATGCAGGGCGGTCCCATGCAAGGCGGCCCCATGCAGGGCCAGCAGATGCAGGGCGGTCCCATGGGTGGACCGATGGGCGGCCCCATGGGCGGCCACCCGGGAATGGGCCAGCCAGGACAGGGCCCCGGCGGCGACAGCGCTGCCCGAGTCCTCTCGCTCGCCCAGCAGACAGCGGACCAGGCGATCGCCGAGGCGCGCTCCGAAGCCAACAAGATCGTCGGCGAGGCGCGCAGCCGCGCCGAGGGCCTGGAGCGTGACGCCCGCGCCAAGGCGGACGCGCTGGAGCGGGACGCGCAGGAGAAGCACCGCGTGGCGATGGGCTCGCTGGAGTCCGCCCGCGCGACGCTTGAGCGCAAGGTCGAGGACCTGCGCGGGTTCGAGCGCGAGTACCGCACCCGTCTGAAGTCCTACCTGGAAAGCCAGTTGCGCCAGCTCGAAACCCAGGCCGACGACTCCCTGGCCCCGCCGCGCGCCCCCGCTGCCGCGTCGCTGCCGCCGTCGCCGTCCATGGCTCCGGCCGGTGCGGGTGCGATGGGTCACACCATGGGCGGCAACCCGTCCATGGGCGGCGGCCACGGTCCGGGCCCCGGCCCGTCGTACGGCGGCCAGCAGCAGATGTCGCCGGCGATGACCCAGCCGATGGCCCCGGTACGGCCGCAGGCCCCGCAGCCGATGCAGCAGGCCCCGTCGCCGATGCGCGGCTTCTTGATCGACGAGGACGACAACTGACGGGGGTGCGCGCGTAGCGCGTAGCCGTCGGCAGGCAAAGGGCCGGGCCCGAGGTGAAAACCTCGGGCCCGGCCCTTTGCGGTGCCCGCTGCGCGGGGCGTTCCCCTCCCCGCCCCTTCCCGAAACCGGGGCAAGCCCCGGACCCCGTCCCGCAGGCGCACCGCGGCTGCGCCGCTCGCGCCGGCGGCGGAAACCGGGGCAAGCCCCTGGCCCCCAACGACAGCCGGGGGGAGGTCCCGAACCCCCGCCGCAGGCGCGGCTGCGCCGCTTGCGGCGGGGTGGGGGTGGGAACCGGGGTCGGCCCCGGGCCCCCCGGCCGGGAACAGCCGGGGGCCCGGGGCGCGGCGCGCGGGCACGCGCGTTGCGGGGGCCGCGTCCTGACGGACCGGGGCCCCGGCAACGAACCCGGGGCGGGCCCCGGGCTCCCGCCGCAGGCGGGGCGGAAACGGCCCGCGCGCCGCGCGGCAACGCCGCGTCGGCGCCGTGGGGGTCCGGGGGCTTGCCCCCGGTTTCGGGAAGGGGCGGGGTAGGGGAATGGCCCCGCGCAGCGGGACCGCCCCGCGGGGTCCGGGGGCCTGCCCCCGGTTTCGGGAAGGGGCGGGTAGGGGAACTGCCCGCGCAGCGCCCCCGACCGCCCGCCCCTCTGCCCGTTACACCTTGTGCAGGTGGAACGTCAGCGACAGCCCCTCGTCCGTGAACGGCTCACCGTACGACGCGTCGTCCGGCGCCCCCGCCGCGAAGTCCAGCGCCAGGACCTCGTCCGCGATCAGGTCCGCGTGGGCGCGGAGGGCCTCTTCTGTTGGGGACGACTCGGACGTCCAGCGGACCGCGATCCGGTCCGCCACGTCCAGGCCGCTGTTCTTGCGGGCCTCCTGGATCAGGCGGATCGCGTCGCGGGCCAGGCCCGCCAGGCGGAGTTCCGGGGTGATCTCCAGGTCCAGGGCGACCGTCGCGCCCGAGTCGGACGCCACCGACCAGCCCTCGCGGGGGGTTTCGGTGATGATGACCTCGTCCGGGGCCAGCGAGACCTCGGCGCCGTCGACCGTCACCGTCGCCGTGCCCTCGCGCAGCGCCGCCGACAGGGCCGCGGCGTCCGCCGCGGCGACGGCCGCGGCCACCGCCTGGACGCCCTTGCCGAAGCGCTTGCCCAGGGCGCGGAAGTTGGCCTTCGCCGTCGTGTCGACCAGCGAGCCGCCGACCTCCGACAGCGTCGCGAGGCCCGCCACGTTCAGCTCCTCGGTGATCTGGGCGCGCAGCTCGTCGGAGAGCGCGTCGAAGCCCGTCGCCGCGATCAGCGCGCGCGACAGCGGCTGACGGGTCTTCACCCCCGACTCCGCACGTGTCGCGCGGCCCAGCTCCACCAGGCGGCGGACGAGCAGCATCTGCTTCGACAGCTCCGGGTCGATCGCCGCCAGGTCCGCCTCCGGCCAGGCCGACAGGTGGACGGACTCGGGCGCGTCCGGGGTCACCGGGACGACCACGTCCTGCCAGACCCGCTCCGTGATGAACGGGGTCAGCGGCGCCATCAGCCGGGTCACCGTCTCGACCACGTCGTGCAGCGTCCGCAGCGCCGCCTTGTCGCCCTGCCAGAACCGGCGGCGCGAGCGGCGCACGTACCAGTTCGACAGGTCGTCGACGAACGCCGACAGCAGCTTGCCGGCGCGCTGCGTGTCGTACGCCTCCAGCGCCTGCGTCGACTGGTCGACCAGCGCGTGCAGTTCGCTCAGCAGCCAGCGGTCCAGCAGCGGCCGGTCGGCCGGCGTCGGGTCGGCGTCCGAGGGGGCCCACAGCGACGTACGGGCGTAGAGCGCCTGGAAGGCGACCGTGTTCCAGTACGTCAGCAGCGTCTTGCGCACGACCTCCTGGATCGTGCCGTCACCGACGCGCCGCGCCGACCACGGCGAGCCGCCCGCCGCCATGAACCACCGCACCGCGTCCGCGCCGTGCTGGTCCATCAGCGGGATCGGCTGCAGGATGTTGCCGAGGTGCTTGGACATCTTGCGGCCGTCCTCGGCGAGGATGTGGCCGAGGCAGACCACGTTCTCGTACGACGACTTGTCGAAGACCAGCGTGCCGACCGCCATCAGCGTGTAGAACCAGCCACGCGTCTGGTCGATCGCCTCCGAGATGAACTGCGCCGGGTAGCGCTTCTCGAACAGGTCCTTGTTCTTGTGCGGGTAGCCCCACTGCGCGAACGGCATCGAACCCGAGTCGTACCAGGCGTCGATGACCTCGGGCACGCGCGTCGCCGTCAGTTCGCAGCCGGACTCCGGGCAGCCGAAGACGACCTCGTCGATGTACGGGCGGTGCGGGTCGAGCGACGACTGGTCGGTGCCGGTCAGCTCGGTCAGCTCGGCGCGCGAGCCCACGCAGGTGAGGTGGTTGTCGGCGCAGCGCCAGATCGGCAGCGGCGTGCCCCAGTAACGGCTGCGCGACAGCGCCCAGTCGACGTTGTTGTCCAGCCAGTCGCCGTACCGGCCGTGCTTGACCGAGTCGGGGAACCAGTTCGTCTTCTCGTTCTCCGCCAGCAGCCGCTCCTTGACCGCGGTCGTCCTGATGTACCAGGACGGCTGCGCGTAATAGAGGAGCGCGGTGTGGCAGCGCCAGCAGTGCGGGTAGCTGTGCTCGTACGGCACATGACGCAGCAGCAGTCCGCGCGCGCGCAGATCCTCGGTCAGCGCCTCGTCGGCCTTCTTGAAGAAGACGCCGCCGACGAGCGGCACGCTCTCCTCGAACGTGCCGTTCGGCCGGATCGGGTTGACCACCGGCAGACCGTACGAGCGGCAGACCTTCAGGTCGTCCTCGCCGAAGGCGGGGGACTGGTGCACCAGGCCCGTGCCGTCCTCCGTCGTCACGTACTCGGCGTTGACGACGTAGTGCGCCGGGCTGTCGGCGGGGAAGTCGATGAGCGTGAAGGGGCGCTGGTACGTCCAGCGCTCCATCTGGCGGCCGGTGAAGGACTGCCCGGTGCGCTCCCAGCCCTCGCCCAGCGCCTTCTCCAGCAGCGGCTCGGCGACGACCAGGCGCTCCGTGCCGTCCGTCGCGACGACATACGTGACGTCGGGGTGCGCGGCGACGGCGGTGTTGGACACCAGCGTCCACGGGGTGGTCGTCCAGACGAGCAGCGCGGCGTCGCCGGCGAGCGGGCCCGAGGTCAGCGGGAAGCGGACGAAGACGGAGGGGTCGACGATCGTCTCGTACCCCTGCGCCAGCTCGTGGTCGGACAGCCCCGTCTCGTCGCGCGGGCACCAGGGGGAGACCCGGTAGTCCTGGGTCAGCAGGCCCTTGTCGAAGATCTCCTTCAGCGACCACCAGACGGAGTCGACGTACTCCGGGTCCATCGTCCGGTACGCGTCGTCGAGGTCGGTCCAGTACCCCATGCGGGTCGTCAGCTCGGCGAAGGCGTCCGTGTGCCGGGTGACCGACTCGCGGCACTTGGCGTTGAACTCGGCGATGCCGTACGCCTCGATGTCCTTCTTGCCGTTGAAGCCCAGTTCCTTCTCGACGGCCAGCTCGACCGGCAGCCCGTGGCAGTCCCAGCCGGCCTTGCGCGCGACGTGGTAGCCGCGCATGGTGCGGAAGCGCGGGAAGACGTCCTTGAAGACGCGGGCCTCGATGTGGTGCGCGCCCGGCATGCCGTTGGCGGTGGGCGGGCCCTCGTAGAAGACCCACTCGGGGCGGCCCTCCGACTGGTCGAGGCTCTTGGCGAACACCTTGGCGTCGCGCCAGAAGTCGAGTACGGCGTGCTCAAGGGCGGGCAGGTCGACCTGCGCGGGCACCTGGCGGTAGAGCGGCGGCGTCGGCGGGGTCAGGGGTGTCGCGGGTGTCGCTGGCGTGGTCATCGGTCGCTTCCTCCGGCGGAACTGCGTCGTCTCCGTCGAAGGGACGAGAGCTGGGCTCCCGCGGTACCACCCTCCTTGGCCCCGGGCGTACGCCGCCCGCAGCCCCCTCATTGGGGTCGCGCTGCCGGTTCTACTCGCGCCTGTCCACCGAGGACCGGCACTTTCTTCCGGCGGCTCCGGGGTGATCCTTCACTTCGCGCTGTGCCCCCGGGCTCGCACCGTCCCCGGGTCGCTCATGGCCGCTTACGACGCTACTCGTCCCCATCCACGCCTTTCGCTGAGGCCAGTGTACGGTCCCGCGCGGCGCGGGCAGACCCGATTTTTCCGGCCGGCGGCGAGGCCGGCGGCGGGCCCGGCCCCAGGTCGGCATACGGCGCAGCGCGTGACCCGAACGGTCATGACGTAGCAGGTCGCTCCCGGCAGCCGCGTGGCGGCGGATTACCGGGCGGGGAGCTGGGCACAACGCTTGGAGGCGTGTCTTGTCACGACAGGGGGAGGCCCGTGGCGGCGGCGTGCCCCGTTGCCGCGGGGGCGATGTCGATTTATCGTCCCAACACGATTTGCGCGCAAGATCACAAAATGTGAAGGGGCCGCGGCATGGTGGCGAAGAAGTCCGCCGCGAACGACTCAGCCGCGAGCAAGGCGGCGGCGAAGAAGGCGGCGAAGAAGCCGCCGTCCGAGCGGTCGCCTGAGGGCACGGCACCGGCGGACAAGACGCCGGCGAAGAAGAAGCGGCCGGCGAGGAAAGCCGCGGCGAAGAAGGCCGCACCAGCGGCCGAGGGGGCGGCCCAGGCCGCGGAACAGACAGGAGCCAAGACGGTGGGAGCCAAGAAGACTGCGGGCGGCAGCGGGACCACAGCCGCCACCGAGGGCGCCGCGACCGCGACAGCGGTCCCGCCGGCACCCGTCGCCGCGGCGACACCTCCGGGGGAGCTGGCGGTACGCCCGGGTGAGGACCCGTGGACACCGGAGGAGGTCGCCGAGGCGCGGGCCGGCCTGGAGGGCGAGGTGACGCGGCTGGCGCACGAGATCAGCTCGTCCGAGCAGGCCCTCGCCGGGCTGATGCGGGACTCCGGGGACGGCGCGGGTGACGACGACGCCGACACCGGCACCAAGAACATCACCCGCGAACACGAGATGTCCCTCAACGCCAACGCCAGGGAGATGCTCGAACAGACCGAACGGGCGCTCCAGCGCCTCGACGCGGGCACGTACGGCCTGTGCGAGGTCTGCGGGCAGCCGATCGGCAAGGCGAGGATGCAGGCGTTTCCCCGGGCCACGCTGTGCGTCGAGGACAAGCAGAAGCAGGAGCGCCGCGGCTAGGGTCCGTACGGATCTGTCCGGCGGATCGCCCCTGGGCGGCGGCTGACCTGGGGAGCGCCGTGTCGTATCCTCGGCGTCAAAGCATCTAGGTTGAGGGACTCACGTGACAGAGGCGGAGCGCATCATCGGTACGCCGGATGTCGACGACGAGGCAGCGGCGCCCGCCGAGCGGCCCAAGGGGCGGCGCAAGATCGTCGCCCTGTTCGTCGTCGCCCTCCTCGCCTACCTGCTGGACCTCGGCAGCAAGACGCTGGTCGTGGCCAAGCTGGAGAACGAGGCCCCGGTCGACGTCTTCGGCGACGTGCTGAAGTTCCGGGTGATCAGGAACGCCGGCGCCGCGTTCGGTCTCGGCGCCGCGTACACCGTGATCTTCACGGTCATCGCGGCCGCCGTGATCCTGGTCATCGCCCGGCTCGCCCGCAAGCTGCACAGCCTGCCCTGGGCCATCGCCCTCGGCCTGCTGCTCGGCGGCGCGCTCGGCAATCTCACGGACCGGATCTTCCGGGCCCCCTCCGTCTTCCAGGGCGCGGTCGTCGACTTCATCGCGCCCTGGCACTTCGCCGTCTTCAATCTCGCCGACTCCGCGATCTGCTGCGGCGGCGTCCTCATCGTGATCCTGTCCTTCCGTGGGCTGGACCCGGACGGCACAGTCCACAAGGACTGACAAGGCATACTCGACGGGTGAGCTTCCCCGAGATCAGAACGCTGCCCGTGCCCGATGGACTGGAAGGCGAGCGCGTCGACGCCGCCATAGCCCGTATGTTCGGGTTCTCCCGTACGAAGGCGGCCGAGCTGGCCGCGTCAGGGAAGGTCCAGGTCGACGGCTCCGTCGTCGGGAAGTCCGAGCGGGTGAACGGCGGCGCCTGGCTCGAAGTGGAGATGCCGGCCCCCGCGGTGCCGGTGAAGATCGTCGCCGAGCCGGTCGAGGGCATGGAGATCGTCCACGACGACGACGACATCGTCGTGATCGTCAAGCCGGTCGGAGTCGCCGCCCACCCGAGCCCCGGCTGGACGGGCACCACCGTCATCGGCGGCCTGGCCGCCGCCGGATTCCGTATCTCGACCTCCGGCGCCGCCGAGCGCCAGGGCATCGTGCACCGGCTGGACGTCGGCACGTCCGGGCTGATGGTGGTGGCCAAGTCGGAGCGGGCGTACACGCTGCTGAAGGCCCAGTTCAAGGAGCGCGTCGTCGACAAGCGCTACCACGCGCTGGTGCAGGGGCACCCGGACCCGATGAGCGGGACGATCGACGCCCCCATCGGCCGCCACCCGCACCACGACTACAAATGGGCGGTCACCGCCGACGGCAAGCCGTCCGTGACGCACTACGACCTGATCGAGGCGTTCCGCTCGGCCTCGCTGCTGGACATCAAGCTGGAGACGGGCCGTACGCACCAGATCCGCGTGCACATGTCGGCCCACCGGCACCCCTGCGTGGGCGACCTGACCTACGGCGCCGACCCGACCCTGGCCAAGCGCCTCGGCCTGACCCGGCAGTGGCTGCACGCGATGCGGCTCGGCTTCGAGCACCCCTCGGACGGGCGCTGGGTGGAATTCGAGAGCACGTACCCGGCCGATCTGCAGGGTGCGCTGGACAAGGTGAGGGCGGAGAGCAACGCATGACCGGGGCAGCGGCGGGCGGCGGCCCCGCGTACCGGATACGGGTCGCGGTCGACCCGGCCGACCGCGAGGCGTGCTTCGGCATCCGCAAGGACGTCTTCGTCGCCGAGCAGCGGGTGCCCGAGGACATCGAGTACGACAGCCACGACGCGACGGCCGTCCATGTGCTCGCGGTACGCGACGACGGACTGCCGCTCGGCACAGGACGGCTGCTGTACGGGGCCGACGCGGCCGGCAGCACCGGCGGGGCGCCCGGCGTCGGCTCGCTCGGCCGGCTCGCCGTGACCAGGGCCGCCCGCGGCCTGGGCGTCGGCGCGGCGCTGGTGCGCGCCATCGAGGACGCGGCGCGCGAGCGCGGTCTGACCGCCGTCGACCTGCACGCGCAGACGCACGCCATGGGCTTCTACCAGAAGCTGGGCTACGAGCCGTACGGACCCGAGTTCCAGGACGCGGGCATCGCGCACCGCTCGATGCGGCGGGGGCTGTAAAAGCGCCGGTCGGAGCACGTGGCACTCTGGTGTCTTGATCGTCCGATCCCCGCCCCAACCCCTGTGGCGGCTGTCGACCGCCGGAGGACGCACCCGTGGACCAGTTGGCGTTGCTCTTCGCGCTGTTGCTCGGCGCGGTGGTCATGGTGCCGCTCGGCGAGCGCATCGGGCTGCCGCCGCCGGTCCTGATGACCCTGCTCGGGGTCGTCCTCGCGCTGCTGCCGTTCGTGCCGAACGTCGAGGTACCGCCGGACTTCATCCTGCCGGTGCTGCTGCCGCCGCTGCTGTACGCGGCCGTGCAGCGCACCTCATGGCGGCAGTTCGCCGCCAACCGGCGCCCCATCTTCCTGCTCGCCGTCGCGCTGGTGTTCGTCACGACGGCGGCGGTCGCCGCGGTCGCCGGGTCCGTCGTACCGGGACTGCCGATCGCCGCCGCCGTCGCGCTGGGCGCGCTCGTCGCACCGCCCGACCCGGTCGCCGCGACCGCCGTCGCCGGGGCGCTGGGGCTGCCGCGCCGGCTCGTGTCGATCCTGGAGGGCGAGGGGCTCTTCAACGACGTCACGGCGATCGTGCTCTACCACGTGGCGGTCCTGGCGGCCGTCAGCGGCAGCTTCTCCTGGCCGCACGCCGTGGGGTCGCTGGTGCTCTCCGCCGTGGTGGCCGTCGCCGTCGGGCTCGTGCTCGGCTGGCTCTCCAACAAGCTCATGGCGCTGCTCGGCGACGCGACCCTGCAGATCGGGCTCACGCTGCTGGTGCCGTTCATCAGCTACGTACTCGCCGAGGAGCTGAGCGGCTCCGGCGTGCTGGCCGTGCTGACCGTCGCGCTGTTCCTCGCCGAGCACACGGCGGACGCGGACGACGTGATGGGCCGGCTCGCCGGCAACTCCTTCTGGGAGATCGTCGACACGCTCGTCACCGGCGTCGCCTTCGGCCTGATCGGCCTCGAACTGCACAACGCGCTCGGCACCGCCGACAGCCACATGGCGGAGATGCTCGGCTGGGGCGGCGCCGTCGTCGTGGTCGTCGTCGGCGTACGGCTGCTGTATCTGCTGCCGGCCACCTGGCTCGCCAAACGGCTGCACAAGCTGCGCGACTACGACGAGGACATCCCCGTCGGCTGGCGCGAGACGGTCGTCATGTGGTGGGCCGGTATGCGCGGTGTCGCCTCGGTCGCGCTGGCGCTCGCCATCCCGCTCAAGACCGACGACGGCAAACCGTTCCCGGGCCGGGACGAGATCATCTTCATCGCGTTCGTCGTCATCATGGCCACGCTCGTCATTCAGGGGCTCACCCTGCCCTGGCTGGTACGGAAGCTCGGCGTGCGCGCCGACACGGACGCCGAGCGGGAGCTGGAGCACTCGCTGGCGATCCGGGCGGCGAGGGCGGCGCGGCGCAGGCTCCGGGAGATCGACGCCGCAGAGGAACTGCCGGAGGAGATCAGCGAACGGCTGGCGCGCGCCGCGATCGACATCGGGGCGCGGATCAGCCCGCTGGTCGTCGACGACGAGCGGCGCGAGTGGTTCGCGAAGCGGCAGGACTACCTGAAGACGCTCCAGCGCGTCCAGCGGGACATGATGTCGGCGGCCCGCCACGAGATCCTGGCGGCCCGCAACGAACCGGGCGCGAACCCGGAGGTCGTGGACAAGGTGCTGAGACACCTGGACGTCCGCAGCATGCGCTGACGCCTGCGGCGCGCCCGCCCGGCCTCGCCTTCGGTGCGCGGGCGGGCGGCGCCTGGCGGTCGATGTCCTGCTCCAGCCGTCCCGGGCGCAGGCGGCCAGGCGCTCGCCGCCGCCTGCGCGCGGCGCCCGCCGACGGCTGCCGCGAGGCGTTTCGTGCCCCTGCCAAGCCGGGTCCGGCGCTCGGCGCCCGCGGCGCGCGTGTGCCTGGTGCCCGCCCGGTTCCTGCGCGCGGAACGGGCCTCCCCGCCGCCTGCTCGGCGCCGCGCGCCGGGGGGAGTCCCCGCCGTTCTCGTCAGCCGCGGCCGGTGTCCGGGGCCTGGGCGTCGACGCTTTCGCGGGCCTCCTGGGGCTGGGGCTCTCGCTGCCGCGACGGGAACTGGCCGGCCGGGGACGGCACGGGGGCCGCCGCCATCGCGACCCTCGGCAGGGCGTACGGGTGGTCCTCCGCCAGCCAGGCGATGAGCTGCTCCCGTACCGCGCAGCGGACCGTCCAGATGTCGTCGGCGTCCTTCGCCGTGACGACCGCCCGGACCTCGATCGTCGTCGGGCCCGTGTCGGTGACGGCCAGGCTCCAGGTGCGGCCGTCCCAGGCCTCGCAGCCGAGCAGGATCTCCTCCAGTTTGTCCCGCATCAGCGGCACCGGGGCCGAGTGGTCGAGCTGGAAGAAGACCGTGCCGGTCATCTGCACCCCGCCGCGCGACCAGTTCTCGAACGGCTGGCTGGTGAAGTACGACACCGGCATCGTGATGCGCCGCTCGTCCCAGGTCCGCACCGTGAGGAAGGTCAGCGTGACCTCCTCGACGACGCCCCACTCGCCGTTCACGACCACCGTGTCGCCGATCCGCACCATGTCGCCGAAGGCGATCTGGAAGCCGGCGAAGAGATTGCCGAGGGTCGCCTGCGCCGCGACACCGGCGACGATGCCGATGATCCCGGCCGACGCCAGCATCGACGTACCGATCGCCCGCATGCCGGGGAAGGTGAGCAGGATCGCCGCGACCGCCACGATCACCACGACGGCGGTGACGATCCGCATGATCAGCGTCACCTGGGTCCGCACCCGGCGCACCCGGGCCGGGTCGCGCGTCGCCGACGCGTAGCGCGTGTACGAGGACTGGACGACGGCGGACACGATCCGCACCACCAGCCAGGCGCTCGCGCCGATCAGCACCAGCGTCAGCAACTGGCCGAGGTGCGCCTTGTGGTCCTGGATGACCTCCCACCTGACCGCGCGGTACGTACCGCGCAGCAGCGAGGTGATCAGGACGACCAGGAGCGGTGGCTGGCAGCGGCGCAGGAGCCCCCACAGCGGGGTCTCGCGGTGCCGCTCGTCCGCGCGGCGCAGCAGGACGTCCACGCCCCAGCCGAGCAGCAGTGCGAGCACGACGGACCCGCCGATCACGGCCAGCGGTCGCAGTACGTTCTCCATGTCTCCCTCGATCATCGTCCCCGTTCCGGGCTGGCAGGATGGCCGGATGGACATCATGCTCTTCCATTCGGCCCTCGGGCTGCGCCCGGCCGTGCACACGGCAGCCGAGCGGCTGCGCGGGGCCGGGCATTACGTGCGCGTGCCCGACCTGTACGAAGGACAAACCGCCGGGACCGTCGAGGACGGTATGGCGCTGAAGGACAAGATCGGCAAGGAGGAGCTGCTGCGGCGGGCCGTGCTGGCCGCCGCGCCGTACTCCGAGCGGGGTCTCGTCTACGCGGGGTTCTCGCTCGGCGGTTCGATCGCGCAGAACCTCGCGCTCGGCGACGACAAGGCGCGCGGCCTGCTCCTGCTGCACGGCACGTCCGACATCGCGGAGAACGCGTCGGTGGACGACCTGCCCGTGCAACTGCACGTCGCCGACCCGGACCCCTTCGAGACGGACGACTGGCTGAACGCCTGGTATCTGCGCATGGGGCAGATCGGCGCCGATGTGGAGATCTACCGGTACCCGGGGGCCGGCCATCTGTACACCGACCCCGAGCTGCCCGACCACGACGCCGAGGCGGCCGAGCAGACCTGGCGGGTCGCGCTGGGCTTCGTCGAGTCGCTCTGAGCGACCCCGAAGGAGCGGCCCGCCAGGGCCCGTCCGGCCGAAGGCTCGGCCCGGGCCCTCAGCCCAGGGCCTTCGTCAGCGCCGCGTTGAAGTCCGCCACCGTCATCGGCGGATTCTGGCTGCCGTCCGAAGCGGTGAGCGTCTTGCCGTCCATCTTGAAGGTCGGGGTGCCCTGCACCCCGCTCTTGTCGAAGGCCGCCGACATCTTCATCGCCCAGGCGTCGTACTTCCCGTCCTTGACGGCCTTCTGGAACGCCGCGTTGCCCTTCAGCTCCGGCACCGTGTTGGCCACCTGGATCAGATAGCTGTCCTTGGCGAACTTGTCCTGCGTCTCCTCGGGGTGGTACTTCGCCGAGTAGAGGGCCGTCTTGTAGTGCATGAAGGCGTCCGTGCTGACGTTGAGCGCGGCGCCCATCGCCGACAGCGCGTTCTTCGAGCCGACGCCGTTGCTGCTGTTGTCGATGAACGTGGCGCCGACGTACTGGATCTTGAACTTGCCCGCGTCGAGGTCGTTCTGGACGGTCGGGCCGACCGTCTGCTCGAAGCTCGCGCAGATCGGGCAGCGCGGGTCCTCGAACGTCTGGAGGGTCTTCTTGGCGGTGGACTTGCCGATGACGACGGTCGTGCCGTCCGTGCCCGAGGTGTGGGCGGGCGCGACGACGTTCGTCACCTTCTTCGCCGCCTCCCAGTGGTCGGGCTTGTTCGACTGCACGACGGCGAAGCCGACACCGGCGGCTATCGCGAGGACCACGACGACCGAGCCGCCGACGATGGACTGCCTGCGGACCTTGTCCTTGCGCGCCTGCCGCTCGCGCTCCTGGCGCAGCCGCTCGCGGGCGGCAGCCTTGTTGGACTGGTTGTTGCGTGTGCTCATGGGGGTTCACTCCGGGTGAAGTACTGCGGTACTGGCGTACTGACGTACCGGGAAAGGACGGACGGCGGGGGAGGCGCGGCTCAGACAGAGCCGAGCGCGAGACGCGGAGGTCCCCGCCGTCCTACGGAGTGCACGAGAAGCCGGGTACGGGAGAAGCGCGGGCGGTCGGCCGGGCGCGCCCCGCGCCGGACGGCGCCGCGCACCGTGCCCGCCACGCCCGCGGCGGTCAGCAGCGGCCGGAAGGCGAAAGCGGCGACGGTGCGTACCAGCGAGGCCAGGGCCGACTCGCCGTGCCGCAGCCAGTAGGCGGCGAGCAGGCCGACCGAGACATGCACGGCGAGCAGCAGCCAGGGCAGCGCCGGGTCGGGCGAGCTGAGCAGCGCGGCGATGCTGCCGCCGGGGGAGGCCACGCCCGGCAGCGGGGTGCCGACGGCGCCGCCGCACAGGACGTCGAAGCCGACCGAGCGCAGCGACCCGGCGACGGGCCCGCCCGCCGGGCCGTAACAGACGTGCTGGCCCGCGGTGAAGACGGTGTCGGCGGCCAGTTCGAGCGGGACGAGCAGCGCCGCCGTGCGGCCGTAGCTCCGCTCACGGCCGCCGGTCGCGTAGGCGAGGGCGAAGACCGCGGCGCTCAGCCCGGCGACGACGGACAGCGGGAGCGGCGCCCGGGACAGCAGCACGTGCGAGCCGGCGGACAGCGTCACGACCAGTGCCGTGAAGAGTGCTGCCCGCGCCGCCCTGAGCTGCGTCCCGGATATGTCCATCGTCGCCGAGTGTGCCACGGCGCCCTGTATGCCCGCCCTAAAGGAGCGGGTGAGAAATGGCTGAGAGATTCGGCGCCCGGCAGGCCGTTACGGGGCCAGCCGGCCGTTGCGGAAGAGGTCCACGAAGATCTGGTGGTCCGCCCTGGCCCGCGCTCCGTAGGCGTGGGCGAACTCCACCAGCAGCCGGGAGAAGTTCTCCTCGTCGCCCGCGATGGCCGCGTCGATGGCGCGCTCGGTGGAGAACGGCACCAGAGTGTGACCACTCTCATCGTCGGCGGCGGCGTGCATCGTGGCCGTGGCCCTGCCGAGGTCGGCGACGACCGCGGCGATCTCCTCCGGGTCGTCCAGGTCCGACCAGTCGAGATCGACCGCGTACGGGGAGATCTCCGCCACGAGCTGGCCCGCGCCGTCCAGCTCGGTCCAGCCGAGCCACGGGTCGGCGTGCGCCTGCAGGGCCCGCTGGGAGATGACCGTGCGGTGGCCCTCGTGCTGGAAGTAGTCCCGCACGGCGGCGTCGGTGATGTGCCGGGAGACCGCCGGGGTCTGCGCCTGCTTCATGTAGATCACGACGTCGTTCTCCAGCGCGTCGCTGTTGCCCTCCAGCAGGATGTTGTACGAGGGCAGCCCCGCCGAGCCGATGCCGATGCCGCGCCGCCCCACCACGTCCTTGACGCGGTAGGAGTCGGGCCGGGTCAGGCTGGAGTCCGGCAGGGTCTCCAGATAGCCGTCGAAGGCGGCCAGGATCTTGTAGCGGGTCGCCGCGTCCAGCTCGACCGAGCTGCCGCCGGGGGAGAACCGCCGCTCCCACTCGCGGATCTCGGTCATCGAGTCGAGCAGTCCGAAGCGGGTCAGCGAGCGGGCCGAGCGCAGCACGCCGAGCAGCGGTCCCTCGGCCGTGTCCAGCGTGAAGGGCGGCACCTCGTCGTTCTTGGCGCCGGTGGCCAGGGCGTGGATCCGCTCCCGGTAGGCGCCCGCGTAGATCTCCACCAGCTCGGTGATCTGCTCGTCGCTGAACGCCTTCGTGTAGCCGATCAGCGCCAGTGACGCGGCGAGCCGCTGGAGGTCCCAGGTGAACGGGCCGACGTACGCCTCGTCGAAGTCGTTGACGTTGAAGATCAGCCGGCCGTTGGCGTCCATGTACGTGCCGAAGTTCTCCGCGTGCAGATCGCCGTGGATCCACACCCGGGCGGTCCGCTCGTCGAGGAAGGGGCCGGCCGCCCTGCTGCCCGCGCCGTCCTTCTCCAGGTCGTTGTAGAACAGGCACGCCGTGCCCCGGTAGAAGGCGAAGGCCGAGGCGGCCATCTTGCGGAACTTCACCTGGAAGGCTGCTGGATCGGCCGCCAGAAGCTCGCCGAACGCGGTGTGGAACACGGCGAGGATCTCCTCGCCGCGTCCCTCGTCAGCTACTTCAACGGGTCGCGGGACCGACATCGCTGGGTGCCTCCTGGGCGGGAATGGTGAGTGTGACGGGCCCGGCAAGGGCCCCCGGAATGCGCAACGCACGACGGTACTCGCGAGTGCCCGGGAGTGCCCGCGTCTGTCGGTCCCGAGTCGTAGACTTCCACGCTGTTCCCCCCTGCCGTTCGTTGGAGGCCAGCACCGTGACAAAGCCGCCGTTCACGCACCTGCACGTGCACACCCAGTACTCGCTCCTGGACGGTGCCGCGCGGCTCGGCGACATGTTCAACGCGTGCAAGGAGATGGGGATGTCGCACATCGCCATGACGGACCACGGGAATCTCCATGGCGCGTACGACTTCTTCCACCAGGCGAAGAAGGCGGACGTGACGCCGATCATCGGCATCGAGGCGTACGTGGCGCCCGAGTCGCGGCGCAACAAGCGCAAGGTGCAGTGGGGCCAGCCGCACCAGAAGCGTGACGATGTGTCGGGTTCGGGCGGTTACACGCACAAGACGATCTGGGCGTCGAACGCGACGGGGCTGCACAACATCTTCCGGCTCTCCTCCGACGCGTACGCGGAGGGCTGGCTGCAGAAGTGGCCGCGGATGGACAAGGAGACCATCGCCAAGTGGTCCGAAGGCCTCATCGCGTCCACCGGCTGCCCCTCGGGCGAGTTGCAGACCCGGCTGCGGCTCGGCCAGTTCGACGAGGCGCTGAAGGCCGCCTCCGAGTACCAGGACATCTTCGGCAAGGACCGGTACTTCCTTGAGCTGATGGACCACGGGATCGAGATCGAGCGGCGCGTGCGCGACGGGCTGCTCGAAGTGGGCAAGAAGCTCGGCATCCCGCCGCTGGTCACCAACGACTCGCACTACACGTACGCCAACGAGGCGACGGCGCACGACGCGCTGCTGTGCATCCAGACCGGCAAGAACCTCTCGGACCCGGACCGCTTCCGGTTCGACGGCACGGGCTACTACCTGAAGTCGACCGACGAGATGTACGCGGTGGACTCTTCCGACGCCTGGCAGGAAGGGTGCGCCAACACCCTGCTGGTGGCGCAGCAGATCGACACCGAGGGCATGTTCCAGGAGAAGAACCTGATGCCCAGGTTCGACGTGCCGGAGGGCTTCACCGAGGTCACCTGGTTCAAGGAAGAGACGATGCGGGGGATGGCCCGCCGCTACCCGAACGGCATCCCCGAGGACCGGCAGAAGCAGGTCGAGTACGAGATGGGGATCATCATCGAGATGGGCTTCCCCGGGTACTTCCTGGTGGTCGCCGACTTCATCATGTGGGCCAAGAACAACGGCATCGCTGTCGGCCCCGGCCGCGGCTCGGCGGCCGGCTCGATCGTCTCGTACGCGATGGGCATCACCGACCTCGACCCGATCGAGCACGGGCTGATCTTCGAGCGGTTCCTCAACCCCGAGCGCATCTCCATGCCGGACGTCGACATCGACTTCGACGAACGCCGGCGCGGTGAGGTCATCCGGTACGTGACGGAGAAGTACGGCGCCGACAAGGTCGCCATGATCGGCACGTACGGCAAGATCAAGGCGAAGAACGCGATCAAGGACTCGGCCCGCGTGCTGGGCTACCCGTACGCGATGGGCGACCGGCTCACGAAGGCGATGCCCGCCGACGTCCTCGGCAAGGGCATCGACCTCAACGGCATCACCGACCCCAAGCACCCGCGCTACGGCGAGGCGGGCGAGATCCGGGGGATGTACGAGAACGAGCCGGACGTGAAGAAGGTCATCGACACGGCGAAGGGCGTCGAGGGCCTGGTCCGGCAGATGGGGGTGCACGCGGCCGGCGTGATCATGTCCAGCGAGACGATCACCGACCACGTCCCGGTGTGGGTGCGCCACACCGACCAGGTGACGATCACCCAGTGGGACTACCCGAGCTGCGAGTCGCTCGGCCTGCTGAAGATGGACTTCCTGGGCCTGCGCAACCTGACGATCATGGACGACGCCGTCAAGATGGTGAAGGCCAACAAGGGCGTCGACCTGGACCTGCTGGCCCTCCCGCTGGACGACCCGACGACGTACGAGCTGCTGTGCAGGGGCGACACGCTCGGTGTCTTCCAGTTCGACGGCGGCCCGATGCGCTCGCTGCTGCGGCTGATGAAGCCCGACAACTTCGAGGACATTTCCGCCGTCTCGGCCCTGTACCGGCCGGGCCCGATGGGCATGAACTCGCACACGAACTACGCCCTGCGCAAGAACGGCCAGCAGGAGATCACCCCGATCCACCCGGAGCTGGAAGAGCCACTGCGCGAGGTGCTCGGGCTGACCCACGGCCTGATCGTGTACCAGGAGCAGGTGCAGAAGGCCGCCCAGATCATCGCGGGGTACTCGCTCGGCGAGGCCGACATCCTCCGCCGCGTGATGGGCAAGAAGAAGGCCGACGAGCTGGCCAAGAACTTCGTCCTGTTCCAGGCCGGCGCCAAGAAGAACAACTACTCGGACGAGGCCATCAAGGCCCTGTGGGACGTGCTGGTCCCGTTCGCCGGCTACGCCTTCAACAAGGCGCACTCGTCCGCGTACGGCCTGGTCACGTACTGGACCGCGTATCTGAAGGCGAACTACCCCGCCGAGTACATGGCCGCGCTGCTGACGTCAGTGAAGGACGACAAGGACAAGTCGGCGGTCTACCTCAACGAGTGCCGCCGGATGGGCATCAAGGTCCTGCCGCCGAACGTGAACGAGTCCCAGTCGAACTTCGCCGCGCAGGGCGACGACGTGATCCTCTTCGGCCTGACCGCCGTCAGGAACGTCGGCACGAACGTGGTGGACTCGATCATCCGGTGCCGCAAGGCCAAGGGGAAGTACGCCTCCTTCCCGGACTTCCTCGACAAGGTCGAGGCGGTCGTCTGCAACAAGCGCACGGTGGAGTCGCTGATCAAGGCAGGCGCCTTCGACGAGATGGGGCACACCCGCAAGGGCCTGGTCGCCCATCACGAGCCGATGATCGACAACGTGGTCCAGGTCAAGCGCAAGGAGGCCGAGGGCCAGTTCGACCTGTTCGGCAGCGGCGAGGAGGAGAGCAGCGAGCCGGGCTTCGGGCTCGACGTCGAGTTCTCCGACATCGAGTGGGACAAGTCGTATCTGCTCGCCCAGGAGCGGGAGATGCTCGGGCTCTATGTCTCCGACCACCCGCTGTTCGGTATCGAGCATGTGCTCTCCGACAAGTCGGACGCGGCGATCTCGCAGCTCACGGGCGGTGAGCACGCGGACGGCGCGGTGGTGACCATCGGCGGGATCATCTCCGGGCTCCAGCGCAAGATGACCAAGCAGGGCAACGCCTGGGCCATCGCCACCGTCGAGGACCTGGCGGGCTCCATCGAGTGCATGTTCTTCCCGGCGACCTATCAGCTCGTCTCGACCCAGCTCGTCGAGGACACCGTCGTCTTCGTGAAGGGCCGGCTCGACAAGCGCGAGGACGTCCCCCGGCTTGTCGCCATGGAACTCCAGGTCCCCGACGTGTCGTCGGCGGGCACCGACGCGCCCGTCACCATCACCATCCCCACCGTGAAGGTCACCCCGCCGATGGTCAGCAGGCTCGGCGAGATCCTCGGCAGCCACCGGGGCAACTCCGAGGTCCGGATCAAACTCCAGGGCGCCCGCAAGACCACGGTGCTCCGGCTCGACCGGCACCGCGTCCAGCCCGACCCCGCCCTGTTCGGCGATCTGAAGGTGCTGCTCGGCCCGGCCTGCCTGGCCGGCTAGGGCGCCGTCCGGACGGACACGCGTGAGGGGCACGCCCGGTCACCCGGGCGTGCCCCTCACGCGTGTGTCACGCGTCGGCGCTGCGGCGTCAGTTGTGGCCGAAGCGCTTCTCCCGGCCCTTGTGGGGCGTGTCCGACGGGGTTATCCGCGACTGGACCTGCTCCGTGCGGTCCTCCATGGACGACGACCGGTCCTGCTCGGTGGAGCGGTCCGACGACGGGGCCTGCTGCTTGCTGCGGTCGCGGTCGCGGTTCTTGTTCTTGGCCATGGCGATGCCTCCTGTAGGAGTAGCTGGGGCGGATCGCGTTCAGACTCACATACCGGGCATATAGCCGCATTTTGGATCATTGCCGTGTGTAGTGGTGCCTCGTCAGCGGCCTGTCCCGGGATACGCCACGCCGATGATCGAGTTCCGGACGTTAACGCTCACGTGGTCGGGCAGACTCGAAGGAAACCCTTCACCATCCCGATCCCGAGGTTCCCGAGAGAAGGTGGAACACGTGGACCGCTGCGTTGTCCTGGTGGACGCCGGCTATCTGCTGGGCGCCGCCGCGAGTCTCCTCGCCGGAGAACCGGCCCGCTCCCGCATCACCGTGGACCACTCCGCCCTCATCCAGGGCCTGCGCGAACGGGCAGAGCACGACACCGAACAGCCGCTGCTGCGGATCTACTGGTTCGACGGCGCCCCCGACCGGGTCCCGCAGCCCGAGCACCGGCGGCTGCGCGTCATGCCCCGGGTCACGGTCAGGCTGGGCGCCCTCACCCGCAGCGACGGGCGCTGGGCGCAGAAGGGCGTCGACGCGGCGATGCACGCCGAACTCACCGAACTGGCCAGAAACCGCGCCTGCTCCGACGTCGTACTTGTCACCGGCGACGGTGATCTGCTTCCCGGGCTGATGTCGGCCAAGGAGCACGGCGTCGCCGTCCACCTCTGGGCCGTCCAGGCCGCCGACGGCGACTACAACCAGTCGGAGGACCTGGTCGCCGAGGCCGACGAGCGGCGGGTGCTCGACCGGGCGTGGATCACCAAGGCCGTACGCGCCAAGGATTTCGGCGGGGTCTGCGCGCCCACCCCCGGGACCCGCCCCGACATCGCGGCGATCCTCTCGGCGCCGCTGCCCGAGTCGGCGCTCGCCGCGTCGGCCGAACGGGCCGCCGAGGCGCGGACGGCGGCCGGGCAGAACGGCTCGCCCGCGCCCGCCGCCGAACGCCCCCACGACCACGAGAGCGCCCAGCCGCATCCCGGCACCAAGGGCGTCCCCACCCCCAAGGACCTGGCGAGCCTGCGCGCCCCCGGCGTCCAGCCCCCTGCCGAGCGCGGCCCGGCCGGTGCGACGCTGCGCTGGTCCTCCGACAAGGGCTGGGTCGAACGCCCCGGCGGCGGCCCCTCGGGCGAGCCGCCCGAGACCGCGTCGCTGCCCACCCTCGCCCAGCTCACCAGCGCCGAACAGCGCTGGGCCGACCGCGAGGAGGACATCACCACCGTCGGCGGCGACCCCTTCGAGGTCGGCCAGGTCTTCGCCCGCCGCTGGATGGCCCGGCTGCCCGAGACGGCCCACGTGCAGAAGCTGTCCGTGATGTACCCGCGCATCCCGCACCGCATCGACGGCGAACTGCTCAGGTACGCGGCGCGGTTCGGGCTGCTCGCCCACAAGGACGACCAGATCGACGAGCACGACCGCTACGCCATCCGGGCGGGCTTCTGGCGGGAGATCGACGTCAGGGCCGCCGCCGAGCACGGGTCAGCACCCGAGTAGGAGCGGTACGCGGCGGACCACGTAGGCTCGTGCCTCGTGAGTACGGTGTGCGTGGTGCGCGATCTGGTGAAGACGTACCCCGCCGCGCGCGGCGGCCGGGGCACCCCGGCGACGCCCGAGGTGCGCGCCACCGACGGGATCAGCCTCGACGTGCGGCGCGGTGAGATCTTCGGCCTGCTCGGACCCAACGGCGCCGGCAAGTCCACCCTCGTACGCCAGCTCACCGGGCTGATGCGGCCCGACTCCGGCAGTGTCGAGATGCTCGGCCACGACCTGGTACGCCACCCCGAACTGGCGTCGCGGCTCGTCGGCTACCTCGGCCAGGAGTCCACGGCCCTGGACGAACTGACCGTAGCCCTCGCCGCCGAGACCACCGGCCGGCTGCGCGGTCTCACGCTGCGCGAGGCCCGTAAGGCCCGGGACGCCGTCCTGGACGAACTGGGCCTGACCGAGATCGCCGGACGGCCCCTGAAGAAGCTCTCGGGCGGCCAGCGGCGGCTGGCGTGCTTCGCCACCGTGCTGGTCGGCGAGCGGCCCGTGCTGGTCCTCGACGAGCCCACCACCGGCATGGACCCGGTCGCCCGGCGCGCCGTGTGGGCCGCCGTCGACCGCAGGCGCGTCGAGCAGGGCGCGACCGTCCTGCTCGTCACCCACAACGTCATCGAGGCGGAGACCGTGCTCGACCGGGTCGCCGTCCTGGAACGCGGCAAGGTCATCGCCTGCGACACCCCGGCCGGGCTCAAGGAACAGGTCGCGGGCGAGGTCAGGGTCGAGCTGGTGTGGCGCGAGCGCGCCCCGCTCGACGTGCCCGAGGTGGCGGCCCTGCGCGACTCGGCGCAGGAGTCGGGGCGCCGCTGGGTGCTGCGGCTCGCGCCCGACGAGGCACGGGCCGCCGTCGCCGCCGTGACCGGCGGCGCCGCCTTCGCGGCCCTGGACGACTTCAGCCTGGCGACGCCGAGCCTGGAGGACGTCTATCTCGCGCTCGGCGGACAGACGAAGGGGCTGGTCAAGGCATGACCGACGACAGGAGCAGTGGCAGGTGAGCATCGTGCCAGCGGAGGCCGTGTCCGGACGGGCCGAACCGGCCGCCACGACCCGGGGGGAGCCCGCCAGGTCCGTACCCGCGCCGCTCGCCCCGCGCGCCCGGCTGCTGCCCTCGCTCGCCGCCGTCTACCGGGCGCAGCTCTCCCGGGCCCGGGTCGCCCGGATCCCGCTGCTGTTCGTCGCGACCTTCCAGTCCGTCGGGATCATGGTCCTGATGCGGGGCGTCGTCGAGGGCGGCTCGGAGGCGCGGGCCGTCGTCGCGGGGGCGAGCGTGCTCGTCGTCGCTTTCGTCGCGCTCAACCTGCTCGCCCAGTACTTCGGCCAGTTGCGGGCGAGCGGCGGTCTCGACCACTACGCCACCCTGCCGGTGCCGCCCGCCGCCGTCGTGCTCGGCGCCGCCGCCGCGTACGCCTCCTTCACCGTGCCGGGCACGGTCGTCACCGCTGTCGCGGGCAGCGCCATGTTCCAGTTGCCGCTCGCCCATCTGTGGATCCTGCTCGCCGTCGTACCGCTGTCCGGGGCCGCCCTGTCGGGTCTGGGCGCCGCGTGCGGGCTGCTGGCACCCCGGCAGGAGATCGCCACCCTGCTGGGCCAGCTCGGCATGTCGGCGGCGCTGCTGCTGGGCGTCCTGCCCGCCGACCGGCTGCCGGGCCCGGTCGGCTGGCTGCGCGATCTGCTGCCGTCGACGTACGGCGTCGAAGCGCTCGCCCGGTCGTTCGACTCGCACCCGGACTGGTCGGCCGTCTGCGTCGACCTGGGGGTGTGCGCCGGCGTCGGTGTCGTCTCGCTGGCCGTCGCCACGTGGGCGTACCGGCGTGCGGCGGTCCGGTGAGGCGGCCTTCGAACAGGCCTGGCACGATGGCACAGTGACCGCTCCTCTGACGCCGCCGCACCAGCCGCCGCCGAATCACGACCCCTGGCAGATGCCGCAGGCCGGCGCTTCGCCCTACGCGGGGGACAAAGCGGAGGAAGGGCCCGATATGACCAAGGAGCTGCGCCAGGCCGCCGTGGTGTTCGCCGCGACCGCCGTCTCCGGCGTGCTGCTGGGGCTGCTGTGGCTCTGGCTCGCGCCGCGCATCCCGCTGATCTCCGACAGCACCGCCGTCTTCCTCAAGGACACCGAGGGCGAGGAGGCGATCGGCGCCGACGGAACGTTTGTCCTGCTCGCCCTGGCCTTCGGCCTGGTCACCTCGGCGCTGGTGTTCTTCTTCCGCAGGCGCGGCGGCGTCCCGCTGGTCGTCGCGCTGGCGCTGGGCGGGCTGCTCGGCGCCGTCATCGCCTGGAAGGTGGGCGGCTGGCTCGGCCCCACGTCGGACGTGGTGGCGCACGCGCGCGCCGCGGGAAAGGGCGTCACCTTCGACGCGCCGCTCGAACTGAACATGAAGGGCGCGCTGCTCGCCTGGCCGGTCGCCGCCATGGTCGTCCATCTGGCGCTGACGGCGCTGTTCGCGCCGCGCGACCCGGAGCCCGACTGGGGAGCGATGTACGCGCAGCCGCAGAGCGGCGGCGGTGACGGCGGTACGGGGCAGCAGAACGGCCACCAGGACCGGTCGGGGCCCTCCGGCCAGGTGTGGGGCGGGCCCGACAACTAGGTCCTGCCCGGCCGGTCTTCGCGGGCCCGCGACGCCTGGCACGGCACCTCGCCGCGTTGTCGGACCGATCCTCGTACAACCAGTACGGGGATGATCCTCCGCCTTGCGATGCACCGCACCAGACGCCGCAGGCTGATCCGCGAAGACCGGCCGGACAGGACCTGGCTCAGCCGGCGCGGCCGATCGGGGCCAGGACCGCCGACGTCAGCGCCGCCAGGTCGGCGGGTGCCAGCTCGACCTCCAGGCCGCGGCGGCCCGCCGAGACGCAGATCGTCGGATGGCCGTCCGCCGACGCGTCCAGCACCGTACGCAGCCGCTTGCGCTGCCCGAGCGGCGAGATGCCGCCCCGTACGTAGCCGGTGGTGCGCTCGGCCGCCGCAGGGTCGGCCATCGCGGCGCGCTTGCCGCCGACGGCCGCCGCCAGCGCCTTGAGATCGAGCGAGCCCGCCACCGGTACGACGGCGACCGTCAGCTCGCCGTCGACGTCGGCGACCAGCGTCTTGAAGACCCGCTCGGGGGAGACGCCCAGCGCACGCGCCGCCTCCTCGCCGTACGACGGCGACGCCGGGTCGTGCGCGTACTCGTGCAGGGTGTAGGCGGTGCCGGCGGCGGTCAGCGCGACCGTCGCCGGGGTGCCGCCGGTCTGCTTCCTGGCCTTCTTCGCCATCGGTTCCCGTACGTCGGTCGGAGTCGGGTCAGTTGGGGTTGGTGCGGGTCTGCGTCAGCTCGGCGGCCGGCAGCGACGGCAGATGCCGGATCACGGCGGTCTCGGCCCGCAGCAGTTTCAGCTCCTGGCGCAGCCGGTCCGCCGTGTCGGCCGCTTCGAGCAGTCGCTGCCTCGTCGGGATGTCCAGCACGGCAGCCGCAGCGACCAGGTACGACACCACGGACGGCTCGTCCGGCAGCTCGGTCTCCGTGGAGAGCGTGCGCTCCCTGGCCCCGGCCAGCCGCTTCTGGTAGCTCTGGAAGGCCCGCAGCACCCCCTCGGCGAGCGCGCCGGCCCCTTCGCCCTCCTCCTCGGGCAGCTCCTCCACCTCGGCCGTCAGGAAGGCGCCGCTCGCCTCGACCGACAGGAGCCGGACCCGGGTGGTGCCGGTGACGACGACCTCGAAGGTGCCGTCGGAGCGTTCGCGGATCGTCGCGGCGTCGGCGACGCACCCCACGGGGTGGAAGGCGTCGAGCGGTTCGGGGCCGAACCCTTCGGCGGGACCGCGTTCGGGCACGGCCGCCTGGTCCGGCATGCCGGAGGCGGTCGGCGCCAGTTCGCGCCCGTCGCGGATGGCGACCACGACGAAGCGCCGCCCCTCGGACTCGTCGGTCTTCAGCAGCTCACGCATCAAGGCGCGGTAGCGCTCCTCGAAGACGTTCAGCGGCAGGACGAGGCCGGGGAACAGCACCGCGTTCAGCGGGAAGAGAGGGAGGCGAGCGGTGGTCACAACGGTCAAGCGTAATGGCCGCGGGCACCTCTCCGGTCTGCGCGGTTGCGCAAAGGCGTCGCCGAGGCCACCTGGATCCGCAGACCGTCGCGCGTTTCCAGGAACTGACCCAGCGGATCGTCGGTGAAACACGTCCACGGGAAGGACGTCGCATGCGGTCCGATCAGCCGGAACTGCTCCAGCGCCTCCGCCCATCTGCCGCGCGCCAGCAGGACGTACGCCAGCAGGTTGCGGACCTCGGCGGGCCACGGGTCGGCGGCCTCGTACCGGGCCGAGACGGCGACGGCGAGATCGGCCGCCCGGTCGATCCGGTCCGCCTGTACGGAGGTGGGGGTGCCGCTGAGCAGTTGGGTGAAGGCGGCCCGTACCGGCAGCGCCTGCACCAGCGATCCCGGCAGCGCGTCCTGCGCCGCCTGCTCGGCGAAGTCGAAGCACTCGCTGTGCGAGCCGTACCACTGCGCCGACAGGTAGAGCAGGGCGGCGACATGGACGCCGTAGTGGTGCGAGGCCCGCCGCACCGCCTGCTCCCACAGCGACTCGAAGGCGGTGTGCGGCGCGTGCGTGCCGCGCGCGTGGTCCAGCGCGATACGCCAGGGCACCGGGTCGCGCGGGTCCGCCTCGGCCGCCGCGTCGATCAGCGGGCCGCTCTCGCGCAGCCGCTCGGCCCTGGCCGGTGACTCCCAGGCCCTGCGGACCGTCAGCTCCGCCATGACGACGAGCGCGTCGGGGTCGCCCGGCGCCGCGCGCAGCCAGGCGGCCAGCCACTCGTCGCGGCGGTGGGCGAAGGCGGCGAGCCGCGTCACGTAGCGGTCGCGGTTCTCCCACTCGGCCGACTCCCGGGTGGTGGCGAGCAGTTTCGCCGCGCGCTCGTACTCGCCGAGTGCGGCGGAGACCAGCGCGGGGGCGAGCCGCTCGTCGGGGGCATCGAGCAGTACCGCGTCGTCCGGAGGCAGCCCCGTGGCGAGCAGCGGGGTGTGCCGGACCATGCGCGCGGTGCTGATCAGAGCGCGAAGCAATGACATGGTGCGGACCATTGAAAGCCGCAGGTCGTAGACGCGCCAGAGGGCGGCTGTGAAGCTTTGGTGGCGGCCGGGAAGGTTGTCCTGGCGCAAGTAAAGGCAAGGCAAAGAAAGGTGGGTCAGCCGCGGCGCAGGAGGCGCGAGGCACCTGCGGCGACAGTCGTGGCGAGTATCCAGCCGAGCACGATCAGCGCCGCCGAAGCCCACTGCCAGCCGCCCGCCGGGCGCCAGTAGCCGTCCTGCCCGAGATTGACCACCGGGATCAGCAGATCGAGGGCGTACAGCGCCGGGTTCCACTGCGGATGCGAGTCGGCCTGGAGCGGCGCCGGCGCGTGCCGGGAGAAGGCGACGGCGCCCGCCGCCCACAGGACCGCCATCCACAGCGCGGCCCGCCCCGGCCGGTAGCCGTAGGCCACGGTCCAGTCCTGCAAGTAGCCCCAGACCTTCGCCGCCAGCGGCAGCGTCTCGCGCCGTCTGCGCTGCTTGGCCAGCAGCACCTCACGGGCGTCGGCGTCCTCGCCGCCCGTCCGCAGCACCTGCGCGAGGCGCTCGTACGGCTCGGGGGAGTACTCCGGCGTGGCGGCGGCCAGCCAGTCGAGCCGCCGCACCAGCGGGAAGTGCCCGTACGGGACGAGGTTCTCGTACAGGAAACCGCCCATCGCGAGCCCGCCGGGACCCGGCCAGGCCGTCGAGATGTCGACCAGCGTGACGATCTTCGCGCCGTTCAGCACGACCCGGCCGTCCAGCGGGGCCTCGCAGGTGAACCGCAGCTCGGGCGTGACGATCCGGCGCAGCGACAACTCCTCGTCGGCGGCCAGGAAGAACCGCGCCTGGCCCAGGTCGACGGCGTCACCGAACCGGCCGTCGTCGAGCCGTACCCCGCCGTGGCACTCGAAGCGCCGCAGCTCGGTGCCGGGCACCGGCTCGGGGACGTGCCCGATCCCGTACGGCGGTGTCGCGCCGGCGCTGCCCGTCGCCTCGGTCACCCACACGCTCCCCAGATGGCACGACCGCTCCACCGAGAGCTGCGGCGCGTTCAGCGCGCGCCGGCCGGGCGCGGCGCGCAGCTTGCTGCCGCGCATGCTCATCGACACCCCGACGCTCGCGCCGCGCAGGCTGATCTCGCCGTATGTCTCGATCTGGTCGGCCTGCAGATCCTGCCCGACCGACATCCCGTCGGCGACGATCGCCCGGCCCCGCCGGTCGGGCCGCACATCGATCTGGCTGATCAGCAGATCCGTACCGATCCGGGCGTCCGTCAGCCGGATGCCGTGCTCGATCCGGCAGCCCGGCAGATGCAGGTCCCCCTCGGTGTGCAGCCGGGCGGCGTCCAGCCGGGGCAGCGCGCAGCGCGCGATACGCACCGTGGTGAAGTGCGCCTCCGGCAGCACCACCTCGTTCTCGAAGCGGCAGCGCGTCAGCTCCACGAACGGCGCGACGATGCCGCCCGCCAGCGTGAGCGTGCCGGTGATCTGCACCCCGCGCAGCTTCAGCGCCGAGACCCGGCCCGGCAGCGCGGGCGGCCCGGAGAGCAGCAGCAGCGCCACGACCCTGGCCCGCACGGACCGCTCGACCGGCCAGGCGCGGGCCGAGAAGGGGTCGTCCAGCACCGGGTCGGAGGTCGACAGGTCGTACGTGCTCCCGTTGCGGAACGCCTGCCACATGCCCAGTTCCGTTGCGCTGAGCCAGTCCGGAGCCTCGCCGTCGCCCTGGTCGCTCACTCCGTCCTCCCCCTCCTCGCGCTTCCCGCCGGTAACAGTGGGCCCAGAGAGTAGCCGTCCCGTGCGGCGCCCGGGACATGTATCAGCCAGTGATACGGGCGACCGGAGCGCTGATCCGGTCTGCGAGAATTGACCACGTGATCTCACGAATCGATCTGCGCGGCGACACCCTCCCCGAGGGCGGCGCCCTGCGTGACCTGCTGCCCCGAGCCGAGTTCGACGTGGAAGCCGCCCTGGAGAAGGTGCGGCCCCTCTGCGAGGACGTACGCCATCGGGGCACGGCGGCGCTGATCGAGTCGGCGGCGAAGTTCGACGGGGTCACGCTGGAGCGCGTCCGGGTGCCGGCCGAGGCCATCGACGCGGCCCTGGCTCAGCTCGATCCGGCCGTACGGGCCGCCCTTGAGGAGTCGATCAGACGCGCCAGGCTGGTCCACCGCGCGCAGCGGCGCTCCGCGCACACCACCCAGGTCGTCCCCGGCGGCACGGTCACCGAGAAGTGGGTGCCCGTCGAGCGCGTCGGGCTGTACGCACCGGGCGGCCGGTCCGTCTACCCGTCGTCCGTGATCATGAACGTGGTCCCCGCGCAGGAAGCCGGCGTCGAGTCGATCGCGCTCGCCTCCCCGGCGCAGCGGGAGTTCGGCGGCCTGCCGCACCCCACGATCCTCGCCGCCTGCGCGCTGCTCGGCGTGGACGAGGTCTACGCGGCCGGAGGCGCGAGCGCCGTCGCCATGTTCGCGTACGGCGTCCCGGGCCCCGACGGCTGCCCGCCCGCCAACATGGTCACAGGACCCGGCAACATCTGGGTCGCGGCGGCCAAGCGCTACTTCACCGGCCGCATCGGCATCGACGCCGAGGCGGGCCCCACCGAGATCGCCGTCCTCGCCGACGCGACCGCCGACCCCGTACACGTCGCCGCCGACCTGATCAGCCAGGCCGAGCACGACCCGCTGGCCGCAGCCGTCCTCGTCACCGACTCGGCCGACCTCGCCGCCGCCGTGGAGAAGGAACTGGCACCGCAGGTCGCCGCCGCCAAGCACAGCGCCGAGCGGATCGGCCCCGCCCTCGCGGGCCGGCAGTCCGCGATCGTCCTCGTCGACTCCGTCGAGGACGGGCTGCGGGTGGTCGACGCGTACGGCGCCGAGCACCTGGAGATCCAGACCGCCGACGCCGCCGCCGTCGCCGACCGGGTCCGCAACGCGGGCGCGATCTTCGTCGGCCCGTACGCGCCCGTCTCCCTCGGCGACTACGCGGCAGGCTCCAACCACGTCCTGCCCACCGGCGGCTGCGCCTGCCACTCCTCCGGCCTGTCCGTCCAGTCGTTCCTGCGCGGCATCCACGTCGTGGACTACAGCCGCGACGCCCTCGCCGAGGTCGCCCACCACGTGGTCACCCTGGCCGAGGCCGAGGACCTGCCGGCGCACGGCGCAGCGCTCAAGGCGCGGTTCGGATGGAAGGTGCCGGTCGCATGACGGACATCGACGACCTGCCGATCCGCGACGAACTGCGCGGCAAGTCCCCGTACGGCGCGCCCCACCCGGACGTGCCCGTCCAGCTCAACGTCAACGAGAACCCGTACCCGCTGCCCGAACCGCTCGTGGAGCGGATCGCCGAGCGGGTGCGCGAAGCCGCCCGCGGCCTCAACCGCTACCCCGACAGGGACGCGGTCGAGCTGCGCACCGAACTCGCCGGCTACCTCACCCGTACCGGCAAGTACCCGCTGACCGCGGCCCAGGTGTGGGCGGCCAACGGCTCCAACGAGGTGCTCCAGCAGCTCCTGCAGGCCTTCGGCGGACCCGGCCGTACCGCCATCGGCTTCGAGCCGTCGTACTCGATGCACAGCCTCATCGCGCGCGGCACCAGCACCGGCTGGATCTCGGGACCCCGGCACGACGACTTCACCATCGACGTCGCCGCCGCCAGTGCCGCCATCGCCGAGCACCGCCCCGAGGTCGTCTTCATCACCACGCCCAACAACCCCACCGGCACCGCCGTCGGCGCCGGCACCGTCCTCGCGCTGTACGAGGCCGCCCAGGCGGCCCGGCCCTCGCTGGTCGTCGTGGACGAGGCGTACGTCGAATTCAGCCACCACCCCTCGCTGCTCCCGCTCATCGAAGGCCGGCCGAACCTCGTCGTCTCCCGCACGATGTCCAAGGCGTTCGGCGCGGCAGGGCTGCGGCTCGGCTACTTCGCCGCCGACCCCGCCGTCGTGGACGCCGTCCAGCTCGTCCGGCTGCCGTACCACCTGTCGGCCGTCACCCAGGCCACCGCGCTCGCCGCGCTCGAACACACCGATACGCTGCTCGGGTACGTCGAGCAGTTGAAGACCGAGCGTGACCGCCTGGTCGTCGAGTTGCGGGCCCTCGGCTTCGAGGTCACCGACTCGGACGCGAACTTCGTACAGTTCGGCCGCTTCGAGGACGCCCACGCGGCCTGGCAGCAGATCCTCGACCGGGGCGTCCTGATCCGGGACAACGGCGTGCCTGGCCGGCTGCGGGTCACCGCAGGCACCCCCTCCGAGAACGACGCGTTCCTCGACGCGGTACGTGAATTGACGAAGGAGCAGAGCGCATGAGCCGCATCGGCCGCGTGGAACGCAGTACGAAGGAAACCTCCGTCGTGGTCGAGATCGACCTCGACGGCCGGGGCGAGGTGGACGTGTCGACCGGAGTCGGTTTCTTCGACCACATGCTCGACCAGCTCGGCCGGCACGGTCTGTTCGACCTCACGGTCAAGACCGAGGGCGATCTGCACATCGACTCCCACCACACCATCGAGGACACCGCCCTCGCCCTCGGCGCCGCCTTCCGGCAGGCGCTCGGCGACAAGGTCGGCCTCTACCGCTTCGGCAACTGCACGGTCCCGCTGGACGAATCGCTCGCCGAGGTGACCGTCGACCTCTCGGGCCGCCCGTACCTCGTGCACACCGAGCCCGACAACATGGCGCCGATGATCGGCAGCTACGACACGACGATGACCCGGCACATCCTGGAGTCGTTCGTCGCCCAGGCCAGGGTCGCGCTGCACGTGAACGTCCCGTACGGACGCAACGCGCACCACATCGTCGAGTGCCAGTTCAAGGCACTCGCGCGCGCTCTGCGCTACGCCTCCGAGCGCGACCCGCGCGCGGTGGGAATCCTCCCCTCGACCAAGGGCGCGCTGTGACCGGCCTCAACACCCTGCTCATCCTGGCGGGGCTCTTCCTCGCCGGCGGCGTCTACTCGTTCATCAAGCAGAAGCTGCCCGTGGGCGTGATCGTCCTGGTGGCACTCTGCTCGGTGTTCTGCCTGGTGGCCGGCATCCTGCGCATCAAGGGGCTGTGGGGCGGATGACCAAGCGAGTCGTCGTCTTCGACTACGGATTCGGCAATGTGCGCTCCGCCGAGCGCGCTGTCGCGCGTACCGGGGCCGAGGTCGAGATCACCCGCGACTTCGACCGGGCGATGAACGCCGACGGGCTGCTCGTCCCCGGCGTCGGCGCCTTCGCCGCCTGCATGGAGGGGCTCACCGCCGCACGCGGCGAGTGGATCATCGGCCGCAGGCTCGCCGGCGGCCGGCCCGTGCTCGGCGTCTGCGTCGGCATGCAGATCCTCTTCGCCCGCGGCATCGAGCACGGCGTGGAGACCGAGGGCCTGGACGAGTGGCCCGGCAGCGTCGAGCCGCTGAAGGCGCCGATCGTGCCGCACATGGGGTGGAACACCGTCACGGCGCCCGGCGACAGCGAACTGTTCGCCGGACTCGACGCCGAGGCCCGCTTCTACTTCGTGCACTCCTACGCGGTGCACCGGTGGGACCTTGAGGTCACCAACCCCAAGATCCGTGTCCCCAAGGTGAGCTGGACCACCCACGGCGAGCCGTTCGTGGCCGCCGTGGAGAACGGCAGCCTGTGGGCGACCCAGTTCCACCCGGAGAAGTCCGGCGACGCCGGCGCCCAGCTCCTCACCAACTGGATCGGAACCCTCTGAATGCCTCCTGTGCCTTCCGTGCCGCCTGTGCCTTCCGCGCCGAAGCTCGAACTCCTCCCCGCGGTGGACGTACGCGACGGCCAGGCCGTCCGGCTCGTCCACGGCGAATCGGGCTCCGAGACGTCGTACGGCTCGCCCCTCGAAGCGGCCCTCTCCTGGCAGCGGTCGGGCGCCGAATGGCTGCATCTGGTCGACCTGGACGCGGCCTTCGGCACCGGTGACAACCGCACGCTGATCGCCGAGGTCGCCGAGGCGATGGACATCAAGGTGGAACTGTCCGGCGGCATCCGCGACGACGCCTCGCTCGCCGCCGCCCTCGCCACCGGCTGCACCCGGGTCAACCTCGGCACGGCCGCGCTGGAGACCCCCGAGTGGGTCGCGAAGATCATCGCCGAGCACGGCGACAAGATCGCCGTCGGGCTCGACGTACGCGGCACGACACTGCGCGGCCGGGGCTGGACCCGCGACGGCGGCGACCTGTACGAGACGCTGGCCCGCCTCGACTCGGAGGGCTGCGCGCGCTACGTCGTCACCGACATCGCCAAGGACGGCACGCTCCAGGGCCCCAACCTGGACCTGCTGAAGAACGTCTGCGCGGCCACCGACAAGCCCGTCGTCGCGTCCGGCGGCGTCTCCTCCCTCCAGGACCTGCGCGCCATCGCCGCGCTCGTCCCCGCGGGAGTCGAAGGCGCGATCGTCGGGAAGGCGCTGTACGCCAACGCGTTCACCCTCGAAGAAGCACTTGCGGAGGTATCCCGATGAGCGGCGTACGCAGGATCTCGTCCACCAACCCGTGGGAGGACTCGATCGGTTACTCCCGCGCGGTGGAACTCCCCAACGGCCTGGTGCTCGTCTCGGGCTGCACCTCGGTCATCGACGGCCGCATCGCCGAAGGCAGCCCGTACGAGCAGGCCAAGACGGCGTTCGGCGTCGCGGTGACGGCCCTGCGCGAACTGGACCTCGAAGTCTCCGACGTGGTGCGCACCCGCATGTACATCACCCACGCCAGGGACGCTGACGACGTGGGCCGCGCCCACCACGAACTGTTCCACGACGTACGGCCCGCGGCCTCGATGATCGTCGTGGCCGGCTTCATCGACCCGAGCCTGGTCGTCGAGGTCGAGGTGGAGGCGTACCGCTCGGGAGCGGACGCATGAGCCTCGCCGTACGGGTCATCCCCTGCCTCGACGTGGACAACGGCCGCGTGGTCAAGGGCGTCAACTTCCAGAACCTGCGCGACGCGGGCGACCCGGTCGAGATGGCCAAGCTCTACGACGCCGAGGGCGCGGACGAGTTGACCTTCCTCGACATCACCGCGTCGTCCGGCGACCGCGAGACGACGTACGACGTGGTGCGCAGGACCGCCGAGCAGGTCTTCATCCCGCTCACGGTCGGCGGCGGCGTCCGTACGACGGAGGACGTCGACAAACTGCTGCGCGCGGGCGCCGACAAGGTCGGCGTGAACACCGCCGCCATCGCGCGCCCCGAACTGATCCGCGAGATCGCGCAGCGCTTCGGCCGCCAGGTGCTGGTCCTGTCGGTCGACGCGCGCCGCACCCCGGCCGGGACCTTCGAGGTCACCACGCACGGCGGCCGTACGGGCACGGGCATCGACGCGGTCGAATGGGCGCGGCGCGCGGCGGAGTTGGGGGCGGGGGAGATCCTGCTCAACTCGATGGACGCGGACGGTACGAAGGACGGCTACGACGTCGAGATGATCGCGGCCGTACGCAAGCACGTCACGATCCCGGTCGTGGCATCGGGCGGCGCGGGCCGCCTGGCGGACTTCCCGCCGGCGATCGAGGCGGGAGCGGACGCGGTGCTGGCGGCGTCGGTGTTCCACTTCGGGGATTTGCGGATCGCGGAGGTCAAGTCAACGCTACGGATGGCGGGGCACCCGGTCCGCTGAGTCGCCGTCCGGCGGGGCTTGCGTGACCGGGTCTTGGTTGCGGTGTCGCCGTCCGGCGGGGGCGGCCGGGGTGCGGTGTCGCCGTCCGGCGCGGTTTGTGGTTGGCGTGTCTTGGTTGCGGTGGCGCCGGTCTGGTTCCGGGGTCCGGGGCCTCCGGAGGGGGGTGTCCGGACTGCTCGATCGCTAGAACTCCTACGCTTTACGTCCGGACACCCCCCTCCTGCGGCCCCGG
>NZ_JBVJLC010000020.1:0-75055 GCF_055584925.1 Streptomyces sp. NPDC087906
GGTGGTGTCCGGAGCGTAAAGCGTGATTTGCGGCGCATCTCGGCGCTCACTGCACGTCAGAGGCGCACGCGCCGTAAATCGTGCAGCGCAGGACACCATCCCGGAACGACCCCCGGCGACAACCGCAACCAAGACCCGTACCGACCACCGGTCGGACACTGAAGGACGGTGGCTAACCTCCCCGGGGGCCCGGGAACGCGTTCGGGCGGGGGTCCTCGCGTACCGACGGGGGCGTCGGTTGGCGGGCCGCCGGTACCGAGGGTGTCGGCGCGGCGTCGGGCGCCGCGTCCGCGCCCGGCTGGGGCGGGGGGACCGGTGCGCGGCGGGCGCCGTAGCGGCGGTGCACCGCCTGCTTCGTGACGCCGAGCGCCGAGCCCACCGCGTCCCACGAGAAGCCCAGCGAGCGGTCGAAGTCCACCGCGGCCGTCACCAGCGTCTCGACGCTGTCCCGCAGCTCCTGCGCCAGACGTACCGTCGGCGCCGGGGCTCTGCCGTAGACGACGAAACCGGCGGACGGGCCCGAGCGCCGCGGGCGGTAGACGTTGCCCAGTTGGGCGGTGAGGGTACGCAGCGCGTCCACCTGACGGCGGACCCGCTCGATGTCCCGCACCAGCAGGTGCAGACTCGCACGGGCTTGTGCGTCGTGGGTTGCGTGGTCGGCCATGAACAAGCCTCTCGAACCGGCGTTGAAAAGGATCCGGGCCGCACCGGTGCGGCCCGTGTGGGGGTCAATCTCCCTTGACAACGCTTTACCTGGCCCTGGGGTCACGCTACGGGGGCGTATCCATGGGTGCGCGGGGCGCGCAGAGTGACGTACGCCCCCTGTGGTGCGCGCCCATAGACTGGTGCGCCGCATGATCCGATCCGCCCCGCCCGAGAGGCAGTCAGCCACCGATGAAGCTCGTCTTCGCCGGCACCCCCGAGGTCGCCGTACCCGCCCTGGACGCACTCATCGCCTCCGACCGGCATGAGGTCGCCGCCGTCGTGACGCGACCCGACGCGCCGTCGGGGCGCGGGCGCAGGCTGGTGGCCAGCCCGGTCGCCCAGCGGGCGGAGGAGGCGGGGATCGAGATCCTGCGGCCGGCGAAGCCCCGGGACGAGGACTTCCTGGCGCGGCTGCGGGAGATCGGGCCCGACTGCTGCCCGGTCGTCGCGTACGGCGCGCTGCTGCCCCGGGTCGCCCTCGACGTGCCCGCGCGCGGCTGGGTGAATCTGCACTTCTCGCTGCTGCCGGCCTGGCGGGGCGCAGCGCCCGTGCAGCACTCGCTGATGGCGGGGGACGAGATCACGGGTGCTTCGACGTTCCTGATCGAGGAGGGGATGGACTCGGGGCCGGTGTTCGGCGTGCTCACCGAGCATGTGCGGCCGACCGACACGAGTGGCGACCTGTTGACGCGGCTCGCGTTCGCCGGGGCCGGGCTGCTCGCAGCGACGATGGACGGGATCGAGGACGGCAGCCTGGTGCCCGTACCGCAGCCGGCCGAGGGTGTCTCGCTGGCGCCGAAGATCACGGTCGAGGACGCGCAGGTGAACTGGGCGCAGCCGGCCCTGCGGGTCGACCGGGTGGTCAGGGGCTGTACCCCGGCGCCGGGGGCCTGGACCGTGTTCCGGGGGGAGCGGCTCAAGCTGATCCAGGTGGCGCCGCGGCCCGAGCACACGGAGGTGGCGCCGGGGGCGCTCGCCGTCGGCAAGAACAACGTGTACGTGGGGACGGGGTCGCACGCGGTGGAGCTGCTGTGGGTGCAGCCGCAGGGCAAGAAGCCGATGCGGGCGGCGGACTGGGCGCGCGGGGTGCGGATCACGCCCGGGGAACGGCTCGGCGGGAGCGACGTAGGCTAGGGCTCTTCTCTTCATCACACGCGGAGCACCTTTGAACGAGCAGGCAGGTCGCCGTCCCCCCAAGCCGCACCGCCGTCCCAAGAAGGATCCGGTCCGGATCCTCGCCTTCGAGGCGTTGCGGGCGGTGGACGAGCGCGACGCGTACGCCAATCTCGTACTGCCGCCGCTGCTCAAGAAGGCGCGGGAGAATCCCGCGTTCGAGGCGCGTGACGCGGCGCTGGCCACGGAGCTGGTGTACGGGACGCTGCGCAGGCAGGGGACGTACGACGCGATCATCGCGGCCTGTGTCGACCGGCCGCTGCACCGGGTGGACCCGCCGGTGCTGGACGTGCTCGCGCTGGGCGCGCACCAACTGCTGGGGACCCGGATCCCGACGCACGCGGCGGTCTCGGCGACCGTGGAGCTGGCGAGGGTGGTGCTCGGGGACGGGCGGGCCAAGTTCGTCAACGCCGTGCTGCGGAAGATCTCGCAGCACGATCTGGACGCCTGGCTCGACCAGGTCGCCCCGCCGTACGACGAGGACGCCGAGCAGCATCTGGCCGTCGTCCACTCGCACCCGCGCTGGGTGGTCTCCGCGCTGTGGGACGCGCTGGGCGGTGGCCGCGCCGGTATCGAGGATCTGCTCGAAGCCGACAACGAACGCCCCGAGGTGACGCTGGTCGCCCGGCCGGGCCGGTCCACCACGGACGAGCTGATGGAGGTCCTGGGCGAGGACTCCGGGCTGCCGGGGCGCTGGTCGCCGTATGCGGTACGGATGGCGGAGGGCGGCGAACCGGGAGCCCTGGACGTCGTACGGGACGGCCGGGCGGGCGTCCAGGACGAGGGCAGCCAGCTCGTGGCGACGGCTGTCGCCAACGCGCCGATCGAGGGCTCCGACGCCCGCTGGCTGGACGGCTGCGCCGGGCCGGGCGGCAAGGCGGCGCTGATGGCGGCGCTGGCGGCGCAGCGCGGCGCCACCCTGCTGGCGGCCGAGAAGCAGCCGCACCGGGCGAGGCTCGTCGAGCGCGCGCTGGCCGGCAACCCCGGCCCGTACCAGGTGATCACGGCGGACGGCACCCGCCCGCCGTGGGTGGCGGGCTCCTTCGACCGGGTGCTGGTCGATGTGCCGTGCTCCGGTCTCGGCGCGCTGCGCCGCAGGCCGGAGGCGCGCTGGCGGCGCCGCGCCTCGGACCTGGAGGGCTTCGCCCCGCTCCAGCGCGGCCTGCTCCGCGAGGCGCTGAACGCGGTACGCGTCGGCGGCGTCGTCGGCTACGCGACCTGCTCCCCGCACCTCGCCGAGACCCGTGTCGTCGTGGACGACGTACTGAAGGCGCTCGGCGGCTCGTCGCTCGAAGCGGAACTGATCGACGCCCGCGACCTGCTCCCCGGCGTCCCGGCCCTGGGCAACGGACCCGACGTCCAGCTCTGGCCGCACCTGCACGGCACGGACGCGATGTACCTGGCCCTGCTGCGCCGCACCGCCTGACACGGGTGCTGCCGGGCGATTGGTCCGTATCGATGGGCGGACCGTGTCCTGTGACCCCCCTGGAGCATGGCAGGCTTGGGCCATGGCTCAGATCAACCCCAGCATCCTGTCCGCCGACTTCTCCCGGCTCGCCGACGAGGCGAAGGCCGTCGAGGGTGCCGACTGGCTCCATGTCGATGTCATGGACAACCACTTCGTGCCCAATCTGACGCTGGGGGTGCCGGTGGTCGAGGCGCTCGGGCGGGCCACGGACACGCCGCTGGACTGCCATCTGATGATCGAGGACCCGGACCGGTGGGCCCCCCAGTACGTGGAGGCGGGGGCCGGGTCCGTGACGTTCCATGTGGAGGCCGCCGCCGCGCCCGTGCGGCTGGCCAGGGAGATCCGGGCCAAGGGGGCGAAGGCGTCGATGGGGCTGAAGCCCGCGACGCCGATCGAGCCGTACGAGGACCTGCTGCCCGAGCTGGACATGCTGCTGATCATGACCGTGGAGCCGGGCTTCGGCGGCCAGGCGTTCCTCGACATCATGCTGCCCAAGATCCGGCGTACCCGGCAGCTCATCGCCAAGCACGGTCTTGAGCTGTGGCTCCAGGTCGACGGCGGGGTCTCGGCCGACACCATCGAGCAGTGCGCCGAGGCCGGCGCGGACGTGTTCGTCGCCGGGTCCGCCGTGTACGGGACCGACGATCCGGCGGCCGCCGTGCGGATGCTGCGGCACCAGGCGGACGAGACCACGGCGAGCGCGCCGTGGGCCTGCCGTCACTGAGTCGGCCGGCGGGCCACGGGGACATGAACGGAGCCCATCAGGGCTGATCAAGGACCGCTGCATCTGACAGGATGAACAGGGAGTCCGGAGTGCGCAGAAGTGAGGAGATCGCGGTGTCTGGTATGTCGGCAGGACGGCCAGCCCTGCGGATGGGACCCGCGGAGTTGGTACAGGCTGCGGCCATGGCCCGCCGGTTCTATCTGGAGGGCAAGTCCAAGATCCAGATCGCCGAGGAGTTCGGCGTCAGCCGCTTCAAGGTGGCCCGGGTGCTGGAGACGGCGCTGGAGCGCGATCTCGTACGGATCGAGATCCGCGTCCCCTCCGAGCTGGACGCCGAGCGCTCCGACGCCCTGCGCGCCCGCTACGGACTGCGGCACGCCGTCGTCGTCGAGTCGCCCGCCGAGGGCGCCGACGAGTCGCCCGACCCGGAGAACCTGGGCGAGGTCGCCGCCGATCTGCTCGGTGAGCTGGTCACCGAGGGCGATGTGCTCGGGCTCGCCTGGGGCCGCTCCACCATCCATATGGCCGCCGCGCTCGACCGGCTGCCGCCCTGCACCGTCGTCCAGCTCACCGGCGTGTACGACGCCGGCACGGCCGAGCGCGGCTCGGTCGAGGCCGTACGGCGCGCCGCGCAGGTGTCCGGCGGCGAGGCCCACCCCATCTACGCCCCGATGCTGCTGCCCGACCCGGCGACCGCGGCCGCGCTGCGCAGCCAGCCCGGTATCGCGCGCGCCTTCGAGTACTTCGACAAGGTGACGGTGGCCGCCGTCTCCATCGGGTCCTGGGAGGCGGGCATCTCCACCGTCCACGACATGCTCACCGACGAGGACCGCACCCACTACGCGTCGCTCGGTGTCGCGGCCGAGATGTCGGCGCACCTCTTCGACGCCGAGGGCCGCCGGGTCGGCCGGGACCTCGGCGAGCGGTGCATCACGGTCGAGGCCGACCGGCTGCGCCGGATCCCGGAGGTCGTGGCCATCGCAGGCGGGCTGCGCAAGGCCGAGGCGATCGGCGCCGTACTGCGCTCAGGACTGGTCACCAGCCTCGTCACGGACACGGCGGCGGCGGACTTCCTGCTGACGGAGTTCACCCCGGCCCCGCGCCCCGCCCTGGAGCGCTCGGACCCGGACGGCGACTGACGAGGCCAGGGCCTGCGGGGATGCCGTGCCGTAGACTCCCTGAGTAAGGCAGGTTCCACCGCCTGACACAGCAAGGCCCCACCTCGTTGGAGGAACACACGAATGTGGGGCCGTTTTGTTGTGTCCTCGCGGAAGTGACCTGCTCCGTTTCGCGTGAAAATGTGAGACTTATGCGCTTCCTTGAGCCCGGCACCGGACGGTCCGTCGAGTCGTCACCGGTTCCCTACGACCTGACCTACGACGATGTCTTCATGGTGCCGAGCCGCTCGGCCGTCGGCTCCCGGCAGGGGGTGGACCTCTCGTCCCCCGACGGCACCGGTACGACCATTCCGCTGGTCGTGGCCAACATGACCGCCATCGCGGGCCGCCGGATGGCGGAGACCGTCGCCCGGCGGGGCGGGCTCGTCGTCATCCCCCAGGACATCCCGATCGAGGTCGTCACCGACGTCATCTCCTGGGTGAAGAAGCGCCATCTCGTGCTGGACACGGCGATCACCCTCGCCCCCGCGCAGACCGTCGGCGACGCGCTGTCCCTGCTGCCGAAGCGGGCGCACGGCGCGGGCGTCGTGGTGGACGGCGTGGGCCGGCCCGTCGGTATCGTCACCGACCACGACCTGACCGGCGTCGACCGCTTCACCCAGCTCTCCGAGGTCATGTCGAAGGACCTGGTCCTGATCGCCGCCGACATGGATCCGCGCGAGGCGTTCAACACGCTCGACTCCGCCAACCGCAAGCTCGCGCCCGCCGTGGACGCCGACGGGCGGCTGGTCGGCATCCTCACCCGCAAGGGCGCCCTGCGGGCGACGCTCTACACCCCCGCGACGGACGCGGAAGGCACGCTGCGGATCGCGGCGGCCGTCGGCATCAACGGCGATGTGGCGGGCAAGGCGGCCCAGCTCCTGGACGCCGGGGTCGACACGCTCGTGGTCGACACGGCCCACGGCCACCAGGAGTCGATGCTCTCCGCGATCAAGTCGGTCCGCGCGCTCGACCCGAAGGTGCCCCTCGTGGCGGGCAACGTCGTCGCCGCCGACGGCGTACGGGACCTGATCGAGGCCGGTGCCGACATCGTCAAGGTCGGGGTGGGACCCGGCGCGATGTGTACCACCCGCATGATGACCGGCGTCGGCCGGCCGCAGTTCTCCGCCGTCAGGGAGTGCGCGGCCGAGGCGAAGAAGTACGGCAAGCACGTCTGGGCCGACGGCGGGGTGCGCCACCCGCGCGATGTCGCCATGGCGCTGGCGGCCGGCGCGTCGAACGTGATGATCGGCTCCTGGTTCGCCGGGACGTACGAGTCGCCCGGCGACCTCCAGCAGTCCGCCGACGGGCGGTACTACAAGGAGTCGTTCGGTATGGCCTCCGCCCGCGCCGTGCGCAACCGCACCAGCGAGGAGTCGGCCTACGACCGTGCGCGCAAGGCGCTGTTCGAGGAGGGCATCTCGACGTCCCGGATGTTCCTCGACCCCGCGCGGCCCGGCGTCGAGGACCTGATCGACTCGATCATCGCCGGGGTGCGCTCGTCCTGCACGTACGCCGGTGCGAACTCCCTGGCGGAGTTCGCCGAGAAGGCCGTCGTGGGCGTGCAGAGCGCTGCCGGCTACGCGGAGGGAAAGCCTTTGCACGACAGTTGGGCGTAGTCTCGGCAGTGGTGCCGAACAATTTCGAATTGGCAGGCATGAGTGCGAGAGACCGGGGTAAACGGGCTCTGCACAGTCCACGATCAGGGGAGGACCACAGTGTCCACGGCAGTGTCCACGGCGAGCGCGGCCCAGTTGGAGCTTCCTCATGTTCCGTGCCCGAGCGAAGTGGCACCCAAGGACGCCCGGGAGATCTCCCGGCTCTTCTTCTCCCGGCTCGCCGAGCTGGAAGAGGGCACGGCGGACCACCAGTACGTCCGCAACACCCTGATCGAGCTGAATCTGGCGCTCGTCCGGTACGCGGCGACGCGGTTCCGCAACCGGTCGGACCAGATGGAGGACATCGTCCAGGTCGGCACGATCGGCCTGATCAAGGCGATCGACCGGTTCGAACTCACCCGCGAGGTGGAGTTCGCGACCTTCGCCGTGCCGTACATCATCGGCGAGATCAAGCGGTTCTTCCGCGACACGAGCTGGGCGGTGCATGTGCCGCGCCGGCTCCAGGAGCTGCGGATCGATCTGGCCAAGGCCAGTGACGAGCTGTCCCAGCGTCTTGACCGCACGCCGACCACCGCCGAGCTGGCCGAGCATCTCGGCATCGAGGTGGACGAGGTCATAGAGGGCGTCGTCGCCAGCAACGGCTACACGGCCGGCTCGATCGACATGCCCTCCGACGACAGCTCCGAGTCCGCGGCCCCGCTCTCCGACCGGCTGGGCGCGCTCGACGCCGACCTGGAGACCGCGGAGAACGTGCAGGCGCTCAAGCCCCTCATCGAGTGCCTGGACCCCCGGGAGCGGCAGATCCTGCGGATGCGCTTCGGCGACGAGATGACGCAGGCGGAGATCGGCGCCGAACTCGGCGTCTCGCAGATGCATGTGTCCCGGCTGCTGACCCGGATCACCCGGCAGCTCAGGGCCGGACTGCTCGCCGTCGAGTAGACCTCGCCGTACAGCAGATTTTTCGCGCTGACCGGCCGGGCGGCCCGTGCCGTCGGGCCGTGTTCTACTTCAGCCGTGCGCCTCAACGATCTCGACGAACGCATCGTCCACGCCCTTGCCGAGGACGCCCGCCGCTCCTTCAGCGACATCGGCTCCCTCGTCGGCCTCTCGGCGCCCGCCGTGAAGCGCCGCGTCGACCGGCTGCGCGCCGAAGGGGCGATCACCGGCTTCACCGTCCGGGTCGACCCGGCGGCCATGGGCTGGCAGACCGAGGGATTCATCGAGATCTACTGCGGTCGCAACACCTCGCCCGAAGCGATCCAGCGGGGCCTGGAGCGCTACCCGGAGATCGTGGCGGCCTCCACCGTCACCGGTGACGCGGACGCCCTCGTCCAGGTGCTCGCCGCCGACATGCGCCATTTCGAGCAGGTGCTGGAACGTATCGCCGGCGAGCCGTTCGTGGAGCGCACGAAGTCGGTGCTGGTGCTGTCGCCCCTGCTCAGACGGGCTGTGGTGCCGTCCTGACGGGGCCGGTTCACCGGGCGCGCAACGAATCGCCGTCCAGCGGCCCGCAGGCGCAACAAAACGCACACCAGGACGCAACGGACGCGTCTTGCCGCGCCCGTCGCCCGGACCGTAGCGTCTAACCGTCACCCCCACCCCTTACGCACCACCTTCCGAGGTCCGTCATGCCGTCGCTGCGCACCGCCCTGCTCCAGAGCTCCGGCCACCCCGGTTCCGTCGAGGGCAATCTGATGGTGCTGGACGAGGCGGCCGGGCGCGCGGCGGACGCCGGTGCGCGGCTGCTGGTCTGCCCGGAGATGTTCCTGACCGGGTACGCGATCGGCGCCGACGTGGCCAGGCTCGCCGAGCCCGCCGAAGGACCCGGGGCGCAGGCCGTGGCCCGGATCGCCGCCCGGCACGGACTCGCCGTCCTGTACGGCTATCCGGAGCGCGACGGTGAGCGGATCTACAACGCCGCCCAGCTCGTCGGCCCCGACGGCGCGCGCGGCGCGCGGTACCGCAAGACGCATCTCTTCGGCGACTTCGAGCGCGCCTGGTTCACCCCGGGGGAGCAGCCGGTCGTCCTGGCCGAGCTGGACGGCATCCGGCTCGGCGTCATGATCTGCTACGACGTCGAGTTCCCTGAGAACGTCCGGGCGCACGCCCTGGCCGGCACCGATCTGCTGCTGGTCCCCACCGCGCAGATGCGGCCCTTCGAGTTCGTCGCCGAATCCCTCGTACCGGTCAGGGCGTTCGAGAACCAGCTCTACATCGCCTATGTGAACAGGACCGGCTGGGAGGGCGAGTTCGACTTCGTCGGGCTGAGCTGCCTCGCAGGACCCGACGGCGCCGCTGTCGTACGCGCCGGGCGCGACACGGAACTGGTCGTCGGCGATGTCGACCCCGTACCGCTCGCCGCCTCGCGCGCGGCCAACCCCTATCTGCGGGACCGCCGTCCCGGGCTCTACGGCTCACTCGTCTGAACCCCGCTGCCGGCTACGGCCCCGGCCCGGCGTACCGCACCGCAATCCCGCTCGTTCGCAAGGAGTCCCCGCCGCCATGACCACGGTGCCGCCCCCTGCCGTCCCGCACACCCCAGAACCGGAGTCCGGCGCCCTGCCGCCGGTCACCATGTCGGGCCCCGACTTCCCTTACGCGTACGACGACTTCCTGGCGCATCCGGCCGGGCTCGGCCAGATACCGGCGGCCGAGCACGGCGCCGAGGTCGCCGTCATCGGCGGCGGTCTCTCCGGGATCGTCACCGCGTACGAGCTGATGAAGATGGGGCTCAAGCCGGTCGTGTACGAGGCCGACCGGATCGGCGGGCGGCTGCGTACCGTCGGCTTCGACGGCTGCGCCCCCGAACTGACCGCCGAACTGGGCGCGATGCGCTTCCCGCCCTCGTCCACGGCGCTCCAGCACTACATCGACCTGGTGGGACTTGAGACCAGACCGTTCCCCAACCCGCTGGCCCCCGGCACCCCTTCGACCGTCGTGGACCTCAAGGGCGAGTCGCACTACGCCCGGACCATCGACGAACTGCCCGAGGTCTACCGGGAGGTGATGACCGCCTGGAACACCTGCCTGGAGGAGGGCGCCGACTTCTCCGACATGAACAGCGCGCTGCGCGAGCGGGACATCCCGCGGATCAGGGAGATCTGGGCGCGGCTGGTCGAGAAGCTCGACAACCAGACCTTCTACGGATTCCTCTGCGCGTCACCGGCGTTCGCCTCGTTCCGCAAGCGCGAGATCTTCGGCCAGGTCGGCTTCGGCACCGGCGGCTGGGACACCGACTTCCCCAACTCCATCCTGGAGATCCTGCGGGTCGTCTACACCGAGGCCGACGACCACCACCGCTCCATCGTCGGCGGCAGCCAGCAACTCCCGGTCCGGCTGTGGGAACGCGCACCCGGCAAGATCACCCACTGGCCCGCGGGCACCTCGCTGGCCTCGCTGCACGGCGGCGCACCGCTGCCCGCCGTGACCCGGCTGCACCGTACGGCGGGGGGCCGCGTCACGGTCACCGACGCCTCGGGCCGGATCCGCACCTTCCGCGCCGCCGTCTTCACCGCGCAGTCCTGGCTGCTGCTGTCGAAGATCGCCTGCGACGACGCGCTGTTCCCGATCGACCACTGGACGGCGATGGAGCGCACCCACTACATGGAGTCGTCCAAGCTGTTCGTGCCGGTCGACCGGCCGTTCTGGCTCGACCCCGCCGTCGACGGCGCCGGGCGGCCCACCGGGCGCGACGTGATGTCGATGACGCTCACCGACCGGATGACCAGGGGTACGTATCTGCTGGACGACGGGCCCGACAAGCCGGCGGTGATCTGCCTGTCGTACACCTGGTGCGACGACAGCCTCAAGTGGCTGCCCCTGTCGGCGCAGGAGCGGATGGAGGTCATGCTCAGCTCGCTGCGGGAGATCTACCCGGGCGTGGACATCCGGCGGCACATCATCGGCAGCCCCGTGACGGTGTCGTGGGAGAACGAGCCGTACTTCATGGGTGCGTTCAAGGCCAACCTGCCGGGCCACTACCGCTACCAGCGGCGGCTGTTCACCCACTTCATGCAGGACCGGCTGCCCGCGGACAAGCGGGGGATCTTCCTCGCGGGCGACGACATCTCGTGGACGGCGGGCTGGGCGGAGGGCGCCGTGCAGACCGCGCTCAACGCGGTGTGGGGCGTGATGCACCACTTCGGCGGCGCCACGGACCCGACGAACCCGGGGCCCGGCGATCTGTACGACGACCTCGCGCCCGTCGAACTCCCCGAGGACTGAGGGCTGCCGGGGACCGGCGGCCGGGTGCGGGGGGTCCGCCCCCCGCCCCCCGCCCGCCCCCGGGGTCCGTTGGGGCCACCCCCCACCCCCGGCGGCGCCGCGGCCCCCGGCCGGCGCGGGCCCGCCCCCCCCCCCCCCCCCCGACCGGCCGCCTGTTCCGGTTGCTCAGACCCCGGCCGCGCGGACGCCCGCGTAGACCTTGGCGGCCACCTCCATCAGCTCCTGCGCGTCGCGCATCGTGGTCGAGAGGTCGAGCAGCAGCTCCGTGACCCCGTCGACCTGGGCGTGTGCCACGACGTCCTCGACGATCTGGGCCGCGCTCCCCTGGAACGGCTGGCGCCCCGCGCCCTCGAACGGCTTGGCGCTGTATACGGAGTTGGCCCGGACGCAGACCTCCAGCGGCCGGTCGCGCCCGCGTTCGGCCGCGACGTCCCGCACCGTGCGCAGTTCCGCCGCCAGCTTGTCGGCGCCCAGACCCACCGGCATCCAGCCGTCGGCGCGGTCCACGAGCCGCCGGACTGCGGGGCCGGCGCCCGCCGCCAGGAAGACCGGAATCGGCCGGGCCGGCTTCGGGCCCACCTCGGCGGGCGCGATGGTGGTGAACTCGCCCTGGTACGCGACCGGGTCGGGCCCCCAGACGGCGGCGAACACGTCGAGCAGCTCGTCCAGGGCCGCACCGCGCTTCTCGAACGGCGCCACGGAGGCCGCCGCGTACTCGTCCAGCGACCAGCCGGTGCCGATACCGGCGACGGCGCGGCCACCGCTCGCCGCGTCCAGCGTGGCGAACGTACGGGCGAGTTGGAACGGCACATGCAGCGGCGCCACCAGCACGCTGGTGCCCAGCCGGACCCGCTCGGTGACGGCGGCGGCCAGCGCGAGCGTCACCATCGGGTCGGCGACGCTCCGGTACTGGTCGGGCCAGGCCAAGCCGGGTACGCCGTACAGGCCTTGGGTCGCGGGCGTCGGGAAGAGGATGCGCTCGAAGACCCACAGGCTTTCGTAGCCGGTCTCCTCGGCGGCTCGCGCGACGGTGGTCACATCATGGGCCAGGTCGTACTGATGCATCTGCGGCAGTCCGAGACCGAGTGTGAGCGGCATACGGGCACTCCTTCGTGCGGGTGACGAGGAGAACCACCGTAGGCTCAAAGGTTGTTGAGCGCTCAACCGACCGGCTGTATCAGGACACCCGCCGATTACTTCTGCGGGCTCTCCAGCGCGCCGGGTACTGCGGCGTCCGCGACCTTCGCCGCGCGTCCCGTCCGCAACACCCCGGCGCCGGCGACCAGACCGAAGGTCAGCAGCGTCACCAGGCCGAACGAGGTCGTCAGGGACGTCGCGTTGGCGATACCGCCGATCGCGGAAGGGGCCACGAGCCCTGAGGTGTACGTGATGGTGGCGACCCCGGCGATGGCCTGGTTCGCGTTCGGCCCGCTACGCCCGGCGGCGGCGAAGGCCAGCGGTACGACCACGGCTACGCCGAGCCCGATGAAGGCGAAGCCGGTCATGGCGAGCGCCGGATTGGGCGCCGTCACCACCAGCAGACCGCCGCCCGCTGCGAACACCCCGCCCGCGCGCACGGTCCTCACCGCGCCGAACCGGTCGACCACCCGGTCCCCGGCGATCCGGGTGATGGCCATGGTGAGCGTGAAGGCGGTGGTCGAGGCCGCCGCGAGGCCCGGGGATGTGTGCAGCACGTCGCGGAGATAGACCGCCGACCAGTCCAGGCTCGCGCCCTCCGCGAACACCGCGCAGAACCCGATCGTGCCGATGATCAGCGCACTCTTCGGCGGCAGCGCGAAGCTGGGCGGCGCGTCGGCCTCCGGCGCGCTGCGCACGTCGAGCACGCCCTGGCAGAAGAGCAGGCCGAGCGCGGTGAGCACGAGCGCGGCCAGCAGATGGTGCAGCCGCGCGTCGCTGCCGAGATGCGCGGCGAGCGCGCCCGAGGCCGAGCCGATCAGCGCGCCCGCGCTCCACATGCCGTGCAGCCCGGACATGATCGACTTGCCGAGCTGGTTCTCGGTCTCCACCCCGATGCCGTTCATCACCACGTCCGCCATACCGGACGTCGCGCCGTACACGTACAGCGCCAGGCAGAGCGTGACGAGGTTCGGGGCGAGCGCGGGCAGGATCAGCGCCAGGGTCCACAGGGCGAGCAGGATGCGCAGCGCCGCGCGGGCGCCCAGCCGGTGGCCGATCGTGCCGACCAGCGGCATCGCCGTCACGGACCCGATGGCGGGGAAGGCGAGCGCCAGCCCGAGCTGGCCCGCGCTGACCCCGGTGTGGTCCTGGATCCAGGGGATACGGGTGGCGAAGCTGCCGGTGACCGCGCCATGGACGCAGAACACCGCGGCCACGGCGAACCGCGCCCTCCGCAGCCGCCGCCGGTTGTCGACCGCTTCCTTCGTCATTTCGTTCCGTCCTCCCCCTGAGAAGCGTGTGGCGCACGCCTGGTCCCGTTGCGATGCGTAAACTATCAGGAAGCCTGCCTGATAAATAGCGCGTTAATGCGCCAGGGACGTGGAAGGATCGCCGCCATGGCCGCATCCCCGAGTACCGCCCGAGCCATCAACGACCGGCTGGCGCTGCGCCTGTTCCAGCAGGAAGGTCCGCTGACGGCAGGTCAGCTCAAGGAGCTGACCGGGCTCTCCCGGCCCAGCGTCGCCGATCTCGTGGAACGGCTCATCGAGTCGGGGCTGATCCAGGTCGTCGGCGAGACCGGCGACCGGCGGCGCGGGCCGAACGCGCGCGTGTACGGGATCGTCGCCGACCGGGCCCATCTCGCGGCCCTCGACGTACGCACCGGCAGCGTCTCCGTCGTCGTCGCCGACCTGCTCGGCAGCACCCTCGCCGAGGCGGTCCTGCCCGTCGACAGCGGTACGGACGTCGAGAGCGCCGTCGAACAGGCCGTCGCCGTCCTGGAACGCACGGCCGCCGAAGCGGGCGCTGCCCCGCTGCACAGCGTGGGCATCGGCGCGCCCGGCCTCGTCGACCCCGCGACCGGCGAACTGCGCGACACCACAGGGCTGCCGGCCTGGCACCGCAGCCTCGTCGCCGCCCTGCACAAGCGGCTGCCCGCCACCGTCCTCGTCGAGAACGAGACCAATCTCGCCGCCCTCGCCGAACAGCGGCTGGGCGCGGCGCGCGGCCTGGACACCTTCGTCCTGCTGTGGCTCGGCCACGGTGTCGGCGCCGCCGTCATGCTCGACGGGAAACTCCGGCGCGGCATCTCCGGCGGCGCGGGCGAGGTCGCCTTCCTGCCGGTGCCCGGCACCTCCCAACTGCCGTCGGCGATCTCCTGCGAAGGCGGCTTCCACAGTCTGGGCGGCTCGGCAGCCGTCTGCGAACTCGCCGTCGCACACGGGCTGTCCGCGCTGCCGGGCGTACGGCAGGAGCCGCCGGCCGCTGCCTTCGTACGCGCCGCCCGCACGGCGGGAGCGGCGGGCGAAGCCTTCCTCGACGCGCTCGCCGACCGGCTCGTCATCGGCGCCGCCGCGGTCAGCGCCGTCCTGGACCCCGGCCGTGTCGTGCTCGCCGGCGAGACCGGCCATGCGGGCGGCGCTGACCTGGCCGCCCGCGTCGAGGCGAGGCTCGCGCTCATGTCGCCGCTGCGCACCGAGGTCAGAGCCGGGTCGCTCGGCGGGACGGCCGTGCTGCGCGGGGCGCTGCTCACGGCGCGCGACGCGGCGCAGGACGCACTGTTCGCGCCCACTGCGTGACCGCCTGTGAGCCAGTGCACAGACCACCACCCGTATGGCCGACGATCAGACGTGGCACACTGGGTGCGTACCAGAAGCAGCGCACTCCGGGGTCGGTGCAATTCCGAACCGGCGGTTACAGTCCGCGACCCGTCCGCAGCCAGCGGCCGGTTGACCAGGTGAGATTCCTGGACCGACGGTGAAAGTCCGGATGGGAGGCAGTGCGCGGCGAGTCGGCATCGGTACGCCGCCGCAGGCGGACCGTCCTCGGACGATCCCCGCCACCGGATCCGGCGTTGCCGCGGTTGTCTCGTTTTCTCTGTCGTCATCGACAGGCCCCGGAGTCCGTGCCCGAAGAGGCAGGAGGACCCGGTGGCCGACCAGGCCGACATCGCCGCCATGCACCGAGCCGTCGCGCTCGCCGCCCGCGGCCTCGGCTCCACCAGCCCCAATCCGGTCGTCGGATGCGTGATCCTCGACGCCTCGGGCCGCCTCGTCGGCGAGGGCTACCACCAGCGGGCCGGCGGACCGCATGCCGAGATCCACGCGCTGCGCGCCGCGGGGGACAGGGCCAGGGGCGGCACCGCGTACGTCACGCTCGAACCCTGCAACCACACCGGCCGCACCGGGCCGTGCGCCCAGGCCCTCATCGAGGCCGGCGTCGCCCGCGTCCACCACGCGGTCGCCGACCCGAACCCGCAGGCCACCGGCGGCGCCGACACCCTGCGCGCCGCCGGGATCAGCGTCGAGCGCGGGCTGCTCGCCGAGGAGGCCGAGGCGGGCAACATCGCCTGGCTGACGTCCGTACGGCGCGGCAGGCCCTTCGTCCGCTGGAAGTACGCGGCGACGCTCGACGGCCGGATCGCGGCGGCCGACGCCACCAGCCGCTGGATCACCGGACCCGAGTCGCGCGCCGACGTGCACCGGCTGCGCGCCGAGGCCGACGCCGTGCTCGTCGGCTCGGGCACCGCCCGTACCGACGACCCGCACCTCGCCGCCCGCGACATCGAGGGCGCGGTCCAGCCGCTGCGCGTCGTCGTGGACACCGACGCCACCGCCGTACGGCCCGGCGCCCGGATCCTGGACGACACCGCGCCCACCCTGATCGCCGTCGCCGAGGACACCGACCTCACGGCGGCCGGGCACCTCAAGGACGTCGTCCGGCTGCCGCGCGCCGCCCGCGGTCTGTCCGTGCCCGCGCTGCTGGCCGTCCTGCACGAGCGCGGTGTGCGCTCCGTACTCCTCGAAGGCGGCCCGACATTGGCCGGATCCTTCGTCGCGGCGGGCGCCGTCGACCAGGTCGTCGGCTACCTCGCCCCCGTCCTGCTCGGCGCCGGACCCAACGCGCTCGGCGAGGCCGGAATCAGCACGATCGGCGACGCGTTGCGACTGCGGATGACGGAGTCCGTACGCGTCGGCGCCGATCTGCGGATCACCGCGACCCCCGTCGGCGCCACCGGACCCCACGCCACCACCGCGCACGCCACCACCGACCACGCCACCAAGGAGATCTGAGTGTTCACCGGAATCGTCGAAGAGCTGGGTGAGGTCACCGCCGTCGACAACCTCGGCGACTCCTGTCGGTTCCGGCTGCGTGGCCCGTTGGTGACCGACGGCGCGAAACACGGCGACTCGATCGCCGTCAACGGCGTCTGCCTCACCGTCGTGGACCTCGCCGACGGCGAGTTCACCGCCGACGTGATGGCCGAGACCCTGAACCGCTCCAGCCTCGGCGCCCTGACGACCGGCTCCCGGGTCAACCTGGAGCGGCCCATGGCCATGGGCGGCCGGCTCGGCGGGCACATCGTGCAGGGCCATGTCGACGGCAGGGGCACCGTCGTGGAGCGCGAGCCCTCCGAGAACTGGGAGATCGTCAAGGTCTCGCTCCCCGCCGCACTCACCCGCTACGTCGTGGAGAAGGGCTCCATCACCGTGGACGGCGTCAGCCTCACGGTGGTCGACGCGGGACCCGACTACTTCACCGTCAGCCTCATCCCCACCACCCTCGCAGCGACCACCCTCGGCATCAAGGGACCCGGCGACCCGGTCAACCTCGAAGTCGACGTCATCGCGAAGTACGTCGAGCGGCTGCTCGGCGACCGAGCCGAGGAGCCCGCACCGTGAGCACCGTTTCCTGGCTGAACAGCGAGGCGTTCACCGCCTTCGACCAGCACATCCTCTGGTCCGACATGATCGGCAACACCATCGGCCTACTCGCTCTCGCGCTCGGCTGGCGCCGCTCGATCTGGACCTGGCCCGCGCAGTTCGTCTCCGGGGTCGTCCTCGTCGCCGCGTACGCCCAGGCCAACCTGAGCGGCGGCATCGGCAAGCAACTCCTCGTCATAGGCGTCGCGTTGTGGGGCTGGCGGCTGTGGCAGCGCGGCAGCAGGCAGGCCCAGGACGGGGCCGTCGCCATCCGCTTCGCGAGCGGGCGCGAACGCGCGCTGCTCGTCGGCGGCACGGCCGTCGGCACGCTCGCCGTCGGCGGGCTGTTCGCCGCCGTTCCCGAACTGTCCTGGAACCCCTGGCCCGACGCCTACATCTTCGTCGGCACGCTCGCAGCGATGATCGCGCAGGCGCGCGGACTTGTGGAGTTCTGGTTCGCCTGGCTGCTGGTCGACGTGGTCGGCGTACCGCTCGCGTTCAACAGCGGACTCGCCTTCTCCGGACTTGTGTACGTGATCTATCTCGCCCTCGTCCTGTGGGGGATGCGCGACTGGTGGCTGCGCTCGCGGCGTAGCGCCACCGTGGCTCTGGAAGGAGCAGCAGCATGACCGCACTGCCCACCTGGTACTCCACCGACAACGTCGAGGACCTCGCCCTCGACCCGGTCGAGCAGGCCATCAGGGACATCGCAGCCGGCCGCCCCGTGGTGGTCGTGGACGACGAGGACCGCGAGAACGAGGGCGACCTGGTCATCGCGGCCGAGAAGGCCACCCCCGAGATCGTCGCCTTCATGATGAGCGAGTGCCGCGGACTGATCTGCGCCCCCATGGAGGGCGACGAACTCGACCGGCTCGAACTGCCGCAGATGGTCGACCACAACACCGAATCGATGCGCACCGCCTTCACGGTCTCCGTGGACGCCGGGCCCGACCACGGCGTCACCACCGGCATCTCGGCGGCCGACCGGGCCACCACCCTGCGGCTGCTGGCCGGCGGTACGGCCCAGGCCGGCGACTTCGTCAGGCCCGGCCATGTCTTCCCGCTGCGCGCCAGGCCCGGCGGTGTGCTCGTACGCAACGGACACACCGAGGCGGCCGTCGACCTCGCCCGGCTCGCCGGACTGCGCCCGGCCGGCGCGATCGTGGAGATCGCGGGCGAGGACGGCGTGATGCTGCGGCTGCCCGAACTGATCCCGTTCGCCCGCAAGAACGGGCTGACGATCATCTCCATCGAGGACCTGGTCGCCTACCGCCGCACCGCCGAGCCGACCGTCCGCCGCGAGGCGCAGGTCCGGCTGCCCACCGCCTTCGGCGAGTTCACCGCGTACGGCTACCGCTCCACGGTCGACGGCGTCGAGCATGTCGCGCTCGTGCACGGCGACATCGGCGACGGCGAGGACCTGCTCGTACGGGTCCACTCCGAGTGCCTGACCGGCGACATCTTCAGCTCCCAGCGCTGCGACTGCGGCCCGCAGTTGCACGCCTCCATGGAGCGCGTCACCGAGGAGGGCCGCGGCGTCGTCGTCTATCTGCGCGGCCACGAAGGGCGCGGCATCGGGCTGCTGTCGAAGCTGCGCGCCTACGAACTCCAGGAGCAGGGCCGCGACACCCTCGACGCCAACCTGGAACTGGGCCTGCCGGCCGACGCGCGCGACTACGCGGCGGGCGCGCAGATCCTCGACGACCTCGGTGTGCACAGCCTGCGGCTGATGACCAACAACCCCGAGAAGACAGCGGCGCTCGTCAGCCACGGCCTGCGGGTCACCGGGCGCGAGCCGATGCCCGTACAGGCAGGCGAGCACAACCTCCGCTATCTGCGCACCAAGCGGGACCGGATGGGCCACGACCTGCCGTGGCTGGACCCCGCGGGCGCCTCCGCCTGCGGCAACCAGTAAGCCCGTAACCAGTAAGCATCCCGGAACCAGTCAGCATCAAAAGCCGGCAACCACCACAGAAGACAAGAGCACCGAGGAGAGACGTGAGCGGCAAGGGCGCACCCGAACTGAGTGTGAAGAACTGCGGCGATCTGCGAGTCGCCGTGATCGCTGCGCAGTGGCACGAGAAGGTCATGGACGGCCTCGTGGACGGCGCGCTGCGCGCCCTGCACGAACTGGGCATCGACGAGCCGACGCTGCTGCGCGTCCCCGGCAGTTTCGAACTCCCCGTCGTGGCCAAGGTGCTGGCCGGCCGCGGGTACGACGCCGTCGTCGCCCTCGGCGTCGTCATCCGGGGCGGCACCCCGCACTTCGAGTACGTGTGCCAGGGCGTCACCCAGGGCCTCACCCAGGTCTCGGTCGACACCGGCGTCCCCATCGGCTTCGGCGTCCTGACCTGCGACACCGAGGAGCAGGCGCTGGACCGCGCCGGTATCGAGGGGTCCCGCGAGGACAAGGGCCACGAGGCGGTCACCGCCGCCGTCGCCACCGCCGCCACGCTGCGTACCGTCGCCGAACCCTGGCGTTGACTCCTGGCGCCGGTACCTGGCGCCAGGACCCCGCCGGAAGCCGCGTAAAGTAAGCGTCACCATGCCGAAGAAGACGTTCGAGGAGCTCTTCACCGAGCTCCAGCACAAAGCCGCGACCGCCGACCCCGCCACCTCCCGCACCGCCGAGCTGGTGGGCAAAGGCGTACACGCCATCGGGAAGAAGGTCGTCGAAGAGGCGGCCGAGGTGTGGATGGCGGCGGAGTACGAGGGCAACGACGCAGCCGCCGAGGAAATCTCGCAGCTCCTGTACCACGTCCAGGTGATGATGGTCGCGCGCGGGATCTCCCTCGACGACGTCTACGCCCATCTCTGAGCCCCGCCCCTCCGCCCTCTCCCCGCGGCCCGCCACAGCCCTGTCGCCACCCCTTCGCACCAAAGGAAGCCGATCTCATGCTGCGCATCGCCATTCCCAACAAGGGTTCACTCTCCGGGCCTGCGTCGGCGATGCTCCATGAAGCCGGCTACCAGCAGCGCAAGGAGTCCAAGGAACTCGTCCTCGTCGACCCGGAGAACGACGTCGAGTTCTTCTACCTCCGCCCCCGCGACATCGCGATCTACGTCAGCTCGGGCCGGCTCGACATCGGCATCACCGGCCGCGACCTGCTGCTGGACTCCGGCGCCGACGCCGAGGCGATCCTGCCGCTCGGCTTCGCCCGCTCCACCTTCCGCTACGCCGCCAAGCCCGGCACGGCGACCGGCCTCGGCGACTTCGGCGGCATGACCGTCGCGACCTCGTACGAGGGCATCGTCGCCAAGCACCTCGCGGACAACGGCGTCGACGCCGCCGTCATCCACCTCGACGGGGCCGTCGAGACCGCGATCGAACTGGGCGTCGCACAGGTCATCGCGGACGTGGTCGAGACCGGTACGTCGATGCGCAACGCCGGGCTCGAAGTGATCGGCGAGCCGATCATGACCTCGGAGGCGGTCGTCATCCGCCGCACCGGCGCCGACGGCGACCAGCCCAAGGTGCGCCAGTTCCTGCGCAGGCTCCAGGGCGTCCTGGTGGCCCGCAGCTACGTGATGATGGACTACGACTGCCGGGCCGAGCACCTGGAGCGCGCCGTGGCCCTCACCCCGGGCCTTGAGTCACCGACCGTCTCCCCGCTGCACAACGAGGGCTGGGTCGCCGTCCGCGCGATGGTCCCCGCCAAGGAGGCGCAGCGGATCATGGACGATCTGTACGAGCTGGGCGCCCGCGCCATCCTGACCACCGCCATCCACGCCTGCCGCCTGTGATGACCGACCAGCCGGGGGCGCCCGCCCTGCCCGTCACGTTCCGGCCGACCCGCACCCGGGTCGTGCTGCTGAGCGTCGGCGTCGTCCTGTTCGCCGTGATCACGGCCGTCTCGCTGCTCCTGGACAAGGTCCGCACCGCGGAGCGGCTGAGCTTCATCGTCACGGCCGCGCTGTTCTGCGCCGTGCTCGCCGTACTCAGCCGCCCCAAGGTCGTCGCCGACGAGACGGGCGTCACTGTCGTGAATCTCACCCGCACCCGGCGCCTCGCCTGGGCCGAGATCCTGCGGGTCAATCTGCGCCAGGGCGACCCGTGGGTCTTCCTCGACCTCAGCGACGGCAGCAGCATGCCGGCGCTGGGGATCCAGCCCGGCATCGCCAGGCAGCACGCCATCAGGGACGCGCGCGCCCTGCGCGCGCTCACCGAATCGCACGGCACGGGAACAGAGACCGGCTGAGCCCCTGACGCCCACGGCACCGACTTGATTACTCTGTTGCCACGGGCGCCGAAGTGCGCCCCGCCCCGCACCCACGGCCGCGACCGGCCGGCGGGGCACCTGCGACCCGAGGAGTGACTCCCTCCAGCAATGGACGGATCGTCCGGTAGTACCTGCGCCGCCCCCTTCGAAGAGGCGGCGGCATGACCATCCCCCTTCTGCTGCTCGCCGCGGCATTCCTGCTGATCCTCGCCAACGGCTTCTTCGTGGCGGCGGAATTCGGCCTTGTCACCGTGGACCGGCCGGACGCCGAGCGCGCCGCCGCCGCAGGTGACCGGCGCGCCCTGACCGTCGTCAAGGCGCTGCGGGAACTCTCCTTCCAGCTCTCCGGCACCCAGCTCGGCATCACCATCACCTCGCTCGTCGTCGGCATGCTGGCCGAGCCCGCGCTCGCGAGCCTGCTCGACGGGCCGCTCACGGCGACCGGACTGCCCGAAGGGGCAGCCTCCGGGATCGCCGTGGTGATCGGCATGCTGCTCGCCTCCGCCGTGCAGATGGTGATCGGCGAGCTCGTACCCAAGAACTGGGCGGTCTCGCGACCGCTCCAGGTCGCCCGGTTCGTGGCCGGACCCCAGCATGTGTTCACCGCCACGTTCCGGCCGCTGATCTCCCTGCTCAACACGGTGGCCAACCGGCTCGTCCGGATGCTGGGCGTCGAGCCGACGGACGAGCTGGACTCGGCCCGTACGCCCGGCGAACTGGTCTCCCTGGCCCGTCACTCGGCCCAGGCGGGCACGCTCGAACAGGACACCGCCGACCTGTTCGTCCGCACCCTCTCGCTCGGCGGGCTCACCGCCCAGCACGTGATGACCCCCCGGGTGAAGGTGAGCGCCCTGCAGTCCGACGCGACAGCGGCCGACGTACTCAACCTCACCCGGGCCACGGGCCTCTCCCGCTTCCCCGTCTACCGCGAACGCATCGACGAGATCGTGGGCATGGTCCATCTCAAGGACGCGCTCGCCGTGCCCGAGGCCGAACGGCTGCGGACCCCGGCGGGCCGGATCGCGGTGCCCGCGCTGCTGGTGCCCGAGACGCTGCCCGTGCAGCAGCTCCTCGCGCGGCTGCGCAGCGAGCAGCCGATAGCCGTCGTGGTCGACGAGTACGGCGGTACGGCCGGTGTCGTCACGCTGGAGGACATCGTCGAGGAGCTGGTCGGCGAGGTGCGCGACGAGCACGACGCCGAGGGCGACGGGCGGCCCGAGCTGGCGCCCGCCCCGTCCGAGGACGGCAGCCCCGCCTGGGAGGCCTCCGGCAGTGCCCGGGTGCCCGTCCTGCGGCGGATCGGCCTCGACGTCCCCGACGGTCCGTACGAGACCCTGGCGGGCCTCGTCGCCGACCTGCTGGGCCGGATCCCGGCCCCCGGGGACCGGGCGGAGCTGCCCGGCTGGCGGCTGTCGGTGCGCCAGGTCGACCGGTACCGCGCCGAGCGCGTCCGGCTGGTCCGTATCGGCGACGTACCGGCCGGTGCCCGTACCGACAACGACGACGTACGCGCCACGGCGGGGAGTGTGCGATGAGCGCCCTGCAACTCGTCTTCGCCGTGCTGCTGGTCCTCGCCAACGGCTTCTTCGTGGGGGCCGAGTTCGCCCTCGTCTCGGTGCGCCGCAGCCAGATCGAGCCGCACGCGGCCCGCGGCTCGGCGCGTGCCCGGCAGGTGCTGCACGGTCTTGAGCATCTGCCGCAGATGATGGCGGCGGCCCAGTTCGGCATCACGATCTGCTCCCTGACGCTCGGCGCTGTCGCCGAGCCGACGGTGGCCCGGATGCTGGAGCCGCTGTTCCACGCGGCCCACCTGCCGGACGGTGTGGTGCACCCGCTGGGCTACGTCATCGCGCTGGCCCTGGTGGTCTCGCTGCATCTGGTCATCGGCGAGATGGTCCCCAAGAACCTCGCCATGGCCGCCCCCGAGAAGACCGCGCTCTGGCTCAGCCCCGGCCTGGTCGGCTTCGCCCGGCTCTGCCGCCCCGTCACCGCCGCGCTGGGCGCCTGTGCCCGGCTGGTGCTGCGGGCCTTCCGGGTCGAGCCCAGGGACGAGGTGGAGGCCGTCTTCACCAGCGAGCAGCTCAACCGGCTCGTCGAGGATTCGGGCCAGGCAGGACTGCTCGAACCGGAGGCGCAGGAGCGCCTGGAGGACGCCCTGGAGCTGGGCAGCAGGCCCGTCACCGACGTACTGCTCACCCGGGCGGGGCTGATCACGGTGACCCCCGCCGTCACGCCGCGGGAGATCGAGGAGCTGACGGTACGCACCGGCTACTCGCGCTTCCCGGTGTGCGCCGAGGGCAACGGCGCCTTCATGGGCTATCTGCACGTGAAGGACGTCCTGGACCTGGAGGAGCGGAAGCGCGCCGTACCGCAGCACGTGTGGCGGCCGATGGCGACGCTGCGGGCCGAACTGCCGCTGGACGACGCCCTGACGGTGATGCGCCGCGCCGCGACGCATCTCGCCCAGGTCGCCGACGGCTCGGGCCGGGTGCTGGGCCTGGTCGCCCTGGAGGACGTCCTGGAGATGCTGGTCGGTGAGGTGCGCGACCCGTCCCACCGGGACGGCGAGCCGCAGCAGGCGCTCGTCAGCGAACAGCGCGCGGACCAGACCGGGCAGCGCGCGGACCAGCCGGGGCAGCGCGCCGACCAGAGCGAGCAGGTGCTGGCCGGCTGAGGCATGGGGCGCCGTCGCCGTGGCCGCGGGTGCCCGCCGGGATCACAGTCCCGGCGGGTCCTGCGGCCGGTTGACCGGGCCGCGCCCGGAAAGCACCTCGCCGTACGCCTGCATCAGGTCGGGCAGCCGCAGGGTGGCCAGATCGTCGCGGGTCGGCGTGCCGGTGTAGCCGGAGAGCCGCAGATCCCGGTACGCGCAGCTCTTCTCGTACAGCGTGCGGATGAACCGGCCGTTGCCCAGCTCGTCGATCCAGGACTGGTCGACGACATGGCCGCTGATGGAGCGCAGCTCGTCCACCGACTCCTCGTCCCACACGTCGCCGTTCTCCGCCGCCAGCACCTCGCCTATCGCGGTCAGTTCGAGCGGCCGGTAGCTGGGGAAGTCGACCCGGCTGGTGAAGCGGGAGGAGAGCCCCGGGTTGGTGGCGAGCAGCCGGTCCATGCCCTCCGGATAGCCCGCGAGGATCACCACCAGATGGTCCCTGCTGTCCTCGGCGCGCTTGAGCAGCACCTGAAGAGCCTCGTCGCCGTACGCGTCGCCCTTGCTGTAGCCGGAGTTGGAGAGGCTGTACGCCTCGTCCACGAAGAGCACCCCGCCGATCGCCGAGTCGATCAGCTCGTTCGCCTTGACCGCGGTCTGCCCCAGGAACTCGCCCACCAGATCGGCCCGTTGGGCCTCGACCAGATGGTCGCCGCCGAGCAGCCCCAGCGCGTAGAAGACCCGGCCGATGATGCGGGCGACGGTCGTCTTGCCGGTGCCCGAGGGGCCGGAGAAGACAAAGTGACGTTTCGGCGGCTGCACGGGAAGGCCCTCGCCCGCCCGCAGCCGGGCCATGTTCAACTGCGCGGAGAGCGCCTTGACCTGGCGCTTCACCGGTTCGAGCCCGACCATCCGCTCCAGCTCCGCCAGCGCGTCGGCGAGCAGTCCGGGGTCGGTGGGGCCCTCGGGGAACCGCGGGGGAGCGGCGTGCCGGTTCGGCGGGCCCGTCTTCTCGCGTATGTCGTCGGGGGTGACGGCAATGGGTCCCGCGCCGCCGAGCGGGGGCTGGAGCGGCGGCGCCTCACCGCCGAACCGCGTGTCCCCGCCGAGCGGGTTGTCGGTGTCACTCTGCGCCTCCACGACGTCCTGGCCGAAGCCGGCCAGCGCCACCGAGGCGAGTCCCGCCGGGTCGGCGGGATCGGCGGGGTCGTACGAGGTCTCGTACCCGTCGGAGTCGGTGATCGCGGCTAGCCGGGCCGCCGTGTCCATGAAGGCGGGATCGAGCCGGTGCACCGCCCGGTAGAGGGGTAAGGCCGCCGCGCTGCGCCCGGTGCCCTCATGGGCGCGGGCCAGCCAGTAGCGCAGCTCCTTGCGCTGCGGCTGCTCGCTGCGGCAGCGCATCAGCGCGGTCGCCAGCAGCGGCTCGGCCTGCCCGAACATGTCGAGTCTGACCCGGGCCATCCCGCCGAACAGCCCGGCCTCGGTGCCGAGCAGCGGGTCGTCGACGAGCGGTTCGGTGTGGCGGACCAACTGGTCCCAGTCCTTGACGAGATAGGCCCGGCAGGCGTGCAGGAAGCGCACCTGCGGGTCGGCGTCCACGGGCGGCAGCCCCGCCAACGCCCGGTCCAGCTCGGGCACATGGCGCCCGTCGAGCCAGTGCGACGCGTGGGCGAGCAGCAGGTCGCGGCCGCTCTCCAGCACCGGCTGCACCCACCAGCCGAGCCAGTACCAGGAGTTGAGGGTGCGCCGGTGCCGGGCGCGCTGTTCGCCGAAGCGGTCGCGGTTGCTGTACATGCGCAGCAGCGCCGTCGTGGTGTCGACGCGCAGCGCGTGCAGTCCGAGCCAGCCGTCGGCCATCGCCGGATCGAGCCGGACGGCGGTTCTGAACTCTTCCTCCGCCTGCGGGTACGCGCCCATCGTGTACGCGTCCACGCCGCGCATCCAGGCGAGGTCGGCCGGGCCCCCCACGCCCTGCGAGCCGATGTTCATCTGGTCCCCCACCGAAACACCTCTTCGCGGACGGGAATTGACCGCACCGGGATGCATCGTACCTGCGCAGGGGGTGTGCGACTAAGGGAGCGTGGGACCCCGCTGAGCGCTCCGGCAGTGACCCAAAGTGATCAGAAGGGGGGGTGCGGAGCCGGAAAAGGGGCGCAGCGGGCAGAACGAAGCCCCCGATCACGGGGGAACAACCGGGGGCTTCGCGTCCGCGGCGGCTCCGAAAAGCCGCACATTGAGAACGTAAGACCTGTCCGGCCCCTCGGTCAAGCGGAGTTGGCGCACTCGCCCGGCTGATTTCCGACTGCTCAGTATGGAGCGAAGGGCTGATCACGTTACGTGATGCCGCTGTGCTCTCCTGGTGTCACATCGGTCCTCGGACGCACCACATATCCCTCTGGTGTCTCCCGTACCAGGGCATCGGCGAAGGATGCGGACGGATCGGCCGTGAAATGGCTTGTCTCCGCCCTGATCCAGCCGTCCCAGAAAGCGGACTGCTCGGGTCCGTCCCGGCGCCTGCCGCGCTGCCAGGACGCCTCGGCGTCCCGGTCCATCCAGAACAGCCGGGCGAGCCACGGCCGCAGCGCCCGGCGCCCGGCCCCGACCCCCTCGACCAGTACCACCGGCGCGGGAGCCAGGGTGCGTGGGGTCAGGAACCGGCGCCCGGTCCAGTCGTACGGCGCGTACCGCGCGCTCGCGCCCCGTGAGAGCGGGCCCGTCACCTGCTCGGCGAACCGCGCCGTCCAGTCGAAGAGCTGTTCGTGGCTGGCGAGGTCGTCCAGGCGCAGGACGGGCGCGCCGCCGAGCGCGGCCGAGAGGCGGTCGGCGAAGGTGCTCTTCCCCGACCCCGCGTGCCCGTCGACCGCGACGAGCCGCACCGGACCGCAGGACGGCGGCAGGGCGCGCAGGGCGGCGCCCAGCCGGGTCAGATCGGTGGGGGCCTGCGCTTCCTTCGGGTCGTCCATTCGGCCTACTTTACGAGGCATCGCAGGTCACGCCAGTGGTCGAGACCAATATTGCTTTTGGCGAGTCGTCGCCTTCCGCTGGCAGAAGGCGGCCCCGAGCGGCAATAGTTGAGCACGGCCGTACCGGCGATTGACCAGTCGTCACCCGCCCGCCCGTCACCCTTCCGTCTCCGACCGGGGGTCACATGACCACGCCCACCTCCCGCAGGACCGTCCTCGCCGCCGCGATCGCCACGGTGGCCGCGGCCGCCACCGCTGCCACCGTCCCCGCGGCCTCCGCCGCCCCGTCGCACAGCGCCGGTGGCAGCCACGGCCGCCGCCCGCGCGCCAAGGCTCTCGTGGACAACGCGTTCTGGACCTCGTACGCCGACTGGCACTCAGGCGCCGCCGCCGGCACCCGCGCGGTGGCCGCCGCCCGGCCGGGGCTCGTGCTCTCCACCCCGGCGGGCCGCAGCGACTACGCCGACCCGCACACCGGAAAGACCGCGAGCTGGGAGTACGGCACCTGGACCTCCCCGGTGCACCGCTCGGCCGTGCCCGCCACGGAGGTGATCGCCTCCTGGAACGCCGAGACACCGGCCGGCACCTGGCTCCAGGTCGAGTTCCAGGGCGGCTACTCGGACCGGACCAAGACCCCGTGGTACGTGCTGGGGCGCTGGACGTCCGGCGACTCCGACGCCGACATCCGGCGCACCTCGGTCGACGGCCAGAGCGACGGCCGCAGCAGCATCTGGACCGACACCTTCGCCGTGGACGACGCGACGACGGGGCTGCGCGTCGTCTCGTACCAACTGCGGCTGACCCTCTACCGCAAGCCCGGCAGCGGGCTCACCCCCACGGTCCACCGCCTCGGCGCGATGGCCTCGGACATCCCCGACCGGTTCACGGTCCCGGCCTCCACCCCCGGGCTCGTCCGCGAGCTGCCCGTGCCGCGCTTCTCGCAGGACATCCACGCGGGGCAGTATCCGGAGTACGACGGCGGCGGCGAGGCATGGTGCAGCCCCACCAGCTCGGCGATGATCATCCAGTACTGGGGCCGCGGCCCGTCGGCGAAGGACCTCGCCTGGGTCGACCCGGAGTACGCGGACCCGCAGGTCTGCCACTCGGCGCGGTACACCTTCGACTACCAGTACGACGGCTGCGGCAACTGGCCCTTCAACGCCGCCTACGCCGCCACGTACAAGGACATGAGTTCGGCCGTCACCCGGCTCGGCTCGCTCGCGGACGTCGAGACGCTGGTCGGCGCCGGTATCCCGGTCATAACGTCGCAGTCGTTCCTGGAGAAGGAGCTGACCGGGTCGGGCTACGGCACCTCGGGCCATCTGATGACCGTCATCGGCTTCACGGCGGACGGCGACGTGATCGCCAACGACCCGGCGTCGCCCGACGACGACGCGGTGCGCAGGGTCTACCGCCGCCACGAGTGGGAGACCATCTGGCTCAGGACCAAGCGGTACAACGCGGCGGGAGACACCGTCTCCGGCACGGGCGGTGTGTGCTACGTGTACTGGCCGACGAATCCGACGGCGGCGCAGGGCCGCGCGCTGCGCAAGGTCGGTCTGCTCTGACGGAGGACGGCCGACTGCCGTCCCCGGAGCCCGGTGGCCGGCGCGCTCAGGCGCGCCGGCCACCGGCGGGTGTCCGCGGGTAACCCCTTGTGAGCCGTGTCCGGCCGCTCTGCCATACTGCGGTGATTCCGTGGCAGCCGGAGACCAGGATGCGAATTTGAGTCGTTCTCAACAGCGTGGCGAATCCGCACGATCGCAACTGCGGCGCTCCGAACTGATCGCGACAGGGCGGAAGTTGTTCGCCGACACGTCGTACGACGCGCTGTCGATGGACGACATCGCCCAGCACGCCGGGGTCGCCAAAGGGCTGATCTACTACTACTTCAAGAACAAGCGCGGCTACTACCTGGCCATCGTCGAGCACTCCGTCGGCGAACTCGTCATGCTGGCCGCGAGCGAACCCGGACTGCCGCGCACCGAGCGCATCCAGCGCACCGTCGAGGCGTATCTGCGCTTCGCGCAGGAGAACGGCGCGGCGTACCGCACCATCATCAACGGCGGGGTCGGCTTCGACACCCAGGTGCAGGCGATCCGCGACGCCGTGCGGACGGAACTGGTCTCGACCCTCGCCGAAGGCGCCTACGGCCACCGCGACATCCCGCCGATCGCCCGGCTCGCCCTGCTCGGCTGGCTCAGCAGCGTCGAGTGGCTCACGCTGGAATGGCTCGGCCATCAGGAGCTGGAGCTGGCGATCCCACGCGATCTGCTGGTCCGGATGCTGCGTCATACGCTCAACACCATCGAGGAGTTCGCGCCGGAGTGCCCCGCACCGCCGCCGGACCTGGCCTGGCGCCCGTACACCGGCCGCGACCAGCCGCCCGCTCCGACCGCCGAGGCTGGTCCGCCCGGCGCCGATCCGTCCGGTCCATGACACCGGGCGGGAAGCCGCCTCACGGCTCCCCGCCCGGGTCGACTGTGCGCGGGTCAGCCGATGGCGTTGATCAGCTCGCCGTTGGCGGTGTCCCCGCTGAGCTCCCAGAGGAAGGTGCCCCCCAGGCCCTGCTGGCTCTCGTACTGCATCTTGCCCGCGATGGTCTCGGGCGTGTCGTAGCTCCACCACTCGTTGCCGCAGAAGGCGTAAGCGGTACCGGCGACCGTGCCGTTCGCCGGGCACCTGTCCTTGAGGACCTTGTAGTCCTCGATTCCGGGCTCGTACGTGCCGGGCGCCGCGCCCGTCGCCGTGCCGCCCGGCTCCTTCTGGGTGACCCCGGTCCAGCCGCGGCCGTAGAAACCGATGCCGAGGAGCAGCTTCTCCGACGGGATGCCGAGCCCCTTCAGCTTGGTGATGGCGGCGTCCGAGTTGAAGCCCTCGGTCGGGATGCCCTCGTACGACGTGAGCGGCGAGTGCGGGGCGGTCGGGCCCTGCGCGGCGAAGGCGCCGAAGAAGTCGTACGTCATCGGGTTGTACCAGTCGAGGTACTGGGCGGCGCCCGCGTAGTCGGTGGCGTCGATCTTGCCGCCGTCCGAGCCGTCAGCCGTGATGGCGGCCGTCACCAGGTCGGAGCCGAAGGCGCCGCGCAGCGCCGCGGCGACGTTCTTGAACGCGTCGGGACCGCTGGTGTCGCAGCTCAGCCCGCAGGCGTTGGGGTACTCCCAGTCGATGTCGATGCCGTCGAAGACATCGGCCCAGCGCGGGTCCTCGACCAGGTCGTGGCAGGACTGCGCGAAGCCGGCCGGGTCCTGCGCCGCCTGGCCGAAGCCGCCGGACCAGGACCAGCCGCCGAACGACCAGAGGACCTTGAGCCCCGGGTGCAGCTTCTTCAGCTCGCGCAACTGGTTGAAGCTGCCGGCCACCGGCTGGTCCCAGGTGTCGGCCGTGCCGTCCACGCTCTGGTCGGCGGTGTACGTCTTCTGGTAGTCGGCGTAGGCGTCACCGATGGCGCACTTGCCGCCGGTGACGTTGCCGAACGCGTAGTTGATGTGGGTGAGCTTGTCGGCGGAGCCCGACGTCTCGATGTTCTTGACGTGGTAATTCCGCTCGTACACGCCCCAGTCGGTGAAGTAGCCGACCACCTTGTTGCCTGCGGCCGCCGGCGCGGCCGGTGCGGCGGCGGCGGGGGCCGCGTCGGTGGGCGCGACCTGTGCGGACGCGCTGCCCGCTCCGGAGAGCAGGGCCAGGCCGAGCGCCGCGGTACACGCGGTGGCCAGCAGCGCCCGGCCCCGGGCGCGGGGGCGGATGTGGGGGAATCTCAGCACGGTGTCTCCTCGTGGGGGAGGAAGAAGCACATGACTTGGCATGGGCACGAAAGTTGTTCCGATGGACGTTAGAAGGACTAGACCAGTGAGTCAATGGTGCGGACCAATCCGGTCACCGCTTCCGTATCGGCGGGGTCGGCCGGGGTGGCCGGAGCGCGGGCGGCCGACCGGTGACGAATGGCGGCCGATCGGGCATACTCGACGCGCCACAGCCGCTGGTCAGCATCTTCCGCGATCCGGGAGGGCAGCATCGGCCGGGGAGAACATCTGCCCGGGGCACCCGGGCACCAGTCGGCGCCGCCGCCCTACCCTGCGCGAGCGGACAGCCGTACCGTCCCGAACAGGGAGGAGAGCGCAGCCATGACCGACCGCGCACCGCAACCGGTGGATCGCCAGTTGCCCACCGAGGAGTCCCGCGACCTCATCACGCTGACCCGCGAGATCGTCCAGCGCGAGATCGCGCCCACGGCGGCCGGCGAGGAGGAAGCCGGCCACTTCCCACGCCAACTCTTCACCCTGCTCTCCGCGTCGGGACTGCTGGGCCTGCCCTACGACGCCGCACACGGCGGCGGGGACCAGCCGTACGAGGTCTACCTCCAAGTGCTCGAAGAGCTGGCAGCGGCCCGGCTCACCGTCGGCCTCGGCGTCAGCGTGCACTCCCTCGCCTGCCACGCCCTGGCCAACTACGGGAGCAAGGAGCAGCAGAGCGAGCATCTGCCCGCGATGCTCGGCGGCGGCCTGCTGGGCGCGTACTGCCTCTCCGAACCCGCCTCGGGCTCCGACGCGGCCTCGCTGCGCACCAAGGCCGTACGCGACGGCGACGACTGGGTCATCACCGGCACCAAGGCGTGGATCACGCACGGCGGCATCGCCGACTTCTACACCGTGCTCGCCCGCACGGGCGGCGACGGCGCCCGGGGCATCACCGCCTTCCTGGTGCCGGGCGACGCCGCAGGGCTCGAAGCCGCCGTGCCCGAGAAGAAGATGGGCATGAAGGGCTCGCCCACCGCCCAACTCCACTTCGACGGCGTACGGGTGGCCGACAGCCGCCGGATCGGCGACGAGGGCCAGGGATTCGCCATCGCCCTCTCCGCCCTCGACTCGGGCCGGCTCGGCATCGCCGCCGCCGCGATCGGACTCGCCCAGGCGGCGCTGGACGAGGCGGTCCGATACGCCACGGGCCGCGAGCAGTTCGGCAGACCGATCGCCGACTTCCAGGGACTGCGCTTCCTGCTCGCCGACATGGCGACCCGCGTCGAGGCCGGGCGCTCGCTCTACCTCGCCGCTGCGCGGCTGCGGGACATGGGCCGGCCGTTCTCCCAACAGGCCGCCATGGCCAAGCTGTTCTGCACGGACACGGCGATGCAGGTCACCACGGACGCGGTGCAGGTGCTCGGCGGCTACGGCTACACCACCGACTTCCCGGTGGAGCGCTACATGCGCGAGGCCAAGGTGATGCAGATCGTCGAGGGCACCAACCAGATCCAGCGCATGGTGATCGCCCGTCATCTGGTGGGTCCCGAGACACACTGAAACCACCGACAACGCCCGCGTCATGACGAACCGTCATGACGCGGGCGTTGTCGGTGAGTTGCGGCGGAGACAGTTTCAGCCGCGGAACGGGCTCAAGCCGCGCGGGCGATCTTGACGGGCCGGGAGGCCGGGCCGCCGACGTGCGAGAACGGCTGGGTCCGCCAGTCGAGCCCCTGAGGGAGCGTCAACAGCAGTGCGGTGTCCTGCTCCTGGGCGTCGAACGTCTCGTCGGCCGGCCGCGCCTGCGCCGCCGCCGTACCCGTACCGGCACACACCGACAGCACGAACGGGTTCCAGGGGGAGGGGCACAGCGCGTGCTCGGGCAGGACGTCCTCGTCCGCCAGCAGCGCGATCGGCTGTGCACAGTCCGGGCAGACCACGCGGTACATCTCGAAGGTGTCGTACGAGTCGAACTCGTCCGTTTCGACGAACTCGACGGGCTCCGGTTCGGAGTTTCCGGCGCGGTTCAGCTTCTGCATGGAGACATTCCCCCTCGGGTGGGCCGACCAGGCACTTGTGGTCTCGACCACAGCAAGCACTTCCCTGCGTGCGCGCCGAGTAACCGTGCGGCACCGAAGGACCGGTCCCGGGACCTGTGGTCTTCGTCACATGCCCGTCGCGGGTGCCGGTGGTCACCGCAGACCACTGTGCCGGAGCCCGCCCGGGGGAATAGGTTGATCGCCATGGAGGAGCTGGATCGTCAGATCGTGGAGTTGCTCGTCAAGGACGGCCGGATGAGCTACACCGACCTGGGCAAGGCCACCGGCCTGTCCACGTCGGCGGTGCATCAGCGGGTACGCCGGCTGGAGCAGCGCGGAGTGGTCAGGGGATACGCCGCCGTCGTCGACCCCGAGGCGGTCGGGCTGCCGCTGACCGCGTTCATCTCGGTGAAACCGTTCGATCCGAGCGCCCCCGACGACATCGCGGACCGGCTCGCCGGCATTCCCGAGATCGAGGCGTGCCACAGCGTGGCGGGCGACGAGAACTACATCCTCAAGGTCCGGGTCGCGACCCCGCTGGAACTGGAGGACCTGCTGACCCGCATCCGCACGCTGGCCGGCGTCTCCACCCGCACCACCGTCGTGCTGTCGACGCCGTACGAGGCACGGCCGCCGCACTTCTGAGCCGCGAGCGGCGCCACCCGGGCGCGAGGCGCACCGCCCGGGGCGCGAGACTTGGGCCCATGAACGAGAGCACCGCCCCCGCCACCGCCCCCCGGAGCGACCACCGCACCGTCCTGCTGCGCGGCGGAGAAGTCCACAGCCCCGCCGACCCCTTCGCCACGGCGATGGTGGTGGAGCGCGGCCATGTCGCCTGGGTCGGCTCCGAGGGCGCCGCCGACGCGTTCGCCACCGGCGTCGACGAGATCGTCGACCTCGAAGGCGCTCTCGTCACCCCGGCGTTCACCGACGCCCACGTCCACACCACAGCCACCGGACTCGCCCTCACCGGGCTCGACCTGTCCGGCGCCGCCACCCTGACCGAGGCGCTGCGGCTCGTACGGGACCACGCGGCGGCCCGCCCCGGCGACCGGATCCTGCTCGGCCACGGCTGGGACTCGGCCCGCTGGCCCGAGCGGCGCGCCCCGTCCCGCGCCGAGCTGGACGAGGCGGCGGCCGGCCGGCCGCTGTACCTGACCCGTATCGACGTCCACTCGGCCGTGGTGACCACGGCGCTGCTCGACCTGGTCCCCGGTGTCACCGGCCTCGCCGGCTACGAAGCGGAAGCGCCGCTGACCGCCGCCGCCCACCACGCGGTGCGCGCGGCGGCCTACGGGGCGATCACCCCGGCCCAGCGCGCGGAAGCCCAGCGGGCGGCGCTGCGCCGGGCGGCCTCGCTCGGTATCGGCTCGCTCCACGAGTGCGCGGGACCCGACATCTCCGACGAGGACGACTTCGCCGCGCTGCTGGGCCTGGCGGCGGGGGAGCCGGGCCCCCGGGTGTCCGGGTACTGGGCCGAGCTGATCAGCGACGAGAAGGGCGCCAGGCGGGTCCGTGAGCTGGGCGCCGTGGGCGCGGCGGGTGATCTCTTCGTGGACGGCTCGCTGGGCTCCCACACGGCCTGTCTGCGCGAGCCGTACGCCGACGCCGCCCACACGGGCAGCGCGCACCTGGACGCGGCCGCCATCGCCGCCCATGTGGCCGCGTGCACCGAGGCCGGGCTCCAGGCGGGGTTCCACGCCATCGGCGACGCGGCGGTCGACGCCGTGGTCGAAGGAGTGCGGGCGGCGGCCGACCGGGTCGGGGTGGCGCGGGTGCGGGCGGCCAGGCACCGGGTGGAGCACGCCGAGATGCTCACCCCCGGCACGATCGCCGGCTTCGCGGATCTCGGCCTGACCGCGTCCGTCCAGCCGGGCTTCGACGCGGCCTGGGGCGGCGAGGACGGCATGTACGTGGAACGGCTCGGCGCCGACAGGGCCCGCACCCTCAACCCGTACGCGGCGCTGCTGCGGGCCGGGGTGCCGCTCGCCCTCGGCTCCGACAGCCCGGTCACCCCGCTGGACCCGTGGGGCACGGTCAGGGCCGCCGCCTTCCACCGCACCCCCGAGCACCGGATCTCCGTACGGGCCGCCTTCACCGCTCACACCCGCGGCGGCTGGCGCGCCGTCGGCCGCGACGACGCAGGGACGCTCGTACCGGGCGCACCCGCCGACTACGCCGTGTGGCGGACGGAGGAGCTGGTGGTCCAGGCGCCCGACGACCGGGTGGCCCGCTGGTCGACCGATCCGCGCTCCGGGACACCGGGTCTGCCGGACCTGACCCCGGGGCGCCCGCTGCCCGAATGTCTGCGGACCGTGGTCGGTGGTCAAACGGTCTTCATGCGCCCGAACGAGTGACGTGCGGATATTTCGTACCGCCGACCGATGCCTACCCGGCCGTGCCGCCGCTTGCGGCGCCTCCCCGCTGACCTGCTAATTTAGGTGAACGTCGCAGGTCAAACGGCTGTTGACAGTGAGCGGCCGGAGGCGGGTAGGTTCGGCCAGGTCCACCACCGTACGTCCGTCCGGCAACCTCCACGCAGTCGTCGAACGCCGCTGGGTCATGGGGCGGTGCGCCGCACCGGCGCACCACCACTGGGAGCCAGGTCCAGCACCCGCGCCTCGGGGGCGAGGGAAGGTTTCAGCCGGCCGGCGGGTGTGACCCGGGTGGGGCCCCGGCGTTCAGTAGACAACGGCTTTCGGTTGGCCCGCAGCCAGCGGGCCCCAGGTCGGCCCGAAGGACGCCGGGACCCGATCCGCAGCACGGCCGCCCCGCCCGGACCCGGTCCGCCGGCCGCGGCGCGGGCAAGATCGCCCTTTCCGTACGACACCGGGCCGATTCGGTACCGCGACGCACCGCACCCGCCCACCGCGTGGGCGTCCGGCCCCTCCGCGCTCGCTAAGCTGATGCATCGGCGTACGGCGACTAAGGGGCAGTAGTGAACGACGGCGGTCAGAGGCGGTTCGGCCCGCTGGGCAAGGCCCTGGTGATCATTCCGACCTACAACGAGGCCGAGAACATCAAGCCGATCGTCGCCCGGGTACGGGCGGCGGTGCCGGCGGTCGACATCCTCGTCGCCGACGACAACAGCCCCGACGGCACCGGCAAGCTCGCCGACGAACTCGCGGCGGCCGACGAGCAGGTGCATGTGCTGCACCGCAAGGGCAAGGAAGGGCTCGGCGCCGCCTACATGGCGGGCTTCCGCTGGGGCATCGAGCACGGCTACGGCGTCCTGGTCGAGATGGACGCCGACGGCTCGCACCAGCCCGAGGAACTGCCCCGGCTGCTGACCGCGCTCAAGGGCGCCGACCTGGTGCTCGGCTCGCGCTGGATGCCCGGCGGCCGGGTCGTCAACTGGCCCAAGAGCCGCGAACTCATCTCCCGTGGCGGCAGCACCTATTCGCGCCTCCTGCTCGGCGTCCCGATGCGCGACGTGACCGGCGGCTACCGGGCCTTCCGCGCGGAGACCCTGGCGGGACTGGGACTCGACGCCGTCGCCTCGGCGGGCTACTGCTTCCAGGTCGACCTCGCCCGGCGCGCGATCGACGCCGGGTTCCATGTGGTCGAGGTGCCCATCACCTTCGTCGACCGCGAGCTGGGCGACTCCAAGATGAGCCGCGACATCTTCGTCGAGGCGCTCTGGCGGGTCACCGCCTGGGGTGTGGAGTCCCGGGCGAACCGGCTGCTGGGACGCAAACCCTCCTGATCTCCGCAGCTCCGCCGGCCCGCGCCCGTCCCCTGCCCGCCCATGGGTGTCACAGGGGCCTCATAACGGCCCTCATACGCCATCGTGCGGCCCGGCCAGGCACACTGGACGTATGACGACCGCCCCGCATCGGACCGCACCCAGGCGCTCGCGCGCCCGTACGCTCGTGCCGCTCGGCATCGCTGTCTGGCTGGCGCTGGAGATCTGGCTGCTGGTGCTGGTCGCCGGGGCCGCAGGCGGGCTGACCGTCTGGCTGCTGATCATCGCGGAGATCGTGGTCGGGGCCCTGGTCATGAAGCGCGCCGGGCGCCGCGCCTTCCGCAATCTGACCGGGACCCTCCAGCGGCAGCAGCGCAGGCAGCAGGGCGAGGCCGTGGAGCCTGAGCCCGTCCCCGGCCGCGACCGCAACGGCTTCCTGATGCTCGGCGGGCTGCTGATCATGGTGCCGGGGCTGATCACCGACGTCTTCGGCCTGCTGCTGCTCGTACCCGCCCTGCGCACCAGGCTCGGCGACTACACGGAGCGCACGCTGGAGCGGCGGCTGCGGGCGACCGCCGCCGCGCAGCCGGGCGGCCTCGGCGAGGCCTTCGAGCAGGCGCGGATGCGGCAGCCGGACGGCAAAGTCGTCCAGGGCGAGGTCATCAAGAACGACGAGCGGGAGCAGCGCGGCGGACCGCGCGACGACGGCCCCCGCCCGCCGCTGACCCCCTGACCCTCCTGACCCCGGCGGGGCCGTACGCCCGCCCCCCATGGCAAAAGCCGCGGGCCGCGACACATGATCTGTGTCGCGGCCCGCGGCTTTTGTGTTGGTGTCTTGACTGGCGCTATGCGGTGATTACGCGATCAGGCGGACTTCCGGCTGTCGCGCGGGTGCACTGCGATGTTCATGGCGCCGGAGCGCAGGACGGCCAGCCTCTCGGCCAGCACCTCCTCCAACTCCTCGCGGGTGCGCCGCTCCATGAGCATGTCCCAGTGCGTACGCGCAGGCTTGCCCTTCTTCTCTTCGGGACCATCCCCGTCCACCAGGAGTGCCTGGGCGCCGCACGCCTTGCACTCCCACTCCGGCGGAATTTCCGCCTCTACCGAGAAGGGCATCTCAAATCGATGACCGTTCTGGCATGCGTACTCCACCGCCTGGCGCGGGGCCAGATCGATGCCGCGGTCCGTCTCGTAGCTGGTAACCACGAGTCGCGTGCCGCGGAGAGCTCGCTCACTCATGAATCGTGCCTCCCGGGCTTGTCGCCCACAGGACAAATGTCGCTGTCGTCGTCATCCGGTCAACGTCCGGTCGGCGGTAAAGATTCCCGCTCCGGGTCGTGCGTCGTCCGTGTGCCGCCCCTTGTTGTACCCACCAGTGCCCGGTTTGTCACGTCTTGCAGGAGATGCCACCCGTCGTTGTGGCTTCTCAGGCATGCAGGAACGCTCCGGCTGGCAGGCCAAACGCGTACACTACCGCCCTTTGACGCCTCGCGTCTAAATACGCTCGGGCAGCGTGTTCCCCGCGGCGGCGACCGCACGCCTGACCGGCACCCGCGCCAGCAGCACCGAGCCGAGTACGAAGAACACCACCAGCGAGATGATGGCGTCCCGGTAGCTGCCGGTGAGCTGGTAGGCGAGCCCGAAGACCAGGGGTCCGAGCCAGCTCAGCCCCCGGTCGCTCATCTCGTACGCGGAGAAGTACTCCGCCTCCTTGCCGGCGGGCACCAGATGCGAGAACAGCGAGCGCGACAGCGCCTGGCTGCCGCCCAGCACCAGACCGATCGCCGCAGCCAGCCCGAAGAACCAGACCGGCGCCTTCGCCGGCAGGAAGTACCCGGCGACCAGGATCAGCGTCCAGACGGCCAGCGACCCCAGGATGGTGCGCTGCGCGCCGTACGTACGCGCCATCCGCCCCATGGCCAGCGCACCCGCGACCGCGAGGATCTGCACCAGCAGCACCGCCACGATCAGCGTGGTCTGGCCGAGGCCCAGCTCCTCCGAGCCGTACACGGACGCCTGCGAGATGACCGTCTGGATGCCGTCGTTGTAGACGAGATAGGCGAGCAGGAACGACAGCGTCAGCGGGCGCTTGCGCATGTCCCGCAGTGTCGCCGTCAACTGCCGCCAGCCGGTGCCGACCGCGCCCTCACCACTCTGCGGTACCCGCCGGTCCCGCAGCCTGCGGAGCGGTACGAGCGTGAAGGCGCCCCACCACAGCCCGGCCGATGCCAGGCAGATCCGGACCGCCGTCGACTCGCTCACGCCGAACGAGTCGTGCCCCGAGTAGAGGACGAGATTGAGGACGAGGACGAAGGCGCCCGACGTGTAGCCGAAGGCCCAGCCGCGCGAGGAGACCGCGTCCCGCTCCTCGGGGCCCGCGATCTGCGGCAGATACGCGTTGTAGACCACCGTCGAGACCGACAGCGCCGCGTTCGCCACGATCAGCAGCAGCGCGCCCAGCAGATAGCGGTGGCCGTCCAGGAAGAACATGCCGGTCGTCGCGGCGGCGCCGGTGTAGGCGGCGGCGGCCAGCAGCGGCTTCTTGCGGCCCGTACGGTCTGCCGCAGCGCCGGCCAGCGGCATCAGCAGCACGGCGACGACCACGGAGACCGAGACGGTGTAGGCGAACACCGATCCGGCGCGCACGGGTATCCCGAGCGGATGGACATAGCCGCGGGCGTCGGCCGCCGCCTTGGCCACGGACGTCAGATAGGGGCCGAGGAAGACGGTGAGGACGCTCGTCGAGTAGACGGAGCAGGCGAAGTCGTAGAAGTACCAGCCGTGCTGCTCGCGTCTGCGCTCCCGCGCCGCGTCGGCGGCCTTGTCCTCACCGTCGCCGTCACCAGGACCCTCGGTCAGGTCCACGGTCTCCGCGGTCACCGCGCCCCCCTCCTCAGCCTGGCCTCAGTGCCAGACTCCCCGCCCGGCGAACACCGCGCGCAGCGTCTCAAGATGATCGGTCATGATGCCATCCACGCCAAGGTCGAGGAGTTCGTTCATCAGGGCGGGATCGTTGACCGTCCACACATGGACCTGCAGGCCGCGCTCGTGGGCCGTGCGCACGAACCGCTCGTCCACCACCGGGATGCCGTTGTGCGCGGGCGGCACCTGCGCGCAGACCGCGCCCGCGCGGACGGGGACCGGGATCCGGTACGAGCGCAGCCGCAGCCCGAGCACCCCGCGGATGCCGTACGAGGTGGCGAGGCGGTCCCCGGCGAGCTGCGCCGCCGCTGCCACCCGCGTCTCGGAGAACGAGCCGACGCACACCCGGTCCCAACTGTCGGTCGCCCGGATCAGCTCGACCAGCGGCTCCAGCGCGGGCGCGGCCTTGATGTCCACGTTCCAGCGCGCGTCGGGGAACTCCTCCAGCAGCTCCTCGAAGAGCGGCAGCGGCTCCCGGCCGCCGACCCTGGCCCGGCGCACCTGGTGCCAGGGCAGGTCCCCGATCCGGCCCGTGCCGTCGGTGACCCGGTCCAGGGTCGCGTCGTGGAAGGCGACGAGCCGCCCGTCCGCGGTCGCGTGCACATCGGTCTCGAAGTACCGGTAGCCGAGCGCGGCCGCCCTGCGGAAGGCGGCTGCCGTGTTCTCGATGCCGTCGGCCGCTCCGCCGCGGTGCGCGAAGGGGATCGGGGTCGGATGGTCGAGGTAGGGGTGACGGTTCACCGCGGCAGTATCGCGCCCTCCGGTGTCCCTGCGGCGACCAGCGCGCTGCCGGTGGGGGCCGTGGGAATGGCGAAGACGCGCAGGAAGAGCTGGGCGAGCGGGCCGATGGAGAGCGCGTAGACGACGGTGCCGACGCCCAGGGAGCCGCCCAGCGCGAACCCGGTGGCGACGACGGCGACCTCCAGCGCCGTACGGACCAGCCGGATCGAGCGCCCTGTCACCCGGTGCAGCCCGGTCATCAGACCGTCGCGCGGTCCCGGGCCGAGCCTGGCCGCGATGTAGAGGCCCGTCGCCGCACCCTGCACGACGATGCCGCCGACCAGCAGGGAGATCCTGGTCGCGGCGCCGTGCCCGTCCGGCACCAGGTCCAGCGTCGCGTCCATCGCGATCCCGACGACGAAGACGTTGGAGACGGTGCCCAGCCCCGGCCGCTGCCGCAGCGGTATCCACAGCAGCAGGACGGCGGCGCCCACGAAGATCGAGACCACCCCCATGGTCAGCCCGGTCAGCTCGGAAAGCCCTTGGTGCAGCACGCCCCACGGCTCAAGCCCGAGGCCGCCCCTGACCAGCAGCGCCGAGCTGGCCCCGTACAGGGCGAGCCCCACGTACAACTGGGTCAGCCGGCGGCCGAGCCGCACTCCGCGCAGACGGGCGGTGATGGCCATGTGGTGCTCCCTGGTGGCGATGGTGGACCGGCTCATGTCACTCTGTGGCTGGTCGGTACGGACCGGCCATGGCCAATTCGGGGAAGGTGGACCGACTTCATGACGCAGTGGACATCGGCAGTGGGCGCTGCCCAGCTCGCCCGCCAGCTCAAGGCGCAGCAGTCCCGTCCCGCGGGTTCGGGCACGCGCAAGCCGCCCGCCTACCGCGCGCTGTCCGACGGGATCCGGTTGCTGGTCCTCGAAGGCCGGGTCCCGGTCGCCGCCCGGCTGCCCGCCGAGCGGGAGCTGGCGCTGGCCCTTTCGGTGAGCCGTACGACCGTCGCCGCCGCCTACGAGGCGCTGCGCGGCGAGGGCTTCCTCGAATCCCGCAGGGGCGCCGGAAGCTGGACCGCCGTACCGGCCGGCAATCCGCTGCCGGCCCGGGGCCTCGAACCGCTGCCGCCCGAGTCGCTCGGCTCCATGATCGACCTCGGTACGGCCGCGCTGCCGGCGCCCGAGCCGTGGCTGACCCGCGGGGTGCACGGCGCGCTGGAGGAGCTGCCGCCGTACGCGCACACCCACGGCGACTACCCGGCGGGACTGCCCTCGCTGCGGCGGATGCTCGCCGACCGGTACACCGAGCGCGGCATCCCGACCATGCCGGAGCAGATCATGGTCACCACCGGCGCGATGGGCGCCATGGACGCGATCTGCCATCTCTTCGCCGGGCGCGGCGAGCGCATCGCCGTGGAGTCGCCTTCGTACGCCAACATCCTCCAGTTGATGCGGGAGTCGGGTGCCCGGCTGGTGCCCGTCGCCATGGCCGAGGGGCTCGGCGGCTGGGACCTGCCGCGCTGGCGCCAGGTGCTGCGCGAGGCGGCGCCCCGGCTCGCGTACGTCGTCGCCGACTTCCACAACCCGACCGGTGCGCTCGCCGACGAGGACCAGCGCAGGCAGCTCGTCGACGCCGCGCGGTCGGCCGGTACGGTCCTGGTGGTCGACGAGACCATGTCCGAACTGCGGCTGGACCCGGACGTCGAGATGCCCCGGCGGGTGTGCGCCTTCGACCCCGCGGGCAGCACGGTGCTGACGGTCGGCTCGACGAGCAAGGCGTTCTGGGCGGGCATGCGCATCGGCTGGGTGCGTGCGGCCCCCGATGTGATCAGGTCCCTGGTCTCCGCGCGTGCCTACGCGGACCTCGGCACACCGGTGCTGGAACAGCTCGCCGTCAACTGGCTGATGCGTACCGGCGGCTGGGAGGAGGCGGTCGCGCTGCGCCGCGCCCAGGCGCGGGAGAACCGCGACGCGCTGGTCGCCGCGGTCCGCGAGGCGCTGCCGAGCTGGGAGTTCGAGGTGCCGCGCGGCGGGCTCACGCTGTGGGTGCGCACCGGCGGCCTGTCCGGCTCACGGCTGGCCGAGGCCGGTGAGCGGGTCGGGGTGCGGGTGCCGTCGGGGCCGCGCTTCGGGGTCGACGGCGCGTTCGAGGGGTACGTCCGGCTGCCGTTCACCGTGGGCGGCCCGGTCGCCGTCGAGGCGGCTGCCCGGCTGGCCGCGGCGGCGCGGCTGGTGACGACGGGGGCGAGCAACGGCACGGACGCGCCGCGCACCTTCGTCGCCTGACGGGCGGGCTCGCACGTCAGGCGACGGGGGCAGGCGTCAGCCCTCGGCCGGTACCGCGTCGGCGATCGGACCCGGCGTCCGGTCGGCCGGCCGGACGGCAGGCGGTGCGGGTTCCACGACGCGCTCCACCGCCTGGTCCGGGATCTCGTCCGGCAGGTGCTCCTCGGCGGGGGCCTCGTCCAGCGAGGGGTGCCGGTCGGGCAGCAGGTCGAGGACGGCCCTGCGGTGCGCCTCGCTCGTCGCGTCGTCGTACGGGTCGGGGGTGGCCGGCACCTGGAGCCGGAGCACCGGGCCGGTGCCGAGCCGCGCGTAGCCCCTGCCGGGCGGGACGTCCGGGGTGGGGGTGGTGTGCGGCGGCGCCCCGAGGACCCACTCCACCTGGTCGGGGGTGGCGGCGCCGAGGACGACCCGGGCGCGGGTGTGGGTCAGCACGCTCTCGCTCAGGTCCTGGACGCTGTCGAACTGGTCGGCGACGACCACCGTCACATTCGCCGCCCGGCCGTGCCGCAGCGGCACCTGGAGCTGTTCCTGCGGGTCGGGCCGCCCTTCCACTGCGGCGAGATGGCCGAAGACGCTCGGCCGGTCCAGCAGGATCCACAGCGGCCGTTTGATGTCGTCCGGCGCGGGATGGCCGGCCTGCCGGGCGCGGTTGGCCGCGATCAGCCGCCGCTCCGTCTCCCGGGCCGCCCATTCGAGGCTGGAGGCGGCCCCGGCCGGCGCGCACTCCACGGCGAGCACGCCCGTGCGGCCGGTCAGGCAGGCGAATTCGCCGTTCCCGCTGCCCTCCACGATCAGCACGTCGCCGTGCTGGAGAGCTTGCAGGGCGAGGGAGCGGAGCAGGCTCGTGGCGCCGCTGCCGGGCTGGCCGACGATCAGCAGGTGGGGTTCGGTCGAGCGCTGGCCCGTGCGCCACACGACCGGCGGGGCGTCACTGGTCTCGTCGCCGGTCGTCACCGGGACCGTGCGCTGCACGGCCCCGCCGTCGGTGAAGCCCAGCACCGTCTCGCCGGGGGCGGTGACGAAACGCTGGGCCGCGATGGTGGTGGGGAGCGCCGGCAGCACGGTCATGACCAGGTGGTTCGCTTCGTGGTTCCAGTCGAACAGGTACTCCCTGCCGCGCCCCGACTTGGCGTGCAGGAGCTGTTCGATCCGGGCGCGGGCCTCGGGCTCGCCGTCCGTGAAGTAAGGGGGGTACGTCAGCTCCAGCCGGCTGAGCCGTCCGTCGGCGTCGAACTCGTGGGCGCCGAAGGCCGCTCCCCACTCGCCGCCGTGGGTGAACAGCGGACTGGGGTCGTCGGGCACGGAGAAGTACGGCACCAGCGCCTCGTAGAGGGACCGGAGGCGGCCGGTCTGCGCGTCGTCGGGGCCGGTCGGCGCCGGTGTGCGGTCGCGTCCCTTCCAGGCGGCCGCGGCCATCACCGTGATCAGGGCCAGCAGCGGCCCGTACGGGATGAGCGCGACCACCAGGACACAGGCCGCCACGAGGAACAGCGCGGGACCGCGCCGGTCCTTGGGTGTGTCGGCCCACCGCCGGCGCCCTGCGGCGGCCAGCCTCCGCAGACCACGCGTGACCGTGATCAGCGGATGGAGAACATCGGTGGCGCTGTCGGCGGCCGTGCGCGCCATCTCGCGACTGCGAGCGAGCTGGGCGCTGCCGCTGCTCAGAATGCGGGGGAGTGGTCGCCGGGCCACATCTGTCTCCTGGAGGTGCGGAAGGGATGAAGAGACGCGGGAACGGTCAGAACTTGATCCCGCCCAGCAGACCGGCGAGGCTCGCGCCGCCGGCCGTGATGCTGGGGGCGATGGCGGTGCCCGCCAGGTAGAAGCCGAAGAGGGCGCTCACCATCGCGTGTGAGGCTTTGAGCCCGTCTTTCCTGAAGAAGAGGAAGACGATGATTCCGAGCAGCACGACGCCTGACATGGACAGGATCATGAGGTTTCTCCTGGTTGAGGGGACAGTCACCATGAGTTCTTCCATGCTTACAGAAAGTATCAATGCGACTAAAGGTGCAAACGGGTGAATTGTTGGGTATTTCACCTGACCGGCCTACAGGAATGCCCCGCTCCGGTGGCGGACCTGGGGCAGTACCCTGTCGATTCGTCGGTACGGCACGTACGCGCCGTACCCGCAGCAGGCCGACGACATGAGAGGCGGTCCCCGATGAACGAGGTCCCGGACCCCGGTGTGATCGAACTGGCGACGAAGCTCTTCGAGCTGGCCAGGCGTGGTGACGCCGAGACGCTGGCCGCTTACGTGGACGCCGGAGTCTCGGCGAACCTCACCAACGACAGGGGCGACTCGCTCGTCATGCTCGCCGCCTATCACGGCCACGCCCCCGCGGTCCGCGTCCTGCTGGAGCGCGGCGCCGACGCCGACCGCGCCAACGACCGCGGCCAGACCCCGCTGGCCGGCGCCGTCTTCAAGGGCGAGGACGCGGTGATCGACGCCCTGCTGTCCGGCGGCGCCGACCCGGCGGCCGGAACGCCCTCGGCCGTGGATACGGCGCGGATGTTCGGGAAAGAGCAACTTCTGGAACTGTTCGGGGCCCGGTGAGCCGGGCAGCATGGCACCCGTCCCCCTACCGGCCGGTAGGCCGCGCGGTCGAAATGTGGTCGCGTCGGCGAAATGGCTGGGTCATCATGACGGCGGGCCCGCAACGGACCGCCGACGAGAGGCTGAGAAAGATGGTCTGCACCAAGCGCACGACGACAGCGGGTCTCCCATGTTGCCGCGTGGCCTAGGAACGCTCCCCGGTCGCGTCGACAGCTTGATGTGAGGCTTGCCCATGTTTGATCCAGTCATAGCGCCGAGCGGCACGCTGCTCGGTCTGCTGCAGCGGGGCCGCGGCGACGGCACCCTGCACGCGCTGGCGGCGCCGCGCGCCGAGGCGCTCGCCGCCCTGAACCACTGCGTACTGAACGACCCGCGCCACGACTGGCAGGTCGAGAACCGTTCGCTGTACTACGCACGCCTCTACCTGGACCTCCACGGCGGACTCGACGCGATCGACCACCACCTCTTCCGCGCCGAGGACCACTTCGACACCGAGGAGACCAGGACCGGGCTCGCCCTCGCCGTACTCGGCCATCTCGCCTCGTACGACCGGCGCGACGCCCTCGACCTGCTCAGGCGCTACGCGGCGACCGGCGCCAACTGGGCCTGGGCCCTGGACGAACTGGCGCTGCGCGACGACGACACGGGCCTGCGCTCCCTCGCGGCGCCCGTGCTCGCCCGCTTCCCCGCCACCCCCGAGGGCGACGCCGAACTGGCCTCCGCCGTACGGGACGCCTTCGAACCCCGGCCCTGGCGGCTGTGGGCCGAAGATCCGCGCGCCGCTGTCGGCGGCCGGATCAAGGCCGCGGGCGAACAGGGCTCCTTCGACCGCTGGCAACGCCAGATGCGCCCGAGCGGACCGCGCCCCGGCTGGAGCGTCCAGGCGGTGTTCGACTGGGCCCAGCAGGGCACCGAGCGCGGCAGCGAACTCCACGTACCGGCCGCCAGGTGCCTGAGCGCCGTGGCCGGACCCGACGACAGGCCCGCCATCGTCGAGGCCGCCCGCGGCGGCCCCGAAGGCGCCCGCTGCGCCGCCCTCCACTACCTGGCCCAGATCGCCGACCCCGTCGTGCTCGACCTGATCGAATCGGCTGCGGGCGGCCTGGAGCGCACGGTCTCCGACGCCGCCGTCTCCGCGTTCGAGCGGATGTGCGGCGACGAGGCCGTCGACCGGGCCCGCGGCTGGATCCACCGGCCCGACGCACTCGGCGCCTCCGCCGCCGGGGTGCTCGCCTCACGCGGCACCCCCCAGGACGCCCAGCTCGTGCTCGGCGCGCTGCGCGAAACCGTACGGGCCGAGGGCCCCGACGCCCAGCCGCTGTGGACCCTCGTCGACGGGGCGGGACGGCTCGGCATCGCCTGCGCCGCGCCCGTCCTGCGCCACGTCTACCGCGAGACCGCCTCCTCGCATCTGCGCGGCCGCACCGCCAGGGCACTGGCCGCCACCGACCCCTCGTACGCCACGGGCTTCGCCGTCGAATGCCTGTGGGACTGCGAGGAGACCACCCGCGAGGTCGCCGCCCTGCACGCGGAGACCGGAGACGTACGCGTCGCCGAGCGGCTCAGGCGGCTGGCCGCCGACCCCGCCGAGGAGGCCGAGGTGCAGACGGCGGTCCGCAGCAGAATGGGGCCCGACGCGGCGGCGCTGTGAAGATGGCCGACAAGAGGCCTTGAGGGGTCGAAGGCCAATGCTCATGGGACGTTTCCCACGCGGAAAGATCCACGTTGGCAGGGACACGTCCCGTGAGACGACAACACGAGTATGCGTGTCGTCATCGTCACCGAGTCCTTCCCGCCAGATGTCAACGGCGTAGCCCACTGCGCCCTGCAGACCGCGCGGCACCTCGCCGCACGCGGCCACGATCCGCTCGTCATCGCACCGGCCGTGGCCGGCGCCGGCGAATTCGACGCACCGTGCCCCGTGGTGCGCGTGCCCTCCGTCCCCCTCCCCGGCTACCCGCAGGTGCGGGTGGCGCTTCCCAGCAGGCGGGTGGCGGCGACCATCGCAGCCCACCGCGCCGACCTCGTCCACCTAGCGAGCCCCTTCATCCTCGGCGCGCGCGGCATGGCGGTGGCGACCCGGCTGCACCTGCCCGCCGTCGCCGTCTACCAGACCGACCTCGCCGGCTACGCCCGCACCTACGTCGGCGCCGGCGAGGCGGCGGCCTGGCGCCGGCTGCGCGCCGTCCACTGCGCCGCCGACCTCACGCTCGCCCCCTCCAGCGCCGCCCTCCGCGATCTCACCGAGCACGGCGTCCCGCGCGTGCGGCTCTGGCGGCGCGGCGTCGACGCCGTACGGTTCCGGCCCGAGCTGCGCGACGAGGCACTGCGCCGGCGCTTCGCCCCCAACGGCGAACTGATCGTCGGCTACGTCGGCCGGCTCGCCCCCGAGAAGCAGGTCGAACTCCTCGCCGGCGTCAGCGAACTGCCCGGCGTACGCGTCGTGATCGTCGGGGACGGCCCCAGCGAGACCGCGCTGCGCGGGGTGCTGCCACGGGCGCTGTTCCTCGGCCGCACCACAGGGGACGAACTCGCCCGGGTCTTCGCCTCCTTCGACGTCTTCGCGCACACCGGCCCTTTCGAGACCTTCTGCCAGACCGTGCAGGAGGCCATGGCGAGCGGCGTGCCGGTGATCGCCCCCGCCGCGGGCGGCCCCCTCGACCTCGTCGACCACGGCCGCACCGGACTGCTGGTCACACCGCAGGACGCCGATGCCGTCACCCAGGCGGTACGCGACCTGGCCCACGCGCCCGCGCTGCGCGCCGCCTTCGGCGCAGCGGGCCGCGCCACGGTCGAGAGCAGGACCTGGACAGCGGTAGGCGACCAGCTCATCGACCACTACGGCGCCGTGGTCGGCGCCCGCACGGCGGTGGTCGCATGAGCGGGCTGCGGATCGTACGCATGGCGAACTTCGTCACCCCCTCCTCCGGAGGGCTGCGCACCGCCCTCCAGGAACTCGGCAGCGGCTACCTCGCGGCCGGTCACGACCCCGTCCTGATCGTCCCCGGCGAGCGCGCCTCCGACCGGAACACCGTGCAGGGGCGCGTGATCACCGTCCCAGGGCCGGTACTGCCGGGCACCGGCGGATACCGCGTGCTGACCGCCCGGCGCGGCGTGCGCGAACTGCTCGAATCGCTCGCGCCCGACCGGCTCGAAGTGTCCGACAGGACCACGCTGCGCTGGACGGGGGAGTGGGCGCGCCGCAACCGCGTCCCTTCCGTCATGGTCTCCCACGAGACCGCCGACGGCGTCCTGCGCACCTGGGGCGTGCCGGGGGCGGCGGCCGGCCGGACGGCCGACCGGATCAACACGCGCAGCGCCTGGGCGTACTCGCGGATCGTGTGCACCACCGAGTGGTCGGAGCGGGAGTTCCTGCGCATCGGCGCGCGCAACGTGGTCCGCGCGCCGCTCGGCGTCGACCTGGTCCGCTGCCGGCCGGACCGGCGCAGCGCCGCACTGCGCGAGAAGTACGCACGGGGCGCCGACGTGCTCCTGCTGCTCGGCTCCCGGCTCTCGGTGGAGAAGCGGCCGGGCACCGCCCTCGACGCGCTCGCCGAACTGCGGGCGCGCGGCGTGAGCGCGGTGCTGGTCGTCGCGGGCGACGGACCGCTGCGGCCGGGACTCGTCCGCAGGGCACGGGCCCAGCGGCTGCCCGCGCTGTTCCTCGGCCATGTCGGCGACCGCGAGTCGATGGCCGACCTCCAGGCGTCCGCCGACATCTGTCTGGCGCCGGGCCCCGCCGAGACCTTCGGACTGTCGGCCCTGGAGGCCCTGGCCTCCGGCACGCCGGTGGTCGCGAGCGCGTCGTCGGCGCTGCCCGAGGTCATCGGGGACGCGGGCCTCGCGGCGGCCGACCAGGGCGCGGCGTTCGCCGACGCCGTACAGGAACTGCTCGACCGGCCCGAAGGCGCACGGCGGGAGGCGGCCAGGACCCGCGCGGAACTGTTCAGTTGGAGCAACGCGGTCAACGCGTTCCTCGCGGCCCACGACACGGCGCCGCTGCGCACGCCGGCCCCCGCGCCGGTCGCGCCGGAGCCGACCGCCCCCGTCGTACGCGCCGTACGCCGCCCGGACGGGGCACCCCGATGACCCCACCGGGCAACACAGCGGGCCCACCCACCGCCCTGCGCTTCGCCGCGCTCGGAGACTCCCTGACCTCGGGCGTCGGCGACCCCCTGGCAGGCGGCAGACGCCGCGGCTGGGCGGCGCTGCTGTGCGGCGGGGCGGGCGGTACGGATGCGGTTGCGCCCGTGGCGGTCAGCGCACTGGACGGGTCACGTGTCGGCGCGGCTGGTTCTGATGCCGGGGTCGGTGCGGTACTTCGCGCTGTGCCGGGCGGGTCATCTGATGCGGTGGCCGGTGTCTGTTGTGACGCGGTGCGGTGCGCGGGTCCTGACGCCGGGTCCGGGGCTGGTTCCGAGGCTGGTTCCGACGCCGTGTCGGGCGCGGGCCCTGAGGGCGGGCTCGGTGCGGTACTTCGCGCCGTGCCGGGCGAGGAGCTTGTCGCGGTGCGGGGCGGGCCACTCGCCGCCGTGGCCGGAGCCGGTTGTGACGCCGCGCCGGCCGGGCGTTCTGATGCCGTGCTCGGTGCGCCGCTCCGCGCCGTGCCGCGCGAGGGGCCTGCGGCCGTGGCCGGGCCCGGCGAGGGACCCGGCTCCCTGACGCCCGGCGAACGCGTCGTCGCTTTCCACAACTTCGCCGTCAGCGGGGCGCTCACCCGCGACGTCGAGGAGCAGCAGGCGCCTGCGGCGCTCGCCTTCCGCCCGGATCTCGCGTCCGTCGTCGTCGGCGTCAACGACACGCTGCGCCGCGCCTTCGACATCCAGGACGTGGCCCTGCGCCTCGACCGGATCTGCGGTGAACTCGCCGCGCACGGCGCCGTACTGCTCACCGCGTGCCTGCCGGACCCCGGCACCATGCTCGGGCTGCCGGGCCCGCTCGCCCGGCCGCTCGCGCGCAGGCAGCGCGCCGTCAACGCGGTCGTCCACGCCCTGTCGCAACGCTACGACTCGGTCCATCTGCACATGTCGGACGACGGGTGGGTGGCCGACCGGTCGCTGTGGAGCGCCGACCGGCTGCACCCGGGGGAGCGCGGCCACCGGCTCATCGCCGCGCGCTTCCACGAACTGCTGGCCGAGCGGGGGTTCGCCCTCGGACCGCCGCCCGCCCTCACGACCGACCGGCCGCCGCCCAGCCGGCTCGCAGCGTGGCGCTGGCTCGCCACGGCGGGCACCGGCTGGGTGCTGCGCCGGTGCCGGGACCTGCTGCCGGACCTGATGCGGCTCGCCGCCGACGAGGTACGGCACAGGGCGCGCGGCACCGGCGCCCGGCTCGACCAGCGCGCCGAACTGGCACTCTCCCGCGCGCTGGCAGCCCTGACACCCGCACCGGCCGTCCAGCGCCCCACCTGCACGACCTGCGCGGCACCTACCGGGCCCGCCGCTCTGACGACAGCGATCACCGGCTAGCCGCCGGTGGCCGGGCGGTACATGTACGGCGCCGCTCGCCATGTCCCCGCACGGTCAGCGCGCCGAACTGGCGCCCGTACCGGCGCCTCAGAGCACCTGCCGGGCCGCGCGCTCTGACGACGGCGATCACGGACCAGCCGCCACCGGCCGGGTGGCACGTGCGCGCCGTTCGTGACGGGCGCTCAACGTGCGACCTGCACGAACCGTGCGGGTGTTCCCGGCGCGGCCTACGCGGCACCTGCCAGGTCCGCCGCCCCGACGACGGCGATGACCGGAAAGCTGTCGCGCGGCGCGTGCGCGGGCTCCGCACTCGCGGCTCAGCGGCCCATCGGCACGAACCGTACCGGTGTCCCCGGCACGGCCTGTGCCGCGCCCGCCAGGTCCGGTGCTCTGACGACTGCGATCACCGGGTAGCCGCCGGTGGTCGGGTGGTCGGCCAGGAAGACCAGGGGGTGGCCGTCGGGCGGTACTTGCACGGCGCCCGTGACCATGCCCTCGCTCGGCAGTTCGTCGTGCACCGCGCGTTCCAGCGGCGGGCCCTCCGTGCGGAGGCCGATGCGGTTGCTCGTCGGCGACACGCGGTACGTGTGGGTGGCGAGCATGCGTCGCGCTGCCTCGGTGAACCAGTCGGCGCGCGGGCCGAGTCTGACCCGGAGCACCAACTCGGCGGGCGGGGCCGGCCACGGCGCCGTGTCGGTCGGTGGGGCCGGGCGGTACGGCGGGCCGAGTGGGAGCACGTCGCCCGTCTCGACCGGGGCGGGGCCCAGGCCGGACAGCAGGTCGGTCGAGCGGCTGCCGAGCACCGGCGCCACGGCGAGCCCGCCGCCGAAGGCCACGTAGCCGCGTACCCCGGACACGGCGGGTCCGACGTCCAGCACCGCGCCCGCCGCGACCCGTACCGCCGTACCCCAGGCGACCGGACGGCCGTCCACCGTCACCGGGCAGGGCGCCCCGCCGACCGCCACCGTGACGGGGCGGTCCGGCCGGACCGCGCATCCGGTGAGGGTCGTCTCCAGGGCCGCAGCGCCCGCTTCGTTGCCGACCAGCCGGTTGACGAGCCGCAGGGCCGGCAGGTCCAGGGCCCCGGAGTGCGGCACCCCCAGATGGGCGTAGCCGGGGCGGCCGAGATCCTGCACGGTGGTCAGCGCTCCGGCCCGTACGACGGTCAGCGCGCCGCCGGTCATCGGCCGGCCGCCGCGAACCGCACCCGGGTGCCGGGCATCAGCAGCGCGGCAGGGTCGCGGTCCGTGTCCCACAGGACCGCGTCCGTCGTGCCGATCAGTTGCCAGCCGCCGGGGGACGAGCGCGGATACACCCCGGTGTACGGTCCCGCGAGGCCCACCGAGCCCGCGGGCACCGAGGTGCGCGGCGTGGCTCTGCGCGGTACGGCGCGGCCCTCCGGCAGGCCGGTGAGATAGCCGAAGCCGGGCGCGAACCCGCAGAAGGCGACCCGGAATTCGGCCGCCGTGTGGATCCGTACGACCTCCTGCGGCGAAACCCCCCACAGCGCTGCGACGTCCGCCAGGTCGGGACCGTCGTAGCGGACGGGCAGTTCGACGGCCGGCCCGGCGTGCGGGTCGACGGGCGGCGGCTCCCACCGGGTCAGCAGCGCGCCCAGCGACGCCGGATCGGCGACGCCGTCGAGCAGTACGGTGCGGGCGGCGGGGACGATCTCCCGTACCTCCGGCAGCGTGCCGGCCTCCCTGCGCCGCAGCAACTCGGCATGGAACGCGGCCGTCTCCTCGCCGTCGGCCAGCTCCACCAGGAGCGCGTGGTCGCCGAAGGGGACGGCTCTCAAGGGGACGGCTTTCATACGAACGCCTCCACCCGGACGCCGGACGCCTCCAGCTCGCCGCGCACCCGGCGGGCCAGTTCGACGGCGCCCTGCGTGTCGCCGTGCAGACACAGCGAGCGGGCGGACACGGCGACCGTGTGCCCGTCGAACGAGGTGACCTCGCCGTCCGCCGCCATCCGCACGGCCCGTGCGACGACGGCGGCCGGGTCGGTGATCACGGCACCCTCCTGGCGGCGCGGCACCAGCGTCCCCCCTGCGGTGTACGCGCGGTCGGCGAACGCCTCTGCCACCACCGGCAGTCCGGCGTCCGCCGCCTTCGCATGCAGCACCGACCCTGGCAGCCCGAGCACCGGCAGCCGCCCGCCTGCCAGCAGTACCCCGGCGACGACCGCCTCGGCCTGCTCCTCGTCGTGCACCGCGCGGTTGTAGAGCGCGCCGTGCGGCTTGACGTAACTGACGCCCGCCCCCGCCGCCTTGGCGAACACCTCAAGCGCGCCGATCTGGTAGGCGACCTCGGCGGTCAGCTCGTCCGGCGGCACGTCCATCGAGCGCCGGCCGAATCCGGCGAGATCGCGGTACGAGACCTGGGCGCCGATCCGTACGCCCCGCTCCGCCGCCCAGGAGCAGACCCGCCGCATGGTGGCCGGATCGCCCGCGTGGAAGCCGCACGCCACATTGGCGCTGGTGACCACGGAGAGCAGCGCCTCGTCCTCGGTCAGCTTCCAGCGGCCGAAGCCCTCGCCGAGATCGGCGTTGAGATCGATGGACGCCCAGGACATGGAGTCACCTTCCGACAGGCACACATGAGAGGTTCGTAGAACGATCCCTGGAACGATCCCAGACGACCGCGCACCACACGGCAGCGCCGACACGGCGAAACGGGCGAACTGACGCGCGGTGCGCCCGCCGAACGGCCGCCGCCACGTCGCGGCCCGCCCGCCACCCCGTGCCCGGCACGCGGCGGCGCACGGCCGACTCCGGTCGCTTCTGCGCCGTTTCGACCGTTGTCAGTCCGAGGACCTAATCTGTGCAGCGTGACTTCGCCTGCCTCGACGGAACCCGTTCCGCCCCAGCTCAGCGCGGGGCCGCGGCCCGCGCAGGGCCCGGCCGCCGACGAAGGGCTCGCGCGGCGGCTGCGCGCGCTCGCCTGCACGGCCCCGCTGCACGACCTGGACACCCGCAAGGCCAATCTCGCCGGTGAGTACTCCGTCTACGCGATGGCCGAGGTCGCCTTGTCCGCCATCGACCTGGTCACGCTCAACATGGACTTCGACACCGGCGCCGACCACGAGCAGATAGTGGCCAGACTCCTGCCGCGCGTGGCGGCCCAGGCACCCCGGCGCCCGCAGGCCGAGCATGAGCGGGTCGCCCGCTGGGTGCTGGAGAACCTCATCAACGTGGGCAGCGTCGACCGCGGCTTCCGCGCGGTCTACGGCACGTTCGGCACCGACGGCGTCTACACCCGCAGGGACTACGACTTCAAACTCATCGAGGAAGTCCCCGGCGACGGCGGCAGCGTCTATCTGCGCACCACGGACGAAGCGGTCAACGTGCTGGTGGGCGCCCTCGACACGGACGTCACGAGCGCGCAGATCGCCGCCGAGGTCAAGCTGGAGGTGCTGATCAACCGAGGCCGGCTCGCCGACGCGCAACTCGCCGCCGAACAGGCCCGCTACCGCACCGTCCAGTACGCGGAGACACTGCGCAGGACGCTCGACGCGACCCGGCGCAACGTGCGCGCCGTGGACTGGCTGAACGCCGTCCCCGACATGATCGACGAAGCCCTCGACCATGTCGCCGACCGGTACCGCCACGAGAACGCGATCCTGAACAACATCCGCAAGGCGCGCGACGAGGCCGAGACCGGCGCCGACCCCAAGACGGCCGAGCACAAGCGGCGCGCCGCCGAACTGGTCGACATCGTCAAGGACTGCATCCGCCGGCACACCCAGCTCCAGTCGCGGCTGCTGGAGGCCGGTCCGCTGTTCCGCGCCGAGCAGGACCGGCAGTCCTTCGCCGGGCCGAGCGCCCGCACCGGCCTCGATCTGTACGGGCAGTTGCTCGCCCCGCTGCTGCCGCTCCCCGTCGAACAGGCGACGCGGGTCACGGACGCGTTCTTCGCCCGTGGCACCGGACTGCGCACGCCCACGTCCGTCCGGGTCGGAGACCTGATCGACATCCTGCTCAGCCCGCCGCTGGAGCGCGAACACCTCGGCGCCGAGATGCCCGAGCCCGATCTCATCGCGACGCCGGACGACAGCCGCTTCAGCGAGGAGCAGTTGGCCCACGCGATGGAGCTGCTCGATCTCGAACACGACGCGCCACGACGGCTGTCCGGGCTGCTCGCCGAGGCCCGCAGACACGACCCCGACCTGCCGTATCTGGTCGCGCTGCTCGCCGTGCACGCGGCCAGCCCGCCCGTCGGCACCGCCTACCGGCAGGGTGAGAAGCGGCTGTTGTTCGCCGTCGACGACGGCACCCCGCTGGACGACCCCGAGTTCGGCGGGGCCGACCTGATAGTGGGCACGGCGCTCCTCGACGCGGCGGGCATGACCGCGGACCGTACGGACGCGGCATGACCACCAACCGCCCCCGGCCGCACCGCCCACCGACCCCCGCATTCCGCGCACCGTCCGCGACCGCACCGTCCGCGACCGCACCGTCCGCGACCGCACCGTTCATCACCGCACCGTCCGCCACCCCAGGCCGTAAGGAGCAACGCCCGTGAGCGAGCACCACACAGAGCACGCGGCGGCGTGGGGCGTCCCCGGCGTCCCCGGCGGCGACAGCTCCGAGGCCGCCGCCGCCCCGGCCGCGAGCGCCGCCGTCACACCCGCCGACACGGCCGACGCCGCGCGGCTCGTCTCCTTCGGCCTCCAGCCCAAGCTGCTGCCGGCCCGCGACGCCGAATACACCGAACTGCTCCGCCGCTACCGCGAAGACCCCGCCTTCGCCCGGATCGCCGACGCCGTCGCCACCGGATTCGGCCTCGTCGTGCTGGAGGTCTCCGCACGCGCGGGGATGGCCGTGACGGCGGCCGAGGACTCCGTCTTCGCCGTCCGCATGGGCGACTACGCCCGCCGCGCCTCGACCGACTCCGCCGACCGGTTCCTGCACGGCCTGGCCCATCTCGCCGTCGCCGCCATGGCCTTCCCCCGCCCGGAAGACCTCGCCGACGACGGCTACATCGGCCGGATCACCGTCAACGGGATCGACGCGTTCGTCCGGCAGGCCTGCCGCCGCCTGGAGGAACGGGCCGAGGAGCAGGGCGAGAACACCGACCCGCAGACCGACACACCGGGCCTTGAGGCGTCCTGGCGCATCTACACCCGGCGCAGCGCCACGGGCGCGACGAAGGACGCCCGCAGACTCGCCGGTTCGACCACCGGCATCGTCGGCAAGGCCGTCGCCTTCCTCACCGAATCGGGCTTCCTCCAGCGCACCGGCGACGACGCGGGCGGCTCGTACCGCACCACCGCCCGCTACCAGCTCCAGGTACGCGACATGGCGGGCCACGCGGCCATGGCCGAACTGCTCGACCTGGGCGTCGTACCGGTGACCGACGGGTCCGCCACCCTGCTGCCACCCTCCGGCGGCGACGACCTCGACCTGGTCGCCGACGCGGGACTGCCCTTCCACTCCTGACCCGGGCCCGGATCCCCGCTCCGGGCCCCGGCCCCACCGCTGCCGCCCCTCAGTCCGCCGCTCTTCCCCACGACGAGAGTCCGCCATGTACGAGCTGTCCCGGGTCCGCCTCTACTCCATCGGGCCTGCCGGTGCGCGCTACGCCGACACCGTGCTCGACCTGCGCGGAGTGGGCGCGCCCGTGCCCCACCCCGCGCCCACCCAGGCGGAGTTCTTCGAGGACGAACCGGTCGGCCCGCCCCGCAGACCCGCCCCCGCCGGCGTGCTCTTCCTGGAGAACGGCGGCGGCAAGTCCGTCCTGCTCAAGCTGATCTTCTCGGTGATGCTGCCGGGCCACCGCAACACCCTCGGCGGCGCCAGCTCAGGGGTGCTGCGCAAGTTCCTCCTCGCCGACGACTGCGGTCATGTGGCGCTGGAGTGGCAGCACACCCTCACCGGTGAACTCGTCGTGGTCGGCAAGGCCAGCGAGTGGCGCGGCCGCCAGGTCTCCAACGACCCGAGGAAGTTCGCCGAAGCCTGGTACTCCTTCCGGCCGGGCCCCGGCCTGAGCCTCGACTCGCTGCCCGTCGCCGAGTCGTCCGCCGTGCGCCGGTCACCCGAAGGCGCGTCAGGAGCGCGCGGCAGGCGCCGCACGATGAAGGGCTTCCGCGACTCCATCACCGAGGCGGGCAAGGTCTACCCGCATCTCGACATCCACTGGGAAGAGATCCACGACCGCTGGAACGAACACCTCGGCGACCTCGGCCTCGACCCCGAACTCTTCCGCTACCAGCGGGAGATGAACGCCGACGAGGGCGAGGCGGCCGGGTTGTTCGCCGTCAAGAAGGACAGCGACTTCACCGACCTGCTGCTGCGAGCCGTCACCGACACCCGGGACACCGACGGGCTCGCCGACCTCGTCGGCGGCTTCGGCAGCAAGCTCGGCCGCCGCGCCGAACTGACCGCCGAGCGCGACTTCACAGCGGGCTCCGCCGACCTGCTCGGCCGTATCGTCGAAGCGGCCGAGACCAGGTCCCACGCCCGTGACGTGCACGCGGGCGCCGAGCGCAGGGCCCGTACGCTGGTGCGCCGCATCGCCGCCCGCGCCACCGAGGAGCGCGGCCGTACGGGCGAGCTGGCCCAGCGGGTCACAGCGGCGGCCCACACTGTGACCGAGGCCCAGCAGGGCCGCGCGCACAGCTCCCTGATCGCCGCCGAACTGGCCTACCGGCACGCCTCCCTCGCGCTCACCGTGGCCGAGAAGCGCGCCGCCGCCCAGCGGCGCGAGCTGACCGACGCCCGTACGCTCCACTCGGCCTGGCAGGCAGCGGAGAACGTGCTGCGCCACCGCGCCGCCGCCGACCGCTCGGCGCGGGTCGCCGTCGCGATCCGCGAGGCCGAGCGGGACGCGGCGCCCGCCCTCGCCGCGCGTGCCACCGCCGCCGCCGACCTGGTCCGCGCGCTGCACGCGGCGGCGGATGACGGCGAACGCGTCGCGAACGAGGAAGAGGAACGCTCAGCGGTCCTCCAGGAAACCGGCGAGGCCGCCCACCGCGACGCCACGTCCGCCGCCACCGAAGCCCAGCGCGCCCGCAGCGAGGCCGGCCATCTGCGCCAGCGCCTCGCCGAGGTCGGCCAGGAGACGGCGGAGGCGGTACGGGCCGGCTGGCTGGACGACACCGCCCCCGACGCCGACCCGGCCCGCGCCGCGCTCGCGGCGAGCGACGCGGAGAAGACCGCAGTCGCCGCCTGGGACAGCGCCCGCGCGGCCGCCTCGACCGCCGCCGAACAGGCCAGGGAAGCGGCAGCCGCCGAAGCCCGCGCCGAACTGGCCGCCGCCCGCGCCGCCGACGCGGCGCAGGCCGCCGAGCAGGCGTACGAGGCCGAGCGCAGGGCGGCGGAGTCCATCGCCGCCGACGACCGCCTCACCGACCTGCTCAGCCTCCCGCCGCAGCCCCCGCAGCCGGGCCTGCCGGCGCAGCGCAACGGCGCCGCCGACCGCAAACCGGCACCCTCACGCGCCGCCGCAGGACCACTGACCCCCGAAGAACTCGACCGGTACGCCGACGAATTGCGCGTGCTGCTCGACCAGGGCGTCAGCTCGGCCGAACGGCAGCTCTTCGACCTGCGCACGGTCTCCGCCGACGACTCCCGCATCCTCGGCGCGCTCGGCGACGGCGGGCTGCTGCCGCCGGGCCCCGACGTCCTCGCCACCGTCGAATACCTCGGCGAGCACGGCATCCCCGCCCTCCCCGGCTGGCGCTATCTCGCCCAGGCCGTCGACCCCGTCGACCACGCGGCCGTCCTGGCCGCCCGGCCCGAGCTGGTCGACGGCGTGGTCATCACCGACCCCGCGTCGCACAGCCGCGCCCGCGAAGCCCTCACCGGCGCCGCCCTGCTGCCCCGCTCGGCGGTCGCCGTCGGCACGGCGGCGGCGCTGCTCGCCCCCGTCCCGGCCCCCGCCGACGGCGAGGAGAGCGGCGTCTTCCTCGTACCGCCCAACCCCGCCATGCATGACGAGCACGCGGCGGACGAGGAGCGCCAGGCCCTGCGCACCCGCGCGGCCGAGCGGGACGAGGAGATCAAGACCCTCGCGGCGCGCCTCGCCGCCGACCGCGCCCTCGCGGCCCGGCTCGACTCCTGGCGCTCCGACTGCCCGGCCGGCATGCTCACCGAACTCGGCGCCGCGGCCCGCACGGCGGCCGAGAGCGCCGAGACCGCCGCGGCCGTGCTCACCGAGGCCCGCACGGCGCGCGCCGAGGCCGACGAGGCAGCCGCCGACACCGCGCGCGTACGGGACGACCGGCAGGAGGCCGCCCAGCGCGCCCGCCGGGTCGCCGACGCCCTGTCAGGACTCGCCTTCCGGCTGCGTGAGCGGGCCGAATGGCAGGCGAAACTGCGCGAGATGGTCGACGAGGCGGCCGAGAGCGAAGCGCGCGCCGCCGCCTGCCTGGACAGGGCGCGCGCCGCCGACGAGGACCGCAGAGCAGCCCAGCGCGCCGCCGACGACGCCCGCCGCACGGCCAGGGCCCTGCGCGCCGAGCGGGCCGAGATCGCCGGCGCACCGGAGACCCTGCCCCAGCCGGAAGAAGGCGCCGAAGGAGTCAAGCGCGCCGCGCTGCCCGCCCTGCGCGAGGCGTACCGCGCCGCCTCCCAGTTGTACGAGAAGGTCGGCGTCGGCGCCGACCTGCGCGCCGAACAGGCACGCGCCGAGAGCGACGAGAGCGCCGCCCTCACCGAGCTGGACCGGCTCAGCAACAAGGTCCGCACCCGCGCCGCCCAGCTCCTCGAATCCACCGACGGCGCCGACGGGCCCTCCCGGCAGGCCGCCGCAGCCCGCGCCGAATCCCTGGTCCAGATGCTCGAATCGCGCGCCTCGGCGGCCAGCGAACAGCTCGGCAGGCTGCGTGGCGAGGCCGAGCGCCTCGCCCCCGCCGACGGGAGCGCCCACACCGAACTGCCCCCGGAGCAGGTCCCCGCCGACGCCGAACAGGCCCAGAGCCTGCTGCGCACCGCCACCGCCGAACTGGCCCTGCGCAGCGACGCCCTGGAGACCGCGCGCGCCGCCCACGACGAGCTGCTCCACGCCCACCGCGCCGCGGAGAACGCGGCGGGCGGGTTCGACGAGACAGCGACCCTCCTGCGGGACCTGCTGCGCGGCGCCCCCGCCGACGACGAACCGGGCGCCGAGCAGCCGGCGCCCCCCGAGCCGTACCCGGGCAGCCTGGACGAGGCCCGGCAGTCAGCGGCCGAGGCCCGCCGCTCGCTGCGGGCCTGTGCCACGGAACTGTCGGCGGCGGAGACCGCCGTGCGCGAGGCGAGCGACATCCTCGTACGGCACGCCAACTCCACCCGCTACGAGCAGGTCCGCACCCCGGCCCGGCAGCAGATCCGCGAACTGCCGGCTGCGGCCCTGCCCGAGCACGCGGCGCGCTGGGCGCAGGCGTTCGCGCCCCGGCTGCGGGTGCTGACGGACGAGCTGGCGCAGTTGGAGCGCAACAGGGAGTCCATCGTGGACCGGCTGCGCGGTCTTGTGGAGTCCGCGCTGACGACGCTGCGCTCCGCCCAGCGGCTGTCGCGGCTGCCCGAGGGGCTGGGGGAGTGGTCGGGGCAGGAGTTCCTGCGGATCCGGTTCGAGGACCCGGACCGTACGACCCTCACCGAGCGGCTGGGCGAGGTCATCGACGAAGCGACCCGCGCCGCCCTGAAGAAGAACTCCGACCTGCGCAGGGACGGGATGTCCCTACTGCTGCGTGGTGTTCAGGCGGCGCTCCAGCCGAAGGGCGTCGCCGTCGAGATCCTCAAGCCGGACGCGGTGCTGCGCGCCGAGCGCGTCCCGGTCGGTCAGATGGGGGACGTCTTCTCCGGAGGCCAGCTCCTCACCGCCGCCATCGCCCTCTACTGCACGATGGCGGCCCTGCGGAGCAACGACCGGGGCCGCGACAAGCACCGCCACGCGGGGACGCTCTTCCTCGACAACCCGATCGGCCGCGCCAACGCGACCTATCTGCTGGAGCTCCAGCGCGCGGTCTCGGACGCCCTGGGCGTCCAACTGCTCTATACGACGGGCCTGTTCGACACGACGGCGCTCGCGGAGTTCCCGCTGGTCATCCGGCTGCGCAACGACGCGGACCTGCGCGCCGGGCTCAAGTACATCAGCGTGGAGGAGCACTTGCGCCCCGGGCTGCCCCAACAGGACCCGGGCACCGAGACGGTGCACGGCGAGATCACGGCCACGAGGATGTTCAAGCGCTCCCAGGAGCAGCCGGCCCCTGCGACCCCCGAAGTGGCCCGATAGCGCCGCCCCCGAACGGACCGGGACGCGCGCGGACCGGGGCCGGCGGACCGGCACGTACGCGGACTGGGGGACACCGCCGACCGGGCGGTCAGGCGGCCTGGGACACCCGGTGGGAGCCGTGCTCCCGCTCCCGGTCCTGCTCCCGCTCCCGCTCCCGCTCCCGGTCCCGGTTCCTGTCCCGGTCACGGTCCCGCTCCCGTACGCCGCCGTGCTCCCGCTCCGGTATCCGGCCGCCGTCGCTCCCCGCGCCCCGGCCGGTGGAGCGGGCCGCCCGCCGGGCGTCGCCGCGCGCCGCGCGCCGGTCCTTGCGCATCTGCCGGGCCGTACTGCTGGGGACGGACACCACGCCGTTGCGCTGGTTCCACACCTGGCGGGTCACCCACACGTCCAGCACCGCCCAGGTGGCCACCACGGTCGAGGCGACGCTGCTCATCACCATGGGGAACGCCAGCCAGGAGCCGGCGAGCGTACTGAGAAAGGCGACCATGGCCTCGATCAGCGTCACCGACATGATGATCACGGCGCGCACGGCGGCCTTCCTGACCGCGTCCGGCATCCGGTACCGCACGGCAGGCTCCTCGATCCAGAGCCGTCGGGAAACCCCGGCGAACCCCGCCGCCGACGCCATGCCGCCTTGCCGCTCTTCCGTCTCCATGGACCCGTCACTCCCCACACCGTCCGACATCAGGACTCACTGCCCGACTTCCGTCGCTTCACGCCGACCGAGAGCCGAATGTGATGCGCGAACCGCCCCGCAGTCGCCCAACGTCCCCCTGATCCCCGCACATAAGGACGATTGGCCCGAGCGGAAGATTCCCGCAGCCTGCGGCAGTGCGAATAATTCAAGCCACTTGTTTGAGCGGATAAGGCACTGTCCGGCCTGGTCTTCTCTCGATCGCCCGGAAGGATCATCTCTACCGATACCGGGACAACTCCCGGTCAAGACAACACCGAGTGGCTGAAAAACATCCGGATGTGTCTTCGAGTTGCAGGTGTGTCAGTAGTAGGCTCGCGCCGTTTGTTGACGGAGTATCTCCCGCATCCGGCGGGGGGCCCGATCTGGGGGAGGCCATGCGCTTTCGCGGGAAGTCCATCCGCCGGAAGATCGTGGCGCTGTTGCTCGTGCCGCTCATCTCGCTCGTGGCGCTCTGGGGCCTGTCCACCACCTTCACCGGTAACGAAGCGGTGAAGCTCATGAACGCCAACAACGCCGTCAACAAGGTCGGTCACCCCGTCGAGGACGCCGTGGCCCGGCTCCAGAAGGAGCGCCGTCAGACGCTCATCTATCTGGCCGACCCGCGCGCCGCCGACTCGCTCAGCCGACTGCGGGCCCTGCGCGACGAAACCGACCGCGCCATCGCACGGGTGCGCAAGGGTGCCGGATCGTCCGGCGTGCGCGGCCAGTTGAAGGACACCACCTCCCAGCAGCTCACGCTCTTCACCGACTCGCTCGGCGGCCTGTCCCGGCTGCGCGCCACGGTCGACAAGGGCACGGCCTCCCGTGCGCAGGCCCTGGACTTCTACAACAGGGCCGTCGACCCCGGTCACAACTTCCTCTCCGACCTGCTCGGCCAGGAGGACGTGGCCCAGGACAACTGGGGCCGCGCCCTGGTCGGCCTGGAGCGGGCCAGGGAGATGTTCTCCCGCGAGGACGCCCTCGTCGTCTCCTCGCTGATCACCGGGCAGATCACCCACGAAGAGATCCGTACGGTCTCCGACCTGGTCGCCAACCGGACGCTGCTCTACCAGACGAACCTGGCCGACCTGCCGGGCCCCGACCGGGCCACCCTCCAGCAGTACTGGAACAGCCCCGCCAACCTGACTCTGCGCGACACCGAGGACCGCCTCATCGCGGCCGGCGCCACCACGAACCCCAAGACGGTGGACGCGCAGGGCTGGATGCGGATGACCACACCGGTCCTGGTGGACCTCGGCAACGAGAGCGCCCAGACCGACGCCCTCTACCGCAGCCACATGAAGCCCGTCCGGGAGAACGTCTTCGTACGCGTCGGCATCGTCGCCGCCCTCGGCCTCATCGCGCTGCTCGTCACCGTCATCGTGTCCGTACGCCTCGGCCGCGAACTGATCCGCGACCTCTCCGGACTGCGCAAGGAGGCCCACGAGGTCTCCGGCGTCCGCCTGCCCAGCGTGATGCGCAGGCTCGCGGCGGGCGAACAGGTCGACGTGGAGACCGAGGCCCCCCGGCTCGACTACGAGAAGGACGAGGTCGGCCAGGTCGGCCAGGCACTCAACACGCTGCAGCGCGCCGCGGTCGAGGCCGCCGTCAAACAGGCCGACCTCAGGCGCGGCGTCTCCGAGGTGTTCGTCAACCTCGCCCGCCGCAACCAGGTCCTGCTGCACCGTCAGCTCACGCTCCTCGACACCATGGAGCGGCGTACGGAGGACACCGAGGAGCTGGCCGACCTCTTCCGCCTCGACCACCTCACCACCCGTATGCGCCGGCACGCCGAGGGCCTGGTGATCCTCTCCGGCGCCGCGCCGTCCCGGCAGTGGCGCAAGCCCGTCCAGCTCATGGACGTGGTGCGCGCAGCGGTCGCCGAGGTCGAGGACTACGAGCGCATCGAGGTGCGCAGGCTGCCGCGGATCGGCGTCGGCGGTCCCGCCGTCGCCGACCTCACCCACCTCATCGCCGAACTCCTGGAGAACGCCACGGTGTTCTCGCCCCCGCACACCGGGGTGCAGGTGCACGGCGAACGCGTCTCCAACGGCTTCACCCTGGAGATCCACGACCGCGGTCTCGGCATGACGCCCGAACTCCTCCTCGACGCCAACCTGCGGCTCGCCGAGACGCCGGAGTTCGAGCTGTCCGACACCGACCGGCTCGGCCTGTTCGTGGTCAGCCGGCTCGCCCAGCGGCAGAACGTACGCGTCTCGCTCCAGCCGTCCCCGTACGGCGGCACGACCGCCGTCGTCTTCCTCCCGGTCGCGCTCCTCACCGACGCGCCCGAGACCGAGGGCACCGGCTTCCGGCTGGACCGCAAGAGCCCGCGTGACCGGGTGCGCGCCGAAGGCGGCGGCCGGCTCACCGCGCTGGCGCAGATACCCACCGGGCTCGGCAACGGCCCGTCCGTCCTCGACGGCCCGGTCGAACTCGAAGCCCCGGTCGGCGCGCTCGGCCGCGACGACACACCGCTCCGCAGCGGAGGTGACGGCATCGCCGATCTGGACGACCTCGACAGCGAGCGCGGCGGGATCTTCCGCGCACGCGAGCATCTGCGCGACGCCGGCCGGGACACCGAGCGTGCGCAGCGCACCGGCCGCGACGACCTCCGGCTGCCCGGCGAGCAGCACCAGCAGGCCCCCGACGCCCTGCCCGACGATTCTGACGCGCCGCTGCGGCTGCCCCGCCGCAGGCCCCCGACGCTCGTCGCCGACCGCGGCAGGCGCGTGGACGAACCGGCGGGCCGGGCCCATCCGGCGCCGGACCGGACACCGGCCGCGGACCGGACCGGGCAGACCGGTCCGACGAGCCAGGAACGGGAAGAGAACGAGTCCGCCCTCGGAGGGCTGCCCCGCCGCGTCAGGCAGGCCAGCCTCGCCCCCCAACTGAGGGACGGCGCGACCGAGCGTGCGGCGGAACCGCGCTCCGCGGTGGCCCATGAGGACACGGAGCGGGACGCGGACGAGGTCCGCGACCGCATGGCTTCACTCCAGCGGGGCTGGCAGCGCGGCCGTCGGCAGAACGACGCCGAGGAGAAGGCCGGCCCCGGGACACAAGGAACGACATCTGAGGGGGACGGTCGATGACCGCACCGAACGCCGCAGCACCCAACTCCGCAGATCCGAACGGCGTGGGAGAGCTCAACTGGCTCCTCGACGAGCTGGTCGAGCGGGTCGCCAGCATCCGCAAAGCACTCGTGCTCTCCGGGGACGGACTCGCCACCGGCACGTCCAAGGACCTCACCCGCGAGGACGGTGAGCATCTCGCCGCCGTCGCCTCCGGGTTCCACAGTCTCGCCAAGGGCGTCGGCCGGCACTTCGACGCCGGCCGGGTCCGGCAGACCGTCGTCGAACTCGACGACGCCTTCCTCTTCGTCACCGCGGCGGGCGACGGCAGTTGTCTGGCCGTCCTGTCCGACTCCGACTCGGACGTCGGCCAGGTCGCCTACGAGATGACGCTCATGGTCAAGCGGGTCGGGGCGCATCTGGCGACGGCGCCCCGGTCCGGTCTGCCCGCCGGAGGGTGAGTGGGGGACGACAGATGAGTGACGCAGGTCAGGAACCCGAAGCCTGGTTCGACGGCGAAGCCGGACCGGTGGTACGGCCGTACGCCATGACGCGCGGCCGTACCAGCAGCGCGACCCGTCACCGGCTCGACCTGATCGCGGTCGTCATCGTCGAACCCCGCGCATCGGATCCCCGCCGGGACCAGACGCTCTCCCCGGAACACGTGGAGATCGTCGAACGCTGTGTCGAGCAACCCCAGTCGATCGCCGAACTCGCCGCAGGGCTCGATCTCCCCGTCGGGGTGGTCCGGGTGCTGGTCGGTGACCTCGCCGATGACGAACTGGTCCACGTAACCCGTCCTGTTCCGCCGGCCGAGCTGCCGGACGTGAGCATTCTCCGCGAGGTGATCAATGGTCTTCGGGCGCTCTAGCCGAAGGCAGCGTCCCGCCGATCCGGTGACGCTGAAGATTCTCGTCGCCGGCGGATTCGGTGTCGGCAAGACCACCCTGGTCGGCGCGGTCAGCGAGATCAAGCCGCTGCGCACCGAGGAGGTGCTGAGCGAGGCGGGCCGTCCCGTGGACGACGTCGAGGGGGTCGAGAAGAAGACGACCACCACGGTCGCCATGGACTTCGGCCGCATCACCCTCCGCGACGACCTGGTGCTGTACGTCTTCGGCACCCCGGGCCAGGACCGGTTCTGGTTCCTCTGGGACGAACTGGCCCAGGGCGCGCTGGGCGCCGTCGTGCTCGCCGACACCCGCCGCCTCGCCGACTCGTTCGCCGCCGTCGACTACTTCGAGCGGCGCGGCATCCCCTTCACCGTCGCCGTCAACTGCTTCGAAGGCGCGAGCAGGTTCCCCGGCGAGACCGTACGGGCGGCGCTCGACCTCGACCCCGATGTGCCGCTGGTGATGTGCGACGCGCGGGAACGCGAGTCGGTGAAGGAAGTGCTGATCGCCGTGGTCGAACACGCGATGAGCCTCGCGACGCGCGAGCGTGAGCACGCAGCCACCCTCACGCCCACCACCTGACGGACGCAGTACCTTTCACGGCACACGGCCCGCCCCCGCCGACGGGGGCGGGCCGTGTGCCGTGCCACCCGGGCTCAACGCGGGCCCGGCTCAACGCGGGCCGGGCTCAACGCGGGCCGGGCTCAGCGCGGACCGGGCTCAGCGCGGACCGGGCTCAACGTGGACCGGGCTCAACGCGGGTGCTCGGCCAGCCACTTCGCCGCCGTCTCGGCCAACTCGCCGTCCCGGCCCGTGAGCATCATCCGGATCATCTCCACATCGCCCCGCAGCGACCACGCCGGATGCCCGAACGACGCCGGGTTGTTCTTCTCGATCAGGAAGTGCGCAGGCCAGGCCGTCCCGTAACCGATCAGCGGCAGCGCCGCCGCGTACCGCTTCCGGCCGCGCGCCAGACCGTAGACGCTGACCGCGAGCCCGGTCAGGGTGCCGGTCAGATGGACCCAACGGGTCGCCGCCTTGGAGTGCATGGCCACGTAGTACGGCCAGAACTCCTCGTACGAATCGAACGTCTGTCGCTCTGCTGTCTGCTCCGCCATAACCGCACGGTAGTGCCAAGTACCGCGACGGGAAACACAGTCCGGTACAGTCCGCGCGTGCCCGAGCCCACGAAGAACCCCGCGAACCCCGCAGGACCTGCCCCACACCCCAAGAAGCCGGTGCCTTTCTCGCACTGCGGGAGTTGCGGCACGCCCTACCGCGCCGACCAGACCAACTGGCCCCGCACCTGCGCCGCCTGCGGCGACACCGCCTACCGCAACCCGCTGCCCGTCGCCATCGCCCTGGTGCCCGCCACCGACGAGCAGGGCACCGGGCTCGTCGTCATCACCCGCACCATCCAGCCCCAGCTCGGCCAGGTCGCCCTGCCCGGCGGCTTCGTGGACGACAACGAGGACTGGCGGCACGCCGTCGTACGGGAACTGCGCGAGGAGACCGGCATCGAGGCGGCACGCGACGACGTACGCCTCGCCGACGCGCTCAGCTCCCAGGACGGTCATCTGCTGCTCTTCGGGCTCCTCCCCACGCGCCCGGCCGCCCAACTGCCGCCCTCCGTCGCCACGGACGAGACGGAAGGCTGGCATCTGCTGCACGAACCGGTCGAGTTGGCGTTCCCGCTGCACACCGAAGCCGTACGGGCCTGGTTCGCCGGAAACTACGGCTGAGCCACCCCCGGCGCCACGCCACGTACCCGCACCGGCCACCGCGGGGCCACAGGCCCGCCGTCCGTCACCCGCTCCACCCGCACCTCGGAGCCCCGCAGCCGCGTCGTGTACCGCTCGACCTCCGCGGGCAGCCAGCCGTCCCCCGGGTCCGGTACGACCAGACCCCCGCCGGTACGGCCCGGCGACGGCGCCCACGCCTCCAACTCCAGCTTGCCGCCTGCGCCGCGCACCGGCAGCACCGTACCCGCCCGCGCCAGCACGGGAGTCCGGGACAGCGGCGCGTCCAGCAGCACCTGCCCCGGCCCTTCGAAAGCCTCTTCGGTGACCGTGTCGTACCACCGTCCCCGCGGCAGCCGCACCGCCCGCCGGTCGGCACCCCGCTCCAGCACCGGGGCGACCAGCAGCGAATCCCCGAGCAGGAACGCGTCCTCGCAGTCCCGCAGCGCCCGGTCCTCCGGCGCACCCCACCACAACGGCCGAGCGTACGGCGCGCCCGTGAGCTTCGCCAACTGCGCCAGCGTCACGAAGTACGGCCGCAGCCGCTCCCGTTCGACCAGCGCGGCCCGCGCGTGCTCCAGCACCTCGGGCCCGAACTCCCACGGCTCCCTGCGGCCCGCGTCGATCGCCGCGTGCGTACGGAACAGCGGCAGGTACGAACCGAGTTGGAACCAGCGCAGATACAGCTCAGGAGTCGGGCTCCCGTCGAAACCGCCCACATCGGGGCCCGAGTACGGCACCCCGCACAGACCGAGACCCAGCACCAGCGCCAACGACGCACGCAGCCCCTGCCAGCTCGTCGACACATCGCCCGACCAACTGCCGCCGTACCGCTGCAATCCGGCCCAGCCCGAGCGCGAGAAGAGAAACGGCCGCTCGTCAGGGCGCAGCCGGCGCAGCCCGTCGAACGCCGCACGGGCCATCTCGAGGCCGTACACATTGTGCGCCTCGCGATGGTCGCCGCCCCGGCCCTCCAGCCGGTGCCTGGCCGACCTCGGCAGCGTCCGGTCGCCGAACGAGGCGAACGACACAGGCTCGTTCATGTCGTGCCAGAACCCGGCGAACCCCTGTGCCAGCCGCTCCTCGTACCACCCGCCCCACCAGGCGCGCGCCGCCGGAGCCGTGAAGTCGGGGAAGGCACACTCGCCCGGCCAGACCCGGCCGTGCACCTCCCGGCCCCGCGCGTCCCGTACGAAGACATCAGCCGCCGCTCCGCTGTCGTAGACCTCGGTGCCCGGCTCCGCCTTCACCGCGGGATCGACGATCGACACCAGCCGTACGCCGTCCTCGCGCAACTCCGAAGCCAGGCACGGCAGATCGGGAAACCGCTCCCGGTCGACGGTGAAGACCTGATGCGCGTCGTAGTGGTCGATGTCCAGATGCAGCGCCGACAGCGGCAGCCCCCGCTCCCGGTAACCCGCGGCGATCCGCCGCACCTCACGCTCGCTGCCGAAACCCCACCGGGCGTGCTGCGGCCCCAGCGCCCAGGAGGGCGGCGGTGTCGGCGCCCCGGTCAGCGCGGCCCAGCCGTGCAGCACCCGCGCGGGCGTCCCCGTCACCACCCAGCAGCGCAGCGGGCCGCCCTCCATCCGCAGCTCACTCGTCCCGGGGCGGTCATGGCCCGAGCCCGCCCCCTCCTCACCCTCCCGGAGCGTCACCCGCCCCTCCCACGAGTTGTCGTGGAACGCCAGATGCGTCCCCCCGTCCGCCACCACGAGCTGCACCGGCATCGTCAGATACAGCGGATCCTCGTCCCGCCCGAACCCGCCGCCCCGCGGATCGGTGTTCCACAGCCGGTACGTGCCGCTGCGCAGCCGGGGCCCCGAAGCCCGCCCGCCGAGCCCGAAGAACCGCGCGTCCGCCGCCACCTCCGTACGCTGCATCCAGCGCGCCGGACCTCCAGCCACCGGCTCCCACCAGCGCGGCGGCAGCTCCCTGCGCAGCACGACACCCCCCGGCGTACGCACCTCCACACCGCCGTGGCGGGAGATCGCCACCGTCACCCGCTCGGACACCACCCGCCAGCCGCCTGCCGTGTCCGGCTCAAGACCCGCCCGCGTATCCGGCTCGGGCGCGGCGCCCGCCAGCGCGTACGACGGCAGCGGGCGCGCCCCGTCCCACGCCCAGAAGACCGCACCCCCCAGCGAGACGCACACATGCAGCTCCGCGCGCGCGAACCGTACGGTCCCGCCGCCCGGCAGCGGTTCCGCGCCGCTCACAGGACCGGGCACCCTGGCCCGCTCAGGACCCCGCGCCGACAACTCCCTGGCATCGGTACGCCACCGCCGCCACGCCGAAGGAACACCGCGCAGCCCCTGTATCGAGCCGGCCTCTTTCATCGAACGCAGCAGTTCACGACGGTCCATGATGATCAGCCTGCCACCTGTCGGGCACAGCGGGAGCTGCGTTCAACTCCCGTTCACCCGTCGTAGGTCCGCCGTAGGCCCCCGGTGGCGGCTTCGTGGCGGTTTCGTGGCGCCGACCCGCCGCGGCACCGCCGCCGAACCGGCCTGGTGCGCGGGACGATCACATGGCATCGTCCGTACCAGCCGTGTCGTGCCAGCCCCCGGGAGCCACCCCATGACCACACAGAACAGCCCCGCACCGCTCTGGCAGCCGGGCCCCGAACGCGTCGCGACCGCCGCCGTCACCCGCTTCCAGAGCTGGGCGGCCGAGCGGTACGACGCACCCGCCGACGGCGGGTACGCCGCGCTGCACCGCTGGTCGGTCGACCAACTCGACACGTTCTGGGCAGCGGTGGCCGAGTGGTTCGACATCCGCTTCAGCACCCCCTACGAGCGGGTCATCGGCGAACGCGCCATGCCCGGCGCCCAGTGGTTCCCCGGCGCCACCCTCAACTACGCCGAACACGCCCTGCGCACCGCCGAAGACCCCGCACGCGCCGACGACTCCGCGCTGCTGTACATGGACGAGACCCAGGAGCAGACCACCGTGAGCTGGTCCGAGCTGCGCCGCCAGGTCGGCGCGCTCGCCGCCCACCTGCGCGACCTCGGCGTACGGCCCGGCGACCGCGTCAGCGGCTACGTACCCAACATCCCGCAGGCCGTCACCGCGCTCCTCGCCACCGCGGCGGTCGGCGCCGTCTGGACCTCCTGCGCCCCCGACTTCGGCGCCCGCAGCGTCCTCGACCGTTTCCAGCAGGTCGAACCCGTCGTGCTGTTCACCGTGGACGGCTACCGGTACGGCGGCAAGCGGCACGACCGCACAGCGACCGTCGCCGAACTCCGCGCCGAACTGCCGACCCTGCGGGCCGTGGTGCACATCCCGCTGCTCGGCACCCCCACCCCCGAAGCCGCCCTCAACTGGGCCGACCTCGTCGCCCCCGGAGCGGGCCCCGCACCCGACCCCGTCTTCGAGCAGGTCCCCTTCGACCACCCGCTGTGGGTCCTCTACTCCTCGGGCACCACAGGACTGCCCAAGGCCATCGTCCAGTCCCAGGGCGGCATCCTGCTGGAACACTTCAAGCAGGTCGGACTGCACCTCGACCTCGGTCCCGAGGACCGGTTCTTCTGGTACACCTCCACCGGCTGGATGATGTGGAACTTCCTGGTCGCCGGGCTGCTCACCGGTACGACGATCGTCCTGTACGACGGCAGCCCCGGCTTCCCCGCGATCGACGCGCAATGGGCCGTCGCCGAACGCACCGGCACCACCGTCTACGGCACGTCGGCCGCGTACGTCATGGCGTCCCGCAAGGCCGGCATCCACCCGGGCCGCGACCACGACCTCTCCCGCGTCCAGTGCGTCGCCACCACCGGATCCCCGCTGCCGCCCGACGGATTCCGCTGGCTCCACGACGAGGTCGCCGAAGACCTGTGGATCGCCTCCGTCAGCGGCGGCACCGACGTCTGCAGTTGCTTCGCGGGCGCCGTCCCCACCCTCCCCGTCCACATCGGCGAACTCCAGGCAGCGGCGCTCGGCACCGACCTCCAGGCCTGGAACGCCCAGGGCGAACCCGTCATCGACGAGGTCGGCGAACTCGTCGTCACCAACCCCATGCCGTCCATGCCGGTCCGCTTCTGGAACGACCCCGACGGAAGCCGCTACCGCGACAGCTACTTCGAGATGTTCCCCGGCGTCTGGCGGCACGGCGACTGGATCACCCTCACCGACCGCGGCACCGTCGTCATCCACGGCCGCTCCGACTCCACCCTCAACCGGCAGGGCGTCCGGATGGGCTCAGCCGACATCTACGAGGCCGTCGAACGGCTCCCGGAGATCCGCGAATCCCTCGTCATCGGCATCGAAGAGCCCGACGGCGGCTACTGGATGCCGCTCTTCGTCCACCTCGCCGACGGCGCCGTACTCGACGACGACCTGCGAAACCGGATCAAGCAGACGATCCGCCGGCAGCTCTCCCCGCGCCATGTCCCGGACGAGATCATCGAGGTCCCCGGCGTCCCGCACACCCTCACGGGCAAGCGCATCGAAGTCCCCGTCAAACGGCTCCTCCAGGGCACGGCGCTGGACAAGGCCGTCAACGCGGGATCCGTGGACAACGTGGAACTCCTGCGCTTCTACGAGCGGATCGCCGCCGCCCGACGGTGACCGTCGCCGTGCGCCGGTGACCGCCCGTGCCCGATGTCAGTAGCGGCGGTTACGGTGAGTGAGCACTGATCGACAGCGCTCAGGGGGAGACATGGCGCACACCGACCACAGCGAACGGACCGCACGGACCGCACGGACCGTCAGGACCGTCCGACGGCACCTGCGCCGCGAAGTCGCCGGCATCATCGGCCTGCTGGCCGACGACCACGACTTCGCGGCGATGCGGCCGTACACCACCTTCACCTTCGACGACCACCACACCTATCTCCGGCAGCTCGACGCCCTGCTGAGATCCCGCTCGGCACAAGGCGCCCACACCACCGTCGCCCTCTTCGACCCCGAGGAGTACGCCGAATACTGCGAAGACACCGGCCTCGACCCCGACACCGTCGCGGCACGCGGCCAGTTCACCGCCAGAGCCGCCGCGTCCGGCGCGGCCGTCGCCTACAGCGGCCAGCCCGTCGACACCCTCGTCCCGCTGCTCATCGACATCGCCGTCCGCCGCGCCACCTGGGAGTACGCGACGACGCTCCTCGCCGACCTCGGCGGCTGCGCCGACTGCGGACAGGACATCGGCGCAGCCGCCTTCGCACGCGCCTCGCACCTGCTGCTGCGGCTGCTCGAAAAGGCCGGCCCCGGCACGCACCACATCGTCTGCAGCGTCCCCGCCTCCGACCAGCACCTGCTGGCCGCCGCCCATCTGCACCGGCCCACCGGAGCGGAACCCGTCAGGGCCGACTCCTCGGAAGCCACCGAACTCGTCACCGTCCTCGCCGTCGGCATCGCCCTGGAGAGCCCGGCGGGCGTCGTACTCAGAACGACCGGCCCCGAGGCGCCGGACAAGCTCTACGGCTGGCGGCTCGCCCGCGGACAGCTCGTCCCGCTCACCGCGGGCGAGGTCTTCAACGCCTACTGCACCGACGCGGACACCGGAGAACCCCTCTCGCCCGAATCAGGCGTGGACTACCGCGCGGGCTTCGAGCTGGGCGCGGACGACACCGGACTCCACCACTGACGGGCCCGGCACAGGGGAGGGGCCCCACACCAGTTCCGGTGTAGGGCCCCTGCCCGAACGGGACGTCAACTGCCCGCCCGCCACACGCTATTCGCCGGACAGCACAGCCTGCGCCGCGCTCCTGGCCTCGTCGGCGCTGTCCGTGGCACGCGCGGCGGCGGCAGCACGCTCGCACTGCGCCAGGGTGTACTTCGCGAGCGCCGCCCGCACATACGGAATCGACGCCGCGCCCATCGACAAGGAGGTCACGCCAAGACCGGTGAGCACACAGGCGAGCAGCGGATCAGCGGCCGCCTCGCCGCACACCCCGCAGCTCTTGCCCTCGGCCCTGGCACCGTCGGCGGCCAGCGCGACCAGATCCAGCAGCGCCGGCTGCCAAGGATCCTGCAACCGCGAAACAGCGCCCACCTGGCGGTCGGCGGCAAACGTGTACTGCGCCAGGTCATTGGTCCCCAGTGAAAGGAACTCGACCTCCTGAAGAATCGACCGCGACCGCAGAGCGGCCGACGGAATCTCCACCATCGCACCGAACTTCGCGTGCAGCCCCGCCTCCCGGCACGCGTCCGCGAACGCCTTGGCGTCAGCCCGGTCCGCCACCATCGGCGCCATCACGTCAAGGTGCACCGGCAGCCCCTCGGCGGCGGTCGCCAGCGCGGTCAACTGCGCCCGCAGCACATCGGGATGGTCGAGCAGCGACCGCAGACCCCGCACACCCAGCGCCGGATTGGGCTCGTCGGCGGGCGTCAGGAAGTCCAGCGGCTTGTCGGCCCCGGCGTCCAGCACCCGTACGACCACCCGGCCCTCGGGAAACGCCTCCAGCACCGCGCGGTACGCGGCGACCTGCTTCTCCTGCGAAGGGGCCTGCTTGCTGTCGTCAAGGAAAAGGAACTCGGTACGGAACAGCCCGACGCCCTCGGCGCCCGCCTCCAGCGCGGCCGGCACATCGGCGGGCCCGCCGACATTGGCCAGCAGCGGCATCTTGTGCCCGTCCGACGTCGCCCCAGGCCCGGTGACGGCGGACAGCGCGGCCTTGCCCTCGGCAGCCGCCCGCTCAAGCCCGGCACGCTTCTCGGCGCTCGGCTCGACGAACACCTCACCACTGCTGCCGTCAACGGCGACGACCGTCCCCTCGGCCAGCTCACCGGCCCCGGCCAGCGCCACCACGGCCGGCACCCCGAGCGCCCGCGCGAGGATCGCGCTGTGACTCGTCGGGCCGCCCTCCTCGGTGACAAAGCCGAGCACGAGCGAGGGATCGAGCAACGCCGTGTCGGCAGGCGCCAGATCACGCGCGATCAGTACATACGGCTCGTCACTGTCCGGCACCCCCGGCATCGGAACGCCCAGCAGCCGGGCGACGATACGGTTCCGCACATCGTCCAGGTCGGCGACCCGCCCCGCCAGATACTCACCGGCACCCGCGAGCAGGTCCCGGTACGAGGCGAACGCGTCGTACACGCCCCGCTCGGCCGTGCTCCCGCCGGAGATACGCCGCTCCACGTCGGCCATCAGCTCAGGGTCCTGCGCCATCATCGCCTGGGCCTCAAGCACCCCCTGCGCCTCACCACCCGCGAGATTGCCGCGGGCGATCAGATCGGCGGCCACCGCGTCGACCGCCTGCTTGGCCCGCGCCTGCTCACGCGCGGCTTCCTCGGTCGGAATCTGCTTGGCCGGCGGCTCGATGACGGCCGTCCCCATATGCCGGACCTCGCCGATCGCCACACCATGACTGACTCCGACGCCTCGCAGCGTTGTCTCCATTGCACCTGTCTCCGGATTGGGCGGCTCTCGTGCCGACCGCGATTGATATGCCGGGGGGCCTGGCTGCACGCAGCAGGCCGGGTGGCGTTACTGCCAGTCGAAGAGAGCGTCCCCGGTCCGCACTTCGCCGTCCTCGACCAGCGCGGCGAGCGCGTCGGCGGTGGCCTCAAGGGCGACGACGGGACACACCGGCGACTTTCCGGCGGCCTCGACACCCGCCGGGTCCCAGCGCACCATGGCCTGCCCGCGCTGGACGGTGTCCCCCTTGTTCACGAGCAGTTCGAACCCGGCGCCGTTGAGCTGCACCGTGTCGATCCCCAGATGCGTCAGGACACCGTGCCCCTCGGGATCCACGACCACGAAGGCGTGCGGGTGAAGAGAGACAACGATGCCGTCGACCGGCGAGACAGCCTCGGCGGGCTCACGGACCGGGTCGATGGCGGTACCGGGCCCGACCATCGCACCTGCGAAGACGGGATCGGGAACGGCGGCAAGTCCGATGACTCTTCCGGAGCACGGAGCTGTCACGCTGGTCATGTGGGGGCCTCCCAGGGGCGGGGGAAAGAGGTTGGGATGGATTGTGACTGACGGTGATGGTGATGACGTACTGTTCAGAGCGTAAGTCATAAGAAGTGACGGTTCCGCATGAGACCTGCCGGTTGACGGACCTACGGGCAGACCGGAAACGATTTGCTTGTGCCGCCCGGCGCCATGTACTGTCGTACTCCTGCCTGACCCCAACGCGACTTTGAGTCGGGGGTCGGCGGCATCTACCAAGTCTCGATTCACGATCTCAAGCCTTCGGGTTCTGCTTTTGCATGTTTGCAGACCGGTGGTCAGGGAAGGCGAAAAGGACTGGTAAGGTTTTAAACACGAAGTACGCAGTACCGGAGGGAAGCGCCCGGAGAGTCCTGAGAGGGATTTGAAGGAAGCGTCCGTTCCTTGAGAACTCAACAGTGTGCCA
>NZ_JBVJLC010000021.1:0-57209 GCF_055584925.1 Streptomyces sp. NPDC087906
GGCGCATGTCCGGGTGCAGCCTGTGTGGGACGAGTACGCGCCGTAAATCGTGCAGCGCAGGACACGACCCCGGAACGGCCCCCGGCGACAACCGCCACCAAGACCCGCAACCCCCGCCGGACGGCGACACCGCGTCGGACGGCGTTCACGGCGCGCCCGGCGGGACGAATCGCAGCCCCGTCGGGGCCCCCGACTCGATCAGGCTCAGCAGCGCGTCCGTGTCGGCGTGCTCCTCGATCAGATCGCCCAGCACGTCGAGCTGCGCCTCCCGCAGCGTCCCGAAACTCGTGTCCGGCGCGGGCACGAACCGCCGCCCCGCCTCCCGTGCCACCTCCGTCAGGAACCGCCGCCGGAACGCGTCGCTCTCCAGCGCCCCGTGCCAGTGCGTCCCCCGCACCGCGCCCACCCGGCAGCCGTCCAGCGCGAGCCCCGCCCCGTCGACCACGAACGGCTCGCCGCCGCGCACATCCGCCACGCCGTGGTGGATCTCGTACCCCTCGACGGCCTCGCCCAGCGCGTGCCCCACCGGTCGTGCCAGCGTCTTCGCCACGGCGAACCGCACCCGCACGGGCAGCAGTCCGAGCCCCGGCACCACCCCGGCGCGCGACTCGACGTCGTCCTCGACCAGTTCGCCGAGCATCTGGTACCCGCCGCAGATCCCCAGCACGGGACGGCCGTCCGCGGCCCGCCGGGCTATCGCCTCGGCCAGGCCGCGCCCCCGCAGCCAGCCGAGCGCCTGCACCGTGCCGCGTGTGCCGGGCACCACCACGAGGTCGGCGTCGGCCAGTTCCTCGGGCCGGTCCACGAACCGCACCACCACACCCGGTTCGGCCGCCAGCGCGTCCACATCGGTGAAGTTGGACATCAGCGGCACCGCGCACACCGCGACCCGCAGTACGTCCTCGCCGTGCGGCGGCGCGCCGTTCGACTCGCGTACGGTGCCGTGCTGCGACACCCGCAGCCCGTCCTCCTCGTCGATGCCGAGCCCGGTCCGCCAGGGCAGCACCCCGTAGGTGGCACGCCCGGTCAGCCCCCGCAGCATGTCGAGCCCCGGCTCCAGCAGTGACACGTCGCCGCGGAACTTGTTGATCAGGTATCCGGCGACCAGAGACTGGTCCGCCTCGCTCAGCAGTGCCGTCGTGCCGAAGAACGAGGCGAAGACCCCGCCCCTGTCGATGTCTCCGACGATCACGACCGGCAGCCGGGCGGCCCGCGCGATGCCCATGTTCACGATGTCGGTACGGCGCAGATTGATCTCGGCGGGACTGCCGGCGCCTTCGCAGATCACCGCGTCGTACGTGCTCCGCAGCTCCTCCAGGCAGTCCAGCACGGGCCGGAGCAGCTCGGCCTGCCGGCCGCCGTGGTAGCCGCGTGCGCTCAGCTCGCCCACCGGCCGCCCCATGAGGATCACTTGACTGGTGCGGTCGCCGCCCGGCTTCAGCAGCACCGGATTCATCAGCGCCGTCGGCTCGACCCTCGCGGCCTGTGCCTGCATCGCCTGGGCCCGGCCGATCTCCGCGCCCTCGCGTGTCACGAACGAGTTGAGCGACATGTTCTGGCCCTTGAAGGGCGCGACCTTCACCCCCTGGCGCACCAGCCACCGGCAGATTCCCGCCGTGACGACGCTCTTGCCCGCGTCGGACGTCGTGCCGGCGACCAGCAGCCCACCGCCCCTCATATCGACCCCCTCCTGGCCGCGAACCGGCCCACCGCGCAGACGCCGAGCGTGAGCCAGGTGACGCGCCGGGAGAGCCGTACCGCCCGTTCGATGTCGGCGACCTCGACAGGACGTCCCGCCGCCCCGTTCAGCACCGGCCGGTGCTCGACCCGGCCGCCGTACGCGAGGGTGCCGCCGAGCCGTACGCCCAGCGCACCGGCGAACGCCGCTTCCACCGGGCCCGCGTTGGGGCTCGGATGGCGGGCAGCGTCGGCGCGTACGGCCCGCAGCGCGCCGCGCGGGTCGCCGCCGCAGGCGGTCGCCAGCGCGGCGGTGAGCCGGGCCCCCGGCCAGCCGGCCAGGTCGTCGAGCCGGGCCGAGGCCCAGCCGAAGCGGCGGTAGGCGGCGGACTTGTGGCCGACCATCGCGTCGAGGGTGTTCACGGCGCGGAACCCGACCAGTCCCGGCACCCCGGCGACCGCGCCCCACACGAGCGCGCCCACCACGGCGTCGGAGGTGTTCTCCGCGACGGACTCGACCACGGCGCGTGCCATCTGCCGCTCGTCCAGGGCCTGCGGATCACGCCCGCAGAGCCGGGGGAGCAGCGTACGGGCCCGCTCGGTGTCCCCGGCGCTCAGCGCGGCCCCGACGGCGCGCGCCTCCCGGCCCAGGGAGGTGCCGCCCACGACCGCCCAGGTCGCTGCGGCGGTCAGTACGACGGACGCGGTGCGCCGGTCGCGTACGAGGCGGGTGGCGAGCGCGGCGGCGCCGGTGGCGCTCGCGACGCACACCGCCGTGTGCAGGGCGCCCCAGCCCCGGTGGTCGCGCCACAGGACGCGCTCGACGGCGCCCGCCGAGCGTCCGAAGGCGGCGACGGGGTGTCCCCGCCGGGGGTCGGCGAACAGCAGGTCGGCCAGGAGTCCGGCGGTGGCGCCGTAGGCGAAGACCCGCTCGGCGGCTGGACCGCGGCCAGGCATGGCGAAGTGTCCTCACTCAGGGTCCGCGCCCCGGCTCGACGTGAAGCGGCGGCGAGAGTTCCTGGCTCCTGGGCGTCGCGCTCTCCCAGTGACAGTGGCGGGACCGCGCCGGATTCGCACCGGCTTCCTCTGCTTGCCACCGCGGGACCGGCGCGAACCGGTCCCTTTCGGTCTCGGCAGTCCACCACGCTGCGAGAACAGCCGTCAACTCACCCTTGACCTGCGGTCGAGGGTGAGCGGGACGGTGCGGTGCGGGGCGGGGGCCGGTCAGGCGACGATGAGGAAGATCCCGTACGCGACGGCCGCCGCGCACAGGGCGAAGCAGGCGTACGCGCCGGACACGGCGGTCGCCGAGCCCTGCTTGGAGAGGCCGATGACCCCGAGGGTGAACAGGCCAACCAGCGCGACGGTGGCCACCAGGCTGACCCCGAAGACGGAGCCGAGAGCCGCCCAGTCGATTTCCATGCTGTTCCGTCCTTACGCCGTGGCCGAGGCCGCTGTGGTGGGAGCCGCCGCTGCGGGTGCGGCAGCGGGCGCCGGGATCGTGGCCGTCAGATCCTGCGGGAGTCCGACGGACACCGGAACCACGTCGTCCGCAGCGCCGACCACGTTCGTGGCGTCCACAGGCCGGCGGCGCGAGGCGCGCCAGATCCCCGCCGACACCAGGACGAGCAGCGCGGCGACGACGGCGACGCCCCAGGGGCCCCGTCCGGTCAGGAACTCGGCGCCCGCCGCCACCAGACCCGCGGCGGGCAGGGTCAGACACCACGCGACGGCCATCCGGGTCGCGGTGGACCAGTGGACCACCCCGCCCTTGCGGCCGAGCCCCGCGCCCATCACGGCACCGGAGCACGCCTGTGTCGTGGAGAGCGAGAAACCGAGGTGGGAGGAGGCGAGGATGACGGTCGCCGCGCTGGTCTGGGCCGCGAAGCCCTGCTGCGGCTTGAGGGTGGTGAGGCCGGTGCCCATGGTGCGGATGATGCGCCAGCCGCCGAGGTAGGTGCCGAGCGCGATGGCCGTGCCCGCCGACACGATGACCCACAGCGGCGGGTTGGACCCGGGCGCCAGCACACCGCCGGTGACCAGGGCGAGGGTGATCACACCCATCGTCTTCTGCGCGTCGTTGGTGCCGTGGGCGAGGGAGACGAGAGCGGCGGAGGCGATCTGCCCCGCCCGGTACCCCTTGGCGGTGTCCTTCTCGTCGGTGTGCCGGCCGATCCGGTACGTCAGCCGGGTGGCGGCCGTCGCCGCCAGCCCCGCGACGACCGGCGCGGCGAGGGCCGGGATGAGCACCTTGGTGACGACGACCCCGCCGTTGACCCCCGACGTACCGACGGACATCAGGGTGGCGCCGATCAGACCTCCGAAGAGGGCGTGCGAGGAGCTGGACGGCAGGCCCAGCAGCCAGGTGAAGAGATTCCACAGGATGGCGCCGACGAGTGCGGCGAAGATGACTTCGGTCCTGATGCCCTGTTCGTTGATGAGGCCGCCGGAGATGGTCTTGGCGACCTCGACCGACAGGAAGGCGCCGACGAGATTGAGGGCGGCGGACATGGCCACCGCGATCTTTGGCTGGAGAGCGCCGGTCGAGATGGTCGTCGCCATCGCGTTGGCGGTGTCGTGGAAACCGTTCGTGAAATCGAACACGAGAGCCGTCGCGATCACGATCGCGAGCAGCAGCGTGAGGTGCTCCATGCGGTTCAGGCAATCGAATCAGAGTGAACGGAAGATGAACTAGGCCGGTATTTGAGGTGTCTCTGTCCCGGGTGGACCGCAAGGCGGGCCGCGGACCGCACCGCACTGCCCGAATTGCGGCCCGCCTGACAGGATCTGCGCATGACAGAGCACCGGACACAGCCGCCCACGACACGGTCCCAGCCACCCTCGCGGCGGCCGGCCGCCGTGGACGACGAGGCGGTCAGGCAGGCCTGGCAGGACGTCGTCGCCACCGCCCGCAGGACGGCCGCCGAAGGACTTGTCGTCGGCACGTCGGGCAACGTGTCGGCCCGCGTCGGCGATCTCGTCCTCGTCACCCCGAGCGCCGTGCCGTACGACCGGCTGACCGCCGACGACACCGTGGCCGTCCGGCTCGACGGGGAGCAGGTGGCCGGAGCCCTCCCGCCGACCAGCGAACTGCCGCTGCATCTGGCGGTCTACCGCAGCACCCCGGCCACCGCCGTCGTGCACACCCACGCCGTGCACGCCACCGCCGTCTCCACGCTCGTCCCCGAGCTGCCGCTGATCCACTACATGGCGGCCGCCCTGGGCGGCCCGGTCCGCGTCGCGCCGTACGCCACGTACGGGACGGACCAGCTCGCCGCGTACATGCTCGAAGCGCTGCGCGACCGCAGCGCCTGCCTGCTGCGCAACCACGGCACGGTCGCCTACGGCGCCACCCTCGACCAGGCGTACGACCGCACGGCCCAGCTCGAATGGATGTGCCGCCTGTGGCTGACCGCCTCCGCGGTGCCCGGACACACCCCGACGCTGCTCTCCGAGGCGGAGCTGGCCGAGGTGACGGAGAAACTGAAGGGGTACGGCAAGCAGAACTGACCGCCCAGGACCGCCGCGACCCGCGCCGCGACCGGCCGTGTCGAATGTCACCGGTGGTCCCCGTCCACTGGCGGCCGGGGCCGACGGTCACCACACTGTGAGGGTGCGCCCGGCAACAGCGACGGCAGCAGCCGTCACCACGATGATCGGTGTCGGCGCGGCCGCGATCGCGGCCGGCCGGTACGCCAGCGACGCGGCGCTCAAGCCGCCCCCCGGGCGCGCCCTGCCCGGCGACCCCAGACTGACCGTGCACGCGACGGCGGCGGGACAGATCACCCTGACCCGCTCCTTCGCCTCCCTGCGCCCCGGCACGTACGGACTCCAGGCGCCCGGCATCCACGCCGTCGTCGGACCCGTGCTGCCCGACGTGGACCACTCGCCGGACACCGTCGTACGCCGCCTGGAGCGCGTCAGCCACGGCAAGCTCACCCCGGGCAGCCGGGTGCGGCTCACCCCGCAGGTGCACAGCGGCGACCCGGCGACCGCCCTCGGCCTCGACCACCAGGACGTCGAGATCCCCGGCGAACTCGGCATGCTGCCCGCCTGGTTCGTGCCCGGCGTACGCGAGACCTGGGTGATCACCACGCACGGCCTCGGCACGACACGCGAACACCCCCTGAACGTCCTGGACTTCCTCGCGGCGCAGCGCTTCCCCGTGCTGGACCTCGCCTACCGCGGCGACGCCGGAGCGCCCAAGTCCCCCGACGGGATCGGCCATCTCGGCGACTCCGAATGGCGCGACCTGGAAGCGGCCGTCCGGCACGCGGTCCGGCACGGCGCGCAGAGCGTCCTGCTCTACGGCTGGTCGACCGGCGCGTCGATGGCGCTGCGGGTGGCGACCGACTCCGCCATGGCGGGGCGGGTCAGCGGCCTCATCCTGGACTCGCCCGTCCTGGACTGGCAGGCCACCCTGCGCGCCCTGGCCGCCGCGCGCCGCACCCCGGGACCGCTGCTGCCGCTCGCCGTGCGCGCCGCCCAGGGCAGGACCGGGCTGACCGGCAACCGGCTGCTGCGGGCCACCGACGCCCGGCATCTGCGGGTGCCGACCCTGATCATCCACGGCCCCGACGACACGCTCGCCCCGTGGGGCCCGTCCCGGCAGCTCGCCGCGCACCGCCCCGAAATGGTCACCCTGCACACCGTTCCGCAAGCGCCGCACGCCGCGATGTGGAATGCGGATCCCGACGGCTACGAAGAGACGCTGCGCCGCTTCCTCACCCCCCTGATGTAACGCCCGGAGCAGCCGGAACACCCGCGCGCCCACGGCCGTCCCGAGCCCGGCGCCGGGGCTGCGTTCCGCCCTCGCCGGACCGATCCGGCAGGTTCCGTTTGGGCTTTCGGGCAGTCACCGGGAAGACTGCTCTCGTGACGTCCCGAAAGCCTGATGAGCAATTGGCGCGCAACTCCAGACTCAGAATCGTCCGTTCGCGGCCGGTGGCCTCGGCGCGACGGGCCGTGACCGACGGGCGCAACCGGCCGGCCCCCCGCCCGCCCGAGGGCACTCCGCCCCAGGCGGAGCTGGCCCGCCAGGCGAGGGCGGTGCTCGCCGACGCCGTACGGATCGCCCGCTGGGCGGCCGTCGACCGGGACCCGGGAGCCGGCAGGCTCGGTGAGCAGGCCCAGGAACGGGCGGCGGCAGCGCTGGAGTTGTCACCCGCTCAGGTGCGCGCCGCATGGGACCGGGCCAGGCTGGCCGGACTCGTCGAGCTGCACGACGGCGCCGTGCGCCCCGGCTGGCGGCTGCACGCCTGGGACCGCGACGACAGCGCCGTACTGCGCGGCTGGGTCGCCCTCTTCGACGCCTGGTCGCTGGTCCACCCCGCCCCCGCCGACGTCGAACCCGCGACCGTCGCCGAGGTCGTCGAAGCGCTGCCCCAGGTCCTCTCCCTCCTCCAGCTCTCGGCCGGGCCCGTGACCGCCCCCGCCCTGCTCGACCTGTTGCGCAAGCGCGTCGCCGAACTCCACGAGGAGCGCTGCGAGGTGCCGTACGCGCCCGGCGCCGCGGCGGCGGACCCGACCGCCGTCACCGTCCCGCTCTCGCCGCTGCTGCACTGGGCCCTGGAGGGCCTGGCATCGGTCGGCGCGCTGATCCTCGGCGAGGGCCAGGCGACCCTCACCCCGCTCGGCAACTGGGCGGTGTGGGTCAAGCTGGAGCAGATCTGCGTCGCAGCCCAGAGCCCGGCGGGCAACATCGAGCAGTCGGCGCAGGAGATGCTCCGCGGCTGCGCGGGACTCACCCCGGGCCCCGCCCGCGCCGAGTACCGCGCCTGGCTCGCCGCCCGCACGGCCAGCAGCGCCATCAGCGAACTCCTCACCGTCGCACGCGGCGAGGACGCGCTGCTGCGCGGTCTGGCCTTCGAGGCACTGCGCGTCGTCGGCGCGCCCGCCGAACCCGCCGTACGGGCAGCGGCAGCCGACACCTCCCTGCGCCCCTACGCGCTCCTCTGGCTCGCCGAGTACGAGGGCGCCGACCCCGACGACGCCTCCGAGGTTCTTACCCGCGAGGAGTCGACCTGGCTGTGGGTGGACACCGCCGCTGCCGTCGCCGACCACGGCGAGAGCGCGCTGCTCGTACGCCACCTGGACTCGGCGGTGCAGGGCAACGTCCCCGCGCTCCTCGACGAGGTACGCGCCGTCGGCCATCCCCGTACGGTCCAGGTGCTGGTCGCCCTGGCGGCGGCGCACCCCGACCCGGCGCTGGCCAAGGCGGTCCGCAGGGCGGCCTTCCAGGTGCACAACGGAGGCGCCTGAGCACCCCGGCCCCCGGCCCTCCTCCCGGCAGCCGGGCCGCCCCCCCTCAGACTTCGGCCCCCGGCGCGTACGTACCGAAGCTCCAGACGTTGCCCTCGGCGTCCCGCGCGATGTAGTCGCGGGAGCCGTAGTCCTGGTCCATGGGGTCCATCAGGATCTCCACGCCCTGCTCGACCGCCCGCGCGTGATGCGCGTCCACGTCCTCGACGACCACATAGACGCCGACCGGGCCCCCGTCACCCATCGCCTCGGCGAAGACGCCCTCCCGGCCCTTCGCGCCCAGCATCACCATCCCGTTCCCGCACGACAGCTCCGCGTGGGCCACCGTGCCGTCCTCGGCCTCGTACACCGCGACTTCGGTGAATCCGAAACCCTCCTTCAGCGTCCTGATGGCGGCCTTCGGGTCCGCGTACAGAATCGTCGGGTAAATGCTCGGAACCCCGGCCATATGGACCAGCCCCTTCGCAGACTCGATGGCGCAAGCTCGAATGTGACCTGGATCTCAGTCTCGCACCGACCACTGACAATCCGCCCGCCCGCCGCCTGGTCAGCGCGGGCAGCGGCGCCGCGACGGGGCGGGAAGGCAGTCGCGGCGGGCGGTTAGACTGGGCGTCATGGCATTTCTCCTCCTTGTGCATTAGCCGGCGTCGAAGCACTTCCTCCGCCTGTCCTTCCGCCGTCCAATACCGCCCTGGAGTCTTTCCGTGATCACCGCAACCGGTGTCGAACTGCGCGCCGGCGCCCGCGTCCTCATCGAGTCCGCCTCGTTCCGTATCGCCAAAGGCGACCGCATCGGCCTGGTCGGCCGCAACGGCGCGGGCAAGACCACCCTCACCAAGTGCCTCGCGGGTGAGGGCATCCCCGCCGCCGGCACCATCACCCGCTCCGGCGAGGTCGGCTATCTGCCGCAGGACCCCCGCACCGGCGATCTCGACGTGCTCGCCCGCGACCGCGTCCTGTCCGCGCGCGACCTCGACTCCGTGCTGAAGAAGATGCGCGAGAACGAGGAGCGGATGGCGAACGGCAAGGGCGCCACCCGCGAGAAGGCCATGCGCAAGTACGAGCGCCTGGAGACCGAGTTCCTGACCAAGGGCGGCTACGCGGCCGAGGCGGAGGCCGCCACCATCGCCGCCGCGCTCGGCCTGCCCGACCGGGTGCTCGGCCAGCCGCTGCACACCCTCTCGGGCGGTCAGCGGCGCCGCATCGAACTGGCCCGCATCCTCTTCTCCGACGCCGACACCCTGCTGCTCGACGAGCCGACGAACCACCTCGACGCCGACTCCATCGCCTGGCTGCGCGACTACCTCAAGACGTACCGCGGCGGCTTCATCGTCATCTCCCACGACGTCGAACTGGTCGAGACGGTCGTCAACAAGGTCTTCTACCTGGACGCCAACCGCTCCCACATCGACGTCTACAACATGGGCTGGAAGCTCTACCAGCAGCAGCGCGAGTCGGACGAGAAGCGCCGCAAGCGCGAGCGCGCCAACGCGGAGAAGAAGGCCGCCACGCTGAACTCGCAGGCCGACAAGATGCGCGCCAAGGCGACCAAGACCGTGGCCGCGCAGAACATGGCCCGCAGGGCCGAGCGGCTGCTGTCGGGCCTTGAGCAGGTGCGCATGTCCGACAAGGTCGCCAAGCTGCGCTTCCCCGAGCCCGCCCCCTGCGGCAAGACACCGCTGACGGCCGAGAGCCTGTCGAAGTCGTACGGCTCGCTGGAGATCTTCACCGATGTCGACCTGGCCGTCGACAAGGGCTCCCGCGTCGTCATCCTCGGCCTCAACGGCGCCGGCAAGACCACGCTGCTGCGGCTGCTCGCGGGCGTCGAGAAGCCGGACACCGGCCAGGTGACCCCCGGGCACGGGCTCAAGCTCGGCTACTACGCCCAGGAGCACGAGACGCTCGACCCCGACCGCACGGTCCTGGAGAACATGCGCTCCTCGGCCCCCGACCTGGATCTGGTCGAGGTCCGCAAGACCCTCGGCTCCTTCCTCTTCTCCGGCGACGACGTCGACAAGCCGGCCGGGGTGCTCTCCGGCGGGGAGAAGACCCGGCTCGCGCTGGCCACCCTCGTGGTGTCCGCGGCCAACGTGCTCCTCCTGGACGAGCCGACGAACAACCTCGACCCGGCCAGCCGCGAGGAGATCCTCGGGGCGCTGCGCACCTACAAGGGCGCCGTCATCCTCGTCACGCACGACGAGGGCGCGGTCCACGCGCTGGAACCGGAGCGGATCATTCTGCTGCCCGACGGGGTCGAGGACCTGTGGGGCGCCGACTACGCGGATCTGGTCGCGCTCGCCTGAGCCTTGCTCGCCTGATCGGCGCAGGTCCCACGGCGATCCGCGCTGATCCGGGGATGATCCGGGGGCGATCCGAGGGGTGATCCACTCCTTGTCGATCATTCGTATGGATCATTCGGCTGAGCGGTGATCCATCATCTGAGTGAGGGCGTCTACTCTTCCGGCGTGGCAACGCGTCGATCGCGCCTTGATCGTCTCCGCCCTGGACTTTTCCCTGACACGCGCCGCTGACCTGGCATTTTTCCGGAAAATTCCAGCAAGATCCGTTGGTGCGACGTCTGGAATATCGGATTCCGCTCGTGCTGGAGTCTTGAAGTGAGCCAAAGCTCGTCGTACGGACCTTGCCGAATGGGTGGCCAGGACGCCCCGGAGGGGTGATCATGAGAAGTCCAGAGCGCACTTCCCATGAGGAGGCACGGGTGGCCGAGACTCTGAAGAAGGGCAGCCGGGTAACCGGCGCCGCGCGCGACAAGCTCGCGGCAGACCTGAAGAAGAAATACGACTCCGGTGCGAGCATCCGGGCGCTGGCCGAGGAAACCGGCCGCTCCTACGGATTCGTCCACCGGATGCTCAGCGAGTCCGGAGTCACGCTGCGGGGACGCGGCGGAGCCACGCGAGGCAAGAAGGCCGCTTCGGCCTGACGACCGAGCGTCGCTTCTCCGGCCACCGGTTCGGACGGTGGCCACCCGGTCGGTCAAGCGATCATCCGGGTGGTTACTGTGCAGTCACTTAGCTCCCTGTGTGCTGCGCTGACTGCGCGCTGTCTGCCCGAACCGGAGGCGTCCCATGACTTCACTCGATCCCCTACTCGACAAGGACGGCGTACGGCTCACTGTCGATGACGCCGTTGCCACGGTGACGCTGACCAATCCGGCCAAACGCAACGCCCAGTCTCCCGCTCTGTGGCGGGCGTTGACCGAGGCCGGAACGGCACTGCCGGGCAGTGTGCGGGTCGTCGTGGTGCGGGGCGAGGGCAAATCCTTCTCCGCCGGCCTCGACCGGCAGGCGTTCACCCCTGAGGGCTTCGACGGCGAGCCGTCCTTCCACGACCTCGCGCAGGGCTCCGAAGCGGACCTTGACGCGGCCATCGCCGGCTACCAGGCCGGATTCACCTGGCTGCGGCAGAGCGACCTCGTGTCGGTCGCCGCGGTCCAGGGCCATGCGATCGGGGCCGGATTCCAGCTCGCGCTCGCCTGCGACCTGCGGATCGTCGCCGAGGACGTGCAGTTCTCGATGCGCGAGACCAGCCTCGGCATCGTTCCCGACCTGGCCGGCACCCATCCGCTGGTCGGGCTCGTCGGCTATGCCCGCGCGCTGGAGATCTGCGTGACGGGCCGCTACGTACAGGCGGCGGAGGCCGAGCGCGTCGGCCTCGCCAACCTGGTGGTACCCGAGGCCGAACTCGACGCCGCCGTAAGGGACTTGACCGCCGCGCTGACCGCCGCGCCGCGGGACGCGGTCATCGAGACGAAGGCGCTGCTGCGCGGCGCGTCGAGCCGTACGTACGACGAACAGCGCGCGGCGGAACGCGCGGCCCAGGGGCGCCGCCTGCGCGACCTGGCGGGCCTGGGCGACTAGGTCGCGTCCGCGACGGTCTCGTCCGACCCCCGGCGGGGCCGGTACGTGCGCTCGCACGCGGCGTTGCGGAGCTGCTCGGGCAGGTCCGGCTCGCTCCGCTGCAAGGGTGCTGCGGCCCGGCGGGCGGCTGGTACGCAGGCACGCATGCAGCAGCCGCCCGCCGGCCCCGGCCCGAGGATCTGCCGGGCTCGCGCGTCCCGGCGGCGCGCCTCGCGGCGGTGCCGCCGGTCGACGCCGCGTCCCCTTCGGCCTCCGTGCCGATCGGCACGGCAGACCCCAGGGCCTGTCTGACACGCAGCGCCGTCCGCCCGCAGGGCGGGGCTCAGGGCTTGCGGAGGCTGGCGCGTGCGACCGCAGGGCGGAGGGTCGTCCTCGTACCGGACATACCCCACGAGCGCCACGAGCCCCACGAGCCCGGCAACGCAGCGAGCGTGCGTGCCGGACGCCGCAAGCCGGGCGGGATGTGCCGGACAGGCCCTAGTACGCGTCCTGGTCCCTGCCCGGGTGTTCCACCGCCGTGATCACCACGGCCACCGGCGGGGCGCCCGGTACGGCTGCCGTGAGCGCCGCGCGTACCGCTCGTGCCACGTCCGGCGGGCGGTGGCCCGCCGCCGTCGCCAGCTCCACCCGTACGTGGTCGGCGGCCACCTCCACCGCCTCGCCCAGCGTCCCGGTCAGATGCGCGACGCCCGGCACCTCCGTCACCGTCAGCGCCGCCGCGCTGTCCGGATCGACCGCCGGTACCCCGACCGGCCCAATGGGCTCCGTCGAATCGTCCGGGCCGTCCAGCAGGCCGGTGACCCGCAGGTCAACCTCGTCCACGATCAGCCCGAGCCGCTCCGTCGCACAGGCGACCAGCGCCGCGCGCAGCCGGGCCGCCACGGCCGGCAGCGGCTCGCCCACCAGCGCGCCGAACTCCCCTTCGATCAGCAGCGGCCCAGGCGGCAGCGCGCTCGGCGGGGCCGGTACCGCCGGTGTGCCCGCACTTGCCGGGTCGTGCAGGGACACCCGCAGCCGGCCCGGCACCACGCCGGGTACGGCCGCGGCGGCCAGCCGCAGCTCGGCCGTCGCCGCCTGCTCGGCCAGCCATGCCCCGTCGGCGGCGGCGCCCAGCGGCAGCAGCCTGCCCAGGCCGAGCCGCTCCCGTACCGCCGCCGTCCATCCGTCGGAGCCGTGCCCGTCGGTGCTCTGCGCAGTCTTCATTGCTCCAGCCTGCCGTATCGGTGGCGCGAGACGCCGTAAGCACACCTAATGTGAGCGATGAAGTCCAAACCGTCCGGAAAGGTACGAATGGCGATGTCGGAGACCACAGCGCGTAACCAGTCGGAGTCCTCTGAGCAGTCCGACAGGGCACAGTCCCTGACGAAGCGCGGCGGCGGCCCCGCCGGGGCGCGCGGCCGTACCACCATCGCCGACGGTGTGGTGGAGAAGATCGCCGGGCTCGCGGCGCGTGACGTGTTCGGCGTGCACGCCATGGGCAGCGGCATGTCCCGTACCTTCGGCGCCGTGCGCGACCGGGTCCCGGGCGGCGGCAAGTCCGTGAGCCGCGGGGTGAAGGCCGAGGTCGGCGAGGTGCAGACGGCCCTCGACCTGGAGATCGTCGTGGACTACGGCGTGGCGATCGCCGACGTGGCCCGCGAGGTGCGCGAGAACGTCATCTCCGCCGTCGAGCGGATGACAGGCCTTGAGGTCGTCGAGGTCAACATCTCGGTCAGCGACGTGAAGCTGCCCGACGAGGAGGACGACGACGACCAGGAGTCACGGCTCCAGTAGCGGACGGGCGGCGTGGCTGAGCGCGGACGACAGGAGATCAGGATGAGTATGGCGATGGTCGGCCTGTTGGCCGGAATGGCACTCGCGTTCGCCGGTTACTTCGGCGGGTTCGGCGCCTTTGTGCTGGTGGCCGCTTTGGGGGCGATCGGATATGTGGCAGGCCGGTTCGCCGACGGCGATCTGGAACCGGGCGACTTCTTCCGCAGTCGCGACCGCGACGACCGGCGGCGGTGACGCGCGTGGCCGGTGACCGGGTGGCACCCGCCGAGCGTGGAGCGACCGCGATCGCTGACCGGGTGGTCGCGAAGATCGCCGCGCAGGCGGCGCGCGAGGCACTGGACGGCGTGCCGGTCGACGCCGAGCCGCCGCACGCGACGGTGTCGGTCAAGCACGACACCGCCCGGGTGCGGATCGGCGTCGAGCTGGACTACCCCTGCGACATCGGCGCGCAGTGCGGCGCCGTACGGCACCAGGTCGCCGAGCGGGTGCACACGTTGGCGGGGATGGAAGTGCCCGAGGTGGCGGTACGGGTGGAGCGGCTGCACTCCGTGCACTCCCGTGGCGGGGAGAAGGGGAAGATCCGATGAGCGAGCGAGCGGCCGAAGCCGGCGGGTCGGGGTCGGCCACGCGGTACGACCCGTCGCGGCCGGACGGACCGTACGGGCCCGGCGGTCCCGGTGGCCAGGGCGGACCCGGCGGCCAAGGCGGCCGTGGCGGCCCCGGCGGTCCCGACGGCCTGGACGAGGGCGCGACCGCCGCGACCAACGCGAAGGCGGGCCGCTTCTGGTCCGCGCGCCGGGTGCCCGCGGCCATCGTCGCCGCGATCCTGCTCGGCGCGTCCGGGCTGCTGCTGTACGACGTCGTCGCCGTACGGGCGGGCCGGCCCGCGATGTACTGGCGGCGCGAACTCGCCAAGAAACTCGCCCACGAGCACCTGGACGACACCTGGGCACTGGTCGGCGCCGGTATCGCGATGGCGCTCGGCCTGTGGCTGATCGCGCTCGCCCTCACCGCGGGACTGCGGTCGTTGCTGCCGATGCGGCGCGGCTCCACCCAGGTGCGGGCCGGCATCGACCGGGACGCGGCGGCCCTGGTGCTGCGCGACCGGGCGATGGAGGTCTCCGGTGTCCAGTCGGTGCGGGTCAAGGTGAAGCGCCACAAGGTGAAGGCCCGCGCCCAGTCGCACTTCCGTGAACTCGACGACGTACGGGCCGACCTGGACGAGGCGCTGGGCGCCGGCGTCGACGAACTCGGCCTGGCGAAGCAGCCCGGACTCAAGCTCCGTGTCCGCAGGCCCAAGAAGAAGGGGTGACCGGATGCTCCGGCTGGTCAACCGTGTACTGCTGGGCCTCGTCGGTCTGGTGCTGCTCTGCGGAGGCGGCATCGTCGTCGCGCGGGGCGCGGACTGGTCCGTACCGTCCTGGTGGCCCTACACCGGCAAGCACGACGTACTGCTGAGCCACGCGGACCGCTACCGCTGGCGCGACCAGGGCTGGTGGTGGCCGGTCGTCATCGCGGTCCTGGCGGTCCTGCTGCTCCTCGCGCTGTGGTGGCTGCTGACCCAGCCGCGCCGCGCCAGGCTGGGCGAGCTGCTGGTCGACAGCGGCGACGGCGAGGGCGCGGTCCTGCGCGGCCGGGCGCTGGAGAACGTCCTGGAGAACGAGTCCCAGTCCCTGGACGGCGTGGCCCGCGCCCGGGTCCTGCTGACGGGCCGCCGCAGAACCCCCGCAGCGCGGGTACGCCTCCTGCTGCAACCACACGCGTCCCCGGGCGAAGCCCTACGCCGCCTGACGACGGAGGCGGTGGCGAACGCCCGCGACTCGGCGGGCCTGGACAAACTCCCCACGGAGGTCCGCCTGAAAGCGGCCAAACACCACGCGGACCGCGTGACGTAACGCCCCGGGCGCGCGCTCGCCGAAGCCGAACACGCACCACCCGGCCGTGCCCGGCCACCGGGCCGCGTCGGCCGTCTGGCCGCGCCCGTTGTCCGGCCACGCCCGGCTACGTCGGCTGTCCGGCCACATGCACCGTCCTGCGGTGCTCGCTACCGGGCGGTGCTCGCTACCGGGCGGTGCTCGCTACCGGGCGGTGCTCGCCACCCGGCGGTGCTCGCCACCCGGCCGTGCTCGCCACCCGGCCGTGCTCGCCACCCGGCCGTGCTCGCCACCCGGCCGTGCTCGCCACCCGGCCGTGCTCGCCACCCGGCCGGAAGCCCTGTTAGCTCCGCTACAGGGCTTCCGGCCACCTTGCGGACACGCCGCCGCGACTGTGCTGCGGCCGCGGCGACGCGGTCGACGGGGCCAGAGACCGGACCGGGACAGGGACAGGGCGGCCAGGCCCGGGACGGCGGGCCCTAGCCGACCAAGCTCTGCGTGCCCAGCACGCCCAGCAGCGCCAAGCGCTCCGCGTCCGCCGTCCCCGGTTCCGCCGTGTAGATCATGATCCGGACGTCGCTGCCCGCCACGCTCAGCACATCGCAGTCCAGGGTCAGCGCGCCCACCTGCGGGTGGTCCACGGTCTTGCGGGACGCCTCGATGTGGCCGACCGCTCCGGCGTCCCACAGCTCCGCGAACCGCGCGCTGTTCGTGCGTAGTTCGGTGATCAGCCGGCGCAGCCGCTGGTCCGCCGGGTAGCGGTTGGACGCCGCGCGCAACTCCGCCACCTGGGCCGTTTCCAGCGCGCGCAGTGACTCGGGGGTGTGGCGCACACGGCTGCCGGAGCCGAGGAAGTTGCGCCATACGCCGTTGCGTTCGTCGCCGCGGCGCTCGCCCATCAGCGCCGTGTACAGCGGATTGGCCAGCAACTGCGTCCAACTGGCGTCGAAGACCGCGACGGGTGTCCCGGCCAGCCGGTCCAGCAGGCGCTGGACGCTCGGTGTGAGGTACGCCGGTACCGTGCCCTGGCCCGGCGGTACGAGTCCGGCGGCGTGGAACAGGTGCTCCCGCTCGGCTGCCGACACGCGCAGGGCCCTACCCAGGGCCTCGACGACCTGCTCCGACGGGTTGGTCGCGCGGCCCTGTTCGAGCCGCGTGACGTAGTCGACGGAGATCCCGGCCAGCAGCGCCAGCTCCTCGCGGCGCAGCCCCGGGGCGCGGCGGTGCTCCCCTGCGGACAGGCCCGCCGCCTCCGGCGGGACCCGGTCGCGCCAGCGCCGTACCGTACGCCCGAATTCAGTGGTGGCCATGACACCACTGTGCACCGCCGCGGTCGGATCGTCCTGGTACTGGCAGTCCCAGGAAGACCGGACTGCTGGCTGACCTCCCGGCTCCGGCGCAAGGTGGATATATGACATCAACACTGATCACAGGAGCGAACAAGGGGATCGGCTTCGAGGCCGCCCGCCAGCTCGTGGCCGCGGGCCACACCGTCTACGTAGGAAGCCGGGACGCCGAGCGCGGCCGGCAGGCCGCCGAGCAGCTCGGCGCGCGTGCGGTCCAGCTCGACATCACCGACGACGCGTCCGTCGCCGCTGCCGTGAAGACCATCGAGGCCGACGGAGGACTTGACGTACTGGTCAACAACGCCGGCATCGAGGAGCGCGGCGAGCACAACGTCGTGATCGGCCCCGCCGACGTCACCGCCGACCTGATGCGCAAGACGTTCGAGACGAACGTCTTCGGCACGGTCCGCGCCCTGCACGCCTTTCTGCCCCTGCTGGAGCGTTCCGCCGCACCCGTCGTGGTCAACGTCAGCAGCGGCCTCGGCTCGATGGCCCAGGTCACCGACCCCAGCGGCCTCACCTACGGCTACCCCGGCGTCGCCTACCCGGCGTCCAAGGCCGCCGTCAACATGATCACCGTGCAGTACGCGAAGGCGTTCCCGCACATCCGGATCAACGCGGTGGACCCCGGCTTCACCAAGACCGACCTGAACGGGAACACCGGCGTCCAGACCGTGGAGCAGGGCGCAGAGGCCATCGTGCGGCTGGCGCAGACCGGCCCCGAAGGCCCCACCGGCGGCTTCTTCGACGCCAAGGGCACCGTCCGATGGTAGCCAGGTAGCCAGGTAGCCGGGCCAGGCGTCGGCAGGCTCAGTAGCCGTGCCGCGCGCCCCCGTCCACCGGCACCATCAGCCCCGTCAGATACGACGCCGCCGGCGACAGCAAAAACGCGGCCGTCCTGCCGAACTCGTCTGCGGTGCCGTACCTGCGCAGCGGGATACGCGCCTCCTGCGCCGCCTTCGCCGCCACCGGGTCACCGCCCAGCGCGTCCAGTTCGCGCACCCGGTCCGTGTCGATACGCGACGGCAGCAGCCCGACCACCCGGACACCGCGCGGACCCACCTCGTCCGCCAGGGACTTCGCGAACCCCGCGAGCCCCGGGCGCAGTCCGTTGGAGATCGTCAGACCGGGGATCGGCTCGTGCACGGAGCCCGACAGCACCAGACCGACGACACCGCCCTCGCCCAGCTCCCCGGCCGCCGTACGGGCCAGCCGTACCGCGCCGAGGAAGACCGTCTCGAACGCCGTACGCCACTGCTCCTCCGTGGTGCCCGCCGCCGACCCGGGCGGCGGGCCGCCGACGCTGATCAGTACGCCGTCGAAGCGGCCGAACCGCTCACGGGCGATGTCGATCAGCCGCTGGGCCGCCGCCGGATCGGCGTTGTCGGCGGCGATGCCCAGCGCACCCGCGCCCAGCTCCGCCGCCGCCTCGGCGACCCGCTTGCCGTCCCGCGCCGAGACGACCACCTTCGCGCCGTCGGCGACCAGCGCACGCGCCGCCGCGTGGCCGAGCCCCCGCGAACCACCCGTCACGACATACACACGGTCCCGCAGTCCCAGATCCATGCCGCCTATCCTGCCGTGCCGTCGTCGGCGAGAGCCAGGGCGGTCACCACCAGGCCGATATGGCTGAACGCCTGCGGGAAGTTGCCGAGCTGCCGGCCCGCCGCCGGGTCGTACTCCTCGGACAGCAGACCTACGTCGTTGCGCAGCTCCAGCAGCCGCTCGAAGAGTTCCTCCGCCTCCGCCGTACGCCCCGTCATGTGCAGCGCGTCCGCCAGCCAGAACGAGCAGACCAGGAACGTGCCCTCGGAGCCGGGCAGTCCGTCGGTCTGCGGGCCCGTCGTCGTGTAGCGGCGGACCAGGCCCTCGCGGCCCAGCTCCGCCCGTACCGCGTCGACCGTCCCCACCACCCGGGGGTCGTCGGGCGGCAGGAAGCCGACGCGGGGGATGAGCAGCGTCGCCGCGTCCAGCTCCGCCGAGCCGTACGACTGCGTGAAGGTGTTGCGTACCGGGTCGTACCCCTTCTCGCACACCTCCCGGTGCACCTCGTCCCGCATCGCGCGCCAGCGCTTCACGTCCCCCTCCAGCGAAGGGTCCGACTCCAGCGTCCGTACGGCCCGGTCGGCCGCCACCCACGCCATCACCTTGGAGTGCACGAAGTGCCGGCGCGGCCCCCGCACCTCCCACAGCCCCTCGTCCGGCTCGCGCCACTTCGATTCGAGGAAGCCCAGCAGACTCAACTGCAGCGCCCAGATGTGCCGCTCGGTGGGAATGCCCGCCGCCCGCGCCACATGGAGGGAGTCCATGACCTCCCCGTACACGTCGAGCTGGAGCTGGTTGACCGCCTCGTTGCCGATGCGCACGGGCGCGGAGCCGGCGAATCCGCTCAGCCAGGGCAGCTCCATCTCCGGCAGCCTGCGTTCACCGCCGAGCCCGTACATGATCTGCAGGTCCGCCGGGTCGCCGGCGACGGCGCGCAGCAGCCAGTCGCGCCAGGCCACGGCCTCTTCCTGATAGCCGGCCGCCAGCAGCGCCCCCAGCACGAGCGTCGAGTCGCGCAGCCAGCAGTAGCGGTAGTCCCAGTTACGCACCCCGCCCATCTCCTCGGGCAGCGAGGTCGTGGGGGCGGCGACGATGCCGCCGGTCGGCGCGTAGATCAGCGCCTTGAGGGTGATCAGCGAGCGCATCACGGCCGCCCGGTGCGGGCCTTCGTACCGGCAGTGGGTGGCCCACTTCTCCCAGTCCTCCAGGCTGTCGGCCAACTGCTCGAAGGGGTCTATGAGCGGCGGGCGTTCGCGGTGCGACGGGTGCCAGGTCATGATGAACGACACCTTCTCGCCCGCGCTGACCGTGAACGCGGAACAGGTGCTGTAGTGCTGGCCCCAGGTCTTGACCTCGGGCTCGCTGCGCAGCCAGACGGAGTCGGGTCCCGCGACCGCCACCCGGTGGCCGTCGGAGCGGCGCATCCACGGCACGATCGAGCCGTAGTCGAAGCGCAGCCGCAGCGTGGACGACATCTCGACGGAACCGCTGACGCACTCGACGATCCGCACGATGTCGGGGGCCACGTCGCGCTGGGGCATGAAGTCGGTGACCCGGACGGTGCCGGTACGGGTCTCCCAGACGGATTCGAGGATCAGCGACTCGCCGACGTAGCTGCGGCTCGTGCAGTCACCGGCGCCGGCGGGCGCCAGCCGCCAGTGGCCGTTGTCCTCGTCGCCGAGGAGGGCGGCGAAGCAGGCCGCGGAGTCGAAGCGCGGCAGGCACAGCCAGTCGATGGAGCCGTTCCTGCCGACGAGGGCCGCGGTCTGCAGATCGCCGATGAGTGCGTAGTCCTCGATGCGTTGGGTCACGCCTGGCCCTCTTCCCGCCCGACAGGCGGGTTAAGCAGGGGCGTTACACAGCGGCCGGGGTGGCGGGCGCCTGTTCGGGAGCGCTGTCGGCGGCGGCCGCCTGCCGGTCGCGCTTCTCACGCCGTACGAGCACCACCCAGCCGACGGGCACACCGGCGACGAACAGCCACCACTGCACCGCGTACGCCATGTGCGGCCCGATCGAGCTGTGGTCGGGGTCGTGGATCTGCTCGGGGCTGCCGCCGTGCGGTACGGGGGCGGTCTGCGCGATGTAGCCGCCGAGCACCCGCAGCCCGGTGAGCTTCGCCTGCTGCTTGCTGTTGATGAGCATGACCTGGCGCGGCGGCAGCCCGCCGACGTCCTTGATGCCGCTGGCCGCCGTCGTCTCGTCACCCTGGAGCAGCCCGGTGACGGTGACCACGCCCTTCGGGGTGGCCGGGATCTTCGGGAAGGCCCGCTGGTCGCCGTTGGAGGGGATCCAGCCGCGGTTGACGATGACGGCCCGGCCGTCGCGCAGGACGAGCGGGATCAGCACGTGGTACCCGACCTCGCCGTCGTTGGACGTCCTGCGCCGTACGACGACCTCGTGCGCGGGGTCGTACGTACCGGTGGCGGTCACCCGCCGCCAGTAGTCGGCCTCGGGCACGGTGTGGCCGGGGGACGTGAGGTCCTGGACGGGGAGGGGCTTCGCCTGGAGGTTGTCCGCTATCAGGGTGTTCTGCGCGACCTTGCTCTCGTGCCGGTGAAGCTGCCAGAACCCCAGCTTGATCATCACGGGGATGAGCACGAGGGCGAGGAGGGTGAGGGTCACCCACTGCCGGGACAACAGGAAGCGGTACACGCCTTCGACGGTACCCGCCACCGAATGCCCCCGGGACGCGGGGTGCGGGTTGGACCCGGTCGGGCGCGGTCGGGCGCGCCGCGCCCGGGTGGCCGGTTCGGTTCCGGAGGCCACCGGGGCGATCGGCGCGCCGTGCCGGCCCCGGCGGATCCGCCCGGCCGCCGGGTATCTCGTGGCGCCGCGCCACGGGGCTGTACGGACGCGGGCGGGGGGTGCGGTCGCCTGGCCGCGCCCGGCCGCCGGGTGGTCTCGTGGCGTCGCCGGCGTGCCGTCGGGCGGTGGTGCCGCGGGGCTGTACGGACCTGGGCGAGCGGTTCGGGTTCGGAGGCCGGAGGCCGAGGGGCGATCGGCGCGCCGCGCCCGGCCGCCCGGTGCCTCTGCCGCTGGGCGGGGCCGGAACCCGGGCGGGCAGCTCGGGACTGCCGCCGGGTGCGCGTGCCGCGCCGCAGTCGGCTGCCGACCTGCCTTCGCGGGTCGTTTCCGCCCGCCACCCGGGTCGGCCCGCCCGCCCGTGGGGCCGGTCGGTGGTGCCGCGGGGTTGGACCCGGACGGTTCCGGCCGACCGGCATCCGCGAAGCGCCGTCGCTCGCCCGCGTGGCAGCGATCCGGGCTCAGGCCGTCCTCGGCCGATGGTGCAGCCGGTTGCTCTTGCCGGGATCTGTACGGCGCGGGTCGGTGGCGACTCGGGGTCAGGTCCTGGGCCGTTGCCTCCGGCCGTCCCGGCCCGTTCGCGCCCCGCCGCCTCAGCCGCGGGGCTCCCGTTGGCGATGACTCGGCGTCAGCCCCCGCCGTCGCCGGCGAGCTTCCCGCCCGTCGCCCCGGCGGCTACCGAGCCGCTCACGGCTCCAGTCGGCCGGACCCGGGCGGGTCGTCAGGTCCGGTCCGGCGGGGGCTTTCCCGGCGTCGGGGACGGGGCCACGTCGCGTAGTAGCTGGGTGAAGGCCGCCTCGTCGATCACGGGGGTTCCGTAGGCCGCCGCCTTCACGTTCTTCGACGTTGTCGACCTCGGGTCGTTGGTGACCAGCAGGCTCGTCAGGCGGGACACGCTCGTGGCGACGTGCAGGCCCGCCTCGACCGCGCGGTCCTCCAGCAGGTCGCGGTCGACGGACGTGTCGCCCGAGAACGCCACCCGCATGCCCTGGGTCAGCGGGCCGCCCGGCTCGTAGCGGCCCGGGTTGGGGTACGGGCACGTGGGGCGTTTGCGGGAGGGGCGCCAGCTTGTCTGCTGACGGTACGACGGCTGGTAGCCGACGCGGGGTCTGGCCGGGGCGTCCGACCACTCGGTGAGGGGCAGACACTCCAGCAGCGGCAGCCGGACGCCCGTCCTGGCCGCCGTGAGCAGGCTCGGCCGGAACGCCTCGGCGAGCACCCGCGCGTCGTCCAGCGCGTGGTGCGCGCGCTGCTGTACGACCCCGAAGTGCGCGGCCAGCGACTCCAGTTTGTGGTTGGGCAGCGGCAGCGCCAGCTCCTTGGAGAGCGCGATGGTGCACAGCCGCTGCCGGGTCGGCGCCGTACGTCCCGCCCGTGCGTACTCCCGCGCGATCATCGACCAGTCGAAGATCGCGTTGTGCGCGACGAGCACCCGGCCGTCCAGCCGCTCCGCGAACTCCGCCGCGATCTCGGGGAACAGCGGCGCGCCTTCGAGCACATCACTCGTCAGGCCGTGGATCCATACGGGTCCTGGGTCGCGCTCCGGGTTGACGAGCGTGTACCAGTGGTCCTCGACCTCGCCTCGCGCATCCAGCCGGTAGACGGCAGCCGACACTATCCGGTCGTCCCGGGCGAGTCCGGTGGTCTCGACGTCCACGACCGCGTACCCCTGGGGGTAGGCGGCCGGCCACGTCGCTGCAGTCGTATGGTCGTCGAGCATGGTCACAGAGAATACGGGCCGGGGCTGACACTCCCGCCCCCCGGTCGGATGAGACCCTCCCGTGGTGACAGACACGAATCTTGCCAAGTCCGGCGGAGAGCCGCACAACACGTCCCTCGGCTCCCGGCTCAACTGGCTGCGGGCCGGGGTGCTCGGCGCCAACGACGGCATCGTCTCCACGGCGGGTCTCGTGGTGGGAGTGGCCGGAGCCACCGACTCCCGGTCCGCGCTGCTGACGGCGGGACTCGCCGGGCTGCTGGCCGGTTCGATGTCGATGGCGGCCGGCGAATACGTCTCGGTCTCCACCCAGCGGGACTCGGAGAAGGCGGCGCTGGCGCTGGAGAAGCGCGAGCTGCGCGAACAGCCCGAGGCCGAACTCGAAGAACTCACCGGGCTGTTGGCCGAGCGCGGACTGTCGCGCGAGGTGGCGCACGAGGCGGCCCGGCAGTTGACGGAGCGTGACGCGCTGCGCGCCCACGCCAGTGAGGAGCTGGGCATCGACCCCGACGACCTCACCAACCCGTGGCACGCGGCGGGCGCGAGCTTCCTCGCGTTCACGGTGGGCGCCCTGCTCCCGCTGCTCGCCATCGTGCTGCCGCCGCACGGGCTGCGGCTCCTGGTGACGGTCCTTTCGGTACTGGCGGCGCTGGCCCTGACGGGCTGGGGGAGCGCCCGGCTCGGCGCCGCGCCGGTCGGCCGCGCCGTGCTGCGCAACATGGGCGGGGGAGCGGTGGCGATGGCGGTCACCTACGCGGCGGGAGCGCTGCTGGGCGCGGCGGGCGCATGAGAGCGCGGCAGGGGCGTGAGAGCGCGGCGGGCGCATGAGAGCGCGGGCCGCCCCCCGGAGGGGACGGCCCGCGCCCGTTCAGTGCCGCTGTACCGCTGTGTTGCTAGAAGCGCACCGCGTCCAGCGCGTCCACGAGGCCGGCCCCGTAGAAGCCGTTGTAGCGCTTCCCGCCCTGGCACACCGCGTCGGCCGTGCCGTCACCGTCGAGGTCGTACGGGTCGGGGCAGGCCGTCGCGTCGGCCTCGGCCAGCAGCAGCGCCTTCACCACGGCGGCCGACGCGTGCGGATGGCGCGACTTGATCAGCGCGGCCACACCGGCGACATGCGGGGACGCCATCGACGTACCGGCCATGTAGCCCCACGAACCGCCGGGCAGCGGGCCGAGGATGAGCCCGCTGGTGGCCGGCGCCTGCGGCGGCTGGAGTGACGTGCTGTCACCGCCGGGACCCGCGATGTCGATGACGCCGCGCCCGTAGTTGGAGAACGACGACTTCAACCCCTTGGCGCCGGTGGAGGCGACGGTCACCACACCCGGCAACTGGGTCGGGATGTCGAAGCACTTGGACGGGTCGATGTCCCGGCTGCCCGGCGTGGTGTCGTTCGGGCTCGACGGATCGGTGATCGAGTCCGAGGCGAGGTCGTAGCTCTCGTTGCCCGCGGCGGCCACGTTGACCGTGCCCTTGCTCTCCGCGTACTTGCTGGCCCGGGTGATCGCGTCGACCAGGGCCTTCTGGTCCGGGTCCGTGGTGCAGTTGAAGTACCACGGGTCGGTGTAGTAGCTGTTGTTCGTCACGTCGACGCCGTGCTCGGCGGCCCAGACGAAGCCGCAGACGACGGCCTCCGTGTAGAAGAAGCCCTCCGTCGTGGCGACCTTGATACCGGCCACCTTCACACCCGGCGCGACACCGGTGACGCCGATGCCGTTCTTCGCCGCCGCGATCTCGCCCGCCACATGCGTGCCGTGCGGGCTCTCCGCCGCGCTCGGCCGCCAGGCGCCGTCAGCCGTGTTGGGCTTGCCGCCCACGCAGTTGACGGATGCCTTGCGGTCGAAGTTCGGCGCGATGTCCGGGTGGGTGTCGTCGACACCCGTGTCGATGACGGCGACCGTGACGTCACGGCTGCCGAGCGTCTTCTCGTGCGCCTTGTCCGCCTTGATGGCGGGCAGGTCCCACTGCAGGGGCTCCAGCGGGTCCTGGGCCGCCGACTTCTTCGCCGTCGCGGCGGCGACCTCCTTGGCGGAGAGCACCGTGGGCGTGTCGGTGTCCGTCGTGGACTGGGCCGGCAGCGGCGCCGTACGGGTGGCACCCGCCGACGAGACGCCCCTGGCCTTGCGGACGGTCGTGGCGAAGGCGGGGTTGTTCGAGGTGACGACCGTGACCCCTATCCGGTCGTACGACGTCACCACCGTCCCACCGGCTCTGACGATCGCTCTCTTCACCGAGTCGGCGGTCGAACGGCCGGTCCCGCTGTTGACGACATAGGTCAGCGCCGGTCCCTCCGCGGCGGGCGCGGCGGCGGCACCGTCGCCCCGGCCCGCCTCCGTCGTCGCCGAGGCCGAAGCGGCGGGCAGGGCGAGCGAAGCGGTGAGCGCCAGACCAGCGGTCAGCGCCAGTACGCGCCGCCGTCCGGAACGCAGATGAGCCATGGGGTCTCCACATCATCCGTTGAACCCTCCCGCGCATGCCGCGCGGGACGGGTGGTGTGCATGACGAGCGAAGTTATCCCCGATCGACCGTGACTCTCAATCTTTTCCGGAAGAAAAACATCCGGGTTGAACCGGGACGCCGACCCGGCCGTGCGGGTTGGCAGCGGGACGAGTTCCGTTCGCCCGTACCGTCCGCCCGTCCGCAACGCGTCACACCGACGTCACCACGAGGAGAGTCCGTGGCCACCGAAGTACCGCCGCCGCCCGATGGCGGTCAGGACACCAAGCCCGCCGAGGCGACCCCGACCCTGCCCAAACAGGCGGGACCGCCGGCGACAGGCCCCAGCACGGCACAGTTCGTCACGGTGCAGGAGAGCGCCGAGTTCGGCGAACTCCGCCGCACCTACCGCTCCTTCGCCTTTCCGCTGACCGTCGCCTTCATCCTCTGGTACCTGCTGTACGTGCTGCTGTCCAACTACGCGGGCGGCTTCATGGGCACCAAGGTCGTCGGCAACATCAACGTCGCCCTGGTCTTCGGTCTGGCCCAGTTCCTCACCACCTTCCTCATCGCCTGGTACTACGCGCGGCACGCGGCCCGGAAGCTCGACCCGAAGGCGGACGCCATCAAGTCCCGTATGGAGGCCGACGTATGAGCGCATCGACCCATCTGCAGCTCGCGGCGGCCGCGGACGTCAGTGACCACAGGACACTGATCATCACGCTCTTCGGCGTCATCGTCGCCGCGACCCTCGCCATCACGGTGTGGGCGGGACGGCAGACCAGGAGCGCCGCCGACTTCTACGCGGGCGGGCGGCAGTTCTCCGGATTCCAGAACGGCCTCGCCGTCTCCGGCGACTACATGTCGGCCGCGTCCTTCCTCGGCATCGCGGGCGCCATCGCGATCTTCGGCTACGACGGCTTCCTCTACTCGATCGGCTTCCTCGTCGCCTGGCTGGTCGCGCTGCTGCTCGTCGCCGAGCCGCTGCGCAACTCCGGCCGGTACACGATGGGCGACGTGCTCGCGTACCGGATGCGCCAGCGCCCCGTCCGCACCGCGGCCGGTGTCTCGACGATCGTCGTCTCGATCTTCTACCTGCTGGCGCAGATGGCCGGCGCGGGTGTGCTCGTCTCGCTGCTGCTCGGCATCACCAGCGACGCGGGGAAGATCGCCATCGTCGCGCTCGTCGGCGTGCTGATGATCTTCTACGTCACCATCGGCGGGATGAAGGGCACCACCTGGGTGCAGATGGTCAAGGCCGTCCTGCTCATCGCGGGCACGATCCTGATCACCTTCCTGATCCTGCTGAAGTTCAACTTCAACCTCTCCGACCTGCTCGGCACGGCGGCGAGCAACAGCGGCAAGGGCTCGTCGTTCCTGGAGCCGGGGCTCAAGTACGGCGCGACAGGCACGTCGAAGCTGGACTTCCTCTCGCTGGGCATCGCGCTGGTCCTCGGCACGGCCGGTCTGCCGCACATCCTGATCCGCTTCTACACCGTGCCGACGGCCAGGGCCGCGCGTAAGTCGGTCATCTGGGCGATCGGCATCATCGGCGCGTTCTACCTGATGACGATCGTCCTCGGCTTCGGCGCCGCCGCCATCCTCAAGCCCGGCGACATCATCGCGTCCAACCCCGCGGGCAACACGGCGGCGCCGCTCGCCGCGCTGGAGATCGGCGGCGGTGGCGACTCGACCGGCGGCGCCGTCCTGCTGGCGGTGATCTCCGCCGTCGCCTTCGCCACCATCCTCGCCGTCGTCGCCGGACTGACGCTCGCCTCGTCGTCGTCGTTCGCGCACGACATCTACGCCAACGTCATCCGCAGGGGCAACGCGACCGAGAAGGAGGAGATCCGCGCCGCCCGCTGGGCGACCGTCGCCATCGGCATCGTCTCCATCGCGCTCGGCGCCCTCTCCAGGGACCTGAACGTGGCCGGGCTCGTCGCGCTCGCCTTCGCCGTGGCCGCTTCGGCGAATCTGCCGACGCTCCTCTACAGCCTGTTCTGGAAGCGCTTCACCACCCAGGGCGCCCTGTGGTCGATCTACGGCGGCCTCGCCTCGTCCGTCCTGCTGGTGCTGTTCTCGCCCGTCGTCTCCGGCAAGCCGTCGTCGATGTTCCCCGGCGTCGACTTCCACTTCTTCCCGCTGGAGAACCCGGGCCTGATCTCGATCCCGCTGGGCTTCCTGCTCGGCTGGCTCGGCACGCTGTTCTCCAAGGAGGCGCCGGACACCGGCAAGTACGCCGAGCTGGAGGTCAAGTCGCTCACCGGGACCGGAGCCCAGTAGCCCCTCCCGGGTCACCGTCCTGACCAGCGGAAAGAGCCCTGCCGGCGCGGCCGTGTCGTAGAGACCTACGACACGGCCGCGCCGTTCCTTGTGGCAAGCGGGGCAAGAGCGATGTCGGTGGACTGCCGTAGTCTCGAAAGTGACCTGATCAACCAGGAGGTCACCGAAGAGCCAGAAGGTCACCGAAAACGGAGGGGGGCCGCCATGCTCATCGACACCTACGGCCGCGTGGCCACCGACCTGCGCGTCTCGCTCACCGACCGCTGCAATCTGCGGTGCACATACTGCATGCCCGAGGAGGGCCTGCAATGGCTAGGCAAGTCCGACCTGCTCAGTGACGACGAGATCGTCCGGCTGATCGGCATCGCCGTGACCACCCTCGGCATCACCGAGGTCCGCTTCACCGGCGGCGAGCCGCTGCTCAGGCCCGGCCTCACCGGCATCGTGGAGCGCTGCGCCGCGCTGGAGCCGCGCCCCCGGATGTCCCTGACCACCAACGGCATCGCCCTGGCCCGTACCGCCACGGCCCTCAAGGCCGCCGGGCTCGACCGGGTCAACGTCTCCCTCGACACGTTGCGGCCCGAGGTCTTCAAGACCCTCACCCGCCGCGACCGGCACGCGGACGTGCTGGCCGGGCTCGAAGCCGCCCGGGGGGCGGGGCTGACCCCCGTCAAGATCAACACGGTCCTGATGCCGGGACTCAACGACGACGAGGCCCCCGAGCTGCTCGCCTGGGCCGTCGAGAACAGCTACGAGCTGCGCTTCATCGAACAGATGCCGCTCGACGCGCAGCACGGCTGGAAGCGCGACGGCATGATCACGGCCGGCGACATCCTGCGCTCCCTGCGCGAGCGCTTCACGCTCACCCCGGAGAGCCAGGAGACCCGGGGCGCCGCGCCGGCCGAGCGCTGGATCGTGGACGGCGGACCGCATCGCGTCGGGGTCATCGGCTCCGTCACCCGCCCGTTCTGTGCCGCCTGCGACCGCACCCGGCTCACCGCGGACGGGCAGGTGCGCAACTGCCTGTTCGCCGCCGAGGAGACCGACCTGCGGGCAGCCCTCCGCTCGGACGCGCCCGACGCGGACATAGCGGCGCTGTGGAAGCTGGCGATGTGGGGCAAGAAGGCCGGCTCGGGCCTCGACGACCCCGCCTTCCTCCAGCCCGCCCGGCCGATGTCAGCGATCGGCGGCTGACTCCTCCCACTCCCGCAGGGTGACGACGTCCTTGAGGAAACCGCGCACACCGAGGAACGACGACAGGTGCTCGCGGTGCTCCTCGCAGGCCAGCCAGGTCTTCCGGCGCTCGGGAGTGTGCAGCTTGGGGTTGTTCCAGGCGAGCACCCACACGGCGGCGGCGCGGCAGCCCTTGGCCGAGCACACCGGGGCCCCGTCGCCCGTCTGATCGGGGCGGGGACCGAAGAAATCGAGCGGATCGGAGGAGTCCGGGGAGGTCACACCTCAACCCTAGACGCCCTGTGCAGCAGCCCGAAATGGCGACGCCGAGCAGCCACGGGGGGAGCTGCCCGGCGTCGGTCCGTCGCTCCGACGGGGGATGCGGAGCGCCTAAGAAGTATGTCATGGGCGGTCGGGTGCCCGGCACCGGAACTTCGGGATTGATCTGAGCTTTTCTTGAGCTTACGTAGCCCTTGCCATCAAGTCCGTACCAGCGGTCACACCCCCGGAGTCGACGGTCCCTCACCTTCGGCGGACTTCGGCTCCACCGGCCCCGCCGCCGGCGCGATCATCGGCCGGGCCGGGGCGGGCACGAAGATCGACGGCAGCGAAGAAGCGTTCTTCCGGCCCCCGTTGGCGATCACGACAGCCACATACGGCAACAGCAGCCCCAGTGCCAGTGCCACGATCGCGACGGGCCGCGCCACATTCCACAACACGGCGGTCAGGATGACCGCGAGTGTTCGGATCGACATCGAGATCACATAGCGCCGCTGCCTGCCGCGTACGTCCTCGGCGAGCCCCGTCTGCGCCCCGGTGATCCGGAAGACCTCGGCGCCGCCCTGCTTCCGCGTCACAACCCACCACCCGATTCCCACTGCGGGGCCCCCGGCCGTCCGGGCCTGCCCGCCCCACACGCTACGCCGGGTCGGGCCGGTTAACGAGGGTGGGGGCCAAGGCGCGCGGCCGGACCCGTACGGCGCCGTCCGACATGCGCCGTACGGGTCGGCGCCACAGACTGACCCAGACGCGCGCATCCCGCGCCGTCTGAGGAGGGCGACCATGAACTGGTTGTGGATCATCATCGTGGGCCTGGTGCTGGGGCTGCTCGCCAAGGCGATCATCCCCGGCAAGCAGAAGATCCCGCTGTGGCTGACCGTCGTCTTCGGCATCCTCGGCAGCCTTCTCGGCAACGCCGCGGCCGGCTGGTTCGGCGTCGCCGACACCAAGGGCGTCGACTGGACCCGGCATGTGCTCCAACTCGTCGGCGCCGTCCTCGTCGTCTTCGTCGGCGACATGCTCTGGAACACGATCAGAGGCAACCGGCGACAGCGCGCCTGACCCGCGCGGGCAGCCCCTCGTGGGCAGACCCGCGCGGACAGGACAGACAGACCCGGGGTCACGGGCGGGACAGCGTGGTCAGCCGCCCGTGACCTCGTCACGTACCTCGATCGCCGCCAGGTTCTTCTTGCCCCTGCGCAGCACCAGCCACCGGCCGTTCAGCAGCTCCGCCCGGCCCGGCACGGCCTCCGCGTCCGTCACCTTCACGTTGTTCACGTACGCCCCGCCCTCCTTGACGGTGCGCCGCGCCGCCGACTTGCTCGGCGCGAGACCGACCTCCGCGAAGAGGTCCACCACCGGGGCGAGTTCGGCCACGGTCGCCCTCGGCACCTCGGAGAGCGCGGCGCTCAGCGTCGCGTCGTCCAGCTCGTCGAGCTGACCCTGCCCGAACAGCGCACGGGAAGCGGCCACCACGGCGGCGCACTGCTCGGCGCCGTGCACCAGCGTCGTCAGCTCCTCGGCCAGCGCCCGCTGCGCCGCACGCGCCTGCGGACGTTCCCGGGTCAGCTCCTCCAGCTCCTCGATCTCCGTGCGCGAGGCGAAGCTGAAGATCCGCAGGAACTTCGAGATGTCCCGGTCGTCCGCGTTCAGCCAGAACTGGTAGAAGGCGTACGGCGTCGTCATCTCCGGGTCGAGCCAGATGGCGCCGCCCTCGGTCTTGCCGAACTTCGTGCCGTCCGCCTTGGTGATCAGCGGGGTGGCCAGCGCGTGCGCCGACGCGCCCTCGACCCGGTGGATCAGGTCGATACCGGCCGTCAGATTGCCCCACTGGTCGCTGCCGCCGGTCTGCATCGTGCAGCCGTACTCCTGGAACAGCTTCAGGAAGTCCATGCCCTGGAGGATCTGGTAGCTGAACTCCGTGTAGCTGATCCCCTGGTCGGAGTTGAGCCGGCGCGCCACCGCCTCCTTCGCGATCATCTTGTTGACCCGGAAGTACTTGCCGATGTCGCGCAGGAACTCGATCGCGGAGAGCCCCGACGTCCAGTCCAGGTTGTTGACCATGGTCGCCGCGTTGGGGCCGTCGAACGAGAGGAACGGCTCGATCTGCCCCTTGACCCGCTCGACCCAGTCGGCGACGGTCTCGGGCGCGTTCAGCGTCCGCTCCGCCGTGGGCTTGGGGTCACCGATCAGACCGGTCGCCCCGCCCACCAGCGCCAGCGGGCGGTGGCCCGCCTGCTGGAGCCGCCGGATGGTGAGGATCTGCACCAGATTGCCCAGATGCAGACTCGGCGCCGTGGGGTCGAAACCGCAATAGACCGTGACGGGGCCGTCCGCGAACGCCTTGCGCAACGCGTCCTCGTCAGTGGATACGGCGATCAGGCCGCGCCACTGAAGCTCGTCGACGATGTCCGTCACGTGTCTCGTGTCTCCTCTGCTGTGCGCCGAAGCGGTGGGAATGAGCGGCGGTGTCCAGCACGCGCCGACGACCAGTCTATTGGGGTCACACCCCCTGGCTGACCGAGCTCATGTTGAAATCGGGGATCCGCAGGGCGGGCATCGCGGCCCGGGTGAAGTAGTCACCCCACTCACGCGGCAGCGTCTTCTCCGTACGGCCCGCCTCGGTGGCCCGCGACAGCAGATCCACCGGCGACTCGTTGAACCGGAAGTTGTTCACCTCGCCGACGACCTCGCCGTTCTCGACGAGATACACCCCGTCCCTGGTCAGCCCGGTCAGCAGCAGCGTCGCCGGATCGACCTCGCGGATGTACCACAGGCACGTCAGCAGCAGCCCGCGCTCCGTGCCGGCGACCATCTCCTCCAGCGAGCGCTCACCGCCGCCGTCCAGCACCAGATTGCTGATGCCGGGCGCCACGGGCAGCCCCGTCAGGGCCGCGCTGTGCCGGGTGGTGACCAGATGCTCAAGGCGGCCGTCCTTGACCCAGTCCGTCGCCGACAGCGGCAGCCCGTTGTCGAAGACCGAGGCGTCGTCGCCCGAGGCGTGCGCCAGCACGAACGGCGCCGACTCAAGACCCGGCTCGTCGGGGTCGCTGCGCAGCGTCAGCGGCAGCTCGGACAGCTTCTCGCCGACGCGGGTGCCGCCGCCGGGGCGGGAGAAGACCGTACGGCCCTCCACCGCGTCGCGCGCGGCGGCCGACCAGAGCTGGTAGATCAGCAGGTCGGCGACGGCGGTCGGCGGCAGCAGCGTCTCGTACCGGCCCGCGGGCAGGTCGATCTTCCGCTCGGCCCAGGCCAGCCGCTTGGCCAGCTCGGCGTCGAGCGCGCCCGGGTCGACGTCCTTGAAGTCGCGGGTGGCGCGGCCCGCCCAGGCGGAGCGGGTGCGGTCGGGCGACTTGGCGTTCAACTCCAGCGTGCCGTTGGGCTGGTCGTGCCGCAGCCGTACGCCCGTCGACGTACCGAGGTAGGCCGACGACAGCTCGTGGTTGGCGAAGCCGTACAGCTCGCGGCCGCCCGCGCGGGCCCGCGCGAAGGCCTCGCCGAGGGCGGGCGCGAAGTCGGCGAAGACGGCGGACGTCGTCTCGACGGGCGCGTCGGTGAAGTCGCCCGACGCCTCTCCCGCCGCGACGAGCGGGGTGGCGTCCTCGGCGGGGCCCGCGCCGCGCGCCGCCGCCTCGGCGGCCCGTACCAGCGGCTCCAGGTCGTCGGCCGTCACGGCGGAGCGCGAGACGACACCGGAAGCGGTGCCCTCGGCGCCGTCCACGGTCGCGATGACGGTGAGCGTACGGCCGCGCGTGACACCGTTGGTGGTCAGCGCGTTGCCCGCCCAGCGGAGGTTGGCCGACGAGTGCTCCTCGGCGATGACCACGCACCCGTCGGCCGTCGACAGGCCGAGAGCGCGCTCGACGATCTCGTGCGGCTTGCTGACGCCGCTCGTGGCTGCCTTCATCGCCCTGCCTCCTGCGTGGTGTTGAGGATGTTCACGCCGCGGAACAGCGCGGAGGGGCAGCCGTGCGAGACCGCGGCCACCTGGCCCGGCTGGGCCTTGCCGCAGTTGAAGGCACCGCCCAGGACATACGTCTGCGGTCCGCCGACCGCCTCCATCGAGCCCCAGAAGTCGGTGGTCGTCGCCTGGTAGGCCACGTCGCGCAACTGGCCCGCCAGCTTGCCGTTCTCGATGCGGAAGAACCGCTGCCCGGTGAACTGGAAGTTGTAGCGCTGCATGTCGATGGACCACGAGCGGTCACCGACCACATAGATCCCGCGCTCCACCCCGCCGATCAGATCGTCCGTGCCGAGCCCGCCCGGATCGGCCGCCAGCGACACGTTCGCCATCCGCTGCACCGGCACATGGCCGGGGGAGTCGGCGTACGCGCAGCCGTTGGAGCGGTCGAACCCGGTGAGCTTCGCGATCCTGCGGTCGAGCTGGTAGCCGACGAGCGTGCCGTCCTTCACCAGGTCCCACGACTGGCCCTCGACGCCCTCGTCGTCGTACCCGATCGTGGCCAGCCCGTGCTCGGCCGTCCTGTCGCCCGTCACATTCATCACCGACGAGCCGTACGCCAGCTTCCCCAACTGGTCGAAGGTGGCGAACGAGGTGCCCGCGTACGCCGCTTCGTAGCCCAGCGCCCGGTCCAGCTCGGTGGCGTGGCCGATCGACTCATGGATCGTCAGCCACAGGTTGGACGGGTCGACGACCAGGTCGTACGTGCCCGCCTCGACGCTCGGCGCGCGCATCTTCTCGGCCAGCAGCCCGGGGATGCGCTCCAGCTCGCCGTCCCAGTCCCAGCCCGTCCCCGTCAGATACTCCCAGCCCCTGCCGACCGGCGGGGCGAGGGTGCGCATCGAGTCGAACTCGCCGCTCTTCCCGTCCACGGCGACGGCCGTGAGCTGCGGATGCAGCCGCACCCGCTGCTGGGTCGTGACGGTGCCCGCGGTGTCCGCGTAGAACTTGTTCTCGTGCACGGTCAGCAGCGAGGCGTCCACATGCGTGACGCCCTCGGCGCGCAGCAGCCGCGCGCTCCAGTCGGCGAGCAGTCCGCTCTTGTCCTCGTCGGGCACCGTGAACGGATCGATGGCGTACGCCGACACCCACGTCTTCTCGGCGTGCACCGGCTCGTCCGCCAGCTCCACCCGCTCGTCGGAACCCGCGGCGGCGATCACCTTCGCCGACAGCTTCGCCATCGCGACCGCCTGGCCGGCCACCCGGGCCGCCGCGTCCATCGACAGATCGACACCGGAGGCGAACCCCCAGGCGCCGCCGTGCACGACCCGGACCGCGTACCCGACGTCCGTCGAGTCCGCCGAACCGGCCGGCTTGGCGTCACGCAGCCGCCAGGCGGCGCTGCGCACCCGCTCGAACCGGAAGTCGGCGTGGTCGGCGCCGAGCGCACGGGCCCTGGCGAGCGCCGCGTCGGCCAGCGCCCTCAGCGGCAGGGCCAGAAACGACTGATCTACCTCATGGGGCACTGCGGCCTCTCCTTCTCACGCTCCGGGTCTCGTCCCGGGGACACGTATCCGGCAGTGAATCACGCGAGGCGGCCCGCACGAAGCAGGATTCCGGTCCGTACGGTGAACTCGGCCGGGCGCGGGATCCGGCCGGGCGCGGGATCCGGCCGGGCACCGGATGCTGCCGGTCGCGACATCTGTAGGAAACCAACAGGGACCGTACCGAGGGCCTGTCGGTGCCGATTCCTCTCCCGCAGGCCGGTAGCGATAGGTTTTCGCTGTACAGACCGCCGAGGAAAGGGTGATCCGTTGAGCCGCTCGGTTCTCGTCACCGGAGGAAACCGGGGCATCGGCCTCGCCATCGCCCGTGCCTTCGCCGACAACGGCGACAAGGTCGCCGTCACGTACCGCACCGGCGAACCGTCGGCGGAACTCGTGAAGTCGGGCTGCCTGCCCGTGCGTTGCGACATCACCGACGCCGAACAGGTGGAGCAGGCATACAAAGAGATCGAGGAGAAGCACGGTCCCGTCGAGGTGTTGGTGGCCAACGCCGGTATCACGAAGGACCAGTTGCTGATGCGGATGAGCGAGGAGGACTTCACCTCCGTCCTCGACACGAACCTCACCGGCACCTTCCGCGTCGTCAAGCGCGCCAACCGCGCGATGCTGCGGGCCAAGAAGGGCCGGGTCGTCCTGATCTCCTCCGTCGTGGGACTGCTCGGCTCGGCAGGACAGGCCAACTACGCGGCCTCCAAGGCGGGCTTGGTCGGCTTCGCCCGCTCCCTCGCCCGTGAGCTGGGTTCGCGCAACATCACCTTCAACGTCGTGTCGCCGGGCTTCGTCGACACCGACATGACGAAGGTGCTCAGCGACGAGCAGCGGGCGGGCATCGTCTCGCAGGTGCCGCTCGGCCGCTACGCGCAGCCGGAGGAGATCGCCGCGACGGTGCGGTTCCTCGCCTCCGACGACGCCTCGTACATCACTGGAGCCGTCATTCCCGTTGACGGCGGATTGGGCATGGGTCACTGATCACATGAGCGGAATTCTCGACGGCAAGCGCATCCTCATCACGGGTGTGCTGATGGAGTCCTCCATCGCCTTCCACGCCGCCAAAGTGGCCCAGGAACAGGGCGCGGACGTCATCCTGACGGCCTTCCCCCGGCCGACGCTCACCGAGCGCATCGCCAAGAAGCTGCCGAAGCCCGCCAAGGTCATCGAGCTGGACGTGACCAACGCCGAGCACCTGGAGCGGCTGGCGGGACTCGTCAGGGACGAACTCGGTTCGCTGGACGGCGTCGTGCACTCCATCGGCTTCGCCCCGCAGGACGCCCTCGGCGGGAACTTCCTCAACACGCCGTTCGAGTCCGTCGCCACGGCCATGCACGTCTCCGCGTTCTCCCTGAAGTCGCTCACCATGGCCTGCCTGCCGCTGATGAGCGAGGGCGGCTCGGTCGTGGGGCTGACCTTCGACGCGCAGTACGCCTGGCCGCAGTACGACTGGATGGGCCCGGCCAAGGCGGCGCTGGAGGCCACCTCCCGCTACCTCGCCCGCGACCTCGGCGAGCGGGACATCCGCTGCAACCTGATCTCGGCGGGACCGATCGGCTCCATGGCCGCCAAGTCCATCCCGGGCTTCGGCGAGCTGGCCGACGTCTGGAACCACCGCTCCCCGCTGGCGTGGGACATGGCCGACCCCGAGCCGGCCGGACGCGGCATCGTCGCGCTGCTGTCGGACTTCTTCCCGAAGACCACGGGCGAGATCGTGCACGTCGACGGCGGCGTCCACATGATGGGTGCCTGACCCCGCGCATTCCCGCACACCCCGCACCCTTCAGCCGGGTGACCGTCCACCGAACGGTCACCCGGCTTTCGTACGTCACGGATGGCGCGGATGTCCTGGATGTCACGGACCGTGTCCGTCCGAGTCGAAAAGCGCACGGATTCCCCGCACACTGAACGAACCGGATCATTCCGGATGTCGCGGGGGAGGAGGTCCGAGCATGCGTGCGCTACGCCGACGTACCGCGGCTCTCACCACGGCCGCCCTGATCACCGCGGGATTCGCCGTCTCCTCCGAGGTACGGCACGCCGCGGCGCCCAACGCCGCCTCGGGCCCGGCCGCGGCCCGCGGCGCGGCCCCGGCGGCGGACCCGCCGGACCACGAGCGGTACCGGGCGAGCTGCCGCACCCAGATCCACGGCTCGCACGCCGTCGCGTACTGCCACAACCCGTACCCGGAGACCGACCGGGTGAGCCTGCACGTCGAATGCGCCCGCTGGTGGGACATCGACGCGGACAGCGCACCCGTCACGATCGGCGCCGCCGGATACGTCCAGCTCACCGACCGGTGCTGGAAGGAGATCCGCTCGGCGTGGGTCAGCCACGAACCGATCGGACCCCGGAAACCCGTCAGACACGCTCGCGCAGGCAACTGAAGGCGTGCCCCGCCGCCTCGCGCCCCGCCGTCTCCACATCGCCGGCCCGGATCGCCGCCACCAGCCGCGCGTGGTCCAGCAGGTCCTCGGCCCGCAGCACCGTCCCCACGTCGTCGCGCAGCGCGCTGCGGACGAGTTCGCCGAGGTCCGCGTAGAGCGCGCTCAGCACGTCGTTGTGGGAAGCCGCCACCACCGCCAGATGCAGGGACGTGTCGGCCGCGACGAACTGCTCGGCGTCCCCGGCGGCCCACACCTCCTCGCGGCGCGCCAGCAGGGCGTCCATCTGCCGCAGATCCCGCTCCGTACGGCGCTCGGCCGCCAGTCTCGCCGCTGACGCCTCCAGCGTGGAGCGCAGCTCGGCGACATGGCGCGGATCGGCGCCGGCGAACCTGCGGTGCATCACGCCCGCCAGCTCGCTGGTGGCCGCCACATAGGTCCCCGACCCCTGCCGGATGTCCAGCAGCCCGTTGTGGGCGAGCGCGCGCACCGCCTCCCGGACGGTGTTGCGGGCCACCCCGAGCTGCTCGACCAGCTCAGGCTCGGTGGGGATACGGGAGCCCACCGGCCATTCGCCCGAGGTGATCTGGTTGCGCAGCTCCGTGATGACCTGGTCGGAGAGTGCGGAACGCCGGGGAGAGGTCAGCGCCATGGTGCTCCTTGCCTCGGGAACGGGGAAAGTCTCGCACGGGTCGGTCGTACACGGGAGTGGACAACCAATCATCCCATGATTCTATGATGGCCGCATGCCCGACGAGATAGCGACCGACGAGACCCGGCCCCCGACCCACCGGACCGACCGGGCGAGCGATGTCCCGGCGCCGCCCGCACCGCCCGCCACGACCGCCTCGGTATGGCTGACCAGGCTCGTCGTCGCCGGTCTCTTCCTCGCCGCGCTCAACCTGCGCCCGGCCATCACCAGCCTCGGCGCGCTGCTCGAAGACGTACGCGACGGGCTGCACATGAGCGGCAGCGTCGCCGGTGTCCTCACCTCCGTACCGCCCGCCTGCTTCGCCCTCTTCGGCTTCGCCGCGCCGCGCCTCGCCAGGCGCTTCGGCCCCGGCGCGATCGTCTGCGCCGGGATGCTGGCCATCACGGCGGGCCTGGCGATCCGCCCCTTCGTCGGCGGCACGGCGGCCTTCCTCACGGCCAGCGCGCTCGCGCTGATGGGGATCGCCGTCAGCAACGTACTGATGCCGGTGATCGTCAAGCGGTACTTCCCCGACCGCGTCGGCACCATGACCGGGCTCTACTCGATGGCCGTCGCCCTCGGCACCGCCCTCGCCGCCGCCGCGACCGTCCCCATGGCCGAAGCGCTCGGCGGCAACTGGCGCACCGGGCTCGGCATCTGGGTCGTCCCCGCCGCCGTGGCCGTCCTGCCCTGGCTCTTCCTCGTACGGGACCGCACCGCCGCCGTCGCACCGGCCGCGCGGCCCGGGAGCACCGCCGACGCCGCCCCCGTACCCACCCTCACCCGTAGCCCCACCGCCTGGGCGATGGCCTGCTTCTTCGGCCTCCAGGCCACCGGCGCCTACATCACCATGGGCTGGATGCCGCAGCGCTTCCGCGACGCCGGCATCTCGGCGGGCACCTCGGGACTGCTGCTCGCCGTGATCATGGTCATGGGCGTGCCGCTGGCCTTCGTGATTCCCCGGCTGGCCACCCGGATGAAGCAGCAGGGCCCGATCGTGGTGGCCCTGGGCGTCTGCGGTCTGATCGCCATCGGCGGCCTGTACGTGGCCCCGGTCGGCGGCGCCTGGGCGTGGGCGGTGCTGCTCGGCGTATCGAACTGCTCGTTCCCGCTGGCCCTGACCATGATCAGCATGCGGTCGCGGTCCGGCGCCGGTGTCGTACGCCTCTCCGCCTTCACCCAGAGCACCGGCTACCTGATCTCGATCCCGGGCCCGCTGCTGGTCGGCGTCCTCTACCAGCACAGCGGCGGCTGGGGCCTGCCGCTGGCGCTGATGGCGGCGCTGCTGGTGCCGCAGATGGCGGCCGGTGTGGTGGCGGGGCGGGACCGGACGATCGAGGACGAATCGCGGGTGCGAGACTGAGCGCATGCCAGTCCTCGACCCGAATCCCCAGAACGGCCAGCAGAAGCTGCTCATCGTGTTCGGCACGATCATCGGCATCATGGTCGTCATCGCCATCATCGCCACACTCGCGTCCCCTTGATTTTGGGGGCTCGGTTCCCCCTCTTTTTTGGGGCTCGGTTCACCTCCGGGGCGCTTTGTGCCCCTGTCGACGGTCGACCGTGCTCGGCCCGCTCGTTCCTCACGGGCCTGCGCGCGCTCTCCCTTTCGACAGCGGCGCGCCCCTTCGGCTCACTCGCCACGTGATCGGGGCGGGCCGGGACGAACAGTGAACCCCCCGGGGCGCACCGGAGGCGAACGAGCCCCAAAAAAAAGGGGGGGGCTAGCACCACCACCCTTAGGGGGCCAGGTTCAGGGTTGAGTGGGTGGGTCACCGGATGGGCTCCGGAGGCCATGATCCGTAGATTCGGACCCATCGAATCGCAGACCCACCCCGCAGCCCACCGGAGGCGGCCATGACGGCCCCAGCGCACTCCCGATCCGCCCGTCCCGGCCAGGGCAGCACGGAGATCAGGCTGCCGTGGTGGGCCATCGCCCTGCCCGCCGTCGCCTTCGCCGCGCTGCTGCTCATGACCGGTACGGGGCAGGCCGAGGCGGCCGCGGGCGATCCGGGCATCGGCCGGATCCTGGCGCACCTCTTCCAGCTCCTGACCCCCTGACGACCCCGATTCCGGGGTGTCCCGCGATCTTGTCAGGGGAGCCCGTCAACACCCTGCGCCCGGCGGCGCATTTCGTGCGAAGCTGGGGTGCATGAGCGTCGATACACCCCGCAGGATCGTCCTACTCCGGCATGCGAAGGCCGACTGGCCCCAGGTGTCCGACCATGAGCGGCCGCTGGCCGAGCGGGGCCGCCTGGACGCCTCGATGGCCGGGCGCAGGCTCGGTGAGACCGGTATCCCCTTCGACCTGGCAGTCTGCTCGACCTCGGTCAGGACCCGGGAGACCTGGAAGCTCGCCGTGCACGAGATGCCGCACCGGCCCAGGACCGTCTACGAGGAGCGGCTGTACGACGCGTCGCTCGGCGACCTCCTCGCGCTGATCAACGAGACGGCCGACGAGGTGCGGGATCTGCTGTTCATCGGTCACAACCCCGGGATGCACACGCTCGCCGACGCACTGTCCGGCGGCTCCGAGGGTGACGCGCTCGCCCGTATGACGCAGGGCGGCTTCCCGACCGCCGGATTCGCCGTCGTCGGGTTCACCGGCACCTGGAAGTCGGTGGAGCACGGCGCGGGCAAGCTCCTCGACTACTGGGCACCGCACGACTGATCAGTGACCATCCGACCCATGACGTCACCCGGCCCCGGCGCGGACGATCCGCGCCGGGGCCTCGTACGTCAGCGGCAGGCCACCGGGCGGCAGCTCAGTCCTCCTCCGTCACCCCGTCCTCGTCGTCCGCCGTCTCGACCTCGTCGCGTGTGATGCCCAGCAGATACAGGACGGTGTCGAGGAACGGCACGTTCACCGCCGTGTGCGCCGCCTCGCGCACCACCGGCTTGGCGTTGAACGCGACCCCGAGCCCTGCCGCGTTGAGCATGTCGAGGTCGTTGGCGCCGTCGCCGATCGCCACGGTCTGCGAGAGCGGCACACCGGCCTCGGCGGCGAATCTGCGCAGCAGCCTGGCCTTGCCCGCCCGGTCGACCACATCGCCGAGCACCCGCCCGGTGAGTTTGCCGTCCACGATCTCCAGTGTGTTGGCGGCGGCGAAGTCGAGCCCGAGCTGCTCCTTGAGCGCGTCGGTCACCTGGGTGAACCCCCCGGAGACCACGCCCACTTGGTAGCCGAGCCGCTTCAGCGTACGGATCAGGGTGCGGGCGCCCGGTGTGAGCCGCACCTCCGTACGCACCTTGTCGACCACCGAGGCGTCGAGCCCGGCGAGCAGCGCCACCCGCGCGTGCAGGGACTGCTCGAAGTCCAGCTCGCCGCGCATGGCGCGCGCGGTGACCTCGGCGACCTCCGCCTCGCAGCCGGCGTGCGCCGCGAAGAGTTCGATGACCTCGTCCTGGATCAGGGTCGAGTCCACGTCCATGACCACCAGCCGCTGGGCCCTGCGCTGGAGTCCGGCCGCGACCACCGCCACATCGACGCCGATCTCGGCTGCCTCGGGTGCGAGCCGGCTGCGCAACTGCTCGGTGGGCGCGCCGGAGACCGCGAACTCCACTGCTGTGACGGGGTACTTGGCCAGTCGGAAGATCCGGTCGATGTTCCCGCCGACCGAGGTGATGCCGGCGGCGATGGCGGCGGTCGACTCGGCGGTCAGCGGGTTGCCGAGCACGGTGACATGGGAACGGCCGCTGCCGCGCGGCCGGTTGTCGCCCATGCCGGAGATGATCTCGGCCTGGAGCTTGAGTGATTCGGTCCAGCTATGCACGGTGGCGCGCAGTTCGCCCTCGGTCGTGCCGTCGACCGTCGGCGCCGTGACGAGCGCGCACAGGACGATACGGCCACGGGTGACGACCTGCTCGATGTCGATGACATCGACGGAGTACGCCGCGAGGGTGTCGAAGAGGCCGGCGGTGATCCCGGGGCGGTCCTTCCCGAAGATCTTTACCAGAAGAGTGGGGACGTCAGCGGTCTGATTCGGCTGCGATGCGCTCATGGTGATCCCACCGTAGCGGGCGCGGCGCCGGGACCGGCCGGCCGTCCCGCGTGCCGGACAGACACGGTATTCGGTGGCCCGGCTTTCCGAGGAAGGGCCGAGCCTGAAATAGTTCCCCACGATGTTCGCCATCCCTAGACTCCCTGCGACGGGGGTACCTCGGGGGAAAACTAGTGGGGCGCGGAGTGCCGGAACTCGTACTGGAATTGAACGGAAGGACCTGGACGCTCGATCCGTCCAGGTCGTACACACTTGGCCGGGATCCACAGGGGGACCTGGTCGTCGACGACGCCAGGGTCTCGTGGCGTCACGCCACCATCAGCCGGGGAGGCCGGAGTTGGGTCATCGAGGACCACGGCAGCACCAACGGCACCTACTCGCAGGGGCAGCGGGTCCAGCAGGTGGAGCTGGGTCCGGGCTCCGTGGTGCATCTCGGTAATCCCACCGACGGGCCGCGGCTGAATCTCACGGCGGCCCCGCAAGCGGCTCCGGCGCAGTCGGCGCCGGCGCAGGCCGTGCCTCAGCAGGCCCAGGCTCAGCAGCAGGCCATGGCGCCCGCGGCGCCGCAGGCGGCAGCCGCCGCCGTACCGCAGGCCCCGGCCCAGCCGCCGCAGCAGGGCTGGCCGTCAGCACCCGCACCGCAGGCACCCGCGCCGCAGGCCCAGTTCCCGCCCGCGCCCGTGCCGCAGCAGAGTTCCGCAGCGGGCGGCGCCGCGGGGGCGCCGCCGGTCTACGGGGACCGCAGCCCCACCACGTTCCACCAGCTCTCGCTCGGCCGGGTCATGCGGATCGGCCGTGCGCTGGAGAACGAACTGGTCGTCTCCGACCTCCAGGTCTCCCGGCTGCACGCCGAGTTCACCGCGATGCCCGACGGCCGCTTCGAGATCCGCGACCTCGGCTCGCACAACGGCACGTACGTCAACGGGCAGCCGATCGCCAAGTCCGGCACGGTCCTCCTCAGCCCCGACGACGTCGTCGGTGTGGGGCACTCGGCCTTCCGGCTCGTCGGCGACCGCCTGGAGGAGTTCGTCGACACCGGCGAGGTGTCCTTCTCCGCCCGCCATCTCACGGTGACGGTCGACGGCGGCAAGCAGATCCTCAAGGACGTCTCCTTCGGCGTCCCCGAGAAGTCGCTGATCGCGGTCATCGGCCCGTCGGGCTCGGGCAAGTCCACCCTGCTCAAGGCGCTCACCGGCTACCGGCCCGCCGACCAGGGCGACGTCCTGTACGACAACAGGAACCTGTACAAGCAGTTCGCCGAGCTGCGCCAGCGCATCGGCCTGGTCCCGCAGGACGACATCCTGCACAAGGAACTGACCGTCAGGAAGGCGCTCAAGTACGCGGCCAAGCTCCGCTTCCCCGGTGACACGGCGGAGGCCGAGCGCGAGTCCCGTATCGACGAGGTGCTGCGCGAGCTGAAGCTCGACGTGCACAAGGAGAAGAAGGTCACCTCCCTCTCCGGTGGCCAGCGCAAGCGCGTCTCCGTCGCTCTCGAACTGCTCACGAAGCCGTCGCTGATCTTCCTGGACGAGCCGACCTCCGGCCTCGACCCGGGCATGGACCGCGATGTCATGCAGCTCCTGCGCGGCCTGGCCGACGACGGCCGTACGGTCCTGGTCGTCACCCACTCCGTGGCCGAGCTGGCGATCTGCGACAAGCTGCTGGTCATGGCGCCCGGCGGCTCCGTCGCGTACTTCGGCCCGCCGGAGGAAGCCCTCAACTTCTTCGGCTACGGAAGCTGGGCGGACGTCTTCTCGGCGTTCGAGAACTACCGCGACTACGACTGGGCGGGCCGCTGGCGCGGCTCCGAGCACTACCAGATATACGCGGCCGACATCGACGCCGTCGCCGTGCAGACCGCGCAGGTCCCCTCGCGGGCGCAGATGCGGCCGCCGAAGCCGCAGAGCTGGGGCTCCCAGCTCTGGACGCTGATCCGGCGCTATGTCACGGTGATCGCTTCCGACCGCGGCTTCCTCGGTCTGATGGTGCTGCTGCCCGCGATCCTCGGCGGGGTGAGCGTGGTGATCCCGGCGAAGTTCGGGCTCGGCCCGCCGGTACCGCCCGCGCGCTTCAACGGCGGCGCCGGCATGATCATGATGATTCTCGTGGTCGGCATGTGCTTCTCGGGCTCGGCCAACTCGGTGCGAGAGCTGATCAAGGAGCGGGTGATCTACGAACGGGAACGGTCGGTCGGCCTCTCCCGCTCCGCGTACCTGATGTCCAAGGTGATCGTGCTCGGTGTGATCACGGCCCTGCAGGCCGTCATCATCTGCGGCATCGGCTTCTCGGTGCGCGACCTGCCTGCCGAGGGCCTGGTCACCAACCCGGCCGTCGAACTGTGCCTGGCGATCATCGGCATCGGCTTCACCTCGATGATGTTCGGCCTGGTGATCTCCTCGCTGGTCAAGACCGCGGAGAAGACCATGCCGCTGCTCGTGATGTTCGCCATCGTGCAGCTCGTCTTCACCGGCACGCTCTTCCAGATCTTCGGCAAGGCGGGGCTCGACCAGTTCGCCTGGCTGATGCCCTCGCGCTGGGCACTGAGCGCGGCGGGCGCGACGCTCGACCTGTCGCACCTGATGGCGCCGTGGGACCCGGAGAAGCCGGACAACCTGGACCCGCTGTGGGAGCACTCGGCCACCCAGTGGACCATCGACATGATCGCGCTGATCGCGCTCGGGGTCATCTGCGGCTTCATCGTGTCGCGACTGCTGCGCCGCCACGAGCCCGAGGTCATGCGCAAGTAGCCGGACATTCCCGATCCAGGCACGCCCCGGAGGGCGGCACCCCAGCGGGTGCCGCCCTTCGGCGTACGGACAGTGCGGCTCAGTAGGCGCTGTTGACGTTGTCCATCGAGCCGTACCGGTCGGCCGCGTAGTTGGCGGCGGCGACGATGTTGGCGACGGGGTCGTAGATGTTGTTCGGCGTTCCGGCGACGTGGTACGTCTTGAACGTCGGGGGGATGACCTGGAGCAGGCCCTTCGACGGTATGCCGTTGCGGGCGTTGATGTCCCAGTTGTTGATGGCCATCGGGTTGCCCGACGACTCGCGGATGATGTTGCGGTGCAGCCCGTTGTACGAACCCGGGATGCCGTGCTTCTTCATGATCGAAAGGGACTCGCGGATCCAGCCGTCGAGGTTGTTGGCGTAGACCGGCTTGCGGACCGTCGAGCGGTTGGCGGCCTGGGCCTTGGCGCGCTTCTTGGCTGCCGCGGCCTTCGCCTTGGCGGCTGCCTTGGCCTTGGCTGCCTTCTCGGCCTTCGCCTTCTTCGCGGCCGCGGCCTTCTCCTTGGCGTCCTTCTCGGCCTTGACGGTCTTGGCGTGGGATGCCGCCTTGGCGAACGCCTGGGCCTGGACCTTGGCGGCGTTCTCGGCGGAAAGCTGCTGCTTGGCGATGCTCGCGTGGAGCGCTGACGCCTGCGTTCCCGAAGTGGAGTTCCAGGCCACCGGCGCTGCGGCGGCCACGGAGTGGGAATCGACGTCGGCGGATGCGTTACCGGGGACCAGGGAGAACGCCAGTGAGGCGGCGCCGATCGCGGCGATGCCGGCGATCGAAACCTTGTGGGTCTTGCTCAGGCGACTGTGACCAGGGGTGCGTGACGCGGACATAGAGACGTACCTCTTCGAATAGCGGGAGTCGCGGAGGCCGGGAGGCCCACTGCCTTCCAGCGGCGACGGACGCAATTCTTAGCGGTCGCAAAAACCTGTGGCAAAGGTGTGACGTACGAAGCTGGATAGTGGGACGGGGTGCGGGGCAGGGGGTGGTCAAGTCGCCTATTTACCCACTTATGCCGAGCTAACACCCCGAGTATTGTCGACTAATCCCCTTCGTAAGTGATGTGCGTCCTATGTGCGGCGTCACATCGAGGCGATGACAGTTTCACCAAAGGTTGCGTTCGCAACGCATAGCGTGAGTGGTCTCATCCCCCAGGAGGAGATGGACGTCGCCGAACTCGTGCCAGAGGTAGCGCCCGCGCAGTGCCTCGGTATACCCCCGGGTCAGCGCCGCCCGCCCGGCGACGGCCTCCAGCATCAGCAGGTGCGACGCCTCCGGCTCGTGCAGCCCCGTCAGCAGCCCGTCCACCGCCCGCACCCCGCGGCGCGGCGTGATCACCAGATCCGTCCACCCCGAAGCCGCCCGCACCACCCCGGCAGGACCCGCCGCCGACTCCAGCGCCCGCACCGCCGTCGTACCGACGGCCACGACCCGGCCGCCACCCGCACGCGCCGCGTTCACCAGCCGCGCCGACGCGGCGGGCACCGCGAACCGCTCCGGGTACGGCGGCTCGTGCGCCTCCGCCGACGCCACCCCCGTATGGAGCGTGATCGGCGCGAACTGCACCCCCCTGCTCACCAGCTCCGCCACCAGACCCGCCGTGAACGGCCGCCCGGCGCTCGGCATCTCGGCCGACCCCGAGCCGTCAGCCGCCGGCAGCGCGAACACCGTCTGGTACGCCGACAGCGGCTGGTCCCGCTCCGTGTACCCGTACCGGATCGGCCGGCCGTACGCGCGCAGCAGCCCCGGCACGTCCACCTCCTCGGGCCGCGCCCACCACAGCCGGTCGGCCGCCGGGTCCAGCGGGCGCTCCAGCACCAGCCGGCCCCCGCCCGGCAACCGGACGACGGTGCCCGCAGGGCCGCCCGCGCGCGGCAACGTCGTGCCCCCGGCAGCCGGGTCGGGGGACCGCAGCTCGACCGCCCACCGCCCGTCGTCACCCCGCGTCGAGAAATGCGTGACGACCCGCTCACCGCGGATCCGCCCGTTCACCGCCGCAGCCAGCGTCGCCGACGTGTTCACCACCAGGACGTCCCCGGCCCTGAGCTGCCCCGGCAGCTCACGGAAGGCGTGGTGCGACACGCGCGTCCCGTGCGACACCAGCAGCCGTACGTCGTCACGGCCCGCCCCGCGCTGCTCTGCGGGGACCCGCGCCGACAGCTCGGCCGGCACCTGCGGAATGTCCAGACCCCGTGCCACCGGTGCCCGCCTCACACCGTCCACCCCTTCAGCGAAGGAGCCGTGTACCGGCCGCTCGCCGGACGGCGCTCCAGCAGCCGCAGGAAACCCGGCACCACCGACGCCGGCTCCGGGCGCGGATCCGTGTCGTCCGGCACGGCCGCCGCGTACAGCCCGGTCCGCATGTCACCCGGATCGACCGCCCACACCCGCAGCCCCGGCTCCTCCACGGCGAGCACGGCCGCGAGATGGTCGAGCGCCGCCTTCGACGCCCCGTAACCGCCCCACGTCTCGTACGCCTCCGCAGCCGCGTCCGAACTGACCGCGATCACCGTGCCCGCGGCGCTCGACCGCAGCAGCGGCAGCGCCTCCTGCACCAGCCCCAGCGCCGCCACCACATTCGTCTCCAGCGCGGCCCGCAGCCCCGCGAGACCCAGCCGCTCCAGCCGCACCAGCGGCTCCGCACCCAGCGCGCTCGCGTTGCTCACCAGCAGATCGAGACCGCCCAGCCCGGCGGCCTCCGCCACCAGCTCCGCCCGGTGCCCGCCGTCCGTGACATCCCCGGCGACCGCCACCACCCGCGTCCCGTGCCGCCCGGCCGCCCGCGCCGCCTCCGCGAGCGCCGCCGGGGTCCTGGCGTCCAGCACCAGATCCCAGCCGCTCGCCGCGAGCCCGTCGGCCAGAGCCCGGCCCAGCCCCTTCGAAGCCCCCGTGATGATCGCTACCGGCATGGCAACCGCTCCCTCTCCGTCGCGACGGAGCCATGGTCGAACCCCCGTCGATGCCCTCAACGTAGGAACGCCGCACCGCCCGCCGCCTCGGCCGCGCGCACCCGCCCCGCAGGGCATTTCGACCTAGGCCGCAAGGCCCGCCGACAGGGGGCGCGCGGCCGATCCGCCGGGCCCACCCGCGCCGGTACGGTGAGGCCATGACCCACAGTCCGAGCTCCGGCCTCGCCGCCGTGAGCACCGCGCTCCTCGCGATGAGCAGGCATCTGGAGGTGCGCGACGTCCTCAAGACGATCGTCGTGTCCGCCCGCGAACTGCTCGACGCCGAGTACGCGGCGCTCGGCGTCCCCGACGACCACGGCGGCTTCGCCCAGTTCGTCGTGGACGGCGTCAGCGACGAGCAGTGGAAGGCCATCGGACCGCTGCCGCGCCAGCACGGCATCCTCGCCGCGATGCTCAGGGACGAACAGGTCGAACGGCTCGACGACGTACGCGAGGACCCCCGCTTCGGCGGCTGGCCGGCCGCCCACCCCGACATGTCCGACTTCCTCGGCATGCCGGTCAGGGACGGCGACGAAACACTCGCCGCGCTCTTCCTCGCCAACAAACGCTGCCCGGACCGCACCCCCGGCGACGCCAAGGGCTGCGCCTTCACCGAGGAGGACGCCGAACTCCTCGCGATCCTCGCCCAGCACGCCGCCATCGCCCTCACCAACGCCCGGCTCTACGAGCGCAGCCGCGAGCTGACCATCAGCGAGGAACGCGCACGCCTCGCACACGAACTCCACGACGCCGTCAGCCAGAAACTCTTCTCGCTGCGGCTCACCGCCCAGGCCGCCGCCACCCTCGTCGACCGGGACCCGGCACGCGCCAAGGGCGAACTCCAGCAGATCGTCACCCTCGCCGCCGAAGCCTCCGACGAACTGGGCGCCGCCGTGATCGAGCTGCGCCCGGCCGCCCTCGACGAGGACGGACTCGTCAACACCCTGCGCGCCCACATCAAGGTCCTCGACCGCGCCCACGCCGCCCGCGTCACCTTCGACACCTGCGGAGTACGGGCCCTGCCGTCCGCCCAGGAGGAAGCGCTGCTGCGGGTCGCCCAGGAAGCCCTGCACAACGCGCTGCGGCACTCGGCGGGCGACCGCGTCGACGTCTCCCTGATGCGCCGGGGTCCTGGCGCCGTGCTCAGCGTCACCGACAACGGCAAGGGCTTCGAACCCCGAACGGTCCGCAGAGCCGGCCGGCATCTCGGCCTCGTCTCGATGCGGGACCGGGCGAGCGGCGCCGGCGGCAGACTCACCGTGCAATCGGCGCCCGGCCAGGGCACCACGATCGAGATGGAGGTGCCCGGTGGGTGACAAGGCGATCCGTGTCCTGCTCGTCGACGACCACCAGGTGGTACGGCGCGGCCTGCGCACGTTCCTTGAGGTCCAGGGCGACATCGAAGTCGTGGGCGAGGCGGGCGACGGCGCCGAAGGCGTCGCGGGCGCCGAGGCGCTGCGGCCCGACGTCGTCCTGATGGACATCAAGATGCCGGGCATGGACGGCATCGAGGCGCTGCGCAAGCTCCGCGAACTCACCAACCCGGCGAAGGTGCTGATCGTCACCAGCTTCACCGAGCAGCGCACGGTGGTCCCCGCGCTGCGGGCCGGCGCCGCGGGATACGTATACAAGGACATCGACCCAGAGGCCCTCGCCGACGCCATTCGCTCCGTCCACGCGGGGCACGTACTGCTCCAGCCCGAGGTCGCGGGCGCGCTGCTGGCCCAGGACGACCGGGGGAGCGGCCAGGGGCGCGGCACGACACTGACCGAGCGGGAACGCGAGGTACTGGTCCTGATCGCGGACGGCCGCTCCAACCGGGAGATCGCCCGCGCGCTCGTGCTCTCCGAGAAGACGGTCAAGACCCACGTTTCGAACATCCTGATGAAACTCGATCTCGCCGACCGGACCCAGGCGGCGCTGTGGGCCGTCCGACATGGGATAACCGGCTGATACGGATCGGCGACCACCAATCTGAGATTCATACCGTCGGGTGTATGTCACCCACACGGCGCAACCTGGGCGACGTCGCGGCGTTCTCCATGGCGTGCTGCGGCGTACCGGCCGCAGCCTTTGCGAGGAGGATTTCCGATATGAAGAACCTGAAGAAGGCCGCCGCCCTCACCATGATCGCCGGCGGCATCGTCGCAGCGGGCGCGGGCGCCGCCTCCGCGACGGAGGGCCCGCACGGCCACCAGGGCCCGGCGGCCCAGGCCGAGGGCCAGGCCGTGCACTCCCCGGGCATCGCCTCCGGCAACCTTGTCCAGATCCCGATCCACGTGCCGGTCAATGTGGTGGGCAACACGGTCAACGTGATCGGCCTGCTGAACCCGGCCTTCGGCAACAGCGGCCTTAACGGTTAAGAGTCAGCCCTCTTTTACCAAGGCCCGGCCCGCTGGGGGCGGGGGTTGCGGTACAACCGCACCCCGCCCCCAGCGGGGCTTTAATACAAACCGTCCCGCTCCCGTTCCTCGACATACGCGTTGTACGACGCCACCTGGGCGCGGCGGGCCACTCGTTCCACCGGGCGGAGCGCCGCGCCCCGCGCGGACATCTCCGACGCGCTCACCGCGCCTCCCGGGCCGTGTTCGTACGCCAGGGACACCAGCAGGCCGATGCGCTCCGCGAGCTGGAGCACCCGCGCGGCGCGTGGCGGGTAGCCGGGGGCCAGTACGTCGCGGCCCCGCTCCGCCCGTGCCCGGTACGCGTCGAGCGCCGCGTCGGCCACCGGGCCCGACGCCGCTACGTCCAGCCGGGACAGCACCTCCGTCGCGTCCCGCAGCGCCTCGGCCAGTTCGCGTTCCGCCTCGCCGAGCGACGGCACGTCCGCCGGCGGCGCCTCCCGTACCGGCAGGCAGTGCCAGACGACCTCGACATGCCGGTCCCCGTCAGGGCCGACCGCCGTCACCTCCGGCACCAAGCCGTACGGCGCCCCCGAGGCGACCACCGCCTCCTCCGCCTCCAGCGCACGCGCGTTGAAGTCCGGCGGCCCGCTGAGCCCCAGCGGATGCCCCGGCGCCGGCAGCGCCACCCGGTACCCGGTCACCCCGAGCGCCCGCAGCCGGCCGAAGGCCAGCGTCAGTCCCACCGGGCCCGGCTCACCCGGCAGCCCCTCCACCCGGTGCACCGCATCGTCGCCGACGACGGCGTCCGCCGCGTCGTCCGGCGACACCAACCCGGCCAACAGGGCGTTCCCCCATGCGGCCAACAGTCCTGAGCGTGGTTCCAGAAGCATGGGACCAGCCTAGGGAGTATCCGCGCAGTATCGTCGTCCGCCCGTCAGGGCGGGGTCGGCGTCGGCCGGTGCGTGCGATCGCAAGGCGCCGGACTGCCCTTGCAGCGGAGCTACTCGGGCGGTCCGGCAACGCCGCGAGCGTGCGCGCCAGGCATCGCCGACCAGACGAGACTGCGCGGATACGACCGAGGGAACGGACCTCAGGACCGGACCACCCGACCGGTGGCGTAGGTTTTGCCCTGGGAGCTTCGCCTACAGGCGCACCCGGAACTCAAGACGATTGCATGGGGAGACAACGCGCTCATGAGCGATGTACTGGAGCTGGTGGACGTATCCGTGGTCCGCGAAGGACGCGCTCTGGTGGACGATGTCTCCTGGTCCATCAAGGAAGGCGAGCGCTGGGTGATCCTCGGCCCCAACGGCGCCGGCAAGACCACCCTCCTCAACCTCGCGTCCAGCTACCTCTTCCCGACCAGCGGCACCGCCCGCATCCTCGGCGAGCAGCTCGGCAAGGTCGACGTCTTCGACCTGCGCCCCCGGATCGGTGTCGCCGGCGTCGCCATGTCCGAGAAGCTGCCCAAGCGGCAGACCGTCCTGCAGACCGTGCTCACCGCCGCGTACGGCATGACGGCCACCTGGCACGAGAACTACGACGAGGTCGACGAGCAGCGCGCCCGCGCCTTCCTCGACCGGCTCGGCATGACCGACTTCCTGGACCGCAAGTTCGGCACCCTCTCCGAGGGCGAGCGCAAGCGCACCCTGATCGCCCGCGCGATGATGACCGACCCGGAGCTGCTGCTCCTCGACGAGCCCGCCGCAGGACTCGACCTCGGCGGTCGCGAGGACCTCGTACGCCGGCTCGGCCGGCTCGCGCGCGACCCGTACGCACCGTCCATGATCATGGTCACCCACCATGTCGAGGAGATCGCGCCCGGCTTCACGCACGTCCTCATGATCCGCCAGGGCAAGGTACTCGCGGCCGGCCCCATGGAGACCGAGCTGACCTCCCGCAACCTCTCCCGCTGCTTCGGCCTGCCGCTCGTCGTCGAGCGCACCGGCGAGCGCTGGACGGCCCAGGGCCTGCCCCTCACGTAGCCACGAGGACACAGCACAGGCGCACAAAAGGGCAGTTGCGACCCGTCGACCCGTCAAGTCGCCCTCAAGTGACCTGATATGGCCACTGTCCCGACCGGGATCGCCGGACCTACCATGACGTTGTGGAAATCGACGCGTGGGTGTGGTGGCTGATCGGCGCTGTCGGGCTGGGGATCCCGCTCGTCCTGACCGCCATGCCCGAGTTCGGAATGTTCTCGGCCGGAGCCGTCGTGGCGGCCGTCGTCGCCGCGCTCGGTGGCGGCATCGTCGCCCAAGTCCTCGTCTTCGTCGTCGTGTCCGTCGCGCTCATCGCCGTCGTACGGCCCATCGCGGCCCGGCACACCGCCCAACGCCCCGGACTGCGCACCGGAATCGACCGGCTGAAAGGCCGCTCGGCCGTCGTACTGGAGCGAGTCGACCGCGGCGGTGGCCGGATCAAGCTGGCCGGCGAGGTGTGGTCGGCGCGCTCGTTCGACGCCGACCAGTCGTACGAACCAGGCCAGGAGGTCGACGTCGTCGAGATCGACGGCGCCACGGCGGTGGTCATGTGAGCCAAACCCCTGGTCATGTGAGCCAACCTGGGTGAACAGCCCCCGCTCACGCCCCCGTTCTGCGAAACTCGATCATCAGAATATCCGGCAGCGAAGGGCCCGAGGAACGCGATGTCAGCCATCATCATCGTCCTGGTCATCCTGGTGGTGCTTGTCTTCATCGCCCTGATCAAGACGATCCAGGTCATCCCGCAGGCAAGCGCCGCCATCGTCGAGCGGTTCGGCCGCTACACCCGCACACTCAACGCGGGCCTCAACATCGTCGTCCCGTTCATCGACTCGATCCGCAACCGGATCGACCTGCGTGAACAGGTCGTCCCCTTCCCGCCCCAGCCGGTGATCACCCAGGACAACCTGGTCGTCAACATCGACACGGTCATCTACTACCAGGTCACCGACGCCCGTGCCGCGACCTACGAAGTCGCCAGCTACATCCAGGCGATCGAGCAGCTCACCGTCACCACGCTGCGCAACATCATCGGCGGCATGGACCTGGAGCGGACCCTGACCTCCCGCGAGGAGATCAACGCCGCACTGCGCGGAGTCCTCGACGAAGCCACCGGCAAGTGGGGCATCCGCGTCAACCGCGTCGAACTCAAGGCCATCGAACCGCCCACCTCCATCCAGGACTCGATGGAGAAGCAGATGCGCGCCGACCGCGACAAGCGCGCCGCCATCCTCACCGCCGAAGGCATCCGGCAGTCCCAGATCCTCACGGCCGAGGGCGAGAAGCAGTCCGCGATCCTGCGCGCCGAAGGTGAGGCCAAGGCGGCGGCACTGCGCGCCGAGGGCGAGGCCCAGGCCATCCGTACCGTCTTCGAGTCGATCCACGCGGGCGACCCCGACCAGAAGCTCCTCGCCTACCAGTACCTCCAGATGCTCCCCAAGATCGCCGAAGGCGACGCCAACAAGCTCTGGATCGTGCCCAGCGAGATCGGCGACGCACTCAAGGGACTCAGCGGCGCCTTCGACAACCTCGGATCGGGCATGCCCGGCTTCAACACGGGCAAGGAACGCAGGCAGGACACCCCGCTCGACTGACCAAAAGACCCTTTCGGGCATGATGCGGTGCGTCCGGCACCGCATACCGAAAGGCTCACCGTGACCATCTGGGAGATGCTCGCCGTCTTCGTCGCGGGGATCAGTGCCGGAACGATCAACACCATCGTCGGCTCCGGCACACTGATCACTTTCCCCGTCCTGCTGGCGACGGGCCTCCCCCCGGTCACCGCCACCGTCTCCAACGCCCTCGGCCTGATCCCCGGCTCGATCAGCGGAGCCATCGGCTACCGCGCCGAACTCACCGGCCAGCGCCCGCGCATCCTGCGGCTCGGCATCGCCGCACTCGTCGGCGGACTCACCGGCGCCGTACTGCTCCAGGTCCTGCCGTCAACGGCGTTCGAGACGATCGTGCCCGTCCTCGTCGCCCTCGCGCTCGTCCTGGTCGTCCTGCAACCCCGGATCACCAAGGCCGTCCAGAAACGGCGGGCACGCGAGCAGAAGACCGCCCGCCCCAACGGCGGCCCGCTGCTCTTCGTCGGCCTGCTGCTCGCCAGCGTCTACGGCGGCTACTTCACCGCGGCCCAGGGGATCATCTACCTCTCCCTCATGGGCATGCTGCTCGACGACACCCTGCAACGCCTCAACGCCGTCAAGAACGTCCTCGCCGCGATCGTGAACACCGTCGCGGCGATCCTCTTCCTCTTCGTCGCCGACTTCGACTGGACAGCGGTCGTCCTCATCGCCGTCGGCTCCGCCATCGGCGGACAGATCGGGGCCAAGATCGGCCGGCGTCTGCCGCCGGTGGCGATGCGCGCCATCATCGTCGTCGTCGGTACGGCCGCCATCGTCCAACTGCTGCTGCGCTAGGACCCGCGCCCCGCCCTGACCGCTACGCGGCGGGCTGCGCCGCCAGCCACAACGGCAGCTCCGAACGCTCACCGGCCCGCAGCGACAACAGCATCGCGTCAGCGGGAGAAGGCACGAACGGCGGGTGCAGCAACGGCATCCCCGCCTGCTCCGGCGTACGGTCCGCCTTACGGTGATTGTCCTCGGCGCAGGAAGCGACCGTATTCAGCCAACTGTCGCCACCCCCGCGCGACCTCGGCACCACATGGTCCACCGTGGTCGCCCGCCGCCCGCAGTACGCGCACCTGTGTTGGTCCCTGATCAGCACCCCGCGTCTCGACCACGGCGCCTGTCTTCGGAACGGCACCCGTACGTACCGGCAGAGCCTGATCACCCGGGGCACCGGAAGCTCGACAGCGGCGGCCCGCACACGGAGATCGGGGTGCGCCTGCTCGACCACGGCCTTGTCCTGCAGCACCAGCACCACCGCACGGTTGAGAGTCACCGTCGACAGCGGCTCGAAGCTCGCATTCAGTACCAGCGTGTCCCGCATCTCGCCCACCTCCCGTGTGCCGGCCCGGCCCCAGTCAGGGGCTGCGGGCTGTGGATCAACTCTGGCCGGGCACGCCGAGAGGGACAACACAATAAAAAAATGCCCTGCTCTGATCTCTCCAAGACCAGGGCAGGGCAAACAACACACAAACGGTCAGCTCTCGGCCGGTGCCGCGTACTCCCCGACGAGCTGCGCACGCGCCAGCGTGTGGAACCGCAGATTGAAGCCCACGAACGCGGGCGTCGCCGTGCTGTCGGGACCGAGCTTCTCCGAGTCCACCGCGTAGACGGTGAACACATAGCGGTGCGCGGGGTCGCCCGCCGGCGGAGCCGCGCCGCCGAAGTCGTTGGTCCCGTAGTCGTTCCGAGCCTGCACCGCACCCTTCGGCAGCCCCTCGAACCCGCCACTGCCGGCCCCGACGGGAAGCTCGGTGACCGACGCAGGGATGTCGAAGACCACCCAGTGCCAGAACCCGCTGCCGGTCGGCGCGTCCGGGTCGAAGCACGTCACGGCGAAGCTCTTCGTCTCCGCGGGGAAGCCCTCCCACCGCAGGTGCGGCGAAGTGTTGCCCGCCGCGTAGACCTGGGCGTCCTTCAGGACCGCCCCGGCCGACACGTCGTCGCTCACCACGGTGAACGAGGGCACCTGCGGATGGAAGTCATGGGGGAGCGGAGCCCTCTGCCCGTCAGTCACGTCTGAACCTCCGAAGATCGGCAACGACTGTCCTGATCACCGCCCGAGCCTATGCCTCCGGCTCAGAACCAGTTACGACGGCCGCCCACCTCGGCGAGCCACTGGTTGAGATACGCCGACCAGTCGGTGGACGCGTAATCGCCCAGCCCGACCTGGAACGCCCGGAACGAGTCGCTGCCCTCACTGAAGAGCCCCGGCTTCTTGTCCATCTCCAGAACGACGTCCATCTCCCGGTCGTCGGCGACGAACGTCAGCTCGACCTGGTTCAGCCCCCGGTACTGCTGCGGGGCGTGGAACTCGATCTCCTGGTAGAACGGCAGCCGCTGCCGCGTACCGCGCACATGCCCGCGCTCCATGTCCGCGCTCTTGAACCGGAACCCGAGCTGGATGAACGCGTCGAGGATCGCCTGCTGCGCCGGCAGCGGGTGCACGGTGATCGGGTCCAGGTCGCCGGAGTCCAGCGCCCGCGCGATCTCCAGCTCCGTGGTCACCCCGATGTTCATCCCGCGCAACTGCTGCCCGTCGACCGCGGTGATCGGCGTCTCCCACGGGATCTCAAGCCCGAACGGCACCACATGGACGGCCCCGGCCTGAACGGTGAAGGCACCGCCGATCCGCTGCTTGGTGAACTCGATGTTCTGCTTGAGCTCCTGGTCGTTGCCCTCGACCTCGACCCGGGCCTGCAGCCCGACGTTGAGCCCCTGGATCTCCTGCTCGACGGAACCGCCCTGGATCCGCACCTCACCCTGAACGACCCCGCCAGGTACGACGTTCGACTCGCTCAGCTCGGTCTCGACGGACGCGCCACCGGCGCCCATGCTCGCAAGCAGCTTCTTGAAGCCCATACTCACTCCTTCTCAGGTCCTGACCCCTACATACGCGTGACGGACACGGTCGGTTCCCCGCACCGCACCCGGCTACGCTCGTACGCCATGATCCAAGGCCCCGACGGCACCTCACGCACACCCCTGCCCCGCGAGTTCTTCGACAGACCGGTACTTGAGGTCGCACCCGACCTCCTCGGCCGCACCCTGGTCCGTACGACGGACCAGGGCCCGATCGAAGTACGCCTGACCGAGGTCGAGGCGTACGCGGGCGCGATCGACCCGGGCTCGCACGCCTTCCGCGGCCGCACGGCCCGCAACGCGGTGATGTTCGGTCCGCCCGGACACGCGTACGTCTACTTCACCTATGGGATGTGGCACTGCCTCAACCTGGTGTGCGGCCCCGAGGACGAGGCGAGCGGGGTGCTGCTGCGGGCCGGCGAGATCCACGTAGGAGCCGAACTCGCCCACAAACGACGACTCTCGGCCCGCCACGACAGAGAACTGGCCAAAGGCCCCGCCCGACTGGCCACCGCCCTCGACATCGACCGCTCGCTGGACGGCACGGACGTCTGCGCGGGCCTCGGCGAACCGCTCGCGATACTGACGGGTACACCGGCCACCGCTGACCAGGTCAGCAGCGGCCCCCGCACGGGAGTCGGCGGCGACGGCGCCCACCAGCCCTGGCGGTACTGGATCACCGGCGACCCTTCGGTGAGCCCCTATCGGGCCCATGTGCCGAAGCGCCGACGAACTTGACTCGCACAGTTCACCCACCTAATGTAGTCCGAGCCGCTTGACACGGGACCTGCTGTTCAACAGCTCCCGGAGCGGCCATCCACTACCTACGATCACTCCCCAAACGGGGTCGGACTTTCGGCATGCCGAAATTCGAACTCGCTTGACTCGATTATGAGCCGGACGGGGAATCGGTTAACGTAGTGAGCAGCCGAAAGGCGAAAGGCCAACCCAAAGGCCATCAGAATTAAAGCGGCGGAAACGCCGAATTGAGTCTGGTAGAGTCGGGAACACGAAGTACGCAGTACCGGAGGGAAGCGCCCGGAGAGTCCTGAGAGGGACTTGAAGGAAGCGTCCGTTCCTTGAGAACTCAACAG
>NZ_JBVJLC010000022.1:0-33711 GCF_055584925.1 Streptomyces sp. NPDC087906
TTCCTGTTGTGGGGGTGGCCGGCCGCGGCCGGGCGGGGCCGCCTGGCCCCCCCCCCCCCCCCCGGCGGGGGCGCCCCCCCCCCCCCCGGCCGCCCCCCCCCCCCCCCCCCCGGGGGGGGGGGGGGGGCCGCCCCCCCCCCCCCCCACGACCTGCTCAGCATCCTCAACGACCCCCATCCCGCCGGCACCGCGCACCACGACGGCCTGCGCAACGCCGCCGTTCAGGTCGCCGTCGTGCGTGCCATCCACGAACACAAGCTGCGCCGGATCCTGGCCTTCCATAACCGTGTCGAAGGCGCGACCGGGTTCGCCCGCACCCTGCCGCAGACCGCCGCCACGGTCCACGACCCACTACGCCGCGACCACCTGTGGTCGCACGCCGTCTACGGCGAGCAGGACGACACCGTGACCCGGTCCCTGCTCGCCGCCTTCGACGACCCCGGGCACGACGTCGCGGTCCTGTCGAACGCCCGCATCCTCAACGAGGGCATCGACCTGCCCGACCTGGACGCGGTCGTCTTCGCCGCACCCCGCTACAGCACCATCGACGCCGTCCAGTCAGTCGCCCGAGGGCTGCGCCAGAGCCCGGACGCGGGCAAGCGCACCACCCTGCTGATTCCCGTCTACCTGCCCGAGACCGGCGACGGTGCCAACATCCTCGAAAGCTCCGACTTCGCCGCCCTGATCGCGATCCTGCAGGCGCTGCGCTCACACGACGAGTCGTTCATGGACCGCGTCACCCTGCCCCCGCCGACCCGCCACAACACCCTGATCACCCGCGACCTGCTCTACAGCGACCCCGAACGCGCCGCCCAACTCGCCCGTGTCCTGGGCCTGAAGATACTCATTCCCGCCGCCGGGACTTGGACCGAGGGGCTGCGCTCCGCCACCGATTACCATCGCTCCTTCAGCCACCTGAACGTCCCCTTCGACTACACCGACGAGGACGGCTTCGGCCTGGGCCAGTGGACCGCTGGCCAGCGGCTTCACCACCTGCTGGGCGCCCTGCCCGCAGAGCGCCGCACCGCACTGGAACGCCTCGACATGAGCTGGACGCCGCCCACCCCCATCCAGGGCATGCTCGATCACGCCCGCCTGTTCGCCCGTACCCACGGACACCTCGCCTTCCCCACCACCACCGTGGTCGGCGGATACGCGTTGGGTAAATGGCTGGGCACCTGCCGCACCCGCGCCGGCGCCGGGAGCCTGGACGTCGAGGTGCAAAGCGCCCTGGACCGGATCGACCGGTGGTGGAACCCGCCCTGGCCGCCCGCCTGGCAGTCCTACTACGCCCTAGCCAAGTCGCTCTACCGCGGCCGGGGCCAGACATGGAACCTGGCCACGCGCACACCTCCCCAGTACGACCATGCCGCCGCCCGCTGGATGAGAACGCAGGAAAGAGAGTTCTTCCGCCTGACGCCCGAGCAGCAGGACCTTCTCCTGCAGATCGGAGCGCAACCCGACACCGAGATCCTGCTGCGGCCTGCCAGAGGCGCCGGCAACAGGAACCATTTCAGCCTGGGGTTGCCCCACACGGCCCGTTTCCTGGCAGAGCAAGGCCACCTGGACATCCCCACGGGCCACCAGGCCACCTGGGAGAAAAGCTCGAGCGGTCCCGCCGGCTCCTTCCCGCTGGGAGCCTGGTTCCATGAGCACCTTGCGACCCTGGCGACTCTGCGCCCCGTCGAATACCGCGCTCTGAACGCGCTCCTTGAACTGGCCCGCCGTGCAGCCGAGTTCGGCCATGCCCCCGGCGAGTCCCGTTCCCCGCAGGCCCGCCGGTGCCGGACGCGGGCGGGAGCCGGCCAGCAGGACACCGTCGCAGACCTCACCGGCCGCCCGCACGCGTTGGCCGCCGTCTACAGGAAGGCCCGCCGGGGCAACACGCCGACCGCCTTCGTCCTGCAGCGCGCCGACGGGTGGAGCGCCCGGGTCGACACCTCCACCACCAAACTGGTGGTGGTGCAGCCCGAACCGGCCTTTGTCCTGCAAATGATGATCGACGAAGCAGTCCGCACGGGCCAGGCAGCCTGGGGGAGCACCGGCCCCGTCCACTACTCGATCAGTGGACTGCCCGACGAGGAAACCGCCCGCAGCTGGGCCGTCCGCCTGCACAGCGTGACCCACGAGCATCTGCGTGACGTGATCAGCTACTACGGCTGGGTCGCAGGCCCGGCGTGAACGACCGGGGCGTCAGGCACGGCCGCCCAAATACCAGCCGCGTGGCGCCGGCCGCAGCTGAGTGGTGATTAGGTCGCCCAGCCGCCAGGTCAGACAGGAGCGGTCTCCGAACGTCGAATCCTCATCCAGTGCCAGGCCGGTGTGCGGGGCGTGCAGGAACAGACGCCGGTAGCGGTTGCGGGCCGGCCGCTCCGCCTTAATCACCGTCTCCTCAAGCCCGGTCCGGCCTGCAGGCGCTGGACGGATCGGGGAATGCTGCACCATCCACTTCTCGACCATGGCCAGGCCGTCCGTCACGGGAATGCCCCACTCCTTCAGCAGCGCCGCCACCTCCTCAAGCCAGGCCCGGTCCGCGTCCTCGGTAAGGGTGCGGCGCTGCCGCCGCCGCTCCCGGACGGCCAGACGGTACGCGAGGTGTACCGCCTCCGGGTAGAACACCAGGGGAGCGACGCGCAGCTCGTCCCGGCCCGCGCTGCCCAGCGCCCGTCTGCGGGTGCGCCACACCGGAGCGTTGAGCACGGAGATGTTCCACCAGCACGACGCGATGGCGTAGGCGTCGGCGAACATCGCCCGCCCGCCCGCGCCCAACCGGCGCTCCAGCAGGACCCGCAGGCGGTGAACGTCCGCGACCTCGGGCACGGCTGACAGCCGGATGGCCGTGGTTCCGGGCTCGCGCCGGTTGTCCAGCCATCGCCCGTGCGCGGCGCAGACCTGCCACGTCGCGTCGGCGGCCAGATAGGAATCCCACGCCGTGCCCTTGATACGCGCGCACATCTCGCACGTCCTCACCAGGAAACAGCCGCGGGTGTCCCAGGGCCAGTCCCACGCCGGCCCGCCCGCCGCGCTCAGCAGCCGTTTCGTGCGCAGGTTCGGCAGGGCGCACTGCAACTCGCCGACCGTGCGGCCCGTCATCACGGCGAGCCGGTCCAGCGCGGCCGCATTGAGATACCCCTCGCGGTAGCGCGGGTCGTCCGGCACGCCGTCCTTACGCAGCGGTGTGCCGAACATGGCCAGAACTCCTGGTCGGGGATGCCGTTGGCATCCGCCAGGCGCCGGATGTAGGAGCCGGTCGACTCCCCGCCGATGAACCGCACCGACAGCGCCAGCCGCTGTGCCGGACGCCAGGGCTTCTTGCGCCGTGGCCGGCCGGCCACGGCGACTCCCGTACGAGCCACTCTCACCTACCCCTTTCACTGGACACCCCCTGTACCAGGGTGCCGTCTTCCTCCGGCACGGCATCGGCTTTTCACACCGCACGGGCAGGCCCGTGCACGTCCGGCGGCCGCCCACCGGTGTGGGCCGGCGGTGGCCACCGTTGCCGGTGCGGCCCCGTGTCTTTGGCCGAAACTCTTCGACGCCCTTTGGGCGGCCGTTACGTTCCGTGCGATCCGATGCAGGGGCACCGCCCCGGGAAGGGGACGGGGGCGCCCATGGAACTGCGGGAGCACCAGGTCGCGGCCCTGACCGCGATACAGGCCGCGGTGGCAGCCGGTGAGGAACGCATGACGGTCGTCTCGGCGTGCGGCACGGGCAAGACGCTGGTCGCCCAGCAGGCCGCGCAGCGGCTGGCACCGCAGGGCACGGTGCTGGTGCTGATGCCGACCAAGACCCTGGTGGCCCAGACCGTCCGGCGCTGGCGCCAGGCAGGCCGGACGGGGCCGGCGCTCGCCGTGTGCTCCCTCAGCCAGAAAGAGAGCGGCCTGACCCGGGCGGAGGCGATGTTGTGCCGCGACCCCCGGACCAGCCCACGGGCCATCGCCCATGCCGCCCGCACGACCGGCCCGGTCACCGTGTTCTCGACCTACGGCTCCCTGCACCACATCCGCGCCGCCCACGAGTTGCACGGGCTGCCGCCCTGGGACCTCGTGATCGCCGACGAGGCCCACCGCACGTGCTCCGCGTTCGGCGAAGGCTGGGGCACCGTCCACGACGACGCCGCCGTCCCCGCCAAGATCCGCGTCTACATGACCGCAACACCAAGGGTCTGGGCCGCGTCGGCCCCCACCGAGCTCCACCCGCTCATGGAGTACGCCCCCCTCGCCACGATGGACCACTGTGAGATCTTCGGCCCGACCGTGTTCGAGCTGGGCATGGCCGAGGCCATCGAGCGGGGCCTCCTCGCCGACTACCAGGTCGTGATGCCCGTCGTGGACGACGCCGACCTGCACGGCATCCTCGTCGACCGCCGCCCCGGCAACACCGCCCACCACGACGGCGTGCGCAACGCCGCGGTCCAGGTCGCGGTCCTGCGCGCGATCGCCGAACATGGGCTGCGCCGCACCCTGGTCTTCCACAACCGCATCGCTCTCGCGGAAGCCTTCGCCGAGTCCCTGCCGACCACCGCGCAGGAAGCCGGCGGGCAGCTGGGCATCAAGGGCCTGTGGTCCCGGGGCATCCACGGCGAGCAACGCGGCGGCCAACGCCGGGACCTGCTGGAGGACTTCGCCGACCCGGACCGCGCGTGTGCGGTGCTGTCCAACGTGCGGGTCCTGAACGAGGGGGTCGACATGCCCGACGTCGACTCCGTCGTCTTCACCGCCCCCCGCTACAGCATCATCGACGCCATCCAGGCCATCGGCCGCGGCCTGCGCCAGCCGCCCGGCGCGGGCAAGAAGACCACCCTGGTCATCCCCGTCTACCTCCGCCACGGCCTGGACCCCGGCAACCTGCTCAAAGGCTCCGCCTTCGGGAGCCTCCTCACCCTCCTGCAGGCCCTGCGCGCCCACGACAGCTCCTTCATGGACCGCGTCGCCCTGCCCGCCCTCAGGAACAGCGGCAAGGCCCCCGACCGCGACACCTACTACGCCCGCCCCGAACAGGCGGCGCAACTCGCCCGCGCACTGGGTCTGGAGACCACCGTGCCGGCCACCGGCACCTGGGAGCAGTCCCACGCCTCCGCCCACCGCTACCACGCCTCCTTCGGACACCTCGACGTCCCCGCGCACTACACCGACGCCGAGGGCTTCGCCCTGGGCGAGTGCGTGGCCAACCTCCGCCTGCGCCACCTCCTGGACCGCCTGCCCGCCCCGCACCGACACGCCCTGGACGCACTGGGCATGGTGTGGACGACACCGACCCGCGGTTTCGACTCCATGCTCGAGCACGCCCGGGCCCGGGCGGCCGAATTCGGCGACCTCTGCGTTCCCGTCAAGGAGAAGAGGGGCGGCCATCCGGTCGGCTCCTGGCTGGCCGCGCAGCGCCACAGAGCCAAGACCGGACAGCTCCCGCCCGAGCACCGTCAGGCGCTCGAGGCGATCGACCCGGACTGGGACCGGCCCCGGACGGGCTGGGACCGCCGCTACCTCCGTGTCAGGACGCTCACCGCCACCACCGGCTGGAGGCCCGCCATACCCTCCACCGCCCCCGGACAGGAGCACCGCACCACTGTGGACTGGGTCTTCGCCCAGCGGGCGACGTTCTTCCAACTCCAGCCCCGCCAGCAGGAACTGCTGACCGTCCTGGGCATCCCGCCCCTGGCCTACGTCATGTACTACGACCACGCCTACGACCCCGAACACCACGCCTTCTACCAGGGCCTCGCCCATGCCGCGGAGTTCCTCGACCGCGAAGGCCACCTCGACGTCCCTCGCCGCCACATAGAACTCGACCCGCTCAGCCATTCGGGCGCCCCCGCCTTCGACCTGGGACGGTGGGTCCACCGGTGCCGCAAGCATCCGGAAGCCCTCACCACGCAACAACGCGCCGCCCTCGAAGCGCTGGGCATGGTCTGGGACCCCGCCCTCCGCACCCGCAGGCGCCCCCGCCCCTGGCCCGCATGACGCCACCGGGCCGCACCGCGACCGCCGCACTGCGACCGACCCGGCCTGCCGGTCACAGGTTCACGACACGGCCCATCGACACCTTCTCCAGCACCTCCAGCGTGATGCGTTCCTCGCCCGAGCGGATCGCGACCTGCGCGGCCTGGCAGATCAACTGCGACAGCGACCGCATGTAGCCGCGGCTACGTGTGTGCAGGTACTCGGCCACCTTCCGCAGGTCGTGCCTCTCATGCCGGTACAGCACCAGCTCCGCGTCGAACAGGTCGATGACCCGCGCGAAGACGATCGACTCCTCGGGGCTGAACCCCATCCGGCTCGTACGCAGCACCATGTGGTCGCCCCGCAGATGCTCCGTGTCGTCCAGCTTGGTGTCGTTGTCCCGGGTGAGCGGGTCGACGATGAACTGGGCGCCACGCCCGCAGTAGACGAACGTCGCCCCGGTCTCCTCGCTGATCATGTCCAGGTACTGGAAGGCCAGCTCCGCGTCCACGGCCGTCCGCAGCCGCTCGATGCCGTCGATGAGGACCAGGAGCGTCCGCGCGTTGCGCATGGCCCGGATCACCGACTCGGTGGGATCCCCGCTCTCCCGCTCCTGGCCCAAGAACCGTGCGAACGCGCCTGCCCAGTTGCGCATGCTGCCGCGCGTCGGCGGCGGCACGCTCAACACGATGACCGGGACCCGGTTCTCGTCCGGCCCGTACAACGACGACAGCCGCCGCTCCCAGTGCACCCCGATCGCCTGCAGCAGCGTGCTCTTGCCCGTCCCGCGCGGCCCGTCCAGGATGACCCCTGCCTTGCCGTGCCGGCGCTGCTGGTTGGCCATGACCTGTTCGGCCACCAGCAGCTGCGCCTTGGTGATCGCAGGGGTGGTGACCGTGCGCAGCCGTCCGTGGAACAGCAGCCGCGGGTCCAGACTGCCGACCTTCGTCCCCTCCGGGGCGCTGTCCTGCAGCTTCGGGGCGTGCACCGACGACTCGGCGAGCGCCCTCCACGCATAACAGTCCACCGGCCACGACGGTGTCGGCGGCGCCAGCAGTAACGGCCCGACCGCGCTGGTGTCGCGCAGCAGCCGCTCCTCCTCGACCGTCAGCTCCATCTTCACGGTGTTCCCCTCTCCATCAGTGCGGCCCTGTCCGCCACCTCACGGGCCGTCGTCGGCAACAGCATCCCGGGCCTGGTCGAACTCGGCGAAGATCTGCTCGTAGCGCTCCTTGAGACCCTCCTCCGCGCCTCCCGCCCCGCCGGCACGCGCCCAGGCGTCGAGTGCGGGATCCGGCGCCATCGCATCCTGCCCCCAGTCGATCTCCGGCCCCTCCTCGCCTTCCGGCCCGTACAGGCCGGTGTCGTCCAGACCGAGAGGGTCACCGTCCGGGTCCGGGACGCCCACGGGAACCTTCGACCAGTCGATGGGACCGCGCTGCGCGTACGGGTCGAACTCCCGCTGCGGAGCTGGTTCGGGCAGCGGCGTGTAGCCGTCCGGCACCAACACCCGCCGAACCTGCTCAGGCCCCTGCTCAGCCCGCTCCAGCAACTCGGCCAAGGCATGGGCGATCGCCTCCTCGTCCTCGGTGCGCCCCCCACGCTCCAGATGCTGGGAGACGGCGATGTCCCACAGGAACTGAGTGAACGGCGCCCCGATCACATGGCTGTGCACCCACGTCGCCTCCACCCACCGGTTGGTGTTGTGATCACGCAGCCACACCCGGGACAGGTCGTTGGGGGTGTACCGGACCTCCCAGCGGCCCTTCCTCTTGCCGCGCAGGTCCGAACGCGTCCGCCGATAGGGATTCAGCCCCTCGCGCGGGTCCCGGGAGGGATGGTCGTAGGTGCGGTTGTGCAGCCGGATGCCCTGGTCGTTCACCCCGATCCACGCCGTCGGCAGCAGCCGCAGGAAGTCCTCGCGGGTCAGCGGGATCGGCAGGTAGCCCTCCACCGCCACGCACGCCGCGTACATCTGGTTCGGTGTCAGATGAGGCAGATACGCCTCATAGGGGTCGGCGAGCTCCGGATGGGCGGTGTTCTGCCACTCCAGCGCGATCCACTGCTGGAGCAGGGCGTCGAGCTCGGCAAGCGTCCACAGCCGCTCACCGTCCACGGTCCGCCGCACCCCCACCGAGTCCCGGCCGGTATAACTGTTCACCCGCTGGCTGAACTTGGACTTGATCGTTCCGAAGCTCCGCTCGACGACCGCCTTGTCCTGGCCGGTGCGCTTACGGGCCGGCCGCACCGAGATGCCCAGGTACTCACAGGCGTCGAAGAACGTCCGCCCGGCGAACACCGTGCCGTGGTCGATGACGACCAGGTCGGGAATGATCACCGGCCGGGCCGTAGCATGCGCGAACCGGGGGTCGACGGCGACGAGCTCCTCGTACGGCAGATCCGAGAAGCTGGCGTGGACCGCCGGGTCGTACCCGGGCCGCATCGGCGCCGGGACCAGGGATTGCGCCAGCAGCTCGCACGCGTCCACCGCCTTCGTCGCCCGCCCCTTGGCGCGGGGCGCCGACACCAGACCGCCCCGGCCGGCCTCGCGCCGCCTGCCCCGCCGGCTCGGCTGCTTGGGCCGCAGCACCGCGGCCATGATGCTGCGTGTCGCCACACAGATCGCCATCGTCAGCTCGACCCGGGCGGGCCGGGCGTCGTCCCCCAGCACCCACACGTCCAGGTCGGTCGAGTCGATCTGGACCAGCTCGCCGGGCATCGTCGCCCTCGTCACCGAGAACGGCGGCCCACCCCGCGTCCCCGCCGCGCGCGCACCCCGGGAAGCGTCCCAGTCCCGGGGGTCGATGCCCAGCCGTCCCAGCAGCTTGTACAGGGTCGGCTCCTTGGGGACCTTCACGCTCTCCCCGTGCGCGGCACGCATCACCCGTCGCAGTGACTTGAACAGCTTCCGCGCGTCCGACGGCGCGTCCACCCGCCGGCGCTGACGGTCGACCAGCACCAGGAGCTGCTCCACCACGAGCGCGTCGGTTGCCCCGTACAGCCGCCGCCGCTTCGTGCTCCGCCCGTCCAGGAGATCGACCACGCTGCGCCGCCTGCGGTAGGTGAGCCGCTTGGCCTGCATCGTCTGCCAGGACACCGGCCCGCCCAGCACCGCGCTCATCTCGGCCGCCTTGGCCTGGTACCGCTCGATGAGCGTGGTCGTCGCCGGATCGAACGCCGGGCGCGGCCGCGCACCCGGCGCCGCTCCGGGCGGCAGCCCGGTATCGATTTCGATCACCGCGCGCTGCCACCGCCGGGCCGCTTCCGCGGCATGGGTCGGCACGCCCTCCAGCTCCGCGAAGTCAGGCATCTCCGACTGGGCCAAGGGGTGCCCGGCCGCGTCCAGGACAGCGAAGTCGGCCGCCGCCGCCAGCACCGACAGCAGCACGGCGGCCGGTACCCCGCCCTCGCCCGCCGGGCCCAGCATCACCGTCATCCCGTCGAGACCGGCCACCACATACCGCTCGCCACGCCACCGCACCTCGTCCCCGCGCGCCAACACCCCACGCGGCGCGCCGCGCGCCTTCAGCTGCGCCCGCTCCGCGGCGGGGACCGGCACCGGCGCGCTCACGGCTGCCCCAGCGTGAACGGGCGGCCCATCGCCTCCGGCTCGCCCGCGCCCATCGGGCCCACCAGCGAACCGGGCCCCAGGGGCACGGACCAGTCCACGCCCAAACGCCTCTTCCACAGCATGTGGTAGAGGCGGGGCAGGGCCAGTGCGCGCCGCGCCCCGCACCCCTTTACCCCCTCCGCGAGCGGCTGCGGCTGCGCGAACGCGCCGGCCAGCGCCGACTCCACGTCCGCGTTTCCGAAGCGCGGATGACGCCGCCGCGACACCCACCGCAGGTTCGCCAGCGCCGTCCTGTTCGGTAGCCGGGGCGTCGCCAGCTCCCAGCCCGCCTGCCCGCACACCTCGCGACACACCGCCATCTGCCGGTCGAACCGCTGGCCCGGCTCGTTCGCCGGCCGGGCGACCACCATCACCGTCGACCCCGAGACGGTCTGCACGAAGAAGTCCGGCACCAGGCGCCGCTCACGCCCCCGCTCCCTCCAGACCAGCTGCGCCGACCAGGCGCCGAAGTCGACCACACCGGGGTGGAAGTCCAGCAGCATCGCAGTCGACAGCCGATCCAGCGAACGGCACCCCACGTGGCGTCGGTTGGTCTCTGCCCACCACCAGGTGACGATGCTGCGTTGCGAGGGATGCCGTGTCGGCTTCCACACCTCGCCCCGCTCCGCCAGCGCTGCCCCTGCCAGCCGGTCCGCCGGCAGGGTCTGGCGCACCCCGTTGGTGTCCAGGTGAAGGACCCGCAACTCCTGTGCCATGACGCCTCCCTGGCATCACGTCGTACTGCCCGCGGCACACCGCAGGCACTGGACAGCCAGACCAATAGCACAATGATCACCGCCCGGAGTAAGCAGACGGTGTGATCCGGACAACTGTGCGGCCCTGCCGCGGCATTGGCGCTGTTGAAGGCCACGGGACGGCTCTTCCGCCCGGCCGGCTCAGCCCCGGCCGGGCAGGGCGCAACAGGGCTTCGGCCTGCCGGCGGTGCGGTGGACGCGACATGGCAGCCGAACGGGTGCATACCGGAGTCGTCCCGATGCCTGTACGGATCGCGGGGCCGGTGTGGGGCGGGGAGATGCCGGGCTCCCCCGCGGACTGCGTTCCGGGCCTGGCGCCGGGCTCTGCTGACGTGCATGCAGCCCCGGCCGCGGATCCGAGCTGGCGGCAGCAGCAGCGGACGCAGCGCCGGATCGGTGGGTGCGCGGGGCGGCCGACGACCACGGCCAACACGGTCAAGGTCGCGAGGGACTGAGGACGGCGGATCACTCAGGAGGGGGCGGGGCGGATCCGGCCCACTCAATTTGAGTGGGCTGACCGAGCCGGCACGCCTCCGTACACGCTGTTCGTGACCACGTCCGTGTCCACCTCCGCGCCCACCTCCGTGGGGGATAAGCACTGGTCAGGGCCGTGCGAGGGTGGTCGTCATGGACAGGGTGTCCACGACCGGTCTGGTACGCGACGTGTAAAACGCTGAACTTCTGCCGTACGCTGACCGTGTCTCCTGTTGTCCTCGGTCGGCACCAGTCGAGGGCGGTGGACATGACAAAGGGCCCGACCCTGGTTGCCGCCAGGTTCAGACCCTTCGCCCGATGAAGCAGTTAACGAGCCCGGCCGTCTAGACATCGGCCGGGCTCGTTGCTGAGCTCGTGCCGTTCTACGTCCGGGTCCAACGCTCCGCCATCCATGATCAGCGGAACTTCATCGCCAAATCCACGATGATCACCGCGACCGGCAGCCAGTCGAGAAGCACCTGTCGTACTGACAGCCGTTTCTCATCGCCCTGGCCACCCTGTTCAGCGATCTTCGTTTCCTTCATGCGCCCTCCAGCGAGGTCCGTTGTACCCGGCCGTGGCCGGTCCTTCGCCGGTTGGCGAAGAGACTTGGAGGACCTCGCCCCCGGGGGAGCGCCACAAGCATATGGCGTCATGTGGACAACCACGCCCATGACCGACCACAACTAGTAGGCCCGCGTGGCGAGTCAAGCACTACATCCAGGATCGTGAAACCCCCCTTTGATGCTGTGTTGCAGGGTGCGGGGGCCAACGCCTGCCGCAGCGCGGGCGCTGCGAGAAGTGGTCGGCCTTGACGTCGTTCTTCTTGAAGAGGAGAGAGTCGCCTCCCGCGTCCGGCCCAGGTCGAGACGCTCCTGAATGTGCGGCCGGAAGCGATGCGCGGGCAGGTCGTACCGGTGCCGACTCGACGAGCTGGCGGGGCCGGTTGCGGCGCGAGATCGTCAGCTGCGCGGATATGCCTTCACGGGTACGCGATCGGCGCTGCACCCGAAGCTCCCGCACCGAGATGCCGTGCCCTTGCCCGCGACCGGTGCGACTGCGACGCCGTGCGGGGCGACCGCAGCCTCCTGAGCGACGCTCCGGGGTGGTGCGAGGTGTCATCCAACCGGGTCGACTCCGGCTTCTGGAAGTCCTTGGGCTCGGCAAACGTACTGAAGGTTCCTCCTGGAAGTATCGGTGCTTCACCTGGGCGACTCCTGCGGGGACAGGGGGCGTGGCACAGAGGTGACGGCCGGCGCCGTGTCCTTCCCGGCTGCTGGGAAGGTAGTTGCGGGATCGGATTGCCCTCAGCGTGGAGCTGCGGTCTCCACGCGTGTGGGCAGACGGGCAGCACAGCGGATCGCGGTGCTGTTGATCACTGAGGGAGTCCAGACGGCGTCTGCCTCCTCCCGGTCGTTCTTGTTGACGTTGAGGTCAAACGGCGCATCGAGGGCCCAGCGCTCCCGCGTGCTCTGGCCGAGGACAGAGCGGCCGTCGAGATACTGCTCGCTGAGGTACGAATACAGCAGCCCCTTCGCCTTGAGCTCTGTGACGCCCCGCCCGACGGTCGAAGGCGAGATCCCGTACCAAGACGCGAACTCCTTGTCCTGGCGCAGGACGAAGGAGCGGCGGCGCAAGCTCATGAAGATCAGCAACATCACCTTCGCCGGCATCGACAAGGACCTGTAGTAGCCCTGCTCCCAGTACTCGAAGGGCACCTTGAAGTAGATGTCCCTGCGTGAGCCCTCCTCGTTTCCCGACGGCAGCGTGTACGGGCTGCCGAAGCCGTTTTCGAGCAACTTGGTGATGCGGGTCATCCGGCCGTCCGGTGCCGTACGGACCAGATTCAGCGCCTTCAGCTTGTGCAGGTGCCGGGAGACGGCGGCGCTGGCGGTGCCGTCGGTGCGAAACGAGATCCCTGCGGCGCGGGCCCATGTCTCAGAGCGCTGGGTCGTACCCCAGTCGGCGCGGGCGGTGACGCAGTGGACCAGCAGCACCAACTCCAGCCGCTCTTCGCTGCGCAGTAGGTGGCGTAGGGGGCCGGGCCACGTGACGAGGCCGGGACCCGGGCTGGCGATCTGGACGAAGGCTCGCCGAATCGGGACAGCCCGCCCACGGCGCTTGGACTGGTCCAGCAACATTCGTATGGTCTCGTCGCGCGAAATGGCCTTGTGTCTTTGCAGCACGGTGAGTTCGGTGGTCACAGGCACCACTATGTGCGCCGCGACGCGTCTACCCACGTCGGTTCTGCTGTCGGCGGCTCGGGTTGTGGACCGTTCGGGCGATGGAGAACGATCACCTGTGAAAGATACGATACCACTAGGAAACCACCACAGCGCATCACTGCAGGCAGAACGGGTTCCCAGGCTCCAGACCCTTAACGTTTCCGAACACGATCTATGGCCGTTCGGGTTCGATCTTTTCGGTACTTCGAAAATTCACCCCAGGCATGACGGACCAAGGCAGGCGGCGCCGCGATCCGTGACAGTGAACCCGCTGCCAAGTCGGCGCGCCTCGAGCCACAAAGGAGTTTGACGAACTGGCAGGCGGTCAGGCGGCCCGAAGGACAGCGCGGATGGCGTCGGCGGGTCCGTCCCGCCGCAGACTGTAGGAGTTCCCTTGTCATCGAACGTATTCGCGAATATAGAGGCGTCCGGATCTCGCCTGTGGTGACCTTGCGCGCGCCCTGCGGCGCGGGAATCCCCCCATATAACTTCCTCCACGGAAACTACGTTCCGCTACGATGCCTGCGGGGATATGTCAGCATCAAGTGACGTCACGTCACGAGGCGTCCCAGATGTACGGATTCCATGCCGCTGCCACCAGCGGCAGAAGCGCCGTCACTGGTGATCGAAAGCACAGGAACATTTGCGCGGGTGAAGAACGCGCCAAAACGCACATGAGGTGGAAATGCGGAGTGATTTTGCTGATCTGATCGTCAACGAGGCGATCGTGCACTCGATTCCGAAAAAGAGGAGGAGCGACCTCACACCGGTGAAGGTCCAGCTCAGCGAGACCGTCTGCAGCATGAACAGCACCGTGCGCAGTGAACTCCAAGTCAAGTTCAGGGACGTTCTCGTCAGTCTCGGACGCGAGCTTGTCGTGGACGACGAGTTCAAGGCGCAACTGCCCGCCCAGGTACGGGCTTTCCTCGAGGGCGAATGCGATCTCGTGGGGGCCTCGAAGGAGATCGCTGAACTCCTGCTCGCCAGCCAGCCGCTCAACAGCTCCGACGGACTCCTCCTGGTGGCGGCCGTGACTCTCGACGGCCACAAGAGCCTGCTCATGGTCAAGCTCGAACCAGAGTCGGGTATGCAGGCGACCGAGATCATCACGGACTCCGGCCTGCGCACCTTCGATGTCACCTACTTCGCCAACCTGCTGTTCACCGAAGCATCCCGCGTCTACAAGATCGCGCTCTTCTCCACCTCCGGGATCAGCGAGGAGGCCATGGAGGGCTGGGCCGCCGACAAGCAGATGACCGGCAAGCAGCTGGCGAAGTTCTTCAGGGAAGACTTTCTGGGCTGCCGACTGAAGAACGAGCCGCGCCAGGTCACTCTGCGCTTCCACGACGCCGCAGCCGAGTGGATCAACACCAGCGTCCCGGACGCCGACACGCGCGTCTCATACCTCATGGCTGTCCTGGTCGAACTGCAGAGCCCCACCCCGGTGCTCGACCCCGACGACTTCATCAAGTTGCGTATCCAGGCGCCGCACCGGGAGAGCTTCGCCGAGTGCCTGCGGGACAACGAGGTTCCCGTGCAGACTTTCGACAAGGACATCGAGCTCGTCGAGCCCAAGTTGCGCAAGATGCGCATGGCGTTCGACAACGGCGTCTTTCTGATCGCCCCCATAGAAGCCGTGGAAAGCGACTCGCTCCAGATCGAGAGTCTGAGCCACGGCAGGACGCGCCTGACCCTGACCGGTGTCATGACGGAGACACGCAGCTTCGGCCAGGGCAAGGCACGGCCCCGACCCGCCGAGCGCACCGACGTCGCCGCCACCATCGAAGGCCCCCGTCCTTGACAGTGCCGCTGAGCGCCCATGAGGCTTCCCGCCGTTACCGCCTGGAGCGGCCGGCTATCGAAGAGGCCACAGAGCTGACCGTCGCCCACATACGCCGCCGCGCCGCCCGCAAGCACCTCACCTGCAAGGTCGACGGACGGGCGAAAGACGTGAGCAGCTTCATCAAGAAGGCTTACCACAAAGGTTACAAAGACCCGTGGGAGGAGATATCCGACAAGGCGGGCGTGCGAATAGTCGTCCCGTACTCCAGCCTGCTCGACGACGCCCTCGACCTGATCACCAGCAACTTCCCCGTCATACGCGTCGAGGACGACCGCGAGAAGCCTGGTTTCGAAGACCGCCTGCAGTACCCCCGCCTGCACGTTCAGATCCGTGCCCGCGGGGAAGAGACGGACCCGAACACCTCGCGCTACCAGTGCGAGGTGCAGATCCGCACCGAGGCCGCCGACGTGTGGGCGCGCATGTCGCACTCGCTGATGTACAAGCCTGGGGCTACCACTGACATCCCATCCGATGTCAGACGCTCGCTGTACCGTTTGATTTCCCTGGTTGAGTTGTACGACTCGGAGGTCGAACGGGGGGTAAGAGCGTTGGCCGAGCACCCCGACTTCACGCGCAACAACCGCCTTCTCGCTGAGGCGGAACGCATCTACCAGACCTTCAGTGACCACCCCTACGACAGGGAACTGTCGGAGGACGTCGTCGACGTCCTCATCGGTGCGATCGGAGAAGATCCCGGCTACGCCGACCGCCTGGTGGAGTTTGCCGAGGACAACCGCGCCACGATCGAGCGCGCCTACGAGGAATACGGCCCCAGCAGCGAGCAGTTCCTGGAACACGGCCGCTACCTGCTCGTCAGCCAGCCCGAGAGCCTGATCATATTTGAGAGGCTGGCCAATGCCAGCTACGACCTGCAGGAGACCTGGGAGGGAAATTTGGAGACCAGACTCCTAACAGACATGGCCAGAATCTGGGGGGTGCGCTGGTGAGCTCGACACAGCCGGAGCCGCCCGCGCTCGCCGCGGCCACCGCCATGTTCGTAGAAGTCCTCGTCGTGGGCATCGGCTTCATCACCGGACTCGTCCTGATAGCCGCCGCAGCAGCAGGCCCCGAGACCGCAACCAAAGCCGCGCCCGTGGCCGGATCCACACCCGCCGCAGGAGCAGCCCTGGCGGCGGCCTACGCTGTAGGCATCCTGGTCGACCGGGCCGCAGACAAGGCACTCGCCCCCATCCGCCGGTGCCTGCGACGAATCCCCTTCCCATCCGACAGCACCTACACACAGGCCCGCCTCACCCTTGCTGCACTGCCCTCCCTAGCACCCCTGGCCGACTACGCTCGCTCCAGGATGAGGATCTGCCGGGGCTGGATCATCAACACCGCTCTGCTGACTCTGGCTGGCGACCTCGTGCTGCTCCGCTACGACACCGGACAGCGGGCCCTGCTCATGACGCTGACCACCGCTGTCGGCCTGGCCTTGACGGCCGGTTTCTACCTCACCTGGCACACCATCACGGCAACCGGCTACACCAAACTGGCCCAACAGACCGCAGCCCTCACCACGCCGCCAGCTGTTCTGCCCCAGCAGAACCAGACCGGACCCGTCACGCCCACGGCCTCGGATTGACCTGCCCTACTCGCCTGCAAACGCAGGCGCCACTGCCCTCGGACGAACAGCGAGCACGACTACCAGCCCCGCCTCCCGCCGTAAGTGTCTCAGCCTTTTCCCGCACCAACAGGAAGGCCTGAACCGTACCGTCAAGCACCTGCGCTGTCCGGGCAGCCGTGCGCTGTACGTGTCCGCGACCGGCACGGGCAAGACCATGGTCGCCTCCCGCGTTGCGGGCCCTGGAGGCACGGCTGGTCCTGTTCATGGTGCCGACCCTGGATCTAGCCGCCCAGACGGCATTGGCCTGGCGTGCCGATGCCCGCGACGAGCCGATCATGATTGTCTCGTCGATGGACGCCTCTGGCCATGACGCTCTGGTGGCAGCCGGCATCACCTCGACCTCGCAGTCCGGCACGCTGGCGCTGCTGATGTCAGCGGCCGCTGCCGAGGACAACGAGATCGCGGCAGCGACCGTGATCTCCACCTATGACTCCCTCGACAAGATCGAGACACCCAGCACACCGCTTTCGAGGTGCCGCCTTTCGACTTGGCGGTCATGGACGAAGCACACCGCCTCGCAGGCCGTACGGACAAGAAGTGGGCCAAGGTCAACGACGCACACCGCATCCGCGCGGACCGCCGCCTTTACATGGCCGCCACACCACGGATCTTCGGGGCCCCTGCCCTCGCAGAGTCAGCCGCCCCGCCCCGTCCAGGCCGCGGCCACACGGGTCAGCCGGGCCCGGACGCGCTGGCCAACAGCATGGACAACGAAGCCGCCTACGGGAAGAAAGTCTTCGAATACCCCCTCGCGCAGGCGATCGCAGGCGGCATGGCGGCCGACTACCTTGCGCGCCGCTCGCAGCGCCGCCGATCGGTTCCACCAGCACCGCGGCTACCCTGTCCCGGGCCCACACGGTCGAACGCCTCCTTCCAGTCCGCCAGGTCGGGCAGCAGCCCCTCGGAGTGGGCCGGGGAGACGGGGACGGCCCCGGTCGACCCGTCCAGCAGGGCGTCCAGACCGAGGCGTCGGGACGGGTGCGCGGACACGCCCAGCGCCCCTGCGGTCATGCCGTGGTAGCTGGGACGCTGAGTGAGGACGACGGACCGGTCGCCGGGTCCGTCCGCATGGTGGTGCAGTGCCAGACGCAGCGCGGTTTCGGTAGCCTCGGAACCGGAATTGGTTAAGACGACCTCCCGGTAGCCGGCTCCCGCAATACTCAGGATCTCGGCGCTCAGTTCGGTGACGGCGGCGTGGGCGAACTGGCTGCGGTGCACGAAGGTGATCCGCTCTGCCTGGGACCGCAACGCGTCCAGCACCTCGGGCACGCCGTGACCGAGGTTGACGCAGATGGCCCCCGAGCTGCCGTCGATGAACTCGCGGCCCTGCTCGTCGCGGACGCGGGCACCCCGGCCGTGCACCGCTACGGGGCGGCCGTCGCCGGGGGCGTGGTGCGCGGACTCATCACTGTTCCTTCCAGGGGGTTCAGGCGGGCAGGGTCGGTGCTCAGCCGTCGCTCCGCGCGGCCTCCATGGAGGCGAGGAAATGCCGCGCGTTCACGGTGGCCCGCAGATGGGTGCCCTCGCAGATCACGGCCCCCGCCTCGTCTCGCAGGTGAAGGTGAAGGTGAAGGTGAACAGCGTCTTGCGGTCCAGTTCCTCCGCCGCGACGTGGTAGACGGCCTTCGCGCCCACCGGCACCGCGGTCTTGTGGTGCAGGGTGGCTTTGACACCCACGGTCATCTCGCCCTCGTCCAGGTGAGGCGCGAGGACCTCGGCGCACAACTGCTCGGTGTAGCCGAGGATCGCGGGCGTGGGCAGCACCTCCAGCCCGTCGTTTCCCCACTGCGTGGCGCAGTCCTGCGCGGCCACGACCCCCACGTCACGGCCCTTCACCTCTGTCGACGACGCTCGCACCATCGGAATCCGTCCCCTTTCCATCACGTGCTCGCTGGTCCGCGCCGGTGGGCGCGCAGAACCTGGTTGAAGATGTTCTTCTTCTGCATCTCGTTGGTGCCACCCGCTATGCGGAACGCGACCGCGTCCCGCAGGTGGCGTTCGATGCCGCTGCCGCTCTCGAAACCCGCGTGGCCGAAGAACTGCACCAGTTCGAGCTCGGCCCGCACCCAGGCCCTCGGCGGAGAGCAGTTTCACGCAGGAGGCAAGCAGGCTGGCCCGGTGGGTGTCGTCGGGGCAGAGCAGCGCGTCGACGGTCGAGTAGGACAGCGCCCGCGATGCGGCGATGGTCATCTGCATGTCGACGACCTTGTCCTGGATGTACTGGTGCTCACCGATGGGGGAGCCGAACGCCCTCCGGGTGGTGATGCGGTCGATCGCGGTGGGCAGCAATGCCTCCAGATGCGCCGAGACGATCACGCCGTAGATCCGGTCGAAGGCCAGGCACCAGTACAGGACGTCGAGTCCCGCGCTGACCTCGCCGAGCACGCGCTCGGGCGGTATCTCGACGTCGTTCAGCCCGATCGGACCCAGGGGGCTGGTGCGCAGGCCCAGCAGGCTCTCCTGCTCGCCCTGCTCGACCCCCTGCCTATCCTTCTCCACGAGAAAGAGGGTGATGTCGCGCGGGCCGATACCCGCCACCCGGCCCACGACCATCATCAGGTCGGCCACCGGGGCACGCTCCGTATCGCCCGCAGGGAACCCTGCCCCACCAGCGGAAACATTGCTCTGGCCAGCTGTACGTGCGCGCCCGGAAGTCTTTGGGAAGAGATGGCGGTTCCTGTCACCCAAGTATCCAGATCTGCCATCACGATGAGGTAGACAGAGCTCGGGAGCTGGGCTTTCCAGTGGTCATGGGAACCTCGGGCCCCCAGAGGAAGAGAATTCTCCGTCTCGTCGATGTTCTTGATGATGGCGATGTCGAGAACCACCTTCTCCGCCCCGAAGCAGGTCGCACACAGCAGTGGAGGATCATGCCCACGATCGCTTCCGTGGCAGCCGCTTACTGAATACGAACCCGTGTCAGCGGACTGCTGACGGGAACAATCGGGACCTGCCCCGTACTGTCTTCGCCGCAGCGCAGCCCGCACCGGAGCATGCCCCGGCGACGGTGAGCCGTGCGGCGCTGTACAGGGGACGGCGGCCTGGCGGTTGCCGCCGGACCGGGCGTTACCGGGGTTCGGTGTAGCCGTCCAGGCCCAGGGGCGTGGGGATCAGGAGGCGGCCGTCGTCGGAGGCGTCGGCGTGGTAGATCCGGTAGTGCTCGTTGTCACCGGGGCGCAAAGTGACTTCGGTGCCCGCGCCGCGCCCTTCGCGCAGGGCGGTCAGGGCTTCTTCGCCGTTGTCCGGGGTCAGGCTGGTGTGGAACAGATGGACGGGGCCGACGTCGAGGGTATGGCCGCCGATGGTGATCTCGAAGCCGGGCGGGCTGACGCGCAGGCACTGGGGGCGGCCGTCGAGGAGGGTGCGCAGAGTCGGGTGGTCCTGGCCGTTGAGTGTGATGGTGAGGGTGCGGGCGAAGGGGTATGCCACGCACCGGCCGTCCACCAGGAGCCGGGCGATGCGGACCTGGATGCGCTCGGCGGGCGTGTAATCCAGCGGCACGGGGAAGTAGGCCTCGCAGTGCCGCTGGAGCACCTCGAGGTCCGAAAGATAAAGCAGCAGGTGCTCGACCTCGCGCAGCTCCTCGGCGCTGCCACTGGTCGGCAGGGTCCCGGCCCCGGCGTGAACGCCGCGGACGCTGAGGCGGAACGCCCCGCCGCGCTGCAACCGCTGGTACAGGCGCATGATCTTCATTGCCTGTGCTGGATCACGGCCCTCCAGATCGAAGGAGTACAGCAGCGTGGCGGCGGTGTCGTCGAAGGGGAGCATCATCTGCAGCCGTGCGCCGTGGACGTCGGCATCGACCGAGGCGCCCAGCCCTCCCGAGCCCAGGTGCTTCAGCCGTCCCGTGTACCGGGCGGCCACGGCGCCGTCGGCGGTGAGGAAGACCACCTCGACCTCGGCGCCGGCCTCCGCGGCCGATGGGACAGGTTTCCAGGTCACCTCGGCGTCGGTGACGGTCTCGGACAGCCAGGCCGGGCCATCGACCGTCAGACTCTCCACCGCCTCGCGGGGCAGCACGACTTCTTCGGCGGTCCCGAATCCGAGCGTGCGGGTGATCGCGGCGCTGAGGTCGGCACTCATCCCCTCGGTACGGCCGATCAGACGCAAGGAGACCGGACTGACCTCGTGGGCCCGCGCGTGCTTGCCGCGCAGCGTCCGGATGACGGTGTCGCCCTGGCGCTGGAAGTCCCACGTCCAGTGGTCGTCGACGCCGTCCGCCCGGCCGCCCAGAGCACGGACACGCTTCACGAGATCGCCCGAACCCAGTAGGAGAGCCTTTTCCTGACCGTAGTCCTTGGCCGCCTCCCGCAACTGATCGCGGGTGAAGCTGGCCTCCAGATCGGCGTGCACGGCGAATTGACAGTCCAGATCGGATCGGTCCAGCACCGAAACCTCCACCGGCAGCTTGTCGGCGAGCTTGTCGACGAAGGCCCGCTCGGAGACCGTCAGCGTGCACGGCACCACCAGCGTCCACTCCGCCGGGTGATGCGCCATGGCACGCCGGAACGACTTCTTGATCGCGGTCCTGCGGCCCTTCAGCGAGCCGGGGAAACCGTCCGGGTGGTACTTGAGCTGGAAGATCCGCAAGCCGACGTCATCGGTAACCTGAACGTCGATACCGCCGTCACCACCGCGCCCGTTGACCACGACCACCTGCCCGCTGCCATCGAACATGCGGTGCAGCAGTGCCTCGACAACCCGGTCGAAGGCCGGCTGCCCGATGCGGTCCCACTCGATTGCCAAAGCCCATACCTCCCAGGTACCCCACCCATCGTCACATGCCGGTCCGACAACGCAGCCGGACCACGGCGCCCGAGATCCCCGGACAGGCAACCACGATTCCCAGACCCGAGCGCATCTCCCCCCACCCCATCACTGCTGGGAACATGACCGCTATGAGCACCGCAGTCCTCACCCCGTCCTGGCCCGATCGTCCCGAGCGGGCCCAACTGTTCCCGGACCAGGAACAGGGAGTGCAGCGAGCGGTGCGGCATCTGCGCCGGCCCGGCACACGCGCCCTCTACGTGTCGGCCACCGGCACCGGCAAGACCCTGGCCTCGATCCGGATCGCCGACGAACTCGACGCGCGGCTGGTGCTGTTTGTGGTGCCGACGCTGGACCTGGCCGCACAGACCGCGCTGGCCTGGCGCGCCGACGGGCACACCGAGCACATGCTGATCGTGTCCTCGATGGACGCCTCCGGCCACGACGCCCTGGTCGCCCACCGGGTCGGTTCCACCGGCGACTTCCGCGCCCTGGCAGGCCTGATGTCGGTGACGGGGGAGGGGACAGACCAGATCCCGGCTCTGACGGTGATCTGCACCTACGACTCCCTCGACAAGATCGAGAACACCCGGCACAGCCGCTTCGACGTGCCCCCGTTCGACCTCGCGATCATGGACGAAGCCCATCGCATCGCCGGTCGCGCCGACAAGAAATGGGCCGCTGTCAACGACGCCACCCGCATCCGCGCCGAGCGACGCCTGTATATGACCGCCACCCCCCGCCTCATTGCCGCACCAGACCTGTCGGAGTCCGCCGACACCACACGCCCCCGCCGACGGCACTCCGCCGCACCCGACCCGGACTCCTACGCCAACTCGATGGACAACGAGGCCGTCTACGGCAAGAAGGTCCACGAATATCCCCTCGCGCAAGCAGTTGCGGACGGCCGGGCCGCGGACTACCGCATCGTGATCCCTACCCTCACCGACACCGAACTGCGCACCCGGCTCAACCTCGCCCCCCCCGGCACCGACGACGCGCAACGCACCACCGCCCTGCACCTGGCGGTCCTGAAAGCCATGGCCGACCAACAACTGCACCGGGTGCTCGTCTACTTCAACCTCGTCGAGGACGCCAAACGCTTCGCCCGCGAACTCGGCCACACCCTGGGCCAGTTGCGCCGAACCGCTCCCGAACTGTGCCCCGACGCTGATCCGGAACTGTTCTTCGTCCACGGCGAGCACACCCCGCAGCAACGCGCCGACATCTTCGCCGACTTCGCGGCCGCGCCTTACGCCATCCTCGCCAACGCGAAACTGATCTCCGAGGGCATCGACATCCCCAGCGTCGACGCGATCGTCTTCGCCGATCCCACCCGCTCCGTACGCCGCTGCGTCCAGGCCCTCGGCCGAGCCCTGCGCCTGTCGGTGAGCGGCAAGGTCGCCAGCCTGATCATCCCCGTCTACATCCCGCCCGGCGCCGACCCGCAGGACATCCTGGGCACCGCCTACGAGCCGGTGTGGGCGATCACCACCGCCCTGGCCAGCCACGACCACCGCATCGCCGAGCGCCTGCCGGACAAGGCCAACCGACTTTCCAGGGAAACCAGCCGCCTCATCCAGCACCGCTGGCACTTCGACTTCACCGTCCACCCCGAACGCATCGCCCAAGCGATGGACCTGGTCACCTTCGACCCCCGCGATGCCACGTCCCGTCCCCGCCGCGAAGGCCTCGCAGCCGCCCAGTCCTTCCACGACCAGTACAGCCACCTCGACGTTCCCGCCGATCACGTAGACCCCACCGGCTACACCCTGGGCTCCTTCATCACCGGCATGCGCGACGCCCACGCCGCCGGCCGCCTGGATGCCGCCTGGATCGCCGAACTCGACGCCCTGGGCATGATCTGGAACAAGCACGAGGCCGCCTGGCGCGCCAACCTCACCACCGTCACCGACTACCACCGAGCGCACGGCCACCTCGCCATCCCCGCCACGGCCCCCGGCGGTGCCTTCCTGGCCGAACAGCGCTCGCTGTCCGCCAGGGACCGGCTCGACCCCGCCCGAGCAGAAGCACTTGCGGCCATCGACCCCGACTGGCAGCTCCCGCACGGACCTGACTGGCACCGCAAATACCAAGCGCTCCGCGCCCACCTCACCGCCGGCCACGACCCGGCCGCCCTGCACCTGGACACGCTGATCGGTCCGGTCAAGGCCGGACGCTGGCTGCACCGCCAGCTCACCGGCTTCACCACCCTCCACCCCCGCCAGCAAGCCCTCCTCACCGAGATCGGCCTCACCCCCGACACCAACCCCCTCGCCCCGCCCCGACGACCCCGCCGGACTTTCGAACAGACCGTCCAGCTCCTGGAGTTCTTCATCGTCCGCGAAGGCCGCGCCCCCACCGCCCGCGAGGAGATCCTCGTCGACGGCGAGACGGTGAAGCTCGGCCCCTGGTTCGCCAAGGCCCGCACCAAGCAGCGCACCGGCGCCCTCCCGCCCGAGCACGCAGCTCTGGTTGCTCCGCTGTTCGACGGGGACTGGACCGACGACTCCACACCACCGTTCTCCCTCGTATAGCTCGCCACCGGGACACAGTCCGGGCGGCGGGCCGTCCCTGTACGGTCGGCATGGCATGGCACCACGCGTCGCCCCGTCCGGGTGAATACCGGCACATGCCGCAGGATCAGACGAGACGGAAGAATCATCATGGGGCTGGGACCTCGGCTTTCCCCGCCGCCGTGACACTGGCACGCCCGCACCGGACCGGTGGGCACGCTACGTCGACAACTGCCGCTGGCCATGACAAGCCCTCGGCGTCGACAGCCTGGCGCTGGTACAGAAGGCGGCGAACTCACTCCGGCCCGCGCAGCCGACCTCACAGCTCTCAACCCGGACCGGCAACTGCCTCACGGCGCAGACTGGCACCGTAGCGGCACGGAAGGCCTGGGAAGATGCGTAAATGAGCCATGACGATCAGGTGCGGAAGCTGGGCAAGAGGTTCACAAACACCGGCCACGCGAACTTCGGAGCGATGCTGCTGTCGATGCGCGTGAGGGGCTTCCGCGGAGTTCCGGATCTGACACTGGCGTTCAACTCGCCCATCACTGCCTTGTCCGGGCTGAATGGCACGGGGAAGAGCACCATCGCCCAACTCGCCGCGTGCGCCTTCCGCCAGCCGGCCGACCACACTTGGTCGCGCTACTACGTCGCTCACTTCTTCCCGGTGTCCGTGGCCGATCCGGAGCCGTTCACCGCCGACGCCGAGATCCACTACTCCTACGCCACCGAAGGATCGGCCGCGCCGCAGCAGCTGACGGTGAAGCGGGTCACCAAGGAATGGTCCGGCTACAAGCGCCAGCCCGACCACGCTACTTACTACCTCGGCTTCACCCAGTTCATCCCCAAAGTCGAGCGGCGCGATCTGTCCGTCTACGGGGCCCGCAGCCTGGTGCTAGGGGAGACTCGGCAGCTTGATACCCAGGCCGCCGGGCACGTTGCGCGGATCCTCGGACTGCCCTACGAGCAGTTGGGATTCGTCGATGTCAGCACTACCACCAAGTCCTCCAAACTCGCGATGGCGGGCCGGAACGGGAGAACTTATTCCGAGAACCACATGGGCTTCGGGGAGGGCCGCGTTGTCTACATGGTCAACACCCTGGAGACGGCGCCGCCGAAGAGCCTCATTCTCCTGGAGGAGCCCGAGACGTCGCTGCACGGCGATGCCCAGGTGCGGCTCGCCCAGTATCTCGTCGACGTCGCTCTTCGGCGAGGCCACCAGATCATTCTGACAACCCACAGCGCCGCGATCCTGGGGCAGTTGGGCCGGGAGTCAGTCGTCTACCTGCGGCGGATGGCTTCCGGCGACGTCACGGGCACGCATGGGTTGAGCACGTACCAGATCGACTCGCATCTGCAGAAGGAAGGCCGCACTCCCGACGGCATCACGATTTGCGTGGAGGATGCCTTCGCGCGCTGCCTGACCAGTTGGATTTTCCGAGTAGTTGACCCGGACCTGCTCTCGGGCTGCAGCTTCCTGCCGGTCGGCGGCGGTCAGGAGATCCCTGCTGCCGTGAAGCTGCTCACGGAGGCCAAGCGACGTGCGGTGGGCCTGAGTGACGGGGACATGCTCCATGACGGAACCGGCGGCGTCATGACTCTGCCTGGCAGCATGCCGCCGGAGAAGGAGGTCTTCGCCCACCCTGCGGTCAAGGAGTATTTCGCGAACCCGCCGTTCAACTTGGACATCTCTGAGACCCTCGCAGGTGTCGCCGACCACCACGACTACGCCAAGACCCTCGCGGACCGTCTGATGCTGGAGGAGAGCGCGGTAGCCAGCGATGCTTGCCGCGCTTATGCACAGGCGCACGATCCTGCGGAATTCTCTTCCTTGGTTGACTTCGTGCGCGCTCAGGTCGCAGACCGCCGGTAGGCAACCGGTGGCGCTACTGTGCATTGCGGCCGTTCTTAAGGGCGCCGGGCGGGATACAGGCCGCGTCCCGCCACGGCGCAAGGCAGGCTTCCCACTGGGACCCGCTGCCTGGCCGATGCGCTCCCTGATCATCCGGCGTCATCGCGCCGAGGCGGCTCTTCGGCCGGGCAACCGGGCGCAGTCGTCGGTGATCTGGTCCAATGTGCCAGCCAGGATCGGCAGGACCTCGTCGTAGAGGGTTTCGTGTTCGCAGCCGTCACCGCCGTGGCGGGCGATCTCGGCAGCCAGGGCGCGCAAGGAAGGGGGCCCGCTGACGGCGAGCCGTTCGGCGAGCTTGAGGTTTTCTTCCTGCTTTCCGGGTTTCTGACGGTATTTCGTGCCGTCCTTGTACAGGCCGACATCCATGCCGACGGGGGTGACCGGGCGGCCGATTCGTTCGGTGAGGTTGGCGATGATCTGGATGCCGTGGGCGTCCAGATCCTGCCAGGCGGCCACGGGCAGCGGGACCATGGCCCTGAGGAATGCGGCCAGGCCGTGCGTGGCGTAGCCGGCGCCCCACATGCACAGCCACCGGTCGGCGATCTCAGGGTGCTTGCATACCTGCGTGAAGGCGTCCTCGTTCTCGATGAGGAGCACACCCACCGCGGAACAGTCGATCAAACCGAGGCTGAGCAGGCCGCGGGCGGGCAAGCCCAGCCAGGGGTGGCATGCTGCGGCGTCGGCGATGACGGTGTCGACCTGCCAGCGCAGCGGCCCGCGCATCCGCAGCTCGGTCTCGCTTTCTTCCACGGCCTGGTCAAAGGGCATGCCGACGAGGTTGGCGAAGGCCTGCCGACGTGGCGGAGTCCAGGGGATCTTGGTGTCGCGCATGCTCTTGCCGACCAGGGCTTTGGCAGTCAGTTGCCGAGACCTGGGCTGGGCGGCCCACCACACTGCGGCAGATCTGACCGCCACCTCGTACACCCGCCAGTCCTCGGTGCCGGTGGCGCTGGCTGCAGGGACCTTGAGCGTGCGGCCCGGGGGAGTGGCGGCCAACAGGGCGTGCTCGCCCGCAAGCTGGGGAATGCCTGCTACTGCCTGCAGCATCTCGGCGTGCAACTGCACCGGGTCGGGGTGCCCTCGTAGTTGTGCGAGCTTGTCCTCACGCAGGTGAGACCAGGACTGGGTCAGCCGCCAGGAGTCCGGGACGAATCCGGTGGTCTGCACGACCTTGCAGCGAAGGACGACAGCCCCGCAGCGGATCAGGGACACCGCGGTGCGCCATGCCTCCTGCGCGCCGAACTCGACCTCGATGGTGGCCCATCGTTTATACGTTCGGGTCGAGAGGACCTTGATCAGGTCGCGGGCCGACAGGCCGGCCGGCGGGTCGTAGGCCTGGACCGGATCGGAGGCGACGAGGTCGACCATGGTGGGCTTGACACGCCGTTTGCGGTCGAGGGGAACACGCAGCAGCACCTCGTCACCGTCTTTGCTGGAACGAGGCACGGTGACCGCGACAACCCCGCCCGGCAGGCCCCTGAGGGGCACCTCCCGGCGCCCATGGGCTTCGCCGATCAGCAGGGGAGAGCGGGGGAGGGGCACGGGGGTGTCAGGCATGGGAGCGTCCTGCAGTGATCCAGTCGGCGGTCAGTTCCACGCGCTGGGCGTCGGCGTCGTAACCCCAGGCGCGGGTGGGCTGGTTGTAGGCGTCGGAGGAGGAAGCATGGGTGAACCACAGCAGCTCGTCGCAGACGTCGGAGGCGTCCACCAGGACGCTGTCCTGGCAGGTGCCCAGGATGGTCAGATGCTGCCGACGGGCCACAGCACGCAGGGCGGCGAGCATGTCCTTGCGGTTGACCTCGCCCAGGCTGTTGCCCAGCTCGTCCAGGATCAGGACGCGGCCGCGGGGTTCGGCGTCGGCAAGGAGGGCGGCCAGAACCAGCTGGATCGCATAGACCTTGACCTGGGCGCCGTTGGCGTTCTCCCGGTAGTGCACGTAGCCGCCGCGGGCCGAGCGTTTCCAGCGGGGAGTGACCTCCCAGCGCCAGGGCCTGGCGCCGTCGGGCCGCACGCTCGCATAATCCAGGCAGGCCCCGTCGCCGCCGCGCTGGCGGTCCAGGGCATCGAAGGCCTCGTTGATCTGGGCGAGCAGCCCGTCGATGTGCTGCTCGATCATGTCCTGCAGCGTCTCAAGGGTGCGCGCACTGTTTTCCGCCCCCTCGGTGAGCCCGGCCAGGGCCTGCTCGCGCAGGGTCCGGTCGGCGGCAATTTGGGCGGCCGCGACGGTGTCCCGCTCGGCGGGTCCGTCCAGCCGGATCTGCAGAGGTAAGGCCATGTCGTCAAAGCTGGTGCGTGGCAGCGCCGAGGTGTCCTCGTCGGCGAAACGGGCCCGCAACTGCCCTGCGAGGCGCAAGTCGTCCTCAGCGGCAGCCAGCGCGCCGGCCGGCAGGCCGTAATGCTCGTAGGCAATGCGTAGCCGCTCCTCGACATCACGCCGCAGCCGACCGGGCCGGGGCACCGGCGCGCTGGCATCGCCCATCCCCAGCAGCTCGGCTGCCTCCTCGGCGGAGGCCCCCCAGAGCTGCAGCCACTGCGAACAGGCGGTCTCGGCACGGGTCTTCTCCAGGGCGTTGCTCTCCTTGAGCCGCTCCTTGCGCACCTTGTCGGCTGCCTCCAGGCTGAGTTGCGCGGCCACCGTCTTCTGCTGGTGGGCGGCCAGGGCGGCCTCAGTCTGTTCCCATGTTTCCTGCAGCGCCCGCTCTTTGCCGCGGGCGGTGGTGAGTTCCGTATCGGCGGCCGTCACCGCGGCGTCGAGTTCGGCGTCCTGCTCCTGCAGGGCGGCCAGGCGTTGTGCTGCCAGGGCAGCCGCGTGCTCGATCTCAGCGATCTCCCGCCGGGCCTCAGCGGTCTTCACGGCCCCGTCCGCCGTGCCCGCCTCGCTCCTGCACTGTTCCAGGCGCGCTCTGACCTGGGCCAATTGGCCAGCCCGCCCGGCGAGAGGAGCTTCGAAGCCGCCCACGATTACGAGGGACAGGCCAGAATCACAGGCTGCCGGTGGCTCGTCGACCGTGCTCATACGCTCCTGGAGCGTGCACAGGAAGCCGGTGAGCGGCATCCGGCTGCGCACTCCGTGGGGCCACAGGCCCACAGCGTCTTCGGCGTCCGCGGCGATGACCTGTGCGCCGGGCAGGCCGTGCAGCACCTCCCGCGCGCGTTCGGCCCGCACGTGCGGCACCACCACAGCATCGCGCCAAGCCCACAGGCGCGGCTCCCACGCCGCACGGGCCGACTCTTCCAGCTGCAGCTGGTCCATCAGCCCGAGGGCGCTGATGCGTTCTGCGGCGAGAACCTCAAGGGCCTGGCCGGCCACCCCGCTGCGTCCTTGTTCCGCCGCCTTCACCAGCTTGCGGGCCTCCCCGACGGCGCGGTGTGCGTCCTCCGCTTGCTGCTGTGCGGCATACAGCCCGGCACGGGTCGCCTCCAGCACGGTATGGGCGTCGGTGGCGCTCGTCCCCCGCCACAGGGCGGTCTGGGGCCTCAAGCTGGCCATCTCCTGGCGCACCAGGCCCTGTCTGGTGGCCGCCGTGGTCCGTACCGCGCTGGCCTGTTCGGTGACCTGTTTGGCGTCCGTCCACGCCTGGCGGGCCCTGCCTGCGACGTCGGTAAGCCCGGTAGCCGCCCGCAGCTCGTCCAAGCGACCGCGGGCCTGCTCGACCAGCACCTGCGCCTGGCGCACCTGCTCCTGCTTGCCCTCCAGATCCGCTGCCAGTTTCCGGTCGGCCTGGACGGACTGCAGGCAGGAGGCTGCCACAAAGCGCTGCCATGCGCTGCGCCCTTCTTCGAGCGCGGTACGTGCCCGGGCGCGGGCTCGCACACCCTCCATCACCGTCTCTTCTCCTGCTGTGGTCTGCGCGTGCTCGGCTCGTACTCTCTCCAGTTCCCGGGCATGTTCCAGAGACTTGCCGCGGCGGGCGCTCTCCTGCTCCAGCAGATGGGTCATGCCAGACAGGGCGATCAGGGCCTCTCCGATGTCGTGCGGTTCCATCGCCGTCAGCTGCTGGCTCAGCAGTGAGGGCACCGCCGGCCGTAGTGGGGTGTCGAGGTAGGTCAGGCACCGCGGCGCGTTGCCGTAGAGCTCTTCGGCCATGCGGCGGCCCGACAGGACGCGGGCGGCATCCAGCTCCTGCCACAGGTCGTCCGCCTGCACAGCGCGCTCGGCATCGGTGGGGGCATCGGCCACATGGATGCCCCCAATCCAGTTGGCCTGGACGTAGGGGGCGGAAGCGGCGATGCGCACCCACACCGTCAGCGACTCCGCAGCCAGATCGCTTTCGGTACCAGCGAAGACCCCCACCACGTAGCCGTGGGTGGCTGCCGGCATCTGCTGGGCTCGGTCGACTCCGGCCGCATCCGGCTTGAACAGGATGCCGCTGGCGTACAGCCCGTGGTTGGACTCAAACCGCCACTGGGGATCCGCCAACAGCAGGGAGACTGCGATGAGGAACGAGGTCTTGCCGGAGCCGTTGGAGTCTTCCTTGGGGCCCATCCCGGACACGGCGACGAATGTCTCGGGCACCACGGGCACCGCATGGGTGGTCAGCCGGGCGATGTCGAAGGTCTGGACCGCCACGAGGTGGCGGTCACCGACGATGCCGCGGTGTTCGGCGAACTTGGGCAGCTCCTCCTCACCCAGATCCTCGTTCACCACGCCTCCTCACTCTCGTCGGCAGCGCGGCCGAACCGGCCGGCAGCGCCAGGTGCGCTGCGGGCGCGCAGCCGCAGGATCGACTCGGCGAGCGCCCCGGTGGGCTCAGCCAGCAGCACCAGTTGCTCGAACAAGGCTGTCTGGGTCGCCGGAGCTAACCGCAGCAGCTGGCTGCCCAGCACGATCCCCGCAGCAGTGAAGCGCACCAAGTCGGCCGCAGCCAGGCGGCGCAGCGCGGCGTCCACCACACCGTCGGACACGGCAGACTCCTTCAGCCGCTCCCGGCTCACCGGCACGCCCTGGGTCCACAGGGCCTGGGGCAGGACGCTGCCGCGAGCCCGGGGAACGGCGACACTGAACAGCAACACCAGCGTCAGCACGGCGCGGTCCTCACGGGGCAGGACTCCGATGCCCTCGGCGGCCAGCCGCTCCCGGACCGCGTCGTCGTAGCCGGACAGGAATCCTTCGCCCACGGCGAGCAGCGTCCGTCCCGAGGCTGCCAGCACTTCTTCTACCACCCTGCGTAGCGGCACCTCCGCCAGCGCCCGGAAGCGGACCGCAGGCACGGGCAACCGCGCGGTCTCCACCGCGCACACCGCCGCCCGCACCTCCGCGCGGCGCTGCTCCGACAGCGCCTGCAGCAACGTCACCTCCACACCCTTACTCCCCTCGCGCACAGGGCAGGCAGCCGTAGCCGCGCCGCAGCTCATCGATATCCCGCTCACTCCAAGCAGCCACCATCGGCCCCAGGCGGACCAGGCCGTCCCCCGCATTAGGAGCCAGATAGCCGCAGGCGCGCAGGGTCCGCAGCGCACGGCGATAGGGCGAAGTCTGCCCGATCGATGCGATGCCCTCGCGCAGGAGTCCGTCGCCCGGCGGGGCACAGGCTGAGAGCACGTCCTCCTCGGCCACCGCGAGCCCCGGATAAGGCCAGGAGCGGTCCGGATCCGGCCAGCACAGGCGCAGCGCAGCACCCAGAGTCAGCAGCTGCGACGGCGTTGCCTCCCGATGGGTCTCCGGGTCCGCCACTACCCCGCTGACCGGCTCCACATCAGCCGCCCAGCGCACCACGACGCCCCGGCCGCCACCCGGCAGCACCACCTCGACCAGCCGCCGCTCCACATCAGCCACCGCCTGCTGCAACACCCGCAGCTGATCATCCGCTGCGGAAAGCGGCACGACCCGCACGGCACGCGCCCTCGCCAGCCGATAGGCGTCCTCGTTCACGCCCACTCCTCCTGCTCCGCGGACGCATCCGGATCCGCGGCACCCGACATGTCCTCAGGGAGGCGGTACAGGGACAGCGGGGAGGCATAGGTGACCGTGCCAACCGGCTCCACCAGGATGCCGTCGCCGACCTGAACGAAATACGGTGTGGTGGGATCCGTGGACGCTTGCAGCAGATCCACCACCGCGGCGATCGCCGCAGGCCAGGGCAGCGCCCGCAACGTCGCGATCAGATCGGCCTCTTGGCCGCCCTTGAGCCACAACTCCATAGACGCCGCCCGCCGTCGGCGCAGCTGCCGCGCCTTCTCCCGGGCCGCCTCCACCGGATCAGGGCCCGGCGGCAGCGCTGCGGGCCGTGCCGGGCGCCGACGCGGCGCCGGCGGCCGCCGTTCCTCGGCCGCTACCAGCACCTGCACCGCGGTGATCTCCACACTGGCTGGGTCGAAGACCGTGACGGCGAACACCTCCGCCAGCGCATCCACCGGCGCGTTCAGCGCGGCGGTCAGGTACTGCTCGGGCAGCAGCATGCTGAAGTTCCGCCGGGCACTGGCCTGCTCCAGCAACCGGTCATAGAACTCATCAACCACAGCCGCATACCGCAGCGCCTCATGAATCAGACGCGTACCGGACGCCCTCAGTCGCGGGAAATGGCTGCTGACCGCCTCGACCAGCCGCTGCGCGTGGGCCAGCAACACCGCCTTGGAACGATGGTGGTGACGCTCGCCCACCAGCTCTTCGATGGGTTTGGACCGCACCAGCCGCAGCAGATGCCCGGTGTTGATGGACAGATCGCGCCGTGCCCGCAGCAGCTTGGCCGCCAGCTGGCCCTCATTCAGCAGCCCCTGCTGCAGGCTGTCATGCGTACGATCCAGCAGCGTCATGATCTCCTCGACGCCGCCGGCCTCCGCCAGCCGCTCGAAGACCAACAGGGCTGCCCCGCTAGTCGGATTGAAGACGTAGCGCCCCTCATAGGCTTTGCCGCGAGGTCGCTCCAACAGCCGCAGCCCCACGAAGACCCTGAACCGGGCATCGAACGCTTCCCCTGATGCCACCGAAGCGCACGCAGCCGCAAGCTCCGACCGGGTCAGCCCTTGATCGGAGGCAAGGTCACCGAACGCGTCATGGATGGCCTCGGCAAGTTGCAGCGACACAGGATCCTCCGTCACCGCGCCCACGGACGCTGCCACCGGAGCCATAAACGGCCGCACATGGTCCAGCGCGCCAGGACGCGCCTCGTCGGCTAAGTCAGCGAACAGATCACCCTGCTTGACGCCGCTCTCTTCTGGAGGCAAGGTCCCCCCTGGCCAGTACGTGCGCCCCCGCACCCTCCTACAAGAGGCCGAACCTATCCGCCACGGGTGCTACGTGCTGGCACATCGCCAACATCCCTCGCTTTAGTGACGGATAGCACAAAGAACCCGCCAAGGAGCCGAAGTTCAACTGGCGCCGCCACTTCCAACGAGCAAGTCCGACTGCCCACCGAGCGCCTGGAAGTCGAACTCAGCCTCCCTACCGCGCTCGACCCAGCAGTGTCCGGTGCCGACGCCATCGCCCTGGTCAACCCCCGGCGTCATCAACGGCTCCGAAGAAACGGACCGGCAGCACGAAGGATGCCCGTCCTCCTTCTTCGACGTACGGGGCCTCATGCGCCATCCCCTCAGAATTACTTTCCAAACAAGGCACTTGACGAGACAACAGTTACGGCGGCCTACGGAACGCAGGCCTTACCCGCCTCATCCAGCACGAGGCACCGGGCGCACTCCCGCGCCAGCCGTCCCGGACCCCTCCAGAGTCGATCCCCAGTCAGGCCAGCGGCAGTAGGGGAGAACTCGGATCTGCCATACTTTTTGATGAAGGAAGCAGTGGGACTAACTTCCCGCCTAGTCCGTTCAACTCTCTCGGAGATTGACTGGGCATCAGGCCGAGCCCACAGATACCCTGCCTATTGCTAGCGGAGGACTCGGAGGCGAAGCCGGAGAGTCCTAGACAGGGGAAGCGAAGCGCCCCCTGTCTAGCGGGCGAAGCCCGCAGGCCCGAAGGGCCAGGATCTGCGCTTCGTATCACCCGGAGCGCAGCGACTGGGTATCAGACCGGCGGAGCCGGTCCGTTGGCGCGAAGCGCCAACGTTTTCCCTCAGGAGATGCGTAGCATCTACTTACCCGCTCCGCGGG
>NZ_JBVJLC010000023.1:0-4568 GCF_055584925.1 Streptomyces sp. NPDC087906
ACACCACCACCCTCGGCCGACCCATCACCAACACCACCACCTACCTCCTCGACCACCACAACCAACCCGCACCCATCGGCATCCCCGCCCACAGCCTCCTCGGCGGCATCTGCCTCGCCCGCAACTACCACAACCGCCCCGACCTCACCACCCAACGCTTCACCCCCAACCCCCTCAACCTCACCCACGACCCCCGCACCTACCACACCGGCGACCTCTGCACCTGGCGCCCCGACGGCACCCTCGAATTCATCGGCCGTATCGACAACCAAATCAAACTCCGCGGCTACCGCATCGAACTCGGCGAAATCGAAAACTCACTCAACACCCACCCCGACATCGCCAGCACAGCCGTCATCGTCCGCGAAGACACCCCCGGCGACAAACGACTCACCGCCTACATCGTCACCAACCCGGGCGCCACCACACCCAGCACGCAGGAGCTGCGCACCCACCTCCAGAACCAGCTCCCCGACTACATGGTCCCCGCCACCTACACCACCATCGACCAACTTCCCCTCACCCCCAACGGCAAGGTCGACACCAAAGCCCTGCCCGCACCCGACCAGAACCGCCCCGACCTCGACACCACCTACACCGCACCCCGCACCCCCACCGAGCGCACGCTCGCCTCCGTGTGGGGCGACATCCTCGGCATCGAGACCGTCGGTATCCACGACAACTTCTTCGAGCTGGGCGGCGACTCGATCATCAGCATCCAAATGATCGCCAGGGCGAAGAAGTTCGGCCTGCACCTCACCCCGCGCACGATCTTCAAGCATCAGACGATCGCCGAGATCGCGGTGCACGCAGGCGCGGCCACTCTGGTCGACGCCGAGCAGGGCCGGGTCGTGGGTGACGTGCCGCTGACACCGATCCAGCACTGGTTCTTCGAGAAGGAGCTGCCTGCGTTCGACCACTTCAACCAGGCGGAACTGCTGGCCACCGACGCCCTGGACCCCGACGTCCTCAGGCTGGCGCTGGCCGACCTGGTGGAGCACCACGACGCGCTGCGGCTGCGGTGCGAGAGCGGCGACGACGGCTGGCGGCAGTATCTGGACGAGTCGGTGGACACCGACGTCCTCGACGTCCACGACCTGTCCGACGTCACCGACGACGCACTGAGTGCGGTGTCGCTCGGGATCGCGGAGGAGACGCAGCAGAGCCTCGACCTGGCAAAGGGACCGCTGATGCGGTGTGCCCTGCTGGAGTTGGGGGCCGCGCGCGGGCAGCGGCTGCTCATCGCCGTGCACCACCTGGCGGTTGACGGGGTCTCCTGGCGGATCCTCCTGGAGGACCTGGGGAGTTGCTACGAGCAGCGCGCCGCCGGCCGGGCACCGCGGCTCGCCGCGAAGACGACGTCCTTCCGGGCCTGGGCGGAACGGCTGAGCAGCTTCGCCACGTCGGACGAGGCACGCGCCGAGTTCGCGTACTGGGCGGAGGCGAAGCCCGCCGGGCGGGTGCCGCGTGACCGGGACGGACGTAACGAGCTGGGCTCGGCGTCCAGCGTCGCCGTGTCCCTCACCCCCGAGGAGACCCGCGCCCTGCTGCGGGACGTGCCCCGCGTCTTCAGCTCGCGGATCAACGACGCGCTCCTCACCGCTCTCGCCCACGCGCTGCGGGACTGGACAGGGGACGACGAGACCCTGATCGGTCTGGAGGGACACGGCCGCGAGGATCTCTTCCCCGACGTGGACCTGTCGCGGACCGTCGGATGGTTCACTTCGGTGTTCCCCGTCTCGCTGCGACTGGCACCAGGCACCGGGCCGCTCGATTCGCTCGACTCCGTCAAGGACCAGCTCGGCCGGATCCCCAACAACGGTGTCGGCTACGGCATTCTGCGCCACCTCGGGGCACCCGAAGTGACGTCCGTCCTCGGCCGGCAGCCGATCCCTGAGGTCAACTTCAACTACCTCGGGCAGTTCAGCCAGGACCTCCCGGGCATCGGGCGGTACGCCCCGGCGAACGAGCCCAAGGGACACTCGATCAGCCCCGACGGCATGCGCTGGAACGTCCTCGACGTGACCGCGGCCGTCGAGGGCGACACGTTCGGCGTGTACATCGGCTACTCGTCCGCGCTGCACGACCGGCAGACCGTCGAGCGGCTGGGCGACGGCATGATCCACCACCTGCGCGGACTGATCGCCGGCAGTGCCGAAGGCGCCGCCGACTCCCGCAGGACCACCCCCGGCATCCCCCTCACCGACGTCGGTGACTCCGACATGGCCGCGATCCTGAAGAGGTTCTCGATATGAGCACGCACAACGTGGAAGACGTCTACGGGCTCTCGCCCCTCCAGTTCGGGATGCTCTTCCACTCGCTGGAGGACACGTCCGACACCCGCCCGTACATGGTGCAGATGACGGAAGAGGTCGAAGGCGCCTTCGACGACGCGCTGTTCGGGCAGGCGTGGCAGCAACTGGTCGACCGGCACTCGATCCTGCGCAGCGCGTTCGTGTGGGAGGGCGTGTCGGAACCGGTACAGGTCGTGCAGCGCCGGGCCCCCGTGCCCTTCGAAGTGCGGGACCTGCGCGGCCTGCCCGACCAGGAGCAGCGGCTGGACGCCTTTCTGGCGGAGGACTGGGAGCGCGGGTTCGACCTGTCCCGGGCGCCGCTGGTACGGGTGACGGTGCTGCGGGCGGCGGACGAACGGCGGTTCGTGGTCTGGTCGTTCCACCACATCCTGCTGGACGGGTGGAGCGTGCAGATCCTCCAGAAGGAGCTGTTCGCCCTCTACCGCAGCCTGCTCGACGGTACGCCCGCCGCTCTGCCGGCGACCGTTCCGTACCGCCGCTACATCGAGTGGCTGAACGCCCAACGGGACGACACTTCGGCGGAGTTCTGGAAGAAGTATCTGGCCGGGGTCACCGAACCGACCAACCTGCACGTGGACCGGGACACCGGGGACACGGGCGTCGGCGAGTTCGAAGTGGAAGCCTCCTCCGAGCTGTTCGCGCAGGCGCGCGACTACGCCCGATCGCAGCGGATCACGATGAACACCCTGGTGCAGGGGCTGTGGTCGATCCTGCTCTCCCGGTACAGCCGCAGCGACGAGGTGCTGTTCGGCTCGACCATCTCGGGCCGCTCGATCGCCCTGCCGGGTGTGGACTCGATGATGGGCCTGTTCATCAACACGCTGCCGGTACGAGGCCGGCTCACGGGTGAACTCGGGGTCGCGAGCTGGCTGCGGGACCTCCAGGACGAGCAGTTGGAGATGCGGCAGTGGGAGTACTGCCACCTCGTCGACGTGCAGAAGCACAGCAGCATCCCGCGCGGGGAGCCGCTGTTCCGGTCCATCCTGGTCTTCGAGAACTACCCGGTGGTGCAGAAGCCGTCGGACTTCCCCGAGGGACTGACCCGGCGCCTGGTCAACTGCGTGGAGCGTACGGGCTATCCGCTCACCTTGGTCGCGTCGGCCGGCCGTGCCCTGGAGTTCCGGTTCGTGTACGACCGGAGCCGGTTCGACGCGGCGACGGTCGAGCGGATGGCCGGCCATCTGCGGACCTTGCTGGAGTCCGTCGTGGCGGCTCCCGGGGCGCGCATCGCGGAACTGAACATGCTGACGGCACAGGAGCGGCAGCAGATCCTGGTCGACTGGAACGGAGTCACAGGGCCTTACCCGGACACGGCGACCATCCACCAGCTCATCGAGGACCGCGTCACCACCGACCCGAACTCCGTGGCTCTCACCTACGGGGCCGAGCAGTGGACGTACGCGCAGCTCAACGCTCGCGCCAACCAGCTCGCCCACCACCTGCGTAATACGGGCATCACCCCGGACACGCTGATCGCCGTCTGCCTCGACCGCTCGCCCCAGCTCATCGCCACCCTGCTGGGCATCATGAAGGCCGGCGCGGCATTTGTGCCGCTCGACCCGGAGTACCCGACCGAGCGCATCACCTACATGGTCGAAGACGCCCAAGCGCCCCTGATCATCACCAGCACAGAGCACACCGACCGGCTGCCCGCAGATACTCCGCGGCTGCTCGTGAACGCGCAGTGGCCCGAAGGACCGACAGACAATCCAGCCCCGCTCGCCTCGCCTGATGACCTCGCCTACATCATCTACACCTCAGGCTCCACCGGCCGGCCCAAGGGCGTGGCTCTGGAGCACCGGGGCGTCGTCAACTACCTCCACTGGTGCGACCAGAACTACCCGGTCGAGGAGCCGGGCGGGATAGGCACCATCCTGTACTCCTCCATCACCTTCGACCTCACCATCACCGCTCTGTTCCTGCCCCTCATCCAGGGCACGCAGCTCGCCATCCCGCAGACGCAGCCCGGCCAGACAGCGTTCGACGCGGCGATCGACATGATCCTCACGGACGTGCCGATCAGCTTCCTGAAGGCCACCCCGTCCCACCTGGAAATCCTCGCCGCACATCTGACCACCCAGAACGCCACGCACCACATCACCACCATCGTCGCCGGCGGCGAGAACCTCACCCCCACTCTCGTCTCGCAGCTCCTCGACACCAGCACCACCCACACCACCATCAGCAACGAATACGGCGCCACCGAAGGCTCCGTCGCCAACGTCATGAGCCTCACCACCACCCCCGACCCCA
>NZ_JBVJLC010000024.1:0-2869 GCF_055584925.1 Streptomyces sp. NPDC087906
AGGCTCATGACGTTGGCGACGGAGCCTTCGGTGGCGCCGTATTCGTTGCTGATGGTGGTGTGGGTGGTGCTGGTGTCGAGGAGCTGCGAGACGAGGGTGGGGGTGAGGTTCTCCCCGCCGGCGACGATGGTGGTGATGTGGTGCGTGGCGTTCTGGCTGGTCAGGTGTGCGGCGAGGATTTCCAGGTGGGACGGGGTGGCCTTCAGGAAGCTGATCGGGACGTCGGTGAGGATCATGTCGATGGCGGCGTCGAAGGCGCTCTGACCGGGCTCGGTCTGGGGGATGGCGAGCTGGGTGCCCTGGATGAGGGGCAGGAACAGAGCGGTGATGGTGAGGTCGAACGTGATCGACGAGTACAGGATGGTGCCGATCCCGCCGGGTTCGGTGACGGGGTAGTTCTGGTCGCACCAGTGGAGGTAGTTGACGACGCCCCGGTGTTCGAGGGCGACGCCCTTGGGCCGGCCGGTGGAGCCTGAGGTGTAGATGATGTAGGCGAGATCGTCCGGGGAGGCCAGGGGCAGCGGGTTTTCGGTGGGGCCCTCCGGCCACTGCGCGTCCACGAGCAGCCGCGGAGTATCGGCCGGAAGCCGGTCGGTGTGCCCCGTGCTGGTGATGATGAGCGGCGCCTGGGCGTCCTCGATCATGTAGGTGATGCGTTCCGTCGGGTACTCAGGGTCCAGGGGCACGAACGCGGCCCCGGCTTTCAGGATGCCGAGCAATGCGGCGATGAGTTGCGGCGAGCGGTCGAGGCAGACGGCGATCAGCGTGTCCGGCCTGATGCCCGTACTACGCAGGTGGTGGGCGAGCTGGTTGGCGCGCGCATTGAGCTGCGCGTATGTCCACTGCTCGTCGCCATACGTGAGAGCCACGGCATCCGGGTCCGTTGCGACCCGGTCCTCGATGAGCTGGTGCATGGTCGCCGTGTCGGGGTAGGGGCCTGTGGTTCCGTTCCAGTCGACCAGGATCTGCTGCCGCTCCTGCGCTGTCAGCATGTTCAGCTCGGACAGACGTGCGTCAGGGGTGGCCGCCACGGAAGCCGCCAGCGTGGCCAGGTGGCCGGCCATGCGCTCGATCCGCGCCCGGTCGAACAGATCCGTCCGGTACTCCAGCGCCGCCAGCACCTCGCCGCCCGACTCCGCCGCCGTGAGCTGCAGGTCGAACTTCGCGTCCTGGCCGCCCACGCCGACCTGCTCGACTTCGAGGCCGGGCAGGCTCCACGTGTCGCCGTCCGGAGTGTTCTGGAACACGAAGAGGGTCTGGAACAGCGGGTTGCGCGACAGATCGCGGTTCGGTGCCAGCTCGTCCACCAGCCGCTCGAACGGCAGGTCCTGGTGGTCGTACGCGCCCAGCGCCGTGTCCTTGACGCGGTTGACCAGCTCGCCGAACGTCGGGTCGCCGGACAGGTCGGTCCGCATCACCAGGGTGTTGACGAAGAAGCCGATCAGGTCTTCGGTCTCGGCGCGGTTGCGGCCCGCGATGGGGGTGCCGACCGCGATGTCGTCCTGGCGGCCGTAGCGGGCCAGCACGACCTGGAACAGGGACAGGAGCGTCATGAACAGGCTCGCGCCCTGCCGTCCCGCCGCCGAGCGGAGCTGCTCAGCGACCTCGGCCGGAAGGGTGAAGTACACGGTGTCCCCTGCGGCGCCCTCGCGCTCGGCGGGGCGTCCGTGGTCCGTGGGCAGTTCCAGCACCGGCACACCGGTCAGGCGCTCACGCCAGTACGCCAACTGCTTGTCCAGGAAGTCGCCGGTGAGCTGCTTCCGCTGCCAGACGGCGAAGTCCGCGTACTGGACCGGGAGTTCGGGGAGCGTTCCCTCGCGGTCGGCCAGGGCCGCCGCGTACAGCTCGCGCAGTTCGCGCGCCAGGATCCCCGCCGACCAGCCGTCCGAGACGATGTGGTGCAGCGTGATCAGGAGGTACTGGTCGTCCTCCGCGACGCGGACCAGGTCCACGCGCAGCAGCCGTCCGCTGTCCAGGTCGAACGGGCGGCGTGCCTCAGCTTCCATGATCTCCTGCGCGGTCCGCTCCCTGTCCTCAGGAGCGGCGGCGGTCCGCACCTCGTGCACCACCGGGGTGACCGACCACGGCGCGTCCACGATCTGCGAGGGCCGCCCGGAGTCGTCGGTGACGAACCGGGTCCGCAGGATCTCGTGCCGGGCCACCAGAGCGGTGAAGGCAGCGCCCAAAGCGCCGGCGTTCAGCTCGCCGCGGATACGCAGGCCGAAGGGGACCAGGTACTCGGCGCTTCCGGGCGTCAACTGATCGAGGAACCAGAGGCGTTGCTGGGCGAAGGACAGCGGCAGCGCACCGTCCGTACGGTCCACCGGTACGAGCGGTGCCTCGTCGGCCGTCGCCAGCTCACGCATGGCCACCGCCAGGGTCGCCGGCGTGGGTGAGGTGAAGAGCGTGCGGACCGGCACGTCGATGCCGAGCTGCTGCCGCAGCCGGGAGGTCACCCGCGTCGCGAGCAGCGAATGGCCCCCGAGCGCGAAGAAGTTGTCGTGGACGCCGATCGTGTCGATGCCGAGGATCTCGGACCAGATGGTGGTGACGACGTGCTCGGCTGTGGTCCGGGGGGCGGTGTAGGTCGCGTCGATATCGGGGCGGTGGTGATCAGGAGCCGGGAGGGCTTTGGTGTCGACCTTGCCGTTGGGGGTCAGGGGGAGCTGGTCGAGTGTGACGTAGGACGCCGGGACCATGTAGTCGGGGAGCTGGCTCTGGAGATGGGCACGCAGTTCGTTGGTGTCCGGGTCGGCACCTGAGGTGGTGGTGAGGTAGGCGGTGAGTCGTTTGTCGCCGGGGGTGTCTTCGCGGACGATGACGGCTGTGCTGGCGATGTCGGGGTGGGTGTTGAGTGAGTTTTCGATTT
>NZ_JBVJLC010000025.1:0-2237 GCF_055584925.1 Streptomyces sp. NPDC087906
GGCGTGGCTGGGTAAGCCCGCAGGTAGGTCGCGACGAGCTGGTTGCTCGTCTGTCGATGGCCGGCCTTGAGGTCGATAGCGTGACGCCGGCCGCCGGTGTTTTCAGTGGCGTGGTGGTGGGCGAGGTGCTGAGCACCGAGCAACATCCAGACGCCGACAAATTGCGTGTGTGCCAGGTCAGTAATGGCGCGCAGACCTTCCAGGTCGTGTGCGGAGCGCCTAACGTGCGCCCGGGCCTGAAGATCCCGTTCGCCATGATCGGTGCCGAGCTGCCAGGCGACTTCAAGATCAAGAAGGCCAAGCTGCGTGGCGTCGAGTCCAACGGCATGCTGTGCTCCCAGGCCGAGCTGCAGGTGGGCGAGGGCAACGACGGCTTGATGGAGCTGCCGGCCGACGCACCGGTTGGCCAGGACATTCGTGTCTACCTGGAACTGGAAGACGCCAGCATCGAGGTCGACCTGACCCCGAACCGTGGCGACTGCCTGTCCCTGGCCGGCCTGGCCCGTGAAGTGGGTGCGCTGTACAACGCCCCCGTGACCCGCCCCGTGGTCGCTCCCGTAGCGGCAGTGCACGATGAAGTGCGCTCGATCGAAGTGCTGGCGCCCAACGCCTGCCCACGTTACCTGGGTCGGGTAATCCGTAACGTCGACCTGTCCAAGCCTACTCCGCTGTGGATGGTCGAGCGTCTGCGTCGCGCTGACGTGCGCAGCATCGATGCCGCTGTCGACATCACCAACTACGTGATGTTGGAATTGGGCCAACCGCTGCACGCGTTCGATCTCGCCGAAATCAACGGTGGCATCCGCGTACGCATGGCCGAAGAAGGCGAGAAGCTGGTGCTGCTCGATGGCCAGGAAGTCAGCCTGCGTGCCGATACCCTGGTAATCGCCGACCATTCCCGCGCCCTGGCCATTGCTGGCGTGATGGGTGGCGAGCACAGCGGTGTATCCGCGACTACCCGCGATATCTTTCTGGAGAGCGCGTTTTTCGACCAGATCGCCATCGCTGGCAAGGCGCGTTCCTACGGCCTGCACACCGATGCCTCGCACCGCTACGAGCGTGGTGTGGACTGGAAACTCGCCCGTGAAGCCATGGAGCGCGCCACGGGCCTGCTGCTGGAAATCACCGGTGGTGAAGCGGGTCCGATCACTGAAACCGTCAGTGAGCAGTACCTGCCGTCCATTGCGCCGATTACCCTGCGTGCCAAAAGCGTCGAGCAGATGCTCGGCCTGGTGATCGCGCCGGCTGAAATCGAGCAACTGTTGTCCGCTCTCGGCCTGGGTATTACCGCCGGTGGGGAAGGGCAGTGGCACGTTGAAGTGCCAAGCCATCGCTTCGATATCAGCCTGGAAGTCGACCTGATCGAAGAACTGGCGCGTCTATACGGTTACAACCGTCTGCCGGTTCGCTACCCGCAAGCGCGCCTGGCACCACAACCCAAGGCCGAGGCGCGTGCGCACTTGCCTGAGTTGCGCCGTCTGCTGGTTGCCCGTGGCTACCAGGAAGCGGTGACCTACAGCTTCATCGACCCGAAGCAGTTCGAACTGTTCAACCCGGGGGTCGAGCCGCTGCTGTTGGCCAATCCGATCTCCAATGACATGGCTGCCATGCGTTCGTCGCTGTGGCCTGGCTTGGTGAAGGCGCTTTCCCACAACCTGAACCGTCAGCAAGACCGCGTGCGCATGTTCGAAAGCGGCCTGCGTTTCGTCGGTCAACTCGACGGCCTCAAGCAAGAGCCAATGCTGGCGGGCGTGGTCTGTGGCAGCCGTCTGCCGGAAGGCTGGGCGCAGGGCCGCGATGGCGTGGACTTCTTCGACGTCAAGGCCGACGTGGAAGCAGTATTGGGCTTTGCCGGTGCGCTGGATGACTTCACTTTTGTACCGGGTCAGCATCCGGCACTGCATCCGGGCCAGACTGCACGCATTGAGCGCGAAGGTCGCCTGGTGGGTTTCGTGGGGGCTATTCACCCTGAACTGTCGAAAACCCTGGGGCTGGACCGCCCAGTCTTCGTTTTCGAGCTGGTCCTGGCTGAAGTCGCCGCGGGCAAGATGCCTAAATTCAGCGAGTTGTCGCGCTTCCCTGAAGTGCGTCGCGACCTGGCGCTGATCGCTGACCGTGAAGTGGCCGCCACTGCCGTTCTGGATGTAATCCGTGAAAATGCAGGGGAATGGCTGACAGACCTCAGGCTATTTGACGTCTATCAGGGTAAAGGCATTGATCCGCATAGAAAAAGCCTT
>NZ_JBVJLC010000027.1:0-1835 GCF_055584925.1 Streptomyces sp. NPDC087906
AGTTCGAGCATCCGGCGGAGCAGGACCCACAGCGCGGGCCCGTACACCTCGTCGTCGCCGGGCACCCGTCCCTTCCAGAAGCCGAGCCCGGCCGGGCCGGTGACCGAGGCGATCACGGCGATGCCCGCCGCCGTGGCGAGGCCGGCCTGAGTCGCGCCGGGGTGCTGGGCGTAGAGCAGGGTGGCGCCGACGGCGACCAGGCGGACGGCGAGGACCCAGGAGTAGGCCCAGCGCGGGTAGCTCTGGGCGGAGCTCCACAGGGCCGTGGGCAGCACCCACAGGCCGCGCACGGCCTTGCCGGTCCACCCGGCTGCCTTGACCAGCCAGCGCCCGGCGTCCATGGCGAGCAGGCCGAGCCCGGCCGCGATGGTGCCGGCCTTCACCATCAGGCCGGGCACCTTCCCGGCCTGCGCCTCCATCCAGTCCTGGAAGCCGGTGAGCTTGGCCTCCCAGGTGTCCCAGCCCTGCCACGGCTCGGAGACCGGCCCCGGCAGCGCCACCGAGCCGAGCGCGGCCACCGAGACCTCGGGCGTCGGCGGCTTGGCGATCGGGTCCCAGAACCGGCCCCCCGACTCCTTCTTCTTCACCGCGGACTTCGAGGCGATCGGGCGGCCGGAGACCAGCCGCGCCAGCGCGGCGAACAGCCCCTTCACCGCCTTCTCGATCGCGGCGTCCCGCTCCTTCGCCCGGGCCTTGTCACCCGCGCTGGACTTGGGCATCTGCTCGTACGCCCAGGCCAGCCCGCCCAGCACCACGACCACGCCCAGGACGCCGAGCCCGGACTTCTGGCCCGCCCAGGTCAGCACGTGGCCGATCCAGTTCGCCACGCCGGCGCCTGTTCCGCTGGGGTGGGGGGTCGTCGTTGCGGGGTGGGTGGACGTGGGTGACGGCGACGCCTGAGCGAGGCTGGATACGGCCCTGTGGGCCGCTCTGGTGACTGCGATGCTGTCCACGTGCTCTCCTCTCTTGCAGCCGGGGAGCGCCGCCCGGCAGGCCCTCCTACGGCCTGCCGGGCCCCCCTTCTTGATCCGTGATCAGCGGAGTAACGATCAGTGTGCGCGCCACCTCGGACAGGTGGCCACGGGTTTCAAACCGGCCGGTTCCAGTCGTGCCACTCGCACGGGCACTCCACCGACCCCGAGCACGGCTCGCCGGTGGGTCCGGCGTCCGGCTCGAACCACGCCAGGTGCCACTGGGCGTACTGGGAGCGGGTGTAGGCCCGGGTGCCGCCCTCCCCGTCCCACAGCGGGCTGCTGGGCCCCTCTCCTCCGTCCCACTCGTCCGGGTGGGACAGGTCGAACTTGAGCAGCAGGAACCCGGTGTGCGCGGCCGTCCGCCCGGCGAGCATGTCGTGCGGCGCGGCCAGCGCCAGGCGGTCAGCCAGTGCGGCCTGACGCAGCAGCACCTCCCGGCGCTCGCTCGGCGCGGGGGGTGCCAGCCAGGCCGGGCGGGCCGGGCCGAGTTCGGCAGCTGCCTGCGCGAGCGCCTGGCCCTCCTCATCGAGGCCCGGGGCATCCGCGTACGCCTGTCCCGGGCCCGGGTGCCCCTCGTACATCTCCATGTCCACGGTGTCGGTCATCGGTCAGCCCTTCGTCTCGAAGTCGGGGTGGATCTGGCGGACCAGCGCGAACACGCGCTCCGGCGGGACGTCCAGAAGGCCGGCCTTCTTCATCGCGGCGTTGGCCTCCCACGCCAGCGCCTGGAGCGCGGGCGTGTGGTCGGTGGCCCGCAGTCGCTCGGCCGGGTCGCTCACCACGGCACCCAGCGCCTTCTGGAGCCGGTAGTACGCCTGGACTGCCTCCCGGGTCACGTCGTCCATCGCGCCCTTGTCCCGG
>NZ_JBVJLC010000029.1:0-1660 GCF_055584925.1 Streptomyces sp. NPDC087906
GGAGCTGTCGAAGGTGGGACTGGCGATTGGGACGAAGTCGTAACAAGGTAGCCGTACCGGAAGGTGCGGCTGGATCACCTCCTTTCTAAGGAGCACTTCTTACCAGGTTCTGCCTGGTCAGAGGCCAGTACATCGGCGTACGTCCGGTGCTGGTTGCTCATGGGTGGAACGTTGACTATTCGGCACGACCGGTCGGGATTTATTAGTACTGCTCCTCGGAGCGTGGAACGTGAATCCGGATGGGTCGGGTCGGGCACACTGTTGGGTATCTGAGGGTACGGACTTATGGTCTGTTCCTCTGATGCCGGCCCCGGTACAGCACCTTTATTGGTGTGTGACGGGTGGCTGGTCGTTGTTTGAGAACTGCACAGTGGACGCGAGCATCTGTGGCCAAGTTTTTAAGGGCGCACGGTGGATGCCTTGGTACCAGGAACCGATGAAGGACGTGGGAGGCCGCGATAGGCCCCGGGGAGCTGTCAACCGAGCTTTGATCCGGGGGTGTCCGAATGGGGAAACCCGGCAGTCGTCATGGGCTGTCACCCGCTGCTGAACACATAGGCAGTGTGGAGGGAACGAGGGGAAGTGAAACATCTCAGTACCCTCAGGAAGAGAAAACAACCGTGATTCCGGGAGTAGTGGCGAGCGAAACCGGATGAGGCCAAACCGTATGTGTGTGATACCCGGCAGGGGTTGCGCGTACGGGGTTGTGGGAGTTCTTTTGATCGGTCTGCCGGCCGGTCGACGAGTCAGAAACCGTATGGGTAGGCGAAGGACATGCGAAAGGTCCGGCGTAGAGGGTAAGACCCCCGTAGCTGAAATCTGTACGGCTCGTTTAAGAACCACCCAAGTAGCACGGGGCCCGAGAAATCCCGTGTGAATCTGGCGGGACCACCCGCTAAGCCTAAATATTCCCTGGTGACCGATAGCGGATAGTACCGTGAGGGAATGGTGAAAAGTACCGCGGGAGCGGAGTGAAATAGTACCTGAAACCGTGTGCCTACAAGCCGTGGGAGCGTCGCGCATCGAGTTTACTCGGTGCGTCGTGACTGCGTGCCTTTTGAAGAATGAGCCTGCGAGTTTGCGGTGTGTTGCGAGGTTAACCCGTGTGGGGAAGCCGTAGCGAAAGCGAGTCCGAACAGGGCGACATAGTAGCGCGCTCAAGACCCGAAGCGGAGTGATCTAGCCATGGGCAGGTTGAAGCGGCTGTAAGAGGTCGTGGAGGACCGAACCCACCAGGGTTGAAAACCTGGGGGATGACCTGTGGTTAGGGGTGAAAGGCCAATCAAACTCCGTGATAGCTGGTTCTCCCCGAAATGCATTTAGGTGCAGCGTCGTGTGTTTCTTGCCGGAGGTAGAGCACTGGATAGGCGATGGGCCCTACCGGGTTACTGACCTTAGCCAAACTCCGAATGCCGGTAAGTGAGAGCGCGGCAGTGAGACTGTGGGGGATAAGCTCCATGGTCGAGAGGGAAACAGCCCAGAGCATCGACTAAGGCCCCTAAGCGTACGCTAAGTGGGAAAGGATGTGGAGTCGCAGAGACAACCAGGAGGTTGGCTTAGAAGCAGCCACCCTTGAAAGAGTGCGTAATAGCTCACTGGTCAAGTGATTCCGCGCCGACAATGTAGCGGGGCTCAAGCGTACCGCCGAAGTCGTGTCATT
>NZ_JBVJLC010000030.1:0-1585 GCF_055584925.1 Streptomyces sp. NPDC087906
CTCTACCCAACCACCTGTGTCGGTTTGGGGTACGGTTCCTGGTTACCTGAAGCTTAGAAGCTTTTCTTGGAAGCATGGCATCAACCACTTCGTTAACTAAAAGTTAACTCGTCATCAGCTCTCGGCCTTAAGATCCCGGATTTACCTAAGATCTCAGCCTACCACCTTAAACTTGGACAACCAACGCCAAGCTGGCCTAGCCTTCTCCGTCCCTCCATCGCAATAACCAGAAGTACAGGAATATTAACCTGTTTTCCATCGACTACGCTTTTCAGCCTCGCCTTAGGGACCGACTAACCCTGCGTCGATTAACGTTGCGCAGGAAACCTTGGTCTTTCGGCGTGGGTGTTTTTCACACCCATTGTCGTTACTCATGTCAGCATTCGCACTTCTGATACCTCCAGCAAGCTTCTCAACTCACCTTCACAGGCTTACAGAACGCTCCTCTACCGCATCACTTACGTGATACCCGTAGCTTCGGTGTATGGTTTGAGCCCCGTTACATCTTCCGCGCAGGCCGACTCGACTAGTGAGCTATTACGCTTTCTTTAAAGGGTGGCTGCTTCTAAGCCAACCTCCTAGCTGTCTAAGCCTTCCCACATCGTTTCCCACTTAACCATAACTTTGGGACCTTAGCTGACGGTCTGGGTTGTTTCCCTTTTCACGACGGACGTTAGCACCCGCCGTGTGTCTCCCATGCTCGGCACTTGTAGGTATTCGGAGTTTGCATCGGTTTGGTAAGTCGGGATGACCCCCTAGCCGAAACAGTGCTCTACCCCCTACAGTGATACATGAGGCGCTACCTAAATAGCTTTCGAGGAGAACCAGCTATCTCCGAGCTTGATTAGCCTTTCACTCCGATCCACAGGTCATCCGCTAACTTTTCAACGGTAGTCGGTTCGGTCCTCCAGTTAGTGTTACCCAACCTTCAACCTGCCCATGGATAGATCGCCCGGTTTCGGGTCTATTCCCAGCGACTAGACGCCCTATTAAGACTCGCTTTCGCTACGCCTCCCCTATTCGGTTAAGCTCGCCACTGAAAATAAGTCGCTGACCCATTATACAAAAGGTACGCAGTCACAGAACAAAGTCTGCTCCCACTGCTTGTACGCATACGGTTTCAGGATCTATTTCACTCCCCTCTCCGGGGTTCTTTTCGCCTTTCCCTCACGGTACTAGTTCACTATCGGTCAGTCAGTAGTATTTAGCCTTGGAGGATGGTCCCCCCATATTCAGACAAAGTTTCTCGTGCTCCGTCCTACTCGATTTCATGACTAAGAGATTTTCGCGTACAGGGCTATCACCCACTATGGCCGCACTTTCCAGAGCGTTCCGCTAATCTCAAAGCCACTTAAGGGCTAGTCCCCGTTCGCTCGCCACTACTAAGGGAATCTCGGTTGATTTCTTTTCCTCAGGGTACTTAGATGTTTCAGTTCCCCTGGTTCGCCTCTTGCACCTATGTATTCAGTACAAGATACCCGGCTTATGCCAGGTGGGTTTCCCCATTCAGAGATCTCCGGATCAAAGTCTGTTTGCCGACTCCCCGAAGCTTTTCGCAGGCTACCACGTCTTTCATCGCCTCTGA
>NZ_JBVJLC010000031.1:0-256 GCF_055584925.1 Streptomyces sp. NPDC087906
ACCACAACGATTTCGCCGCGAGCGGGAGCCAGGCGACCGCGAGCCACCCGGCGGGGTTGGCGGTGGTCAAGGCATGGGCCACCAGGACCCCGGTAGCGGCCAGACCGAACAGCCAGCCCAGCGCGGTGACGCGGCGGTCGTGATCCCCCTGGCTGGCCAACCGACGCTCGTAGGCCAGCGCGCTCAACCAGGCACCGTCGAAGCCAAGGCCGATCACCACGGCCAGCAGCACGGGCATCACGCTGCCGAGCCACAG
>NZ_JBVJLC010000031.1:266-813 GCF_055584925.1 Streptomyces sp. NPDC087906
ACCACGGCCACGGTGAGCACGGCGCTGAACAGGGTGGAGGCCAGCGCGGGAGCGGCCAGCCAGGCCCGGGCGGTGCGCTTGCGGATGTTCGGGTTCATCGGGTCACCACCGGACGCTCGATGTCCAGGTGGTTGACCTCGCTGATGACGCCGCGCAGTTCGAGGTACCGGGCGGTCATGTCGGCGGCGACGACCGAGCGGTGCCGGCCTCCGGCGCACCCGAAGGCGACGCGGACCGGGGCTCCCGGGTGGCCGGGGCCGGCCAGGAAGCCGAGCACGCAGCGCTCGATGCCGCGCAGCGTCTCCTGGATGCCGGGGGTGCCGAGCACGGTGCTGACCACCATGCCGTCGCGGCCGGTCATCTCCCGCAGCTCGGGGCGGACGTGCGGGTCGCGGAAGTGGTCGCGCAGGTCCACGACCAGGTGCTGACCGGCGGGCGGCTCGGCGTGCAGGAAGCCGAACGAGGTCAGGTGGACCTGCGTCCGGCTCTCCCACAGCTCGGTGAGCTGGGCACCGATGGTGGAGAGCCGCTGGTCCAGCGGCGTGGG
>NZ_JBVJLC010000031.1:823-1449 GCF_055584925.1 Streptomyces sp. NPDC087906
TCCTCTGTGTCGTCAGAGCGGGTGGTCAAGGCCCTGAGCTGGTGGTGAGACACCGGCTCGGGGCCGCTCCGTTTCCGGAGTGGTTCGACTATGGCACGGAATCGCAATGGATACAAGCAGTGGATTCGGCTACCCCCGCGTGTATGCTCTGACCATGGTTGACATCCCGGAAGAGCGGCAGGCTGCTGCCCTGCGACGGGTCGCAGAGATCGGCGCCGAGCGTGCCGATCTCCTCGCCCAAGCGGAAGCCCTCACTGAGCCGCTCCGAGACGCAGCAGTAGAGGCAGCGCGCACAGGCGCCCAACGCTCCCGCATCCGGGAGCTGGCCCGCATTGCACCGAACACCCTGACCGCGTGGCTGAGCGCGGCAGGACTGGAGATCCGCGCGAAGCGCCCGTCGCAGAAGGAGCCCCGCAGTGCCTGAGGACCCGATCACTCAGAACGAGATCGCCGCGCTCACCCGCCGGTACGAGCAGCACGCCCAGCAGACGAACGACGCGCTCACGGTCATCAAGTCCGACGTCCTTCACCTCCGCCTGGAGGTCGGCGGGAACAGCACCCGCCTGGACACCTTGGAGAGCACCGTGGCCGGCCTGCGCGATGAGGTGCGGTCCGGGAACGCCCGG
>NZ_JBVJLC010000032.1:0-1374 GCF_055584925.1 Streptomyces sp. NPDC087906
CCGCTCGCGCAGGTCGGCCATCGCGGCGACCGCCTCACTGGTCCAGGTGCCGCCGCTGGTGCCCAGCACCATCGGCTCGGGCTTGGCGATGGCCGGGTCGGGGCTGTCGCTGGTGTAGGTCGCGGCGTCCACGTACAGGCTCAGCGGGTAGCGGCCGGCCTTCGCGTACTTCACCAGCGCCCGGTAGGTGTTGGCCATGGCCAGCGACAGGATCAGCTGCGCCCAGTCCGGGCGGTAGAAGACGTCCTTCTCGTACAGGCCCACCGCGCGCCCGGGCGGCCCGCCGCGTGAGCCTCCACGATGTACGCCCGGCTGCGGTGCATCCGCCGGTACATGCCCTCCAGCGCCCGCTTGGAGTTCGGCCAGTAGTACGCCTCCACCACGTCTGGCACCCACGCCGGGTACAGCTCGATCAGCAGGTCCACGTCCGGCCCGAAGAGCCAGAACCCGCCCTCGGGCTCCTCGGTGAACCGCAGCTCCGGCAGCCGCTCGTCCCCGGTGCCCGGGATGCTGGCGACCCGCCACATGCCCGCGCACGCCTTGTCGTAGGCGATCGGGGTCTCGGCGTGCACCGGTTCGCCGACCCCGAGCACCACGCTGCTGTACGCCGCGAGGTAGGCCGCGACCCGGTCGAACTTGTGCAGGTACCCGGCCTGCTGCTCCTCCTCGGTGATCGGGCGGCTCCACTGGGGGCGCACCATCACGTGGTGCTTCACCGGCGGGACCTGCCCGGCCCGGATCGCCTCGCACACCACGTCGTCGCGCTCCACGCCCCCGGCGTAGTCCTCGGCCGTCTTGTTCGGGTTGAGGTAGTACGGGATCACGTCCCGCTTGTCCCGCCCGTGACGGGTGGACAGCAGGTAGACCATCAGCGCGTCCAGTAGCGTGGCCGCGTCCTCCGCGCCGCCGAAGCCGCCGCGCCCGACCAGCCCGACCTTGTCGAACCGGTCCTCGTAGGCCGGGATCGCCACGGTCAGCCGCTCCCCGGCCTGCGTGGTCAGCGTCATCCAGCAGGACACCCCGGACTCCGGCACCATCTTGGCCAGCACCGGTCCGGGGGTGCCCCACTCGCAGAGCTGGGCGCCCTGCGGGCCGCCCGGCTTCGCCTGGTCGTAGGCGGGCAGCCCGAGCTTGGGCAGCACGTCCTTGTGCAGCCACAGCGACTTCAGCCCGTACGCCTCCATCAGCGCCGGGACGTCGTCCACGGTGGCGGGCAGCGCGGTGAGCTCCACCAGCCGGTGGTTGGGCATGTGGAGCCCGTCCACCCCGAGCACACCGACCTGGGTGTGCCGCAGGGTGCGCCACCCGCCCTTCGCCACCAGGTCCGCCCATTCCGCGTCCGTCACCTCCGGCACGGCGGCCGGGTACACGTAC